>CAIYJE010000189.1 GCA_903926465.1 uncultured Planctomycetales bacterium
CCACTCTCCTGGAAAGATCAGGACCAGCAACACAAGGTTCAAGGACGTTGCGTTTTGATCTTTCTCGCCGGCGAAGAACCTGGTGTTCACGGCCCTTCGGCGTCTTCCTGAGTGGGTCGCTCACTTCCGTTCGCGGCTCTGCTTGAAGAACGGGCCTTCAGGCCCAGCCAGGCGAGTTCCAACAGCGGTTGCGAAGTCCGATTGGCCGCTTGAAAGGATTGCAGCGACGGGATGTTGCCGGAAAGCAGTTCCTACAAAGTCGGTGTCGCCAGGACGTGCGCTGAACTTGAAAAAAAATGGAAATAATTTGAAGGTCGTCCGGCATTCGTCCAGAAAGCATGTAGACTTGAGACGAAATCAAAATCAATGACTATTGATTCGCCGGCCATTCCTTTGGTTCTGGCACTTCAATTGCTTTTGTCGATCGTGCTGTAGGGCTTGAACGCCTTGTAGAGCTTGGTCTTCCGGGAGAGTTAGAAGATGGTGCCTGCATTACAGGCCTCGATCGGCGTTCGCGCATGCCGATCTCTGGTTCTCATGAGTTTCTTGCTGTTTGGGCTGGCATTGCTAGCCGGATGCAGTAACCGCCGAAACGCATATCGCCCAATTTACTCAACACGATCCAGTTCTGCCGATTGCCCTTCCGGTGATTGTGGAACCATCGTCAGCTCGCCAAGCGCGGTTCAGAGCCAGCCCAATTATCAGAGTTCGCCAAGCGGTGCATCGCCGGCCCCCACACCGTTCGGATTTGGCTCGAACGCCGATGAAGAGCCAACCGATCTCCAGCCGGTCTCTCCGCCCAAAGGCACAACAGGCCCAGGTGCGGCACGCACCAAAGCGATTCCAGCCGAGCCCGAGTTTGTTCGGCCGGGTAACACCACATCGAGCAGGGAACTGAGCCGCCCAAGAATTGACAGTAACACCTCACGGGCAGGAATTGTCACTCCCGAAGCGCCAGCTTCAGATACTTACACCCTGCCTCCCGAAAACCTGGAGGAACCGGTTCTTGCTCCCCCCTCGCGAACCTCCCAGAAATCTCGCAAAAGCCTGCTCTCGCCCGCCAAAGCCGGACAGTCTCGCCGGAACCTGCAAACCTTTGTGAATGATCCCGACGATCTGTTTACCCCCCCGCGTGCAGATCGACCCTGGCGGTACATCGTTTTGCATCATAGTTCCCAGCCCTCCGGTTCGCTGGGCGAAATTGATGCCGACCACCGGGAACGGCTGGGCACGATGGGCTGCGGTTATCACTTTGTTGTTGGAAATGGTACCGGTTCGGGAGACGGTCGAATTGAAGTTGCAGCGCGCTGGGCTGAGCAAAAAGGTGGACAGCATTGCCGTGATAGCCGTGTTAACGATATCAACGAATATGGGATTGGAATCTGCCTGATTGGAAACTTTGACGAAGGTAAAGCCAGCGAGAGCCAGGTGGAAGCCACGAAATTGCTGGTCGCCTATTTGCAAGAGCGGTACAGCATCCCGGAAGGCAACGTGGTCACGCATGACGCAGTTGCGAAAAGCGACTCCGTTTGCCCTGGAAAGAATTTCCCAAGGGCACAAATTCTAGGTCGCAGCCGTGGGTTGGCCCAGAATTGATCCAAAATACCGTCCGGCAAGCAGGGATCAGTGAGTGGATCTCCTTCCTGAATAATCGCCCGAAGCACTAGCGCGTGGATTTCTATTGAATTACTGTGCCAAGTCGTTCGTAACGCAAATTTGAACCGCGATCGGCTATTCCGCACCGCTTTGCGGGCTCCAGATTCAGGCAAGCAAACGTATCATTGTGCGGAATGCCAACGTTCATGGTTTTGAGCCCCAAAGACCCCGGTTTTGCATGGGTGCTATTGAGGTGTGCTGGCCGAGGTGGAAACGCTTCAAATTCTTGGAGATCGGTGGTCTGGACCTCACCAAAGCGTATCCGCTTAGCGCTTGTATTCTAAATTCCCAGGGCTCGTTCAACAGACGGTCGTTGTGGCGCGTTAAAATTTTCGACCTACGGTGAATACTCCGGAAGAAATCAACAGGGTAAACTGAGTAATCTCGCTCGTGGTTTCCAACCTTGACGGCTGGGGCCTCGCGTGCCGGTCCGCGACACGTCTCCGTGAGTCGATCCACTTGCCTCTAACTGAGGCCTTTGGTGGATAAGCGGACTTCGTTTAACTTACCAGGGGCAGCACCATGGCATTGTTTGAGGATGTGGTCTCACAGGTCGATCAACGACTTGGGTTACAAGACAAGGTTCAATCGTTTCTTTCTTTATTGCTTACTCAAATTGTGGACCCGAAAACGGGTGGTATCTCAGGACTTGTGGCACGACTGAAGAGCGCAGGCTTGGGGCCGGTTGCTGACAGAGTTCTGGCAGGGCGAGACCGCTCGGCTCTCTCCGCGAAAGAAGTGGAGATCGCTCTGGGTGGCAAGAGCGCACTCCAATCGCTGGCCACGAAGGCTGGCATTCCAGAGGCAACAGCCGCCGGAGCGGCTGGGTTTTTGCTACCTCGGGTTTTCAGCGTTCTGGCTCCCGCTGGTCGGATATCAGATAGGCTGCCCAACGAGGTCACCGAGTACATCAAAACCCACTCCCAGAGCCTGACCGATGCTGAGCATCAGGCACAACTCGGCCGAATCATCGCTCCCGCGGGCTCTGGCCGTGTAGCCGAAGACGTTCACGTGAGGGTGGTTCATACCGGTAAGCCCACGGAGACCGTTCATGAATCTGGGCCTGCTCACCAGGTCGAGAATGTCCACCTCAACCCGGCCGCTCCAATCACTCGCACCGTGATTGCGCATGACGAGCCGGTCCGCCACGCTGAACCTGTTCGGGCTCAGGAACCAGTTGCTCGTGAGACCGTTCGGGCCTACGAAACTCCCAGGCGTGACATCGTGCGTGAGCGACACGAGGTCGCAATGCCAGCGCCTGCCGATGAATCGGTCTGGCTCTGGTGGGTTTTGCCCGCAATTGCCACGGCCATGCTGTTCCTTTACTCGATCAAGTCATGCGCTCCCAGCGAGACCATGATCGAGCCAATTCGCTACGATCGTGAGGAACTCGATCTGGCTGAGCCGGAAGAACTGCCGGTTGAGGCTCGGAATGGAGCCCGCAACGCGGAAGTCCGAACGAACCCGACACAGGCTCGAATGCCGGACTCTGCGATTGGAACCGGTACGGCTCCCGCTCCCATGAGCCGAGAGGAACCCGTTTCATCCCAGCCAGTCGCCGCCCCCATTCCTCCAGCTCAGCCGGTAATTGCGCCTGTTAGCCCAGCCCAGCCGGCCGCCGCCGAAGTGTTGCCCGTACCAGTGATTCCGGTCAATCCGCCGGCCGCCGCCCTGCCGGCCGCTCCAGGGGGAACCGTGGTGCCGCCACCAACGCCGATCAATCCCCCGGCTTCCGTGGTGAACAGCCGATTGCTCGTTGAACGACTTGCAGATGGTCGGGTCCACGTTTCCGCAGTGGTGCCCAGCGAAGAAATCAAGAAGGTCCTTCTCGCGGATGTGGCAGCCGCATACGGAGACAAAACCGTCGTCGAACTGACGGTAGATCCACGTGCCACGGCTCCCAACTGGATTGGTAAAGCCGTTGATGTTCTGAAACTGCTGGGCACCCAGCCGAAATCGGCACTGACCTTCGATGGGGCCCGCTTTGCGATTGGCGGAACTCTGACCGAGGCCGAGAAATCTCGTCTGCTGGAAGCGGTCAAAGCACTCTTTGGTTCCGCGTTCGAGATTCAGTAAATCCAAATCGACTCAGGCCCGCTCACTGGGTTACGCTTCGATTGCCCTACAATTCATTTTTTCCCATAAGGGTTTATTCATGAGTTCTGAACGTTATCCAGCTCGCGCTGAGGACCGCTACGTGAGTCATGCCGATGAGTATGAATTCACGCCTTCCCAGGAACGCGTGGTTTCTCAACTCTCCAACTCGTTGCGATGGGTGGGAGCGCCAATGATGTCGCTGGGCTCACTCATTCTGATCTATTTGATCATGCATGCGATCTGGGTCTGGCGTGAGGGGCACATGGAGAATTTGCAACTCCTGACACTCCCGATGTTCCTGCTCGGAATTGCGGTGCTGTTCATGGCGGTTGGGGCTTGGTGCGGTCGGGCGGGACACGCCTTCCACCAGATCGTGACCACCCAGGGGGACGATATCCACCACCTGATGGCTGGGCTGACCGTGTTAAATCAGGTCTTTTCGTTCATGGCCCAGTTCGTGAAAGCCATGATCTTGCTGACCTTCCTGGCGCTCACGCTGAACCTCATCTGGGTGTATACCCAGCGAGATCCCAACATCGTGCCTGAATCTCCTGCCACCTACCCAGACACACGCCGTTAACCGGTATTTCGCGTTCTGGCCGTAGTGAAATCAAGAACTCCCAGCTCTTCGGTTTGACCGAAGGGCCGGGAGACTTTTTTTGCCCCAATGATCTGTCCGGTCATTGAAGTTCCGGCAGCAGAACGGTATGTCCAGCCTTGCGCAAGACGTCGGTTGCGTGTGCCATGTGAGAATCTCTCACAAGCAGCAAGTCCGAGGAGTAGCTGGAGAGCGTGAAGATGGCAATCTCCGCTTCAGCCAGATAGCTGGTGAGTGAAGCGAGGACACCGAACTCATCCAGATCAAAGGGCCCTTCAATCCGATACACCCGCCAGCCCGACTCTCGTTCCACGTGGTCAGGGAAGCAGGTTGCCGGCGCCACAATCGTCAACTCTTCAGAGTCTCGAAGCGTTGCGGCCAGCGGTAGCCCCGTGGCCCATTCTGGTGCCTCGGCATCGGCAGGCAATTGCGCAATCGCCAGTTCGCCTTCTAGCAATTGCAGAATGAGCGGGCGAGACCAGCTCGGTCTTGCGCGGTCGGCACGGTCCGCGGCCTCGTTCAGGATAGCCATCACAGACAAAGAGTCTGTAATCTCACCGCGTCGGACCAGCCCCAAAGCTTCAGCAAAGGCCACACGCTTGACCTGCAATTGCTCGCAGCCCTCGGGGCGGGCAGGGCCGGACGTTAAATCGGTTGCCCGATAAATCACGCCCCACTCATCACTGACCGAGTTGGACAGGTGAGCGTTGAGAATTGGTTCCAGCTTTCCGGCAACCAGTCCGGTCTCTTCCTGGAGTTCCCGTCGCGCACAATCCTCTGGGCTTTCACCTTCCGGACAGCCCCCTTCCGGAATTTCCCAGGAATAGAGATCGAGTGGGTAGCGATGCTGACCGACAAGCCAGATGCTGCCATCTGGCTCGACCGGTAACACGCCCACTGCTCGATTTTTGAAGTGGACCACTCCGTAAATCCCAGGCTCGCCATCGGGGCGAATCACCTGATCTTCACGAACACGTATCCACGGGTTTTCATAAACAACCCGACGATCCTTGGTGGTCCATGGATTCGTCGGGTCGGGTGTGTCGGCCATAGTTCAACAGCCTTCGGAAAAGACCAACGGATCCCAGAGAACCACAATGGCCTGCAAAGCCTGGCAACAACGGTCATTGCCAGGCCTGAATTCAATGACCCTTCAAGGCTTGCTGAAGGGTAATTCCCATATCGGCAGGGCTCTTGGCTACACGAATTCCAGCCCCTTCAAGGGCAGCAATCTTATCTTCGGCCTTACCAGACCCACCAGAAATGATGGCGCCAGCGTGCCCCATCCGCTTTCCGGGAGGTGCGGTCTGACCCGCAATAAATGCCGCGATGGGCTTGGTGAACTCACCAGAAGACTTCAAGGCCGCGGCCTGTTCCTCTGCGTTTCCACCAATTTCACCCATCATCATCACGGCATCGGTGTCTGGATCGGCCTGGAACATCCGAAGCACGTCCACAAAGCTGGTGCCGTTGACCGGATCGCCACCAATGCCCACGCAGGTGCTTTGCCCAATTCCAAGACTGGTCAACTGCCAAACCGCTTCATAGGTCAGGGTGCCAGAGCGGCTGACAACGCCAACCCGCCCTGGTGTGTGAATGTAACCGGGCATGATGCCAATCTTGCACTGTCCGGGGGTGATCACACCTGGGCAGTTCGGGCCGATCAGCCGAACGTGGGGATGGTGGCTTTTGAGGTAGGCCACCGCCCGCGCCATGTCCAGGACCGGAATCCCTTCGGTGATGGCGATGATCAGAGGGATACCTGCATCGGCCGCCTCTAGGATGGAGTCGGCCGCGAATGGCGGCGGGACGAAGATCATGGTTGCGTTGGCGCCTGTAGACTTTACGGCGTCATCGCAGGTATCAAACACCGGTACGTCCAGCGTGGATGTTCCACCCTTACCGGGGGTAACACCACCGACCAGTTTGGTCCCATAGGCTTTGCACTGCTCAGCGTGGAAATGCCCAGCCTTGCCTGTGATGCCCTGGCAAATCAACCGAGTGTGCTTGTCGACGAGAATGCTCATGGACGTTCGATTGCCATGTACGGAGTCACCCGTGCCGGGTCAGTCGCACCGGCTCTGGTACAGGAGACATTGATGCCTCTACTATAGCGGGAGAACCACCCTGCTCACTAGACGGTTCCGGCTTGGATCACGGTCATCAGGGCGGCTTGGGCGGCCCTTGCTTGTCTCGTTTTTCAAGAACCTTGGTCGTGAAGCCTCCCACGGTCTTGCCTTCGGCATCCCGATACAGCCAGTCCTCAACGGCAGAAACCGGCACCGAAAGTTGATCGCCCGCACGAACCCCCTGAACCGATTCTGGGTCGTTATCCAGCGTTCCCTCGGCTTTTTCGCGGGTCAGGGCATGAACGAGAATCCACATGTGTTCGGTCTGATCCCCCTCCACAAACGCCGTTTTCACAAAGAATCGCTGGGAATCGTCCCGCTTCTCCCAGGCTGAAACAAAGTCTGGCCATTGCTTGCGAGATTCGTCTTGCGCGGCTTTGATTTCCGGGTCGTTGATATCAATCTTGACCACAGGCACAGGCCGGTTCGGCGCCAGCACCTCCATCGGCCGCAGGCCGGCAAGCCGGGCCCGCGTGGTTTTATCAGGGATGGTCGCTAGATCCCGGTGAGGGGCGTAAAGTAGCAACGCACGCTCATCCAGAAGCGCAGCGGCCACCTTGCCGAGAACTGGGTCCACCAGTTCCTTGGGGGCATCTTCGGGTTCAAAAACATCAATCGAGACCCACGATTGATGAGCCTCAATCAACTTGCGAACCGGTCCCCGAAACGTTTCGATCGCTTTCTCTCGGTCGGCCCCTACAAAGTAAGGCTGATCCGAGACGATGATCCCGAAAATGATTTCTCCTCGCGTGAAGAGAAATGCATGAACACCGTTCTTGGCCGGAGGGATGACAATCGACCGGGCGGTCTCCTCGTCAAAAATCCGTTTCAGTAGCTCGGCCACACCTGCGGAATCCAGCTTGGCCGGCTGGCTTTGCAACCAGACCAGAGAAACAGGCCCAGAGGTCTCGCGAGCCGGGTGGCCGGTTGGGGATGTAGACTGGCCATGGCTTGATGAAGCAAGCACAGAAAGCAGCAGAGTCAGGGCAACCAGAATGCCACGCTGGAGATACAAGATCCTGTCGCCTTGGTAACGTGAGGAACGCATCCCTGCGACGTTGAATTAAAAAATCTAATAGAATGATAACAATCAATAGACGGGTAATCGAGGATTATCCAATCCATGCGATCGGCCAGGCAACATTCAGGAAACCAGATTTTGAACCAACCTTACTCGGCTCATCACGACGGTCTGTATCTATGTCGTCCGGAAATAAGAATCTTGGTACGCATTCAGCGGAATTCCGTCAACAATCGGCACCTGGCTATCTTCCGGGCAGAAGGCCCAGGAGGGGCGTATTCAGGCAAAGTCGCTCGCCTCTCCGAGGCGAGTTCTTGTTCCTGCAAGGATTGGCCTGGGTGAACGCAGCTCACGGCTCGAAAGAGCCTTTTTGAGGGTCTGGCAGAACAACAGCCCGGCCCGAAGCTCCCCAAGGCTCGCACATGAGAGGAGCCGTTCAGGCAAAGTCGCTCGCCTCTCCGAGGCGAGTTCTTGTTCCTGCGAGAATTGGCCTGGATGAACGCCGTTCACGGCTCAAATGAATCCACACTCGCGACCATTCGAGCCCCTCCTTCTTTTTGCCACCGATCCTTAAAGTCTTACGATTTTTAAGCCTGAACCGCATTGTGCACAGATGCTAAAGTGGCTTCAGTTCTCATTATCTGGCAAACAGCCAGAGGCCTCCAAACAGGCCCACCGCGAACGTCAACGGGGTTGAAACCGCCAATCGATAAATCAGGGCATAACGGGTTGTTTCTCCGTCGTTCAGCTCACGAGCCATCACAAACCAGAGCAGCGTTGCCAGCCCGTTCACGGTCCCCACAACCAACCAGGCCATCGGCCCACTGGGTAATCCCCGAATCGAGAGAGTGGAGGTCACCAGCCCCAGAAAGAGATAAAACCAGAATCCACGCATCGGTCTTGCCTCCCGAACTCAGGCAACCTGGCTGCCTGGAGGAAAGCCCCCGTTGCAACCTGGTCGCTGGAACCTTGACGGTTCTTCCATGTTCGTGCTGAGAGACCCTGGGATGATACGGATTCTTGGTGATACTGCAGAAACCTGGCAACCAGACAAACGCGGTGATAACCACACCCGCATTCATGCCGGTCTCGCCAGGCCAGAAGACCCACAGCCTGTTCTTCGTACGCCAGTAGATACGCCGCCAAGTTCCTGGCGTGACACAAAGGGAAAGACAAGAAGCACTGGCTGCCTGCGGGGCTTGGGTTGAGTTTTCTTGAAAGCCAAAAAAAGGGCCTACCCAGCAGGTAGACCCTTTCAAGTCACAATTTCAAGCAGCGTCCAGGGATCTTGGAGATCAGACGGTTTCGCCCTTGGCCGCGGCAACCACCTTCTGGGCGGCGTCGGTCAGTCCCTTGGCCACAATGATCTTGCGACCGCTCTCCTCGATCATCTTCATTCCCTTTTCCACGTTTGTCCCTTCGAGCCGGACAACCAGTGGAACGTGGAAGTTGATCTCGTCATAGGCAGCCAGAATGGCCGCTGCAATGATATCGCACTGCATGATGCCGCCAAAGATATTCACAAGCACGGCCTTGACCGTGGGGCTCGAAAGTAGGATCCGGAACCCTTCCAGCACCTGCTCTTTGTTGGCACCACCACCGACGTCCAGGAAGTTGGCTGGGTCGCCACCGTGGTACTTGATCAAGTCCATAGTGCTCATTGCCAAACCCGCGCCGTTCACAAGGCAAGCAATGTTGCCGTCGAGCTGAACATAGCTCAGGCCCCACTTGGCGGCCCGCATTTCATTGGGGTCTTCTTCCGCGGGGTCTAGCATCGCGGCAATGTCTTTGTGGCGGAACAGGGCGTTGTCATCAAAATTCAGCTTGAGGTCGAGCGCCATCACCTCGCCACCCTCGGTGACGATCAGCGGATTGACCTCGGCCAGCGATGAGTCGGTATCCAGGAACATCTGGACGAAGTTCTTGAGGAAAACGCTTCCCTTCTTGGCCGTTTCCCCTTCAAACCCAAGAGCTTTACAAATCTTTCGGGCCTGGAAGTCCAGCAGGCCGGCATTCACGTCAATCGTTTCTCGGTGAATTTTTTCAGGGTGATGGGCGGCAATCGTCTCGATCTCAACGCCCCCCTCGGTGGTGGCCATCAGAACCGGCGCCTTCTCGCCCCGGTCAATCGCCAGACCCAGGTAAAGCTCACGAACGATGTTATGCCCAACCGTGACCAGAACCTTTTCAATGGGTGAACCCACTGCGCCGGTCTGGTAGGTCACCAGGGTTTTCCCCAGCAGGCTGGCGGCCGCTTTCTGGGCCTCTTCGGCGGTCCGGACCAGTTGAACGCCTTTGGCCCAGCCTTCTGGGCGGGGCTTTTCGCCACTGGCAACCGCCAGGGCCTCGGCTCGATCGGCCTCGGGACCTACAGCCACACCCTTGCCACGACCGCCCGAATGGACCTGGGCTTTAACAACCACCAGGGGCTCATTCAACGCCTTGAAGGCCGCGGCTGCCTCTGCGGGCGTGGATGCAACGATCCCCTCTGGCACAGCGGCACCGAATTTTTTGAGGAGCTCTTTCGCCTGGTATTCATGAACTTTCATGGGATCTCACGCATCTCCGCGCAGCCGCCAAAAACTAACCTACGGCAGGCCGACAACCGTCCAGCCGTTCTGTTTCAATCCATCTAGAATCGTCGAATTGCCCGAATCTGGTCAACCCTGCCGTGCCGAAACGCAGGGATTGATCGCCCGTTTTCCGCTTCCGCCACTTCAAACGATTCTCAAGGACGTACGAAAATGGCAGTTTTTCAGCCCAACAGCCCAGATTTATCAGGGCTCCCAGGTTTCGTTCTTGATATCTCGTTCGAGCTGGCGGATCTCCTCGTCGCTCAGAAAGAGCGGGGTCTGGTTGCCAGGCCGGTGGGGGTCCGCCAGTTGCCGGTCGGCCTCGGCAAATTGGAGTTCAAATTGACGGGCCTCTTCTGGGTCCATGGCGGGCGCTCGCTGGGTCTGCCGCTCCAGAGCTTGTCGGGCCGGCGTCTTCAGGGCCTTTGGCTCAGCGTGCTTCAGGCTTCCAGACCAGAAGGTGTCAGCCTCAATCATCGTCGCCCCACGTCTGCGTGCAGCCTCTCTGACCCTGCGGTCAGACGAAACCACGGCCAGTTGCCGGGGCGCAGAATCTTGGGCAATCAGCCGCTCAATCGCCGCGTCGGCATTTTCCTCATTAACGGCAAAAAGAAGGGTCATCCCCTTGTGGCTAGACTGGACCGGTCGGTTCGCCGGTGGGTCGGCGGCGTCAAAAACAACCGTGGTTCTCACCGCGTCCAGGTGGCCAAGCTGGCCCACCACCGCATCCAGAAAGCTCAATCTGGCTCGATGCAAGCCGTCCCCACGAAAATTCGCCTTCATCAACCCCTTGGCATGCATCAGGTTGTAACCGTCAATCAGGTAACGCACGCCCAGGCTTTCATTTCAGAGTTCCAGTAGAATCCCTTCTGGAAACCTAGAGGAAAGCGCAAGAAACGGCAAGTGCTCAGCAGGGCCGGGCTGCAAAATCACTCACAAAAGATGCGTTGGGCGAACACGCTTGAACCGACCAGATTGCACTCAATCCCAGGCGGCAACTACGGCCTCATCCAGGGTTTCGTACATCGGCACCAGTTCGGTCACCCTGAAAAGTTCGAGCCTGGTCCGCATGGCTGGTCGCGGGTGCGCCAGCCGCAACTGGCCACCAGATCGAGCCAGTTTCAGAGAGACCGCCAGCACCACCCCAAGCGCTCGGCTCGACATCGCGGAAACCAGGCCCAGGTCCAGCACAATCCGGGCATCCGGCCGTTCCGTAACCGCCTCTTCAAGGGCTTCCTGAAGCGCCTCCGCCGCCAGATCGTCAAGAATTTCAGCCGTTCGGGGCGCGATCACCCGGACCCCTTGAATTTCCGTCACTCGCACCTTGTTCGCGGGAGCATTCGTCTGTGGTACCACCACTTCTTGCGTGTGGGTGCCCGTACCATGCTCCTGCTCGGCGTCACTTTCGGGCCCAATCAGCCAGTTTGCAACGGTGTCCTCAAGCACAACCTCGCCCAGTCCCGACGGGCCCAGAAGCACAGTGCAAACCAGGGGGCCAATGCGAACCCGATCTCCTGCCACCAGGCGATGAGGGCCCTGGATCGGAACATCATTCACAAAGGTCCCGTTCCGGCTCCCAAGATCCCGGATTTGCCAGTGAAGAAGACTGTCACTTTCAATCTGGGCGTGCAGCCGGCTGACCACGTCGGTTCCACAACGGAGCCGACAGCGAGGGTCGCGGCCAATCAGCCATGGCGAACGCCTGACGGCGATAGTTTGGCCGGCTCTTGACCCCACTTCCACCCTGAGCTTCAGCGGAGCGAGCGCGGGCTGTGGCTTTTGGGATTGATCGACCTGCCGTTCCTGCATCTCGCCTCCGCTTTTCTGGTCATGCGCCGTGAGTGCCGAAAGCATTCCGACTGGCAGCGGCCGGGGGAGTCCAGCCATTGGCCAAGCGGTGTTAACTGCGGTGTTCAGGTCTTCGAAAAGTCGCAATTCCTTTTCGAGTCCTGTGTATCGAAAAATCGGTCGAATTTCCGGCCTGATTCCGCAAAGGCGAAGCAAGCCGCCTGGTACGGAAAGGCAGTAGCGGTGCGCCTCGGCCAGGGTGCCCACAAACGAACTGGTGATCCGGTCAACCTCACGCAGGTCCAGAACCAGGCGGTCACAGCCCGCCTTGACCAGGGAGATCAGCTCTTCAACCGTCTCGGTGACGGCCGGTTCTTTAATCAGTTCGTTCACAATGACCCGGGCCACCGTAACCTGTCCGGTTCTGGAAACCCGCAGCCGACCAAAGCCACGCCCAAACGTGTCTTCGCTCTTGGCGTTCGATTTCTTCTTGAGGCCGAATCCGCCCTTCTCGGACGAGCCGCCAGAGGTCACGCCCGCCCCTTGATCCACCAGGCCAACCAGCCAGTCGACCATCTTCTGATCGAGTTGTTGCTCGAGCACGGTTTCCATGGCGCAATGGACCACCACTCTGAAAAATCAGAGAGAGAAGAAGGAACTTTGGCAACCGGTTCCACATCGGCGTGCGGTAACCAGATCACCGATCCAAGAATAAACATGTGTGCGTAAGACGCCGTACCAAACCCGGGGATTGCCCCAGGTATTGTTGAAATCGGCTCAGAAAAGGCTGTCAGTCGCCTTTTGGCATGTGTCTACACCTGATTGAGCGAGTTTTGCCGAGACGTTGTCCCAAAAAAAATTGAACAATCGCCAAATCGCTTCCGGGAGATCCAACGAGTGAGTCCAAAGCCCCTGATTTGCAGGGCAGAACCCAGAATCAACCCTCAGGCAATCGAGACCGGGGGCCAAGCTTATCGCTGTTCACGAATGGGTTGCACACATACAGAACCCCAGCAGACAGCCGTGAGCGGCGGTTCTACACCTGCAACCCAATCTTGAATCACTCTAAGGCCCAGGCATTCTCATGATCGCATCATGAGTGCATGCGTGCGCACTATGGTGCAAGCCGGAATGTGGGACGGGGATCCCAGTGGTAAGCTCACTGGCCGCGAGATGCACGGGGATCCCCTTGGCGATTACTTGCGCCTGCCTGGCGTTTCAAACCCTGGTTCCAGCGAGTGACGGATTTCGCCATTCACAATCACCGTGTGGGCTCGGCCTTTCACAGACCAGCCGCCAAACGGCGTGTTGTGGCTTTTGGAACGGAGCTTGGCAGGATCAATGACCCAGCTTGCGTCGGGGTCGATAATTGTTACGTCGGCATCGTAGCCAACTTTCAGGCTGCCCTTACGATGGTCCAGGTTGAGCAGGCGGGCAGGATTGACGGTCAGCTTGTTGATCACGTCTGGCCAGGTGAGCAGGCCCGGTTCAATCAGGCCCTTCACGGTGATGGGGATCAGAGTTTCCAGGCCAACGATTCCGAACGGCGCGATATCCAGTTCTCTCGCCTTTTTCTCAGCTGCATGGGGTGCATGGTCGGTCGCCAGCACTTCAATGGTGCCATCCACCAGCCCTTCAATCACAGACTCCACATCGGCCTTGGTGCGCAAGGGGGGATTCATCTTGTAGTTAGAGTCAAACGTGCGCAGGCATTCATCGGTCAGCGTGAAGTGGTGCGGGCAGGCTTCGGCCGTGACCTGGATACCACGCTTTTTGGCGTCTCGCACCAGCTCCACGGCCCTGGAGGTGGAGATGTGCTGGATATGGAGCCGGCCGCCTGTAATTTCGGCCAGGCGGATGTCTCTGGCCACCATGATATCTTCGGCGGCGTTGGGCATTCCCTTCAGGCCGAGCCGCATGCTCTCAAACCCGTCGTTCATCACTGCGCCGGTGGTCAACTCCATTACCTGGCAATGCTGCATGATGCAGCGGTTGAACATCCGGGCGTAGGCAAGTGCCTGCCGCATCAAGGCTGCGCTTGAAACTGGGGCCCCATCATCGGTAAACGCCACGGCCCCGCCATCGACCAGCTGGCCGAGTTCGGCCAGCTCTTCCCCTTTGCGCCCTTTGCTTACGCAGGCCACGGGGTACACATTCGCCTTGCGTGCCCGCTTGGCCTGCAAAACGACGTACTCCACGGCGTCTCGCGTATCCATGGGGGGCAGGGTGTTTGGCATGCAGGCCACGGTGGTCACGCCGCCGGCCAGGGCAGACGATGCGCCGGTTTGGATGGTTTCATCTTCTTCGTTGCCGGGCTCACGCAGGTGCACGTGGCAGTCTATCAGCCCTGGGCAAACGATCTTCCCTCGCGCATCGATCACAATTTCAGGCTCGCCGTTGCTCATCTCGCCAATGCCGGCAATCTGTTCGCCTGAAATCCAAACATCGGCGGTGCGGTCAATCCCCTGAGAAGGGTCGATGACACGCCCGCCTGAAATCTTGATCGTTCGCATGGTTTTGGTCTTTCGTCGTGATCGGTTTTGAATTGGAAAAGGGGGGTGTTCTCTGTTCGCAAGCGGGCGAGGGAGGGTTTGGTGATCAGCGGCCCTGGCCAGAAACCAGGTAGAGGGCGGCCATCCGGACCGCCAGGCCATTGGTCACCTGGTCGAGAATGGCAGACTGCGGCCCGTCGGCCACCTCGGGGGTTAGCTCTACACCGCGATTGATTGGCCCCGGGGCAAGCAACAGCAGGTCGGGCTTGGAGCGAGCCAGACGCTCGCCGGTAACTCCGTACAGGCGGAAATATTCGGAGATCGACGGAAAGACCGACTTCGTATCGCGCTCAAACTGAATCCGGAGCACGTTGATGACATCCAGCTTGGGCAGCACTTCGTCCAGGTGGTACGCAACCTCACAGCCGAGCTTTTCAAACCCGCGAGACAACAGGGTGGGTGGTCCGCACAAAATCACCTTGGCGCCCAGCTTCTGGAGACCCCAGATATTGGACCGGGCTACCCGTGAATGGCCAATATCACCCACCAAGCCCACGGTCAGCCCATCAATTCGGCCCTTGTGCTTGCGAATCGTCAGCAGGTCCAGCAACCCCTGGGTTGGGTGCTCGTGGGCGCCATCGCCGGCGTTCACGATTGAGCAACCCACGTGGCGAGTGAGCAGGTGGGGAGCCCCTGGCGTGGAATGGCGGACGACCAGAATATCGGCCCCCATGGCTTCCAGGTTCTTGGCCGTGTCAATGAAAGACTCACCCTTGGAAAGGCTGGACGTGCTGGCCGAGAAATCTTGAACATCGGCCGACAGACGCTTGGCGGCCAGGCTGAAGCTTGTGCGAGTTCGCGTGGAATTCTCAAAGAACAGGTTGAAGACCACTTTACCTTGCAGGGCAGGAACTTTTTTGCGGTCGCGGGCCGAAAGCTCGCCAAACATCTCGGCGGTATCCAGAATGGCCGTGATCTCTGCGGCCGAAAGTTCTTCCAGCCCGATCAGGTGCTTTTTTGTCCACTGGGCGGCCGAGGCTGGGGCAACATCCTGTCCGCTCTCAACTGCCAGATTGTGTGTGTCTTTGGCCATGGCGGGCGATCTCCCCTGCATGTGCATGATGGACGGACGATTTGTTTTTTTGCGTGAAGCCCAGAAACCCTACCCAGCCGCCTCAACCCGCCTCTGGGCTTACGTCTTTCAGCGGATCGTAGCAATCGGACCTTCGGGTCGCAAGCAGAGCGCAGGCCACCAAGGCCCGGCCCGACCAGACCGATCGCTTACGAGCCGGAAGGACATTGGCTTTTCTCAGGGGCCATCGGCGGCTAGGATAAGCAATCTTCGAGAACGAGTAGGGCTGTCTCGCCCAGACGGCCCCGGATTCCAACTGAGAACACGGACGCGATGAAAATCCTTCTGGCGAACCCTCGTGGCTTCTGTGCAGGCGTCAACATGGCCATCGAGAGCCTCGAACGCTCGCTCGAGATCTTTGGTGCACCGCTTTATGTCTACCATGAGATCGTCCACAACAAGTACGTGGTCGATCGTTTTCGCCGTGAAGGGGTGGTATTCGTAGAAAGCCTGGAAGAAGTGCCAGTTGGCTCACCCCTCCTCTACAGCGCCCACGGGGTATCTCCCCAAATTCGAGAGCAGGCCCGTACCCGCAAGCTTCAGGCCATTGATGCCACCTGCCCGCTGGTGACCAAGGTTCACCTGGAAGCCATCAAGTACGCCAAAGAGGGCTACACCATTTTCCTGATCGGCCACGAAGGGCACGATGAGGTTATTGGGACCATGGGCGAGGCCCCCGAACGAATGATCTTGGTTGAAACCGTGGCCGACGTCGATCGACTGGAAGGGAATTTTGAGAAGGTGGCCTACCTGACCCAGACCACCCTGAGCGTGGATGACGCCAACATGATCATCGGTGCGCTCAGGCAGCGATTCCCACACATCAATAACCCGCCCAAAGATGATATCTGCTACGCCACCCAGAACCGGCAAGATGCCGTACGGCAACTGGCCCCCCAGGCCGACCTGGTTCTGGTTCTGGGCAGCCAGAACAGCTCGAATAGCAAGCGGTTGCAGGAAATTGCGGATAGCCTGGGCCCGCACTCCCACCTGATCGACGGCGTCTCAGAACTTGACGCTGCCTGGTTTGAAGGGGTGCAAACCGTACTTATTACCGCCGGCGCCAGCGCTCCCGAACAGGTGGTGCAAGAGGTCATCGAGTTTATCGAAAAAACCTACAACGCCACGGTGGAAGATGCGTTCGTACGCCAGGAAAGTGTGCACTTTCCCCTGCCACGCGAACTCCGCACCCTGATTGCACAATCTCAAGGGTCCGCCTGATCAACCAACCCCGGCCGTATTTCATTTCCAGGCGTTGCGGTCTCGTTCCTGCCAGTCCTGAAAAAACGCCTCGCTGCTCGCGGTTGGCAAGTCTGATTCCGACGCGGAATGCTGACTTCTGAGCCAATCTCGGCAGCGGCGGGCGGCGGTCAAGCAGAGCGCAGTCACCTGGAACGCGGTGATTGCCAGCATGACCATGGCCATCGACCGAAACATGTGCCATTCCATTTGCTGACGCCAGCCGACCCTGGGGAACCGTTGCAGGTTCCAGTAAACCAGCATCGAAAAGTTGGTGGCCCACAAGATCAAACCACCCATGGCCGAGGCTCGGGTGGCGTATTGCGCCGCTTCCATATCTTTCCGGCCGATCATTGCTCCCAGCTCCGAGCAGAGCATGGCGAACAGGATCAGCTCTAGCCACTGCAACGCTTCCAGGCCGTACCTCAGAATGGAGAAGGGGGGCAGTAACCGGCCCAAGGTGTCTCCCAGCCCCAGTTCACGGGCGTGCGCAATGAGCCAGAGCCCCAGATCCACCGTATTCATGGCGGCCAGGGCAACCGATCGCGTGTTCCAGGTTGGGGTTCTGAACTTGCCGATCAGGGCATAAGACGCAATCAGGGCGAACCAGGTGATGGGTGTGTGCACCCACCAAGACCACTGGCGGCTTTCCATCAGTTCCAGAAGCGCCCGGATGGCGGGGTCATTGGCTCGGCCGCGAGTGAGGTCGGCCACGCGACCCAACGCCAGGTCCACCGTTTGAATTCCCAGGCCAAGGGCCGCCAGCGTAAACGCCCATCGACAACGGTTGACCCGGCTCAAGAAATCCTCGGGCGATTCCTGTTCACCGGCAGAGCGTTGTTCGTTTGGGATTCGGAACGGGTCGCTCATCAAGGGAATCCAGACGCAAGATGAACCGGTTGGGCGAAGCTCTGATCTTAATCCGTTCTGGGAGGAAGTTCCAAACCTTCAAGCAAAGCTTGGGCAAGAACTGTGAGTTTCGAAAGCATTCCGCGGAATTCCGCAACCCATTGGGCCATGGCGGTTTTCCGGTCTAAAGGCTCCGCAGAGGCGGTTCTGACAAAGTCGCTCGCATCTGTCGAGGCGAGTTCTTGTTCCTATAAAGGATTACAGTGAAAGGTCTTAGCAGGCTAGATATGGCATTGGCGGCAGGGCTCATTCAGAGCCCAGAGCGTGAGCGACGGGGCATTCTGGTCCGTCTCTATCAGAGCCCAGAGCGTGAGCTTTGAACTTGTGTTCGCGGCTTGGTTTGACGAACGGGCCTTCTGCCCTTAAAACCAGGCCTTTCCCTTGATTCCATGAATTTGGCTCAATGGTTCCTGAGATTCCATGTCCGCGGCCTCAAACTTTCCGCTCGCGAATCAAAATTGCCACCTTCCCCCACCCTTGGGGCAGTCCCTGTTCAACCTCCAAGGTCAGAATGCAACGCCTTGGCTCTTCGGCCTGCCAGGGGAGTTCGAGCCTGGTCTGGTCGTCGGCCAGGCCAGACCAGAGCGGGTTGCCATTGAGCTGAACAGACTTCAACCCTGGAATTTGTTCCAGGAGCAGGGCCAGGCAGTCCAGGTTGGGGTCAATTGCAGGCTGTTGAAAAGCGCGTCGGAGGCAAATGTGGGCAGCGGCCTGGGGAGTTTCCAGCGGCAAATCGATGCGGGTTGCCGGGCTGTTTGGGGCATCCCAGGCACCAATCTCCCAGGCCTTCCTCAGGTGAATTCGATGTTCAGACATGGGACATGTGGCCGGCGGCGGCCCCCAGGAGAGTGACAGCCCATGCCATTGATCTGGTAAGCCAGTAGGGCGGGGGCTATATTTTAGTTCTGTGTTTGCCCACTTTGGCCGACGAATCATTCTGCGTCCAGGGGTTGTTCTCCCTCGCCCAACTGCGAGGGAGGCTCTTCACAGAGCCGGCCCCTACGCGGAATTGGCCTTTTCTGATCCTGGGTTTCCGCAAATCGGCCCAGGTCATCCAGACCGACGCGGATGCCCATGAGTTCTAGCCAGCTTTCTCCCGTCCCGAAGACGGTGTCTTTACTGGGCGTTCAGATTCTGGGCACGGGAAGCTACGTACCCGATCGGGTTGTGTCCAATGAGGACCTTCGCGAACTGTACGGCTTTGAACCAGACTGGATCGTGAACCGGACCGGAATTCACGAACGGCGGTTTGCTGCGCCCCACCAGGCCACCAGCGACCTCTGCCTGATTGCAGCCCAGCGCTGCCTGAAGGCCGCCGACGTTGATCCCTCGGAAATCGACCTGGTGATTGTGGGAACCATGACCCCGGACATGAGTTTCCCGTCCACGGCCTGCCTGCTTCAAGATCGGATGAAGCTGCCATGCGCCGGGTTTGACCTGCAAGCCGCCTGCGCGGGGTTCATTTACGCCCTGATTGTGGGCTGCCAGTTTATCAAGGCGGGAACCTGCAAGCGGGTTCTGGTGGTGGGTGGAGATACGAACAGCCGGGTGATCAATCCCCACGATCCCAAGAGTTTTCCGCTGTTTGGCGATGGTGCGGGGGCCGTGGTGCTTGCGCCTGGCGAGCCAGATCAGGGGATGGTGGCGTACCAGTTTGGTGCCGACGGATCGGGTGGCGACCTTTTGAATCGCCCAGCCTGCGGGAGCCGGCTGCCGGCCTCGGTGGAAGCCCTGGAGCAGGGGTTGCAGTACCTGACGATGGACGGACGGGCCGTGTTCAAGTGGGCCGTCCGGATGCTGGCCGACACAACCAACGCGGTGCTGAACCACGCCGGGGTACCCGTTGAAGATGTGCGCTGGTTCATTCCGCATCAGGCCAACATCCGGATCATCCACGCGGCCACCGATGTGCTAAACATCAACCGGGATAACGTTTTCAAAAACCTGGACAAGTACGGGAACACCTCCGGTGGCTCCATTCCCATTGCGCTCGACGAGGTCGTTCGCTCTGGCGGTGTCAAACGAGGTGACCTCTTGCTCACGTCTGGCTTTGGCGCGGGGCTGACCTGGGGTACCGCACTCTGGCGTTGGTAAGCCTTGCCTGGCCCTGTTTAGTATTGCGTTTGGACCCTGGCCAAGCCACCCACCGCCGCTGGTCTTTGATTCCGAGCGAGACTTTTCACATGTTCTCTTGCGACTCTGGCGGTTCACAATTGGGTTGCAACTGTGAGACCGCCGACCTCGGCGGTCTCTTGGGCTTGTCCTTATGGGCAATCCCATCGTAAGTCGCTCATTGTGCCGCCGTGCGCCCGGTTGCCCGAACCCAGTTCCGTAGCAGAGAATCTTCAACATGCCGCCGTATCACGCTCAGAAGATTGAACCGAAGTGGCAGCGATACTGGGATGAACACAAGACCTTTGCCACCAAAGACTTCGTACCCGGCAAGCCAAAGATCTACGTGCTGGATATGTTCCCGTATCCCAGCGGAGCAGGACTGCACGTTGGGCACCCTGAAGGGTACACTGCCACCGATATTTTCTGCCGGTTCAAGCGAATGCGCGGTGTGAACGTCTTGCACCCCATGGGCTGGGATGCGTTCGGACTGCCGGCCGAGCAATACGCCGTCCAAACCAATACTCATCCCCGCATCACAACCCAGCGCAACATTGACACCTTCCGCCGCCAGATCAAGGCGCTCGGATTCTCTTATGACTGGGACCGCGAGGTCGATACCACCGATCCCGGCTACTACCGCTGGACACAGTGGATCTTCCTCCAAATCTTCAATACCTGGTACGACCCAGATTTTGAATGGACCGACTCACAAGGTAATGCACGCATGGGAAAAGGGCGGCCCATTGCCGAGCTGCCCATTCCAGCCGACTGCGACGATGCCAATGCGTACCGAGATAGCCGTCGCCTGGCCTACCGGGCCGAAGTGCCCGTGAACTGGTGCCCGGCCCTGGGCACCGTGCTAGCCAACGAAGAAGTGCAAGACGGTAAGAGCGAGCGAGGCGGACACCCAGTCGTCCGGATGCCGCTCAAGCAGTGGATGCTAAGAATTACCGCCTACGCAGAACGCCTGATCGATGACCTCGACGGGCTGGACTGGTCTCCCGCCATCAAAGATATGCAGCGCAACTGGGTGGGCCGTTCCGAAGGGGCCGAGGTTGATTTCAAGGTCAAGCAAAGCGGCAAATACGACAACTGGCGAATCCAACGCCAGGCCACCAAGTTCCCCACCGGTCCCGAAGCCGACGTGATCCGCGTGTTCACTACCCGGCCAGACACCCTCTTTGGCGCCACCTACATGGTGCTGGCCCCTGAACACTCGCTGGTGGACCAGATTACCACCCCCGACCATCGCGAAGCCGTGACCCAGTACCGCGAGTCTACCGCCCGCAAAAGCGATATGGACCGCACCGACCTGGGCAAGACCAAGACCGGTGTCTTCACCGGCGCCTACGCCGTGAACCCCGTCAATGGCGAGCCAATTCCGGTCTGGATTGCTGACTATGTTCTGATGGGTTACGGCACTGGTGCCATCATGGCGGTTCCCGCCCACGACGAGCGAGACTTTGCGTTCGCCAAAGCGTTTGACCTGCCAATCCGCGCTGTGCTTATGCCCTCAGACGCCTGGCTCCTGAAACAGAGTGGCCAGAAACCGGGCACCGGGGTAGACGTGGCCCCGCTTCGTGAGGCGTACCGCAAGAACACGGGAGATTCCTCCCAGCCATTCTGCGACGAGAGCTCGGCCATCAATTCCCACACCCATGATCTGAGCCTGGACGGCAAGCTAACCCAGCAGGCCAAAGAATCGATCACCCACTGGCTGGCCGAACAGGGACTTGGGCGCAAGACTATCCAGTACAAGCTCAGAGACTGGCTGTTCTCTCGCCAGCGCTACTGGGGAGAGCCGTTCCCCGTGGTGATTGACGAGCAAGATCGGGTCCATGGTCTCCTGCCTTCCGACCTCCCGGTTCTGCTGCCAGAACTGGATGACTTCAAGCCCTCTGGCAAGCCCGAGCCGCCGCTTGGCAAGGCCGTGGAGTGGGTTCGGTACTCAGACACCGCCAGGCGAGAAACGAACACGATGCCGCAATGGGCCGGCTCTTGCTGGTACTACTTGCGCTACATTGATCCCAAGAACACCGAACGTGCCTGGGACCCTGAAAAGGAAAAGTACTGGTTGCCGGTTGACCTCTACATTGGCGGTGCAGAGCACGCCGTGCTGCACCTGCTTTATTCCCGGTTCTGGCACAAGGTGCTGTTTGACCACGGCCAGGTGCATACCGCCGAGCCGTTCCAGAAACTGGTCAACCAGGGGATGATTCTGGGCGAGACTGAATACACCGCCTACCGCGCGGGCGACGGCACCTGGGTCAGCACAGAGCACGTGCGAGAGGTGGACGGGGTTCCTGTGGACGTTCGTTCCAAGCCGCCAACGCCCACCCAGGTAGTGAAGCTTGATGAAGACGAAGTGACCAAGAAGGGGGACAGTTTTGTGCGGATTGACGAGCCTGGCATCCGGGTTGATGCACGGGCGCACAAAATGTCCAAGAGCCGTGGCAACGTGATCAATCCCGACGTGGTCATTGCCGAATATGGCGCAGACGCTTTGCGGCTTTATGAGATGTTCATGGGTCCGCTAGAGGCCACCAAGCCCTGGAGCATGAAGGGGGTTGAGGGGGTCTATCGCTTCCTGGGCCGTGCCTGGCGAATGGTGGTGGAGTTCGAGGCAGAGACCCTGAACCTCGATCCTCGCGTTCAGGACGTTGAGCCAACCACGGAACAGGCCCAGCTTGTGGCCCGAACGGTGGCGGCCGTGACCGACGACATTGAAGCCATGCGGTTCAACACCGCAATTAGCAGGCTCATGGAGTTTGTGAACAGCTTCACGGGGCAGCCGGTTCGCCCGAAGTCGGCCATGGAAGCGTTTGTCTTGCTGCTCAGCCCGTTCGCGCCTCACCTGGCCGAGGAACTCTGGCAAATTCTTGGGCATGCCGGCACGCTGGCGTACGCTCCCTGGCCGACCTTTGATCCTGCGCTGCTGATAGATTCTGAGGTTGACGTGCCCGTCCAGATTGGCGGAAAGCTCAAGAGCCGCATCCGGGTACCGGCCGACGTCGATTCCGCGGCCCTTGAGGCCGCCGCCAAGGCCGACCCCAAGATCGCCCCCTTGCTGGAGGGAAAGACGATCGTCAAGGCCGTCATCATCCCCGGCAAGCTGGTCAACTTTGTGGTCAAGTAACGCCCTGGCTGGCTTTTATGTCATGGATGACTCCGGAGGATGTCATCCATGACCAGCAGCTTTTCAAGCTGCTTGCTCTGGATCGGCTGGCTTGAGCAACGCAAACAGAGTTATGCCAAGAACCTTATGGAAACAAAGTTAGGAATGGACGGTATGGACCGCATGGACGGTATGGACCAGGAGTAAACCAAGCCAGCTTTTAATTTGCATTCCTGTCCATAAGGTCCATTCTTATCCTGAAATTCCTGGGCGTATTTTGTTTTTGCCTCTCAACACGAAAGCGTAATCGGAAGCAAATCACTTCTGCTCCACGGGTCAACAGTCGGCCGATTTCCGGTCTATCGCTTATACTTGAGCGAATGTGCCAGCGGCCTGGCCCACGCTTCTGAACCACGGCCATTGATAATTTTCCATGTCACGCTCTCGTTTTATCGTCGGCATCGATCTGGGTACCACCAACTGCGCCGTGGCCTATGTGGATACCAAGGGGCGGGAACGACCGACGGCGGAAATCCATCCGTTCCCGGTTCCGCAACTGGTTGCGCCCGGAGAGTGCAAGCCAAGGCCGATGCTGCCCTCGTTCCTGTACCTGCCCGGCACGCATGAACTGCCCCCAGGCTCGGCCACGCTCCCCTGGAATGAGGGCGCCGATCGGATTGTGGGTGAATTCGCGCGGGTGCAAGGGGCGCGGGTCCCCTCGCACCTGGTCTCCAGCGCCAAGAGCTGGCTCTGCCACTCGGGCGTTGATCGAGAGGCCGACATTCTGCCCTGGGGTGCGCCACCGGAAGCGCGTCGAGTTTCTCCGGTCGAGGCCTCGGCAGAGTACCTCCGCCATATCCGAGACGCCTGGAACTTCACGCACGCCCAAGATCAGGAAGCGGCTCGGCTTGAGGAACAAGAGGTTGTTCTAACCGTGCCCGCCTCATTTGATGAAGCGGCCAGAGAACTGACCGTGGCAGCGGCTCGGCTTGCTGGCTTCAAATCGTTGACGTTGCTAGAGGAACCGCAAGCGGCATTCTACTGCTGGATTGTGACCCACCAGGCGGGTTGGCAGCGCCAGGTGCGTGGCGGGGAACTGATCCTGGTTTGCGATATCGGCGGCGGAACCACCGACTTCAGCCTGATCACGGTGATCGAAACCCCAGAGGGGCCGGGGTTCAGGCGGGTGGCCGTGGGCGATCACCTGATGCTGGGTGGCGATAACATGGATCTGGCCCTGGCGCACCGGGTAGAAGCCAAGCTCGGTGGGGTGAAGCTGGACGCCGAACAGTGGAGTGCGCTCCGGTTCGCGTGCCGGACGGCCAAGGAGAAGCTGCTGGAGGAAGGGCGTGCGCACGAGCGCTGGCCGGTTACCATTGCCGGCCGCGGCTCACGCGTAATTGGGGGTAGCTTGCAGTCTGAACTGACCAGAGCCGAGGTCGAGGAAATTGTTCTGGATGGTTTTTACCCCATCGTTCAGGGGGATGAAGAGCCCAGAAAGGCCGGCAGAAGCGGGTTGCAGGAATTTGGCCTGCCGTTCGTCTCTGACCCCGCCATCCCTCGCCATCTTGCGGCCTTTCTGCGCAGGCATAAGAACGATCAGGCTCAACTGGGAGACCAAGCCGCCCAGCAGTCCCAGCATCCGGGTCGGCCAGACGCCATCTTGTTCAATGGGGGAGCGCTCACTCCTGAAGTGGTTCGCCAGCGAATTGTGGACGTGGTGGGCTCTTGGTTCCCGGAAGTAGGACAAGACCGGTTCACGCCTCGCGTTCTGTCGAACGAGTCGCTCGACCTTGCTGTGGCGGTTGGCGCTGCGTACTACGGAGTGGTGCGCCGTGGCGGTGGAATTCGGATTGGTGGCGGGACAGCGCGGGCTTTCTATGTGGGATTTGAATCAGAAACGGCGGCGGCGGCCCAAACGCCCTGGCTATGCGTGGTCCCTCGCGATGCCGAGGAAGGGGACGAGACCGAGATCAAGGGCCGAGATTTTGAAATGCTCATGGGTCAGCGCGTCTCGTTTCCGCTGGCCTCCAGCTCTGTCAGGGCCACCGATCGGCCTGGTGACCTGATTCCAGACGATCCAGACACCGTGCTGCCACTGCCTCCGCTGGTCGGAGAAATGCGTGTGGGCCGCAAGGCCAAGGCGGAACGCGTTCCCGTTCGGCTCGCCGCGCGCGTGACGGAAATCGGCACCATCGAACTCTGGTGCCATAGCCGGACCGATGAGCGGCGGTGGAGGCTCCAGATCCAGGTTCGCACGCCCGACCGTGCCCGCTCGGCCGATAGTGCCAAGGCCCAAAGCGCGGGCCCACCCGCCGATACCGTGGTGCTTGAGCAAGCGTTGATTGATCGGGCCAGCTCCGCCATTCAGACTGCGTTCGGGCCCAGCCCCGGCGAGGCAGGTCCAAGCCGCCTGGTGAAGCTATTGGAAGAAGCCCTGGACATCGGCCGGGACCAGTGGCCTCCCTCTGCGCTCAGGGCGCTTTGGGAACCGCTTAAAGAGGTCAGCGAGTCTCGGAACCGTTCGCCCCAGTATGAAACTCGCTGGTTGAATTTGGTTGGCTATTGCCTGAGGCCGGGTACCGGTTTCCCGCTGGATGAATCTCGCATGAAGGCGCTCTGGCCCACCTGGCACCAGGGGGTGAAGCACGTCAAGGAATCTCAATGCTGGGTTGAGTGGTGGATCCTTTGGCGAAGGCTGGCCGCCGGCCTGAACCGGGTGCATCACGAAGAGATCCACCGGCGCATTCTTCCGTTCCTGCTACCGGCCAAGGGGACCAGCCCGGCCAAGAAGGCGAACCGGCCCAGGCCGGAACCTCACGAACTGAGTGAAATGTGGCGCTGCGCGAGCAGCCTGGAACGGCTCTCGGCACCGTTCAAGGAGCCTCTGGGAGATTCGCTTGCCAGAGAACTTGGCCGACCTGCCCCAGGCGCTCACACGCTTTGGTGTCTGGGCCGGCTTGGGACCCGCGTGCCGCTGTACGCCCCGGCCAACACCGTGGTTCACCCGCAAAATGTCACCCCGTGGGTGGAAGCGATCCTGGTTTATCCGTTGAACAGCAGCCGGGAGAGCAAAGACGCCATCTTTGCGCTTAGCCAGATGGCCCAGGTGTCTGGCGACCGGGCACGCGACCTACCCGATTCGCTTCGTGAACAGGTTGTGGAGCGGCTACTGGCGCTGGGGGCCGACGAAGCGACGGTGCGCCCGGTGCGTGAATATCACGAAGTCGAACGCAGCCAGCAGAACCAGGCACTTGGCGATGCGTTACCCGTGGGCCTTCGGCTCCGGGTCGACCCGAGCGATGGCCCCACGGAGTAAAGCTGTCTGTCAATAATCGCTGCTGCTCAGTACCTCACCGCCAGACCGTGTGGCCAGGGCCCGGTAAGGCATTGGATTGATGGAATCTTTGATCGGTCGAACCGAGCCGTCTCCCATCAAGAAGTTCACAGCGCCCGGGTGGCGGCTCCAGTAATCTTCCACATGCGCTCGGGGGTTGTTGGGGGTACGATTTCCATCGCTCAAACCGACCGGCCCCAGAACCTGAACCCAGCACTGCTCGGCGTCGGCATGAAACGTGTCGGTTCCCCCTTCAAATGAAGAGGTGTTGAACAGCCAGCCGCCAATGCTCCGCGCGGTCCAGGTTACATAGCTCAGGTTGTGGCTACGTTCGCCCACCATGAACGTGTTGGTGGTTCCATCAGTAATATCGGCGATCCCCACGCGGCTGTTCCGGAAGAAGATCCCGGTCCCACGCCCGGGCGCGGCTCCCACCTCGCCCACGCCGTACATTCCCACGTAATTGCCGCCGGCTGCTGTATCCACCGTGGCGGTATTTGCCTGGTTACGAATTGGTACCAGCGCCAGGGTGTTGTCAGACGGGCACAGGTAGTTGCTTACCTTGGTCACGCTGGCCGTATCGTTTTCGTGATAGTGAATCGAGAGGTTGAAATTGATTGCGTTAAACAACGGGCTTTGTTCCAGCTGGGGCAAGATCATCGTGCCCCATGCCCAGCCGCTTCCCGTGTCATTCTGCGCGGTGAACGGGTTATCGTTCGCCGGTGTGAACGCACTCACATAACCGGGCGGAAACGTATTGTGCTGATCATGGTAGGTATGAAGCCCAATCCCGATCTGTTTCAGGTTATTGGTGCACTGGGCACGCCTGGCGGCCTCGCGTGCCGCCTGAACGGCAGGCAACAAGAGCGACACCAGAACACCAATGATTGAGATCACAACCAGCAGTTCGATCAGCGTGAAGCCAACCCGCCGGGGCCCGGAAATCCTGGAATGCATGAAAAAACTCCACGGACCGGGAGCGCAAGCAAGTGGGCGCGTCACCAATCCGGCAAGACAAGGTGGGACAAAGCAAACGCGTATGGAAGCCGTTTCAAAACCAGGGCGGCTCACAGTCCGGCCAGTTTCAGGTGATGAAAGCCACTTCAGTTTGAATTTGCCGCCGCGCTTGGCCCTTCAATTACGGGCAAGCGGTCGTGCGGCCTTGAAACGCGTTAGCTTCTGGGCGGTCCCCTTGAAGAGTAATTCCAGATAAACGTGCAGCCAGAGCCGGCCACCTGTTCAAGATGCCGGTCGTCAGTCAGGGTGGCCAGATCGAACCGAAACTCAGCGGGAGCAATTGGCTCCATGCGGTCCTGGCACGCCAGGCACCGATGATCCACATGACTCAGGTCAGGCGCATCGGCGTGGCTGGCCCAGTGCAGGCCGGCCCCATTGCAATCTTCCAGGGCTTGCGGAGCCCGGTCGGCCGAACCATGGTGATCATGAAGTGATGGCAAAAGCGCTGTCGAAAGGGCATAGATCAGCCCTATCAACATCCGCAGGCAAGATCGCCTCGGCACTTTTGCGTGAAAATCACCCATGATGAACGATCTAAAGTTCCGCGCGGAATTCGTCAAGCACAAGTTGCAGCCATCTCAGGCGGTTGCGTTTATGGTTTCACCCGGGTGAGGTGGCGTCAAGTGGTGACCCTCTCATGAACCAAATTCGAGGGTCACCACGCTTCGCGATCGTTATTTGACACCTGGTTCCTGCGCAGCTTCCGATGCCACAGGAGCCACGGCATCGTGAGTGCTCAGCTCAATTCCCTTGGCGCCGCCCGCCACAAAGTGGACCGGAATTTCCCAGACGTAGTTCCTGGGCCGACAGAGCCCAGCTCCCTCCTTCTTGCACTCAAAAGAAGAGACCGAGAACCGAAGGTTCAGCACATCGCCCGGTTTGGGTGCGGCCGCCAGCGGCACGTTAACCAGAAACTCTGCCGCGGGCGGATGGATCTCTTGCCCGGTCGCAGAGATTTTCAAGGCATCCAGGGCCTGGGGCTGTTCTGGAGCCTCTAGCAACGCGGGCATCGGGGCATCTGCGTTGATCTCAAACCCCTGGGGCAGCTCGATCTTGACGTTGAGCGTGAACTCCTGGGTCGGCGCAACCTCAGCCTTTGCCAGCTTGACCACCGCCGCGCGTGCGAATTTGGGCTTGGACTTCACCGGCCGAGGGGCTTCGACGCCACTCAGTGGCAGAGTTCGCACCTTGCGGGTGCCTCGCTCGATCACGCGAACCGCATGGTTATTCGTATCCGCCACAAACAGCAGGTCGCCGGCCACGGAAACGCCACCCGGTTCGTCAAACAGCGGTGGATCATCAGACTGACCGGCCGTCTTGGTGCCCGCGTAGGTCACCACTTCGCACTTCTTGGGGTCGAACCCGCCCCACTTGGCGTCTGCCGCCAGGGTGATTTCCTTGACCTTGTTGTTATAGGAGTCGGCCACGTACACCTTGCCATCGGCAAATGCCACACCCAAGCAGTGCTGAAGGCGGGCGGTATGACCGGCCGCATCCTTGTCACCAAAGGCGAACAGGCTCATCCCCTGGGGAAGGTCATGGGTGCCGGCAATGGTGGAAACCTTGGACGATTCGTCCAGGCCCACGGCTCGCACGGCCGATCCTTCGGAATCGGCCACAAAGAGGGTCTTTCCGTCGGTGGCAAGCCCGCTCGGCTGAGCAAAGGCCGCTTCGCTCTTGTCCCCGTCCTGAATATCTTCTCGGCCGGTGCCCGCCCAGGGCCCAATGGTCCCCTGTTCAAGGTCCAGTTTCCAGATCTGGTGGTTGCCGGCCATGGCCACGGCCAGCGTGTTTGCGCCCATGGGAATCACGTCCCAGGGGCTGTTCAGGGGGGTCTCAATGGCTTTGCTGGTGCCTGATCGCTTGAAAACCTGCTTGCCGGTTCCGGCCACGGTTCTGACCTGCTTGGCTTCCAGGTCAATCTCTCGGATGGCGTGGTTCTCTACGTCGGCCACATACAGCTTGCCTTGCAGCAGGCAGAGCCCCTGCGGGCGGTTGAACTGCGCGGCCTCGAACGCACCATCTTTCAGGCCATTGCCGCCGTTGCCAATGGTCAGAAGGTGTTTGCCATCCAGGGTGGTAGCAATAATGCGGTTATGGCCGGTATCGGTAATAAACAGGCGATTGTTCGCGGGGTCAGCCAGAATTTTCCCTGGGTAAAGCAGGGGCCCTTGGTGTGGCTTCTCGCTCTCTGGGAAAAAGGTCAGGGGCTCGGAATTCAAGATTCCCTTCTTCTTGGCCTCGGCAATCTTCTTTTCAATCACCTGATCCAGCAGGGCTCGGTTTCCTTCGCCAGGCGCAGCCCCCACATATTCACCGGCCGCATCAATCACCACGATGGTAGGCCAGGAGTTCACGTCGAATCGGTTCCAGAGAACCTGATTGGCGTCGTTGATAATCGGATGCTTGATCCGGTATTCGGCCACCTTCTTGCGAATATTATCGGTGACTTTTTCGGCCTCGAACTTGGCCGTATGTACCCCAATAACCACCAGTTCATTGGGGTATTTCTTTTCCAGGTACTCCAGGTCGGGCAAGACGTGGTGGCAATTGATGCAGCAGTAGGTCCAGAAGTCGAGCAAGACGATTTTGCCACGCAGGTCCTGGAGGTGGATGGGGCCCGAGGTATTGATCCAGTCCACGCCTCCCTCAAGTCCGCCTGGAATCGCATGATCCTCTTGGTCGGCTTCGCCCTTCTGGGCCATCAGGTTGGCGGCCAAACCGGTCCGCAGGGCGGTTCCTGCTTGCGACTGGGAATGGGGGGCGTGCTGGCAAATGAACCCTGCCAGGATCAGGAGCGGAAAACCGGCGTTCCGGATCCAAAACGCCAGTCCATAGTTCCATCCACGGTGACTCATGAATTCTGCTCCTGGTTAACCTGGCCGCTTGGCCAGAACTTTGAAACCACTTTCGTCGGATTGTATTCTCCCATCCCCCCTGAGGCGATGCCTTTCCGTCATATGGCCGGGGGTTGGGGCATGAACCGGAACTCCGGAAATGATGACGCTGGAAAGCTGGCTGTGTTAATTTAGTGAAGACTGGCCATTGAACTGCTGGCGGGAGAGCCCCATCCCGTCATGTTGCTGGCCTGGAAAACCTGGTTCAACGGGGGTGGGAACGTGGTTTTGATCCATGGATAACTCGCTCCTTTGCTGCACTTCTTCCAAAAGCAGTGATCCTTACGGCGAACTCAAGATTTTTGCCGGTTCGGCAAGTCGAGACTTCACCAGGCGCCTTTGCGAGAGCCTGGGTGTTCCGGTTGCCCGCTCAGAGACGCACATCTTCAGCGAAGGCACGCTTTTCGTACGCATTCTTGAAAATGTGCGAGGCCGAGACGTGTACATCGTTCAGGGGACGGAATTCCCCGTGAACGACAATTTCATGGAACTGGCCTTCTTTGTGGATGCCCTCAAACGGGCCAGTGCCGCCCAGGTGACCGCAGTCATTCCCTACTTTTCTTATGCCAAGGGGGATAAGAAGGACGAACCCCGGGTTTCGATTCGAGCCAGGGCCTGTGCCGACATGCTGGAATCTGTTGGGGTAGACCGGGTACTGACCATGGATCTGCATAGCCCGCAGATTCAGGGTTTCTTCAAGGTGCCGGTGGATCACCTGTACGCCTTACCGGTGCTTACGGAGTATTTCCAGTCTCTGGGGCTGCCAGACCTGGTGGTGGCCGCGCCTGATGTGGGGTTCAGCAAACCGGCCGCCCGGTATGCGGCCGCCATGAAGGCTCCGCTGGTCATTGGCAACAAAACCCGCCACGGCCATGACGAACGGGCCGAAATTCAAGAGGTGATCGGCGACGTCAGAGACAAGAACGTCTTGATTGTCGATGACTTCACGATCTCGGGCGGTACGCTCATTGAGATGGCGTCGGCCTGCAAGAGTCTTGGGGCCAAAGACGTTTATGCTACCGTTTCCCACGGTGTCTTCTCCAAGGGTTCCGGGGACCGCATTGCCAAAAGTGCGATCAAGCAACTGGTTCTAACAGACACCATTGAGATTCGCTCGGAACCGCTGCCGGCGAATTGCAAGGTGATCTCGGTGGCTGGGCTGTTTGCCTCTGCAATTCACTCGATTCACACCCGGGAAAGCGTGAGCCGATTGTTTGAATCGGTGGAAGCTGTTCCTGTATAACTTGAACCGGTTCTTTTGCCGGTGGTTGACCGTGTGGATAGCATAAAAGGGAAGCTCTCTTTGCTTTGAGTGCAGAGCAGGGGTTCCCTTTCCTTTTTTTGGACACCTGGAGTTTTTCTGATGCCGGCAGATCGTCCTCGTACGCTGGGTGAGCTGAAGGCTTCTGGATACCGGTTCGAGTCCGTCAAGGATGAGATGCGCCGGAACCTGGTGGCCAGACTCCGTTCTGGGGAGCCGATTTTCCCTGATATTCTGGGTTATGAAGAGACGGTGGTGCCGCAAGTTCAGAATGCCATTCTGTCTCGGCACGATATGCTCTTTCTGGGACTTCGGGGCCAGGCGAAAACCCGGATGCTCAGGCAATTGGTCGTGCTGCTCGATGATGCCATCCCGATCATCGAGGGGAGCGAGATTCATGATCACCCCTTGGCGCCGGTTTCCAGGCTCGGTCGAGATACGGTGGCAAAACTTGGTGACCAGACCCCGATCGGCTGGATTGGCCGGGACGAACGGTATCATGAGAAGCTTGCCACGCCCGACGTGACAATTGCCGACCTGATCGGCGAAATTGACATGATCAAGCACGCGGAAGGGCGTTACCTTTCCAGCGAACTGACCATCCATTACGGACTGATCCCCCGTACGAATCGCGGCATCTTCTGCATCAACGAACTGCCGGACCTGGCGCCCAAGATTCAGGTCGGTCTGTTCAACGTGCTGGAAGAGCGAGACATCCAGATTCGTGGCTACCCGATTCGCCTTGAGCTGGATTTGTGCATGGTCTTCTCTGCCAACCCAGAGGACTACACAAATCGCGGCCGGATTGTGACGCCGCTCAAAGACCGGATCGGTTCGGTCATCCGGACGCACTATCCGCTGACCCGCGAGATTGGCATTGCGATCAACGATGCCAATGCCTGGCTGAACCGAGATCATGGCAGCCTGGCGATTCCGTTCTATGTCAAAGAGATCATTGAAGAGGCGGCCCGGTTGGCCCGCACCAGCTCGCATGTGAACCAGCTCTCTGGCGTATCGGTGCGAATGTCGATTGCAAGCCTTGAAAATGTGGTCTCCAACGCGGAACGCAGAGCGATTGTGAACGGAGAGCGCTGGATCATTCCCAGAGCCAGTGACCTGCTCCACATTGTGTCTGCGGCGCGTGGCAAGCTGGAACTGACCATGAGCGAGGACGAAGGGGAAGAAGACACGCTCATCCGCCGCCTTGTATCCGAGGCAGTGAAAAACGTCTTCGCCACCCATTTCGACCCCAAAAAGTTCCGGGATGTGGTTGAGTACTTTGAAGGCGGCAAGGGGATTGAAGTTGGCGACATGATGCCGACCTCGACCCTGCTCGAATTGACCCAGAAGATTCCACTGCTCAAAGACAAGGCTCGGGAACTTTCTGAGAAGACTCAGCCGGAGCTTACGGATCAGGATGCGCGTGAGGCTTCGATAGCCGCCGCCGCCGAGTTCATTCTGGAAGGGCTCCACGTCAACAATCGTCTGAACAAAAACGTGAAGGCTGGGGCCTCTGCCTACAAGCGTTGAGGCCCGCTCCGCGTCCAGCTTTTCGTAACCATTCGGCCGAATTTCGTGAATTCAGGAATTTCTCTGTTTTCAGGGCTGAAGGCCCGTTTCAAAACAGCCGTTCCGAAGGTTGTTCCGAAATTCGGCTGAATGGTTCCATTTTTCCAGATCATTCTCATCCCCTTCTGATCGGACAACGCTCATGGCTAACTTTGAGTACAGCGAGTGGGATGGTTCTCAGCTCTTTCAGCCTCAGTCGGCTGATAAGGCGTTTGACCAGCTTTCAGAGTACTTGCTCCAGCATGGAGACCATGTTCTCAAACAGCTCGATAACCTGGATGAAGATGAAACTCCTGAAATTTTGGAGTTGCTAGAGCAGGAAGGGCTGCTTGAAAAGGACGAGGAAGGGAAGTGGCAGGTGGCACCCCGAGGGGTGCGCCGGGTTCAAGAGCGTGCGCTCACGGAACTGTTTCAGACTTTCCAGCGAGGCGCGATGGGCAAGCACGAAACGGCCCAGAAGGGGGCCGGATCGATCCGGCTCGATGAAACCAGGCCGTACGTTTTTGGCGATAGCCTGGCGAACGTGAACCTTCATGAAACCCTGAAAAACGCCTATATGAGGCAGGGGGGTGGTGTTCCCATTCGGCCCACCCATGATGACTTCATGGTGCATGACACCGAGTACCAGGCGAGCTGTGCCACCGTGGTGCTTATTGATATGAGCGGGTCGATGAGCAGGTTTGGCAAGTACGGCACGACGAAAAAGATTGCGCTCGGGTTGCAAGCGTTGGTGCGGGCTCAGTACCCGCAAGATTCTTTGCAGATGATTGGGTTTTTCACGCTGGCGAGCAAGATGACCGAACGGGAACTGCTGAACTCGGCCCCCAAGCCGGTCGGCCTGTTTGATAGCCGGGTCCATTTGCGAATTAGCCTTGATGCCCCATTGCCACGCCAGGTGCAGCACTTCACAAACATCGATGCCGGGCTGAAGTTGGCCCGCGCCTCGCTGAGCCGCAGCGGTGCCGGCAACAAGCAGATTATCGTGATCACCGATGGCGAGCCAACTGCGCATGTGGAAGGCCGAGAAGTGGTGCTGATCTATCCGCCGGCCGAGAAAACCGCCAAGGCCACACTGGCGGAAGCCAGACGGTGCGCCCAGGCCGGAATCCGGATCTCCAGCTTCGCACTCATTGAAGATTACTATTACCACGGACTGGTCAACTTCGTGGAAGATATGGCACGCGTGACCCACGGCGTGGCGGCCTACTGCTCAAGTGATGACCTTGGCAAATATGTGTTTGACAGTTTCATCGGCGGCCGGCGTCAGCGAAAAATGGGGCATTAAGAAATGGTGGCGAAATGAAGAAGGGCACGGATGATCGTTCGTTTGACTTCTTGTCACCACGGTTTCTCGGACAAAACATATCGGGCCGATCTGGAATGCGTTGACAAAATCACAATATCTACCTGCGGTTACGAGAGGCGTATGGACCAAGTTTTAGCATAGATCAATGAAGGCTTTGGCTGATCGCGCGCGTGGATTCATTTCGCCACCGTTTCCAACAAAGTCGCTCGCCTCTGTCGAGGCGAGTTCCTGTTTCTGAAATGCTTGGATTTGGTGAACGCAGTTCACGGCTCGATAAACGCGTCGCTTCTTTTCCTCAGGGTTTATTTGAAGCCCGACCCGGTTTTGAAACGCTCAAAATTATCAGCACTGTTTACTGCTTCTCAATGGTGTAGGGCACCACTTTCACCTTACGCTCCTTCAACGGGGCCAGCGCTTCACGCAGGGCCTGTTTCTGAGCCTCTTGCGCGGCCTCTGGGAGCGGAGTCAGGCCACGCTCTTCCAGCATAGAGGCGGCGTCTGCCCCTGCAATCTCGTTCAGATCCACCAGGTAAACCAGGTCTCCTGCGGCCAGAGGTAGCGCATTGAGCAACCGGCAAGTCAATTCCACATGCTGGCTCGCGTATTCGGTTCCGCCGGCACCCACCGGTACCACCAACCCGGCCGCTATGCCGGCCTGTTTAAGATTCGCAATCAGTTGTTCCAGATCGGCGTCGGCCCAGCCAAGACCGTGACGCAGCCTGACCTGCGGATCGCCTGAGACCACGCCCACCTCAACCCTGCGCAGGTGGGCAGCCTGGAGCGCCTGCCAACCCTGAGTGTCTGGCAACTGTCCACCGGGCCCATTCAAAAAGCTGTAGATACCGTCCAGGAAAGGCTCATCCACCGGTCGGTCAGACAGTTTGCGGGGCAGGCCGGTGGCCTCCAGCGGAAACACGCGCGCAATCGTCTTCAACCAGCCGAGAATTCGAGACGCTTCTCCACGCAACACCTCGCCATCGGCAAGCACAATCCCCCGCGCCTGGGTGGCGCGCCGGCCCAGAAACTTGCTAATGGCGACGCAGTGCTTTTCCAGTTCCTCATCCGAAAGCATTACCGATTCCTGGCCTGAGTCCCAGACCCAGCCGCCTGGAGCGGCCCCTGTGCGGCTGACACTCAGGACGATTGGCTGTGGGCAACTGGGCGGCAAGAACCAGTCTGGTTTCGAGCCATAGATGCGCAGAAAAATTTCGCGGTTCCGGAACCAAGCGGCCGCATCATTGCGGCAGACCCGGTCCAGTAGATCGACCAGCTCGGCCATTTTCAATGGCAAGGCCGGTTCGGGCGGATTGGAAAGCGTGAGCGACTTATCGCCGAGCTTTTCGAGTAGATCGACCGCAACCTGCCGGGCCGTTTCATCGAGATCGCTCAGTTCGGTGTATCGCACGGGGCGGCGTCTCATCACCATGGCCTGGCCTTCACGCACCCGTTCGAGTGCGGAGGCAGATCCATCCAGGGCTTTGAGGTAGTGAACCCCATCCAGGCAGATCCGCTGCCAGCGCCCCTCCAGATCAAAGTGGTAATGGGGTTCCTCGCCCAGATACAGTGAGAAGACCCCCGGCTTGATCCCGGCAAAGATCAGTCCACCCTGGCCGTCAATCAGGCCCACTCTGCGTCTGTAGGCTGCGCCTGAATCATGCAGTAAGTTGGCTTCGGTCCGCATGCTCATACTCGTCTGACCTGCTTCTAAACTGGCCTCAACCGGTTCGGGTCTGAAGATTATACTCCGCCGGTCCTGATGGCACCTGTTTGGTATTTCTCCGGAATCGCTTGACCACGGAGGGGCCCGTGGCCTCATTGCTATTGATCTGGCGGCAAATCCAGCGGGCCTCACAGGCGGCAAAGGCGCGCCTGGCCCTGCTTGTTAAGCAATATCGCTGGATTTCGTCTCCCTGGACCGAGGCCGCTGGGCTGTTGCTACTGGCCCTGAGCTTGAACCTGATTGGGAATGATCGGACATCGCTTTGGGACCGAGACGAGCCCCGGTACGCGCAATGTGCGCGAGAGATGCGGGCCTCGGGTGACTACCTGCACCCATCTTTTAATGGAGAGCCCCGGTATCAGAAGCCAATTCTGAGCTACTGGCTGATGCAGGTGGGGGTGTTTGTTGGCGGTGATAATCCGTTTGGCAACCGTCTGATGTCGGCCTGCTTTGGGGCGGGCAGTTGCGTGCTGGTGTGGCGGCTGGGGCGACGGATGTTCGGTGATTCTGCTGGGCGAATCGCCGGTTTTGCGATGGCAAGCGCACCGCTGGTCATCATTGAGTCCAAGCTGGCAACCACCGATGCCAGCCTTTGCTTCTTCCTGACGCTTTCGTATGCAGCCGGCTGGGAGTTAACGCAGCGCGCGTCCAGGGGCTGGGCTGCCACACTCTGGGTAAGCCTGGCCCTGGCCATTTTGACCAAAGGGCCAGTTGCCCCTGCGTTTCTGGTGTCATCCGCGGTTTGTTCCTGGCTGTGGTGTGGCCGGCCGGCGTTGGCCTGGGACCGGCTGAACCTGCGTTGGGGGCTTTCGCTGCTGGTTTTGCTGGTGGCTCCCTGGTACCTGACCATCGCCTGGCTTTCCAGGGGCGATTTCTATCGGGTGGCGGTGGGCCAGCAACTGGTGAACAGGGCCCTGGAGCAGCTTGAATCGCACGGCGGCTTCCCCGGTTACTACGTGCTGACCACGTTCCTTTCGTTTTTTCCCTGGTCGGTCTTTCTGCCGCTGGGTTTACGTCTGCTCTGGCAGCAACGCAAGTTGAACCGATCGTTCGGATACCTGGCCGGCTGGGTTCTGGGTCCGCTTCCCATCCTGGAACTTTTCCATACCAAGCTCATTCATTACTATCTGCCGGCGATTGGCGGGTGTGCCTTGGTGGTGGGCTGGGCACTTGAGCAGGTGGCCAGTTCGGAATTGAATCTCAGGCGCTGGCGGTTCGGCCGGCTGGCTCTGGGCCTCTTGATGGGTATTGGCTCTGTGGTGGCGGTGACGCTGCTGGCCGCGGTCTTCATCGCTCCTTCGGAACTCAGGCTGCCGATGATTGTTGTGGCGGTGATCATTGCAGCAACGGTGCTGGTTTCGGCCGAAGAGCTCCGACGTGCGGCCACGCGCCGAGCCTGGCCGATCTTGGTCGGCGGAACAGCCTGTGCATTCTTGCTGCTCACCGGGTGGCTCCTTCCCAATCTTGAGCATCGGCGTTTAACGCCGCAGGTGGCGGCCAGACTGGCGGAAGTTTGCCGAGAGACGTCTGCCCAGCCAATGCTCTGGACCTTCCAGCCGCCCGGCCTGGTTTACGAATTTGGCAGCCCCATTCCGATCCGCAGAGACATTCCCTGGATGGATCGCCTGGTGCACGAGACCGGCGCAGTGGTGGCGCCGCTGCTCGACTGGGAAATTGAGGCTCTGAAAAAAGATCCCAGGCTCACGCTAGAGCGCCATGGAGAAGTGACCGGCCTCAACATTGAGCGGGGCAAAACGCAGACCGTGGAACTGGTGGTCATTCGGCCCGCGCCGGCCTCGCTACTGGGCAGGCCCAGTGTGGATGTGGCGATCGGCCAGAAGCCGCTCATAAAGTGAGCGCAGTTCGTCCACCATCGTCTCTGCGCGAAACTGTTTTGCAAACCGCCGGCGTCCTTCGGCTCCCAGCCGCTCTCGCAAGTCTGCGCTGGAGGCCAGTTGGCCAATCGCACGCTGAAGCCCCGGGAAATCTCTGGGCTTCAGCAGAATCCCCGTCTGATCGGTGATGATCACCTCACGGGCTCCATCCACGTCATAGCTGATACCGGGCCGGCCGCAGAGCAAACCTTGCGGTAAAACGCGTGCTAGCCCCTCTCTCAGGCTGGGGTGCACCACCACATCGCATGCGTTCAACAGTTCGGGAATGCGTTCAGGCGGTACCAGTCCGGTAAAGATGATCGACGACCGAATTCCCAGCCGCTCAGCCTCAAATTCTAGCCGTTCCCGCAAAATGCCACTGCCAATCCAGACGAACTTCACCTGGGGGTTCTGCCGCAAAACTTCGGGGGCAACCGCAAGAATATCTTCATGCCCTTTGCGCTCGAAGAGGCGTGCCACCGTGGCAAATGCCACATGATGCGGCTCTAGTCCCAGCTCTGCGCGCACCTCTGCACGCGTACGTGCGGGGTTCAAGAACGAGTCCACTTCCATGCCGCTATAAACCGTTTGATACTGCGATGGCGAACCAACACCGGCCGCCAAGGCCTGTTCGGTCATGGAGTCGCACACACTCACAATGGAGTGACATCGCCGGGCCGCCCACCGTTCTAGCCCCACATACAGCTTATTCTTGACCGGCCGCTCACTGGGCCCAAACGGTAACCCGTGAATAGTATGCACCACGGCCGGCACCCGCTCTTTCCAGGCCGCCGCCCGACCCACAATTCCCGCCTTGGAACTGTGTGTGTGCACCACCTCTGGTTTGAGCTTTTGAAACGATTCGCGGAGCCGCTTGTAGGCCCGCAGATCGGTCCCAGGCCGGATAGCCCGGACAAGTTCGGGCATCACCTCGACCTTCAAACCGCCCCGCCTGGCTCGCTCGAACAGGTCACCCTCTGGCCCTTCGGCCGGCCCGGTGATCAAGATCACGTCATCTCCATGGCGCTTTTGCAACCCCTCGACCGTGAGCAGGGTATTCTCTTGGGCACCACCCAAAATCAATCGCGTGATGACATGAACAATCCGCATAACAACCAGTTCGCCCGTTCAGGCGGTTTCTGTACGGCCTATTTCAATCCGCCGGTCGGAAGTGTGCTGGTAACCGGCGTGTTCTCGCCCGGGTAAACCACGTAGAGCATGAAGAGCCCCTGCGGGGGCGCGGTGGGCCCCGCCAACTGACGGTCCATGCTTCGAAGCACGTGACCCAGCCAGCCTCGGGCTCGATTCCGCTGGCCGATCAGGACCAGTGAACCCGCGATCGACCGGACCATATTATACAGGAATCCATCGGCCTCGACCTCTATCTGAACCATATCGCCAACCCGACGAACATCCACGGCCAGGATGGTTCGAACACTGCTGGCACGGTTGGGATAGCCGGTTTCAAAGCTCCGGAAATCGTGTCGGCCGATGAGTACCTGTCCCTCTTCGTACATGGCCTCGATATCGAGCCGCTTCGACTGGTGCCAGCTTGTGCGCCGGTGGAAGGGGTCAATCAGGTATCGATTATCAACCTGGTACCGATAGCGTTTGCTCAACGCGTGGACCGTGGCATGAAAGTCGAGCGGAACATCCACGGCCGAGAGGACCCGGATGTCGTAGGGCAGCATGGCGTTGAACGCTCGGGCCAGAGCCTCGACCCTGAGCTTGTTTGGAGTTTGAAAACAGACAACCTGGCCGAGCGCATGCACACCGGCGTCGGTCCGTCCGCTAGCCATGGTGGTGGGAACGGCCGAAGTCACGGTTTCAATGACCCGGTCCAGCTCTCCCTGGACCGTTCTCAGGCCTGGTTGCCTTTGCCAGCCGTGAAAGTCGGTCCCGTCGTATTGAATGATAAGCTTGATGTTACGCATCAGAGATCGAGGTCTGTTTCCAATTTCGCTGGTACCACTCAGGTATGCATCATCCCAAGTGCCGCGGTACGAGAAGGGATGGCCCGCTGAAGTTCTTCAAGAATCTCGGTCTGAAGCACACGCTCAATATCGGCCAGGCGGCGGGCGATGTACGCACCATCGACCACACGATGGTCGTAGATCAGCTTCACGCACACTCGGCCCTCGGTGTCGATGGGGCCAAACGTCAGCGTGGTGGACAGGGGCGAGATCGGATGAACCTGTTCCGCCCCGAGCGCACCATAGGTGGAGAGGCCGAACGTGCCGAACCGCTTGGCACGCTTGACGCCAGAGACCGCCAGGGTGCTCCACCAAAGGAACCGCCTGAGCGGGGTAGGCAGGCTACCAATTCGAAGGACCTGGCGGAAGAAGCCCACCTGTTCAACCGGAGTGTCTTTGTAGAATCTCAGGCTTGCCTGAAGCTCATTCAAGGTCTGACGTTCGGGAGCCCGGAACAGGCCCACAAAGATCCCGTCTTCGCCTTCATGGCTGCGCTCGATGGCCAGGGCACAAATATTGATCGAGTGCTCATACAGCCTGGTTGTGGGGAACGTGAGCAACGCCCTGCGCAGCTCTGGATGATCGGAGGCCACTCGGGCGTAGGCCTTCATGAAAAGCAGAGCCCAGCTTGGCCGGCTCGGGTGGTTGGAGCGAGCGGCCAGCAGTGGCCCCACGTCCATCGTCCGGCTCACCGGAACCGAGGGGACCTTGCTGGCAAAGTGCACCAGGTCCAGAATAAAGCGTCTGGTCCGACTCAGCGGAATTGTGCGGCCCCGTGGTTCCGACATGGGCCTGACACCTCTTAACCCGGCATGAACCTGGGTCCGTTTCATCGTGTTTCCGTTGCAAGCCGATTTCGAACAATTCCCAAGCAGGAACATTTTCTGATCGGGCTCCTTGAACCCCAAACTTAACCCAAACCGGCTCACCCGGAAAGCCGAACGCTGCCTGCACCCAGCCACCGATCCCGTACCTTGCCTCCTGATAGAGCAGGCTTTGAGCTTGTAAGCCGCTTGTTCCCTTGAGGGAATGGCCTTATAAGTTTTGCTCAGCCATTCCCAAAGGAACCCCGAACGGCCACAGGCCGCCACCCAACCATGCCAGATCGCCCCCCTGTTTTTGTGCACCTGCTTCCCTCGCTCATGCCGCCAGGGTGCCTGATTGGCGGAACAGCCGTGGTGATTGACGTGCTGCGTGCCACCACCGTGATGATTCAGGCACTAGCCTCCGGCTGCCAGGCAATTATCCCCTGCCTGGAGATTGACGAGGCCCAAGACGTTCACGGCCGGTTGAGCGCGGGTACCGCATTTCTGGGCGGGGAACGGGGCGGCCGACCGATCCCAGGGTTCGACCTTGGAAATTCGCCAGCCGATTACACGCCCGACCGATGCCGTGGCAAGACCCTGGTCATGACCACCACCAACGGTACGCGCGCCATCAGGGCCTGCCAGCAGGCCGACCGCGTTTACGTGGCCGGGTTTGTTAACCTGGCCGCCATGGCCAGACGGCTTGAACAGGTGCTCGACGGCCCGAACCCCCAGCCGGTTCACCTGGTTTGCGCAGGTACCGGCGGGGAAATTAGCTGGGAAGACACCTTGCTGGCCGGCTCAATCTTCCGCGCTCTCTCTTTCTTCCACGGCCAATACACCCCGGCCGGTAATGATAGCGCACGGCTGGCCGAGCACGCCGCACCGCGAAACTTCACGGATTTGTGCCAGATGCTGCGGGCCGGCACCGGCGGTCAGAATGTGCAGAAGATCGGCCTGGAAAAAGATATCAACGACTGTTGCCAGGTGGATCGATACTCGATCCTGGCTTCATGGCAGCCACAGCCGAGCCCCGGCCAGATCACGGTTGAGCGGTAACAGGCAACAACTTGCGGCGCTTTGATTCGCCCGCCTGAAAGGACTTTCGGACTCACAACCTGTACCTGGCCTTTCCTGACTGAGCGTGAACGAGAACCAACAACGGCTATTACCACCGAAGCCACGGATGGTGCCCCTTGTTTGGGTCCATCTGTGGCTTCGGTGGTTGAATCATCCAAGTTTTCAGCTCGCAGGCAAGCGAGCCTTGAGATCAGGACTCTTTCATCGCCTTGGCGGCGATATCGGTTCGATACTGGGCACCGGCGAAGCGAATCGAGCGAACCGCCTTGTACGCGTGAGCGCGGGCCTCTTCCAGATCTTTGCCGATGGCCGTCACGTTCAAAACGCGGCCACCATCGGTCACCACGCGAGATCCACCCTCGGTGGCGGTATTGGCCCGCAGCAGCGTGCCGGCGTGGAAAACTTTCACGTCGGGCATGGCGGCGGCTTCTTCCAGGTTATGGATGATCCGCCCCTTTTCATAAGACCCGGGATAGCCCTCGGATGTCATGCAAACCGTGAGTGAAGGACGGGGGTCCCACTCCACCTGGACCTCTTCCAGGCGTTCATCAACTACGGCATTCAGCAGCTCAAAGAGATCGCTCTTGAGCCTCATCAGCAAGACCTGACATTCGGGGTCGCCAAAGCGAACGTTGAATTCCAGGACCTTGGGCCCCTGGTTGGTCAACATCAGGCCGGCATAAAGCAGGCCACGGAACGGCTTCCGGCTCCGCTTCATGGTGTGGACTGCGGGCACCAAAACTTCACGCTCGACCTGGGCCATCAGTTCGGCCGAAATGATGGAGGTGGGGCTATAAGCACCCATGCCGCCTGTGTTTGGCCCTTCGTCATTGTCATAGACCCGCTTGTGGTCCTGGCTGGTTTCGAGCGGAAGAATTGTTCGGCCGTCGGTGAGGGCCAGGATGCTGACTTCCTGTCCGTCAAGCCGCTCTTCGATGATCACGCGCTCACCGGCTCGGCCCAAGGTGCGCCTGACCATGATCTCGTCGATCGCTTTGATGGCTTCTTTGAACGAGGAGCTGACCACCACCCCCTTGCCGGCAGCCAGACCGTCGGCCTTGACCACCAGGTTAAGAGGGCGACCCAGCACGTAATCACGCGCCTCGGCTGGAGTCTGAAAGACAACTTTCTGGCCCCGGCTTTCGATTTCAACCGGCCCTGGTAAACCTTCAGGGTTTCGGGCGTCGAATGAGCGTTCGATGGCGTCGAGTGCTTCTTCGGCGGTGCGGCAGGTGGCCGGTCCACGAAGTGCGCGAGTTTTGCAGCGAATGGCCAGTGAGACATCGCGTGAGAGGATGTATCGCTCTGCGTCTGGGGCCGTTCGGAAGACCCGGTAATCTGCGGTGGGGATACCGGCCTGGCGCATGACCTCTTTGGAGAAGATTTTCGAACCTTCGAGTTCAGCGGCAGCCCGGCTCGGCCCGAACACGCGCAGACCTTCCTTCTGGAAGGCGTCCACAATTCCGAGAACCAGTGGCTCTTCTGGGCCAACCACGGTCAGGCCAATCTGTTCACGCTTGGCGAACTGGATCAGCGACTTGAAGTCCGTGGCTTCGATCGGAACATTTTGTCCCTCAAGGGCGGTACCCGCGTTTCCAGGTGCGCAAAACACGCGACTGACCATGGGAGACTGCTTCAGTTTCCAGCACAGGGCATGCTCACGCCCACCCTTACCAACCACCAGGACTTTCAACGCCTCAACCTCCGATGCAGGGACGTCCCGACACTCAATTCCATCATCTTACGGAATGCACTGGAATCTCGCACAGGGGAATGGTGGAAGCGTTCCGCCCCAAGAATCTGTGAAGGCCGCAGATCTCTTCTAAAAGTCAGACCTTGTGCCGGTTCGGCCTGTCGTGATTCCAAGTTCCCAGCCGATCCAGGGACAGAGCGCTGGCGTTCAACGAACATGCCAGGCGGGCCTGCCAATCTTGGTTAAAGGTCTGCCCGAATGCACGCACGCAGGCAGGCACTTAGCTTCACAATCTCCCACGAATGACTTCCAGATCCTGACATTTGGAAATCATGAATATCCAGCGAAATTCTTGGCCTTGGCCGGATTGAGCGGATCGGATATTCCGTGCCCAACTCAGCCAACAAACGGGAGTCGTTGCCGTGCTAACCACATTCCTCTGGGTTCTCTCAGGCTACCTCGCCATCAGCGTGGTCACCGCGCTCATCACGGGGCGAATACTCAGGAACGCCTCCCAAGAGTCCACCAAGCTCGTCCCGATCAGGGTTGAACTGAACGCAGCGACACCAGCCGATCGCCTGAATAACCCTTCAAAGGGGCAGGGGAAATCAGCGGCCTGAAGCCGGAACCGTGACCGCTGGAACAGGTGACTCTGCCGCAGAGGCAGACGCCTGGCTCCAGAGGTCGAACAGGCTGTACGCCGCGACCGTCGAAATGGCGACAAACGCCACCCATGTCAGAATATCGGTGAGCAGGCTCGGGCCCACGCGTGGGTCGGTATCGCGGCGACGGAGAAAGATGGTGGCTCCGGTGATCAAAGGCAGCATGATCGCCTGAGCAATCCCGCCGAACTTGATCAAGCCCTGTGGCTCTCGCACTGCGTAATAAAGCCCAAGTGCGAGCAAAGGATAGAACAGGCAGAAAACCCGAACAACCCGCTCACGAGCCTGGGGCCCTTTTTGCTTCCAAATACCTGAGAGGTTCAGAAAATCGGCCGTCTGACGACTGTTCCCCGCCGTGGCCACATAAAGCGTTTTGAAAAGGACCGCCCAGGCACCCAGCAAGAAGCCAACCCGGGTCAACCCCCGGAGCCCGGCCAGCGGGGTCCCTTCCAGCGGCGTCAGGTACATCTCGGACAGGGTCCGGATCATCGTGATGCCCTTGGGTTCCAGCCCCTGAGGGTGCAACACGGCAGCGCCTAGTAAGTAAAACGAGATGGTTGCAACAGTGAACACAACCATGCTGAACCAGGCGTCGAGCTGCATCACACGAGTCCAGCCCCTGGCCCGATCGGCCCAGGCCTGATCGTCTGTTCGTGGCCCCACCGCCCGTGCGTACCCTTTTTCAATGCACCAGTAGGGATACGCAATCAGCTCGGATGCCCCCACCCCGGTAATTCCGAACGCCGAAAACGCCAGCGCCATGGCCGCGGTCGGTACCTGAAACTCAAGCCCAGAGGCCAGGTCTGGCAGCGTGATTCGGAAATTGGTCCACTGAAGAATGACCACACTTGCCACCGTGAACAGGGTGACCGCCGCCACCAGAATGGTCGTGACCCGCTCCAGCCGCTTGTATCCGCCAGAAAGCAACAGCGCAATGGCTGCCAGCGTGGTGAGCGCGGCCCAGATATATTCCTCACGGTCGGCAAGAAACGCTCCCCAGCCGGCATTTAACTGCCCAATGGCCCTTGCCATGGCATCTGAGGCTGCGGGGAATGCCATGTGAGCCGCCTGCCCCACGGTTCCTTCCATGGCAGCGATCTGAGCCTGGGTGGCCAGCATCATCAGCAGCCAGAGCCAGCAGATCCAGGAGGCTCCAAACCTTGGACCAGGCAAGGTATTGAAGGCGGCCAGCGAGGTTTTGCCATGCGTGATGGCGTACCGGCCAAGCTCCACCTGAACAAAAACCTTGATCACACAGCTCAGCAAGATCAGCCAGAGCAGCGTGAACCCAGCTTTGGCACCCAGGCTGGTGGTGTTGATCAGCTCACCCGTGCCCACGATGGACGCCGCCAGGATAAGCCCTGGCCCCATGTAGGTAAGAGATGATCGCAGAGTCTTTGGAGGCTCACTCACAGCGTCGGCGGGCATCTCGTAGGGATCGTAGCTGGTATCGCTCATGAGTGGTGCCTGAGTGAGTCTATGATGAAGAGGGCGAAAATCTCGATCCAAGGCTGCGTCAAGCGGTCATGGTAGAGCCAGGTTCGGTCGGACGCAAAGGGGTGGTGCCTTGAAAGCCTGAAATCGGAAAATTACGCCAAGATTGACACAAAAAACCGCCACCCATGGACCGGTCTCACTTCAGCCGGCACTTCAAGCCGCGCCTGGTCGTCTAAGCCCCTTTTGCCACGGCTTATTCCTTCAACCCCGCTGAAGGTTCAGCCGGAGCCAGTTTGCCACCTCGTGGCGATCCTCAAACCGACCCTGCCGGATGGCCTGGCCCAGCCACCAGCCGAGTAAACTCAAGCGCAGATCCTGATAACTATTGCCAGATTGCGTAACGTCTATGCGATCCAGAATTGGCCGAAGTTCCCGTTCGGCCGCATCCAGATCCATACTCGGCCCCTCTCCAAGAGCGACCGCCGCCCGAAGAAATGCCAACTCTTCTGGCTGGCCGGCCCTGCCAAATTGCCGACGAAACCCGAGCAGGTGCTCAAGGGCCGCACCTGCCACCATTCCCAGACATCCAGCCAGTGCCACCGCTCCAAGTTGACCCGACGGGCCAAGCCTGTCCGTGACCGGCCAGGCTAGTATTCCCGCGAACAGCCCTCCGCAACCGGCCCCTTTCCACAGGCCGGGATCTCCGGCCAGCTCATGGCCGATGGTCAAACGAAGTGCCACCTGCTCATCGCTTAGCGCATGAGCCGCACCGATCCAGAACCGCATCGACGGTCCGAGCAACGGTCGGCTTACCAGCTCCGGTTGAAAACCAAGCCTGACCGCCGTCAGGAAATGCCCAACCTGGTTCACGCTGCCGGTCTTGGGCCAGGGATCTCTGAGTCCTGGCCCACCTGGACGTGGATCACCCCAAAATCCAGCGTCTCGAAACGCCAAGGCGGTATGCAGGCCAGGAATCACGCTTCGCTCGGTTGCGGCAAGTACCACCCGTAACCGATCCATGGCCGTTGGGCCACCGCTCAGTGCGCCGTCGCTGAAAGAACGAGCCAACGCCTCGGCATCATTGAAGCCACACTCCGCTCTGAGCGCGAGCATACGTGCCTGGTTGGAGGTGAGTTTCAGGTTGGGCATGATCACCATGAAATGGACCAGGAAAGTTCGTGACCAGAAACCAGAAACAGGATTCAACCCCCGTGCCAACTTCCGCCCAGGAGGAAAGAACCGAGGATACAAAGGAATTTTCAACCAGCGAAGACGCTTGAGTTGGGGATGGTTGCGTTAAAACATCAAGAGAACAGGATGAAGATCCAAAATCCAGCGGCCTGGTTACCGGTTTTGTGCCCGTGTCGACTGCTACCGAACCGCTCTTTGGGGTGACGGTGAACCGGGGCTCAAGAATGGTCCATCGGGCAGCGGAAAATCGGAACGTGGTAGTCTGGCCGGTCGTCGGATACGATGAATAGTTCCAGGGGTCGTTCCTGATTTCGTCTGAGGTCGGCATGAAGGCCACTTCAGAAGAGTTTGAAAGACTTTGAAGAAGGATAGATGCGCCGTGAGTGCTGAAGTTCACGTGGCGGTGGTGGGTGCCAGTGGGGCGGTGGGTGACCGGATGATCCAGTTGCTGGAGCAGCGGGCGTTCCCGCTGAAGTCGGTCAAATTCCTGGCTTCCGAGCGAAGCGCCGGTAAAACCATCAGGTTCCGCGGCGAGGAATGCCCGATCACGCCGATCACGGAATCTGCCTTTCGTGGCGTTCAGATTGTTCTCTCCAGCACTCCCGGGCCAATTTCCAAGGAATGGAGCCCGATCGCGGCTCGGGCTGGGGCCGTGGTGGTAGACAACTCAAGTGCGTTCCGGATGGACCCCGATGTCCCGCTGGTGGTTCCCGAAGTGAACCCGCACCACATTGCCAGGCATAAGGGGATTATCGCGAACCCGAACTGCTCGACCATTCAGATGGTGGTTGCCCTCAAGCCATTGCATGATGCCGCCCGCGTCAAACGGGTGATTGTCAGCACCTATCAGTCCGTCTCAGGCGCGGGGATGAAGGGAATTCATGAACTTGAGACCCAGTCCGCCGCCACCGTGCGTGGCGAGGCGATTCCGGTCCCTGAAAAATTCCCGCACCCGATCATTGGTAACTGCCTGCCCCAGATCGACGATTTCTTGCCAAGTGGTTACACCAAAGAAGAAATGAAAATGGTGCACGAGACACGCAAGATCATGGGGGACGACACGATTGACGTTTCTCCCACCTGTGTGCGCGTGCCGGTTCCGTTTTGTCATAGCGAATCAATTTCGGTCGAATTCGAGCGTGCAATCTCTGTCGAGGAAGCACGATCGTTGCTGGCCAATGCACCTGGCGTGACCCTGGTTGATGACCCCGCGCACAAGAAATACCCGCTGGCAACCGACGCAGTTGGCCGGGACGACGTATTTGTGGGCCGGATCCGCCAAGATCTATCCAACCCACGCGTGCTCCTGTTTTGGTGCGTGAGCGACAACCTGCGCAAGGGTGCCGCCACCAACGCCGTTCAGATTGCCGAGGAACTGATCAAGCAAAACTTGATCCGTTCCTGAGATCCGGGTTGCACCAAATTGGAAGCAACCCGCCAGGCACATTTTCGTCACCCTCTGCACTCCCTGAGTTGACCTGATGAATGAGCTCGAAAAATTTCTCGACGGTTTTCGGGTTCCCCACAATGAATCGGTTCGGCTCAGGGACCATGACCCAGCCTGGTCGGGAGACCCAGACCTTCCCAAGTCTGAACGAAAGCGCATTGCTGAGGAGTACCTGACCCAGGAGGTTTCTGAACTCGCCAAAACGCAGGAACTGCTTTACGCCTCAGATTCCTATTCCGTGTTGATCATCCTGCAGGCGATGGACGCGGCCGGCAAAGATGGCACCATCAAGCATGTGATGTCGGGCGTGAATCCCCAGGGCTGTCAGGTCTTTAGCTTCAAGGTGCCAACGTCTGAGGAACTGGATCATACGTTCCTCTGGCGGTATATGAAGTGCATGCCCGAGCGCGGCCGGATTGGTATCTTCAACCGATCGTATTATGAAGATGTGCTCGTGGTGAAGGTGCATCCGAACCTGATCGACGGCCACCGATTGCCTGGAGCCGATCCAACTCGAAAAGATTTCTGGAGCGGGCGATATGATGATATCAACGAGCTTGAGAAGCATCTGACCAGAAACGGTACGCTTGTACTGAAGTTCTTTTTGAACCTTTCCAAAGACGAGCAAAAGCGCAGATTCCTCAAGCGGCTGAAAGACCCAAACCGCAACTGGAAATTCTCACCCGCCGACGTTGCGGAGCGCGCCTACTGGGATGAGTACCAGCAGGCGTTTGAAGACATGCTGAATGCCACCAGCTCCAAGGCGGCCCCCTGGTACGTGATACCGGCCGACCACAAGTGGGTCTCTCGCGCGTTGGTTTCGACCATCATTTGCCAGAGCGTTCGGAACCTGGGCCTGAAGTACCCGGAAGTTACCCCAGACCGAAAACAGCAACTGCTAGATATTGAGCGAGAGCTGGAAGCTGAGCGAAGCTCAGGCGAAAAGCAACCCGAAGACGAAGGGCATTCAGAGGCAGAGCCAGACCAGCCCAAGAGCAAGAAATCCAAGAAGAATCACTGAATCTAACTCGGGGGCTATTCACGTCTGCGGCAGTAATGTTCACGCTTGCCAACTTCGGGCGGCAAGGCCCAGGTCAGATTCTGGCCCTCGTTCGCCACTCGCCAAATGAAACCGATCCGCCGAGCCCTTGCGAGCTTGGCGGATCGTGTTTGGTTCTGAACGCACTCGGGACCACGGCAAAACGCAGGTAGGCGTCTTACTTTTTGCTGACCTTGTAGGTGCCCGGAACGGTTGGCTGGAGGCCGGCTCCCACACGATGGCCGTAGGGTGGAGCGCCGTTGTTTGTGTAGGGGGCTTCCGGGACGTTGGGCGGGTTGACAGGTCCACGCGTGACGGCCACCTGCTTGGCGAAGAACGCCTGCTTCGGCTTGTCTGGTGCTGCCGTGGAGTTGTCGATGGTGCCTTCGACCTTGGCATGGATGTAGCTGTGCGGGAAGAACATCGCCTGCGGGCTGTCATACGCGCCATTGGAAGGCTGAACCGCCGCCGCAAAGATCGAGTCTTTGATCGAGCCGCCGATGAGCACGTTCTTGATAGCCGCAGTCGATTGCGCGTTGAACGTGGTGGGCACGGACTGGTTCGAGAAGATTGTTGAGAGCTTCTGGTCATAGCCGGCCAGGATGTTTGTGTTCGTCACATCGCCGCCAATTGTCACCCGCTTGATTTGCTGACCAGACGTGACGTTGGAGCCCACGGCACCGGCATTGGCCTGAAGGGTGTCGATCGAATTCGTATAGATGGTTACCGAGTCCATCCCCTTGCCAAATTCCACGGTCCTGGAACCGGCAACCGCGAGCAACTGCACGTTATTGGTAATTCCACCCACGTAGTAGTTGGAGATTTTATCCTCGGTCTGAACCGAGAAGTTCGTGGCGTTGCCACCAACCTGGACAAACCCAATAGGCCCAACCAGCGCCCGCAATTGCTCTTGATTGGCCTGCACAATCGTTCCGCCGCCGCCCAGGAACCCAGAGGAAGGGAACTGCGAATTCCCCTTGATCTGATTCGCCTGGAACGTGTTGATGCGGCCGGCAACCAGGAACTCCACACCGTCTTGCGTGGGCGAGGTTGTTGAGGAGCTGGCAGCCTGGGCATCGGTGGTTACCGTATCCACCACAATACTGGTTCCCCAGCTATAAGGGAGCCCAAGGTTGATCACGAAGGTATCGGCGTTAGCGTTCTGGTTGAGGGGGGTGCCGCCGGTTGGAGTATAAGTGGTATCTGCTCCGCCAAACCGGAAGGTCATCACCCCCTGGGGGATGCTGATATTGGGTTCCGTGGCGGTGGTCGACGTGCTGGTTTGGCCCAGATAAAAGCCCGGCATATCAATGAGCTTGAGTCCCAGGTTGGCACCGGAGACGTTGGGAGAAATTCCACCAATTTGGGTCATGTGGGCAAAGAAGACCCGCCCGTCGCTTCCGGACCCTTTCTGGGTGACCTTGCCATAAACGCGGGAGTGCAGCGGGTCGGTGCCGGTCATCGTAATCGTATCAATAAGCCCGGGGGTCCCCAGCGGAACGCCGTTTGGATTGGCGGTATTGGGCTGCTGGGTCACGCTCAGGTCTCCTGGCCCGCTCAGTCGGAGCAGCCAGTGATTACCAGAGAGATCCACGCCCTTGAGACTTGCAGCGAGCAATTGACGAGTCTCGAGAGCTTCCGCCAGCGGCCGGACGGCCCGGCTATTCTTTCGGCTTTCAGACATGAGCGTTCCAGCTCCCCAGACGATGCCCATCGCTCAAGTTTGGACCAAGAGCGAATGAGCCCGGCGTGTGTATTGACCCCGAATCCGTCCACCAGGCTCGCAAGCTGCGACTCCCGGCCGGAGCATAACATCCGTCCTATTCATTCGGGTCCGTGAGACCAGATCCTTGAGAAAGATTCGGAGATTCCGCAAACGCCGCCTGATCGTCACGTTTTAACAGGCGATGCGACAGCGGTCAGGCCCGCGAAACCAGCAGGCATAAAAAAAACCCCGTGAATCTCACGGGGTTCAGATCACCTTGAGTGACCGGGGTGGGGCTCGAACCCACGACCAACGGATTAACCTGCCTCATCGACTTTCACCGACCGCAGAAACCAAGCTAGATTTCGTACGTTGAGGTCTGGACTCTACCTTCGCCATCACAGGCGCACCGCGTCGAGTCTCTGAGGCTGGAACCGACAATCTGCCGCTCCCTTGCCTGCTGATTACCCAATCCCCCAGCTTTTCAAACAATCACGCTTGCCGTTACCGGCGACGTTGTTGTGTGGGGGCTCTCAGGGTGTCCCAGCAAACTGCGATGTCCACTCATACGGTTCGAATTCTTCCCGTATGAGGCTCCTTTGCAATCTAGCTTTTGGCCAGACACTTGAAGTCCGTTGCTCTACCGACTGAGCTACCCGGTCGACTTTTGAGTTTGCACCCGAAAGCAAAGTTAATTTAACCCGGAAACGGCCGATCGTCCAGTATCCGCCAGCATCAACGGCGGGATATGGCCAAGAAATCGCCGAAACCCAATAGCCTGTCAGTCTTTTTCGAAACCACAATTTCTGGCGAATTACCTATGAAAACCGGTCCTGTTCCGGGCCCCACGGAGTTTTGGGAAGTGGCTTACATTTTTTTGGTGGTGCAATGGGCCCATCTGAGCAACGAGAGTAGTCGCCCGGAAGACGGAACGCTGTTGGGCCAGAATTGAGGGCGGGAATTGGGTGGTTCAGATTTGCGAAACGCACGACTTGGCCGAGCGGTTGAGCGGAAATGCAAACCCAAATCGCCGCTCAACCGTGAACCGCCAATCATCGGCTGGTCCAAACGAAACGATGGGAATTTGTTTGATCCTATCGTTGGGTGTGGGCCTGCTGAGGTTCAGGAAATTCCAGACAACGGTTCTGACGCCACCGGCGAAAGCCTTTGCCAAATATTGTGGCATGAGCGACGAATAACTTGAGCTGAGATTGCGTAGAATCAAAGCAGGAACGAGTCCCTGGCCGCTTTACCCTGTTTGCGCCGGGAGTTACGATTCGTAGGGGGTATGTCGAGAGTTTGCCAGGCGGGTTGGCCGCCAAACAGTCTCGCCATTTACAATCCTGCGCCTGGAACCTGGGAGTTTGCTGAATCATGGCGAGCGACAAGATAGGCAATTCTTCGGCTTCGCTTCCACACCGGGGCGTTCGGATTTTCACTTACCCCAAAACCATCTTTCTATGGCCGACTTTTATGGCGGCCTTGATCTCGGCCGTTGTGATGATCGGTAGCGGCAATAAGACCTTTGATCCCACCAAGGTGTCAGCCGCCCCAGCGGCTGGCGAGGTCAAGGCGGAACCAGTAAGTGAAACGGCGGCCCCAGGTGCAGTCTCCACCACGGTGAGGCCGGTTCGCCGGTTCACCTCGCCACAGAATTTGGCGGGGTTCCTGTTCATTACCGTGTTTTTCCTGAACCTCATCATCATGTCGATTGATTTTCCGCGGTTCACTATTATCGCGTTAATCCTGGGGGCGGCCGCTTTGCTCTTTCTGAGCCTGTACGTGAACGTCTACTTCAACATTGTGCCCCCATTCGTCAGCTTGCTCGAACGGGTGTTTGCCGTGGCCAATGCTCAGTTTTACCTGATCATTGCGCTAAGCATTCTGGTGACCTTGGGAATTATCTATGCCACCCGCTACCTGGATTACTGGGTGATTTTGCCCAACGAGATCCTGCATAACCACGGCCCATTCAGTGACCTTGAGCGGTTTCCCACCACCAACCTGAAGTTCGACAAAGAGATTCCAGACATTCTGGAGTACGCCCTGCTGGGCTCCGGCAGGCTGGTCTTGCACATCTACGGTCATCCCAAGTCTTACGTACTGGACAATGTGCTCTGGATCGACGCCAAGGAGTCGGAATTGAAGAAGATCACCAGCCGGATGGAGGTCCGAATTACCACAGACTCCGAAGCAGCCCAAGACACAATGTGAACACGCCCTGGAAGGTCGACAGAAATCATTCGTTCAACCGGGTCGACCTGGTTAATATGAAGTCCGCTTTGCAGAGACCGAATGTTCGTTCGGTCTGGCCAGCAACGCTTTAAAACACGTACATAGGCTGGATTCCTTCTGGAGTCCAGAGCGACTGGTAAAGATACGCCGACTTTGCGTGCATCCTCCAGACCCAACGATGTTTTTCGTCTGAATTCCGGAGAAAACTGCACGCGAAGTCAGCCATGAACTCCCCCCGTTTTGGGGAATCGCGATAAGTCCTGCTTGCGGGATCTTGCGCGATGGGCGGACCAGGTCCGGCTCGCTCGCCTGGAGAGTACTTGATGGGTTGCAGGTGGACCTGCGACCCTGTTTTTCAACAGAAGGAAGATCACCGATGATCAATCGACGCTGGATGGCAGCATTGGCAGGAACGGCTCTGTTTGTGGCTGGCTGTGGCGAGGAAGGGGCCAAGGTCGCAGAGGGCGTTGGCACTGGAATCGAAAAGACGGGCGAACTGGTCAAGAAGGGTGGCGAGGCCATCGAAGGTTCGGCCGAGAAGGCTGGCAAGGCCGCTGAAGTTGTCACCGAGAAGGCTGGCGAAGGTCTGGAAAAGGTCGGCCTGGAGAAGGCTGGCGAAGCCGTGAAGGGCGCCAGTGAGAAGGTTGGCGGCGGCGTAGAAAAGGCCACCGAGGTTGCCGGCAAGGGCGTTGAAGCCACCGGCGGACTGATCGAAAAGGGCGGCGAAGCCGTCAAGGGCGAAGCAGGCAAGGTCGAAGAGGCCAAGTGACCACCCAGTTTCAGGAGATAAATCCTGAAACCTAATACTGTTGCAGACCAGAGAGCCGCCAATTGGGTGGCTCTCTGGCGTTTTGGTACCGGGCTGTTGCTGGCTGCCAGGTTCACTCTGAACCGGGCTGAGATTTTGACCGGGGCGCGGCTTCCAGGATCGGCCCAAGCACCTTGCCAAGCCGATTGCGAATCGCCTCTGTATCAGGTACCGATTGCCCATCCCCCTTGGCGGCATCAACCAGGAACTGGAGCAACTCCGCGTAAACCTGGCGACGCTGATCGGGCGAGAGCCCGGCCTTGTCGATGACCTGGTCCATATGTTTGATGGTCAGGCCGAGTTGCAGCACCATTTGGGCCCAGGTGTTCAGGGGAGCAGCCACGCGATCCAAAGTGATCGTCGATTTCACGATCGCTGCGCGCCCCACCTCAATCCGATCGCCCGGGAAAATCTGAAGATTCGCCTGCTTATCTCCGTGGCGAATCGCCTGATAGTCAATCTTGTAGGTCCTGGCCGGCTTTGCCCCACGCGCAGGGCGGTAAAGTTTGATATCCGAGAGATCCGCGAGCGGGCCAAGATGTCCCGCATGAATCAAAGCATCATGGATGGTCTCATGCCCGGTCCAAGGCAAACGACCAGGGGCATTCACGTCCCCCTGAATGTAGTAAGTCAGGCCGTTGTAAGAGGCCAGGTCCACGAAAACACGATCCGAATCTTGGGGCTGAATCAGGATGGCATTTCCCTGGGTATCTTCGCCCACAAGTCCCAACGCTTCATCATCTAAAACCTTACGCAGTTGCAAGATGACCTTGATTTTCAACTGGGGCAATGTCAGGTCCCGCACCTGAAGATCTCCGTAAAAACCCAGGGTGATCGTACCGTCTGGGCGGATCAGACGCTCTCCCGTAATGGGCCTGCCAGGCAGTGCCTCCAGAACCTCGACCAGAAGCAGGTCTGGCGGATTCATCCGCAAAGGGAAGTTGAACCAGGCCCCTTCATGCGGCGGGGGGTCCTCTGGAACTGCAACCTCGGGTTCGGGAATGATCGAATCCAGCTTGGGAAGCGTCTTATCCAGGATTTCCCTTTGAACTTGAGCTTCCGCCCTGCGTTTGGCCAGTTCAGCCTCGTCGGGCTCAGGAGCCTCAACTGGCCGATCGGTTTTCTGTGGTACCTGAGTTTGGGCGGTTACGGTTGGGCCGCCAGGACCCCACAGCCCAGAGGCTGAAAATACCACCGTTGCCAGCATCTTGAACCAAATACGATCGCACCCGCTGAACTTCATGGTTGGCGATGCTCCCGGATCAAATGACCGGTCAGAGTAAAATACTGCTTTGAATCTGAAGCATGACCTGGACCCAGTCAACAAGATTCTCAGGCGGGCAGGGCTTTCAGGCTTGGCGGTTGAGTACAGCCAGACCAGCCACGGGTCCGGGTAACCTGAAAATTTTGGCGTCAGTTCTGGTAAAACTCCCGGATTGGCCGTTGCACTACACGAATCGACCGGTTTTCGAGAGAATAGAAACTTCGCTTGTGTGGGTCGGCTCGCAGACTGTTGCATTCCCACGCAGCCCATCACGATGATCCCTGGGGTCGGCCCACGCCAAGGCCGCGCCCACAGTCGAAGAAAAGGATGAGTCGATGCTCGAAGATATGGAAAAGCTGGTCAGCCTCTGCAAGCGACGTGGCTTCATTTTCCCGTCGAGTGAGATTTACGGCGGTATCAACGGCTTCTGGGATTACGGTCCGCTGGGCGTTGAACTGAAGCGCAACATCAAAGACGCCTGGTGGCAAGATGTTGTCCAGCGCAGAGATGACATGGTCGGGCTAGATTGCTCGATCATCATGAACCCCAAGGTCTGGGAAGCATCGGGCCACCTAGGCGGTTTCAGTGACCCCATGGTTGACTGCAAGGCCACCAAGGAACGCTACCGGGCAGACCAGATGTACGTCTTTATTTACCTGTTCCCCCAGGTGAATCACAAAGGCGAACCGGCCGAGGCCTGGCTGGCCGGCCTGGGCGCCAGCCCCGAAGACGCCTCGGCCATTCCTGAGAAGAAGGCCGCCAAGCTCGCCAAGAAGTTTGGGAAGCCCGAGCAGCCCCCTCAGATCGTTCCCTACCTGGAGCTTCCTGAAGCTGACCGTGAAAAAGTGATCGGCCCCTCCACCGACGATCGCGGCACGCTGACCCCGCCACGCTCGTTCAACCTGATGTTCCGCACCTTTGTTGGGGCACTGGAAGATGACTCGGCCACCGCTTATCTGCGGCCCGAGACCGCGCAGGGGATTTTTGCGAACTTCAAAAACGTGGTTGATACCGGCCGCGTGAAGCTACCGTTCGGGATTGCCCAGGTAGGCAAGAGCTTCAGGAACGAGATCAACCCCCGAAACTTCACGTTCCGGTCTCGCGAGTTCGAGCAGATGGAGATTGAATTCTTCTGCAAGCCCGAGGATGCCGCTCACTGGTACGCCTACTGGCGCAAGGAACGGTTTGATTGGTATGTACGGCACGGCCTGCAATCCGATCGGCTGCGACTGCGTGACCATGACAAAGACGAGCTGGCGTTCTACTCTACGGCCACGGCCGATATCGAGTACTCGTTCCCGTTTGGCGTGAGTGAGCTGGAAGGAATTGCCCACCGTGGTGATTACGACCTCACCCAGCACATGAAGTTCAGCGGTAAGGATTTGACTTACTTTGACGAGGAGTCCAAGGCCCGGATCACCCCGCACGTGATCGAGCCTTCAGCCGGTGCCGACCGCGCCACGCTTGCCTTCCTGTGCGAAGCGTACACCGAAGACCAGGTAGGCGGCGAGATCCGCACCGTGCTCCGGTTCCATCCGCGATTCGCTCCGATCAAGGCCGCCATCTTGCCGCTGGTCAAAAAAGAAGGGATGCCAGAGAAGGCCGAGGCGCTTTATCACGCGTTACGCAAGCGGTTCGCCGTGTTCTACGACGAAAAGGGGGCTGTGGGTCGCCGTTATCGCAGGCAAGACGAGGCCGGCACGCCGTTCTGCATCACCGTGGATGGCCAGAGCCTGCAAGACGACACCGTGACCTTCCGAGATCGCGACCGCTGCGTGCAGTGGCGTGTGCCAATTAACCAGGCTGAGTCCACACTCCGCGGTTTGATCGATGGAGATCTGACCGTCCCGGCCGTAAGCTGATTCGCGCGGGTTAACCAACGCTTTGCCTACAGCCATGGCGGCCTGCTTAACTAGCGCCGCCTGGCTGCTTCCATTGATGTGCAGCCGACCCTTGGCATTTTTGCCCAGGGCAACACATTCTGACCTATGGATCTTGCATGATTCCCTGCATCAGCGAAGCCACGAGCCTTTCGACTCCTTTCGATGTACTGCTAGAAGCCTGGAGCAGGGCCGGCTGGACAAACGTTGAACTTTGGCTGACCAAGATCGAAGTTCACCTCAAAACGACCTCGACCCAAGAAACCCGCAAGCGACTTTCCGATCTTGGGTTGGCTGTGCAGGCCGCCTCTTACCAGGGGGGACTGCTTACCTCGCTGGGTGAGCAAAGACAATCGCATTGGACGCATTACCAGCAGCGTTTGGAGATACTCCAGGCACTTGAAATTCCGGTCCTGGTCCTTGCTCCAGACTTTAATGCCGAGCCAGACCAGGCCTGCCTGGGACGCGCCATTGATAGCCTTGCGGCCGCGGCCCAGGCTGCCAAGCCGTATGGCGTTCGCCTGGCGCTTGAGTTTCCCAAAACCGGCGCGTTCTGCACCAGCCTGGACACGGCGCTCGCGCTGGTAACACAGGCCGGTGAGGAAAACCTTGGCGTTTGCCTGGATCTATTCCATTACTACACGGGGCCCAGCAAGTTTGAGGACCTCGCCTACCTTCAGCCTCAGAATCTTGCCCTGGTTCAGGTGAGTGACCTAATAGGGACACCTCGCGAACTGGCCAAAGATTCGGATCGGGTGCTGCCTGGCGATGGAGACTTTCAGCTCGTCCCCATTCTGGAACATCTCCAGAACATCGGGTACACCGGCGCAATCTCACTTGAAGTCACCAATCCCGCCTTCTGGGACGTGCCGGCGGATCGGGTGGCCGATGTTGGCCGGCAGGCCCTCTTGAGGCTCTTGGAGCAGGTGAAACCCTCAACGAGCGTCGAGGGGGCCTGAGCATGTCGGTTGCGCTCACCGGCCCGCCCATGGCGGTCTATCGAGAGGAACAGAGTTTTGCCTGGTGGGTTTACGCGCTTCTGCTAGGTCTGTTGCTGCTCGGTTTTGGTGCCTTGCAAACCCAGCGAGACTCGCTCAAGGAAGCGGTTCCAGGACTCAAAAACCTGAGGCAGCTAGAGGTTCCACTGTACCTGCTCATGGGCGTTGTTACGCCCTCAGTGCTGGTGACCGGCGTTCTGCACATGACCACCGAACTGCTACCAGGTAGGCTGAACCTCTGGTTTGGATGGGTGCCCACCCTTCGCCGTTCGATTCCACTGGCTGAAATCGAACATGTTGAGATTGTGCGATACAACGCCTGGCAGGATCACGGTTTCTGGGGCTATCGCCAAATGGCCGATGGCGAGGTGATCTTCACCGCCAGAGGAGACCGCGCTGTTCGCGTGGTGCTGTCTGATGGCAGTCGTATTCTGATTGGCACCCAACGTCCAGACGATCTGGCCAGTGCGCTCAATCGCGAACGGCCGAGCAAAGCTTGAAGCCATGCGATCCACCATAGGCCCATGATGTCATGCGTGGGTTGCACATGTGAGACAGCCGCCCTTGGCTGTCTCTTGGGGTGGTGTTTGTGTGCAACCCAAGTGTGAACCACCATGGGTGATTTTCACAAGTTTTGCGCTGAAGTGCGGCGAGGGATATCCATAATTGCATGAAAACCGTATTCCGCAAGACCCAGCCCGATCTTGCGGAATAGTGGCCCACGTTACTGGCCTGAAGGAATCTCGAACGTCATCAAGCGGTCGCTGGCCGTGACATCCCAGTGGTCGATCACCTGGCCATTTTCGACCACGTAGGCCCGCCGGTGCAGGGCCACCGTTGGACAGATATGGGTAGGAATGGCCAGCAGAGGTGTGCCGGGCGTGAGGTCTGAAGCGGCCGAAGTTTCAACGATCAGATGCTCTTCGCTTTGAGGGCCTAGAGCGTACTCCCCAATGCCCAGTAACCGTAAACGATCGCCAGCAGGATCGGTGGCAACCGCCTTGGAGCCAACATCCAGGCAAACCTTGCCCCGACCAGGCCGACTGATCACCCGGGTCAGAATGAGCGCAGCGGGCGTGAAGGGGAGATCTGGATACCGGCTTGCATAGCCGTGATCATGGAAGACCGTAGTTCCGGGGGAACATTCCATAGCGTCGTGAGGCGCAGACGCATGAATCGGGAATGTGGGGGTCCCGCCCAGAATCATACGTGGCACCGTGAATCCCTGATCTTGCAGGATATAACGGGCGGTAACAGCCTCTTCTTCAATCCCCCTGGCAATCTCGGTACGGGTCGCCAGGTCATCGTTCCGCACATGGCCATCATAAACATGCAGGCCATCAAAACTCAGTTCGGGAAGCTGGCAGATTACCGGAGCCACCCGCAACACTCCGAGTGGTGAGATACCGGTCCTGTTCATCCCCACGTCCAGATCGACCAGCGTGGGAATTGGTTTCTTCAGGCCTGTGGCTCGCGCGGCCTCGGCCAGGTGCTGGGCCGCCTGTTGTGTATCAACCGTGGCTCTGAAAACCGTATCGGGATAAGCCGCAACCAGGCGCGCGAACCGCTTGATGTTAGGACCGACCAGAGGATAAGACAGCAGCACATCCTGCCCGCCGGCCTTGGCGATCATCTCTGCCTCAACCAGCGTGGCGCACTTGTGCTGATGAACCCCTCGGGCCGCCAGCATCTTGATAATCGCCGGCATCTTGTGAGTTTTGGCATGCGGCCTCAGCCGCTTGGGATCTCCGGCCAGCCGGACCATGGTGTCCAAGTTTTGAACCACCAGATCACGGAAGATCACAAGCGATGGGCTTGGAATCTCCTCAACCGCATTGATCACATAAGGAGGCTCAAACATGAGTGAGACTCTTTCTGGCAAGTGAGAGAGATCCAGCGCAGGTCACGCAGTAAGGCAAACGCCACACGAGCAAACGCTCGTGGTTCACGCATTGGGTTGCACATCGGGGACAGCCGCCCTCGGCTGTCTGTCCAGGCTGTTGTATGGGCAATCCAAGGATGAACCGCGAGGAGACTGTGACTTACTTGGCTGGCAAAAGTTTGAGAACGGCCGCGGTCATGGCTCGAACCCCGGTTGCTACCGAGGGCGGAGCATCCGGGGCGAACTTGGGTGAATGGGTGGCGGCCGGGCGGGTGCCGTGCTGAATAGCGTCGGCCATTACCTGGGGATTCACGGTGCCAAGCCAGAACATGAAGATGGGCGTGTTGTCCTGGCTATAGAGACCAAAATCCTCGGCCCCCATGCGTGGTTCCGCCTCGGTGATATTGGCGTCTCCAAGCTCGGCCCTGAGCGCGGGCAAGACAAGATCCACAAGGGCTGGCGTGTTGACCGTGGGCGGGGTCGATTCACGCAGGGTTACCACCCCGGCCGGTGCCCGGTGCGCCGTGGAAAGGGCGTCAACACGGCGCTGGATTCCATCAATCAACTGCTGACGCACATCTTCCCGGTAAGCACGCAAGGTCAACTGAAGCTTGACCTCATCGGGAATGATGTTGTGCTTGGTTCCGCCATGAATTGAGCCAATGGTGACCACCGAGGGGTCGATCGGCCGCACCTCTCGACTGACAATCGTTTGCAGGTCCAAAACCAGTAACGCCGCCATGGTCACGGGATCAACCGTCTCATGCGGGGCGGCTCCGTGCCCCCCCTTGCCGCGAACGGTCACATCTACCGAGGTGGACGAGGCCATCATCGGGCCCGAAACCCACGAAACCTGACCAGTTTCCAGGTCATTGGTCACATGCAGCGCCAGCGCATAGTCTGGCTTGGGAAAGCGCAAATACAGGCCGTCTGCCAGCATGGCCTTGGCCCCGCTGATCTTCTCTTCAGCCGGCTGCCCCACAAAAACCACGGTCCCCTTCCATTGATCGCGGTGCGTGGCCAGCCAGCGTGCCACCCCCACCTGGACCGTCATGTGGACATCATGCCCACACGCGTGCATAACGCCCACCGTTTCACCACGTTCGTCGTCTTTAACCGTGACCTTACTTTCGTAGGGCAGGCCGGTCTGTTCGGTGATCGGGAGGGCATCCAGGTCGGTCCGAACCAGAACCGTAGGCCCTTCACCATTCTTGAGCACACCCACCACGCCGGTCTTGCCAACGGCCTCGGTTACACTCAGCCCGGCCGCCCGCCATTCGGCGGCCAACCGTTTGGCTGTGGCCTCTTCATGGAACGAGAGTTCAGGGTGTGCGTGCAGGTCTCGATAAACGCTGACAAGGCTCTCAAGGTTCTTGCCCAGCCAGTCAGAAACATCACTCGCCCGTGAGACCTGGACGAATCCAGGGCTCATGGAAACCGCCAGGGCCAGGCAGGCAAGAGATCCAAACGCGGTGGGTTTGAGCTTCATGGTGGTGGTAGAGTCTTACTCAACCCCCATCTGCTTGTAATAGGCACGGGCCTTGGCTTCTTCAGCCTCGGGAATTCGTCCGCAACGCTGATAGATCACGGAGAGGGCGGTGTAGCTGAAGGTATCTTCAGGCTCCAGTTCGACCACGAGCAAGGCGTGCCGGATGGCATCTTCGGCCATAGCCTGGTCTGCGTAGAGCTTGGCCAGAAAGCCGTGGCCAATGGTGAAAGCTGGATCGGCCTCAACGGCAATTTTAAGCTTTTCAATGGCGGCGGGCCGGTCGCCGGCATCGCGGAGTGAGATCGCTTCTTCGTAGAGTTCGTCTGGGGTTGGCATTGGTGATTGTCTCCTGCTGGGCGGATCTTGCGAGTGATTTCAGAATTCTACAACAGCGCCCCCGGTTATGGCACGGGTCTCAGCCAGGAAACCGAAAAGGGAGTTCCCTTGCCCGCCGGGTACCAGAGGCTGGGGGCTCGGTCTGAGCTTGTGCCAGACAATCGTCCAACCGCTGCGCTCTGGTATCCGATTCAAGCCCGAAGCACCAGCGAGGATCTCTTTGCTACTCTTCAATACGAGCCCGAAGCGCGAGCGTGTGGATCTCTTCCATGGCCGCTAGAGGTCCAGAAACACCCGGGTTGATCACATTCGAGAATGGCCTCTTTCAGAGCCCGGAACGAGAGTGACGGGGCAATCTGAAAGGTGTTCACGTGGCCAAGAACACCGGGTTGATTGCATGCGAGTATGGCCTCTTTCAGAGCCCGGAACGTGAGTGACGGGGCAATCTGAAAGGTGTTCGCGTGGCCAAGAACACCGGGTTGATTGCATGCGAGTATGGCCTCTTTCAGAGCCCGGAACGTGAGTGACGGGGCAATCTGAAAGGTGTTCGCGTGGCCAAGAACACCGGGCTGATCGCATGCGAGTATGGCCTCTTTCAGAGCCCGGAACGTGAGTGACGGGGCAATCTGAAAGGTGTTCACGTGGCCAAGAACACCGGGTTGATCGCATGCGAGTATGGCCTCTTTCAGAGCCCGGAACGAGAGTGACGGGGCAATCTGAAAGGTGTTCACGTGGCCAAGAACACCGGGTTGATTGCCTTGGAGTTTCTTGATTGCAGGCCAATAACCTGGTGTTCGCGGTCCTAAAGGGTCTTGCTGAGTGGGTCGCTCACTTGCGCTCGCGGTTCGGTCTGAAAAACGGGCTACGCATTTTCGCCCACGCGTGCAAGCTCGGCCCGGTCCCCCTATCCGGCCTTTGGCCAACCTTCTCCCGCAGTGCGGCAAAAGCGGTTCTGCGCCTGAACCGTGCTGCGAGCGCCTGGGAGTGGATTTCTTATGGAATGACTGGCACGTGAGGAATTCAGCCTCGTTTGCCGCAGTGCCCTTCTTGGGAAACCGAAAGCGATCCACTCGCTCGCTCTTCGGGCTCGTGTTCGGAGAAGAGAAACCGAACGAGATCCACTCGCTCACGCGTCTCGCTAATATTGTAGGCGTTGTGCCCAGCAAAACCCCAGGAAGCGCAACTTCCAAGCTCACGCGTCGGGCTAAGAGGAGTACCGCGTACGCCGCTTTTTGCGGGCTCTGGTCCCAATAGCGTAACGTCCAGGCCCGCGCCTTGGACTTGTGATTTAGCTCAACCGCTTGGCCAAGTTGTGGGTAATGCAGATCAGAATTGCCCGTACGGCTTTAACTGGATTCTATCTTTCTCCGACACGCTCAATAGGCGCAGTTGTTGATACGCCTGATCGCCCAGGGAACTCAGTCACCCCGCAAAGAACGGACATAAAGCGAGTCTGCGGGCAGGCAGGTTTCGGCCAGGTCTCGCAAGTGTGCATGGTGCGTGAACAAGAGAACCTGGGTTTTCTTGGAGAGATCTGCAAGCACCTGAAGAGTGGCTCGGGCTCGGCTATCATCAAAGTTTACCAGCACGTCATCAAGCACCAGGGGCAGTACCGGTCCAGAGCGCAGATGCTCTTCAAGGCTGGCAATCTTGAGGGCCAGATAAAGCTGATCTCGGGTCCCTTCGCTCATTTCTCGGACCCTCAATGGCTGTCCGGTCCCTGGCCGAAGTCCGATCAGGGCCAAGGCGCCGTCCTCTTCATGTGAATCGAGCCCTACCAGCGAGCCGCCCGTCAATTGCTCGAAAATCTGGCCGGCCCGTTCCAGGATCCCCCCCTGGTTCTGCTTCCTGTAGGTTTCAAGTGCGCGTTTCAGGATGGCTGAGGCAATCCGAAGCTCGGCGTAGTGGTCGGCCTCATTCCCAATACGAGCGATCAGATCCTGGATTGCGCCGGCCGCCTCGATGCTCTTTCCGCCCCGGGCCGAGGCCTCCATCAATTCCATTTCCTTGCGATCTTCACCCACCCGCTGATTGAGCAGGTCTAGCCTTGCCTGGAGTTCCTGGATCTGGCCCTGAAAATCTGCGATCCGGCCTGCGCGGGTCATTGAGTCGTCGGCCTCGGCTTCCGTTGCCAGTTCATCAACGGTCAATCGCTTGGAGACGGCGCGGAGACGGTTCTCCACCGCCTGGGCTTCTACCTGTAACCCCATCCTGGCCCTCAAGCGTTCCACCAAGCCTGGTAGTTCCAGCGCCCCAAAACCAGCCTCTGCGGCCAGGGCGTCCATCCTCGCCTGGCTCTCTTTCAATGACCTGGAAGCGGTTTCGAACTGCTTTTCAAGGGCGGCGAGTTGCTTCTTTCGATCCGTTCTGCGACTGGCCGCCTCGCGCTGGGGCACAAGCCGAGCCGAGAGCGATGAGACCACGGTCTCAAGTGGTGCATCAGCATTTTCGAGCCCCAGATAAACACTCAGGCGCAAAACCTCCGCACGGATCGTGGCAAGCTTTTGCTCCGCCTCCTCAGAATGCTTCGCTGATTTCTCGGCCGTTTCCCGGGCTGCGTCGTAATTGGCTCGATCTTCTAGGGCAGGGGCGGCCTCGCCTGGTTCGGAGTTCAGAGGCAGCCCGGCTGCGGCAAGTGCCTCTGCCCATTGCTCGGCCCACAATTTCAGCGCCTGGCGGGCAGACTCCAGGGCAGACGCTTGTTCCAAAACCGCAGCGCGGGCCAGCTCTAAATCTGCAACCAGAGTCTTGCGCTGCTGGTCCAGAGTGCGATCGGCGGTCACGAGCGCACGAGCACGCGCTACCAGCCCCGGCAAGGGAAGCGTTTCCAGGCTTGCCGATTCTTCAGACGCACGCATGCAGATCTGATCAAGCAACACCCTTGAGGTCTTTTGAAGTCCTTCAAGAATCGCCGTTCGTTTCGACGCCAGTTCCAGTGCATTCGTCCGAGCCGTCCGAGCTGTCTCCAGTCTTGCTAACCAGGCTCGCTGCTCGGCCACGGTTCCCGGATGGATCGAAAGCGGCTCCCACACGGCTAGCCAGCGTTCCTGCAAGGAACGACGCTGGTCAGCCAGGTCCGTGCGTCGTTCTTCAAGCCGAGCCTGCTCGTCTTCATGACCGCGTTTGGCTACCAGCAGGCTTGCCTTGCGAGCCACCCGATCGGCCTCACGACGCAGTCGATCGGCCAGAAGATCGGCCCGTTTCATCGCCTCTTCAAACTCAGAAATCATCACAGGTTCAGCGGTAGCTACCCCAGCCGACCTGATCGATTTCCAGAGGTTGTCTCGCTGAGTCCGCGCCTGTTCCAGGTCCACCTCAGTGGGAACGTCAAGCGTTTCACGGAACGCTTCCAGCTCTTGCTCGCACTGTTTCAGCTCTTTGGAAGTGCGTTTGAGATCACCAGCCAGTGAGGTTTCGTTCTTATCAATGGCCGCGAAATCTGCCTGAAAAACGGCGAGCCGGGCCTCGTCGGGCACCAGGCCCGGCACCAGTTGCTCAAGCTTACCAGTCCAAGGGGCAAGCGCAACAATTGCCTCGTGAACACGGGTTTCCGCAGTGTCCAGATCGGTCGCCAGTTCTGTTACCCGGCCATGATCCACCAGTCGAAGTTCTGCGTCGGCCAGGGCCGCATCCAGAACTGCGGGTTGTACCGGTCTCGGCGCCGCTTCGAGAACCCGAACGGCGTTTTGCTCATTGCCAATCGCCCGATCATGAGCACGCTTGGCGCGATCCACGTCACCGGTTGCGGTCTGAGCCTCGGTGAGCAATCGTGCCACTTTTCGCCTGGCAACCGAGGTCAGGCGAGGTGATTCATCGTCTCTGGGAAGCCCCAGCTTTTCACGGCAAATGACCACGGCGCGGGCATCGGTCTCCATCTGGGCTCGCAAGCTATCCAGGGCCAGGATCGCCGTTCGAGATTCGGTCCACGAGTCTCTGAGCGCCTCGATTGAGGCTTCGCATTCCAGCCAGCGGTCGTCAACCACAACCTCGTTCAGTTGAGCCTGCAAATCCAGGCGCTGAGCTTCCAGGATCGTGTGCTGAAGGGCAGAGTTGCGGTGCGTGCCGGCAGCCTCGTCATATTCTTCGCAGAAGCCCGCGCGAAGCGTGGGAAGATCGGCATACGTTGCCAGCTCGGCCCGAAGTTCCGCTCGCCTGAGCAAGTCCAGCGTGGCGTCATCGAACAGGCGAAGCCGTTCGAGCCGGGATTGATGTTCCGCCAGCTCCAGGTGTGTGGCCGTCACGGCCTTGTCGGCTTCCGCACGCGACCGGCGCAGGCCGTCCCAGCGCTCACCGCTAAGCACGATGCTACTACGATTTGTTTTGGCGGCCGAAAGCAATGAGACAGCCTCATTGATTCTGGGCTTCTTGCCACCGGCCTTGAATAGCTCTTCCGACTCCTTCTCAAGCTCGTTCTGAAACCGTCGCAAGCGAGCCAGGTCGGTTCCTGCTCCAAAGAGCGCTTCGCCCAGCCTGCCAGAGGCTTTGGCCAGGTCGTCTCCACCGGCCCGAAGGCGGTCTTGGTCCAGGCCGAACAAAAGCTGAAACTGGGGCCGGTCGATACCACCCAGCATCTGCTTGAGTGGTGTTTCGTCAATCGTCTGCTTGCTGTCTTCCGGATCGACAAGTCCTGGCTTGTTCGTCTTCTTCCGCAAGAATGAAAACCGGCTGCCATCCTCGCCGGCCAGCGTGGCCCCAACACGCATCAACGAATAATCAACCTCAAAATCATCGCTGGATCGTGGAGGGATTCCAAACAGCAGGTCGTTAATGGCGCGCAGGGCGGAACTCTTACCGGCCTCATTGCGTCCATAAATCAAATGCAGGCCACGTTGCCCGCCAGAAAGGTCAAGCTTGACATCACGGAACGGCCCAAACGCTCGCAAATCCAGTTCAAGGAACCTCAAGAGACCTCCTCCGCGTCTAGTAGGCCGGCTTCCAGACGCGCCTGGGCACGATCGAGTACCGCGGAAAGCCAGGCTTCATCTTCAGGCTGAGGGCCAAAATCCCCCTCGCTCAACTCATGAGGAAGTTTCTTCCGCATGTCATCGATTGCCTGGCTCACCAGCGTGGCCAGCTCCGCAGGTTGAGCCCGGAGATCCGCAACCACCTGCGAAAGTGTTCCCAGCGGGCCCTCTTCAAAAGACTGCCGGCGCGGTTCACGGGTCCCCAGTTTCACCTTCTCCACCCACACCGGATACCCGGGCACCATGCCCGCCAACCGCCTGATTTCCGCGGTCAGCCGTTCACGACCAGACACCAGCTTGCCATGCGCGGAGGTCAGTCCGAAAATCTCTACCCTGGCGGCAAGTAATGCCGCGCCTGCTGTTTCCGCAGTGCCCGCCAGCGCTCGCTCTGCACGGTCCAGAACTTCCTCCAGGCCGCTCGCCCCCGTGGCATCCACCTTCACAATTTCCCAGCGAACCACGTCTAGATAACTCTTGATCAGCTTGGGCTTGGCTCCAAGCGCAGTCTCAATCCAAACGAAACCACGAGGACCGCATTCCCTTACATGCCGACCCTGAAGGTTTCCTGGCATGACCACCAGCGGGTCTTCACAAAAATCTTCAGGCTTGTGCACGTGCCCAAGCGCCCAGTAGTCATAGCCACGCGCCACCAGCTCCGCAACAGAGCAGGGGGCGTAGTCTTCGTGCCCTTCTCGACCTTGCACAGACGTATGCAAAATCCCCAGGTTGAACAGGCCTGGTACGGCCTTGGGGTAGGCAATGGCCAGGTTCTTTGTCACCGCCCGGCTGGCAAAACTTTGACCGTGAACCGCCACGCCGATCTCATCAAAAAACTTCGTTTGCGGCTGGTCGGCCGTCAAAATATGCACGTTCGGCGGACAGTGCAGGTACCGAGTTAACTGGCTCACAGCATCATGATTACCACGTATGACGCAAACCGGAATGTTCGCCTGATGCAGGCGATCCATCTGGCTATTAAGAAACAAGGCCGTGCCGTAATCGTCACCGTCACCGTCGTAGAGGTCGCCGGCGATGACCACAAGATCGGCCGGTCGCTCAAGCGCCTGGTCAACCATCTGTTCAAGCGCACGCCGAGTGCCGCCCCGCAACGCATCCAGAGGGGCCCCCTGGTACTGCTCCAAACCTCGTAGCGGGCTATCCAGGTGGATATCGGCGGCATGCAAGATATTCGGCATGGTTGTCCCACGGAATTACGTGACAAATCGTCACTAGTGTAGCCGTGTATCCTGATCAATGTAAGCCCCACACGCGGCAGCCCGGCGTTCAGTTGGGGCGGTTATGCAAAACAGGCAAAATAGATAGCTTTGGGTTCCGAATTGACGGTCTTGGGGGGAAGCCGTATCCTTCGCCGCGCAGACTTGGACCGGTCTACTGATCCAGGCGCGTCCTTCAGGGAGGGAGGTCGAACCGATGAGCGTGGCACTACTTTCGTTGATTTTACTGGGAAATGGCCTGGCTATCGACTCGGGTCAGCCGATCGGATATCAGGTCAAGGTTCATGAGATGGAGGGGCTCGAATGGCGCAGCAGTCTCCATGCACGGCTCACCCAGATCGATCGACCTGGACGCGCAACCGTTTGGGTTGCTCCCAAGGATACAGCGTCTGAAATCGCAGGCAAAGCAAGCCGCGTACTCTTCGCTCCCAAAATGGTTGGCGAAGGGGGTATTTCTGGTTCGGTCAGGCAGACCACCGAGCACCCTTACATTGCCGATCTCACGCGTGAAGCCAACGGGCCCGTGGACCAGGCAACTGCCCTGATGTTCAAGCCCACCATGGACTACTGGCAAGAATCGCTTGCGGTTGAGGCGCATTGCCAGCGAATGCCCACCGGCGTGCTCACGGCCGTGAAGCTGGAAGAGTCTCACCTGATCTCCATGGTCACTTACAATTTCAGTGAGCAGGTCAAGCTGGTGAACGCCACTGGCCAAGTTCAACTCACCCGGCTCAACGGCCAGATTCAGGTACCAGAAGTGGCCACCGGTCAGGTGGATGGTGAGTGGCTTATCCCTCACGAACATACACTCATTGTTTCGCTTGGAATCCACACGGTCTTGCGCGAAAACAAGCCGGTGGTTACGGAACGGGTGGCTGTGATCACACCGGAACCCTCGCACGTACTGCCGGTAGATTCTGCCCCAGCAGATAAGGCCATGACGCTGGCGGCCACGCCACCGAACACGCCACTGGGCGGCAAGAAGCCGTTGAACGACCGCAAAAAAGTGGCTCCGCCGCTGCCGATCGGCGAATCTGGGCAGTGGGTCGCTTCGGCTAGCCCACCTGCCGCTCCGAGCGCCGCGACCTCCGTGAGCCCGATTGTGATCAATGCACCGACCCAGGGAGCGATTGTCGTGATCATTCCTGCTCAGGGGCAGGGGACGGCCGAGCTGGTAAACCTGGCGTTGAATACGCTGAGCGCGAAGCCAGCCCCAGAGCCAGAGATCCAGAGCACGCAGCCTGCTCAGGAGTTAGCACCAGACGCCGCACCGCCACCGCCAGACACCGCAACTCTCCCCTCTGCGTCCTCGCCACCGCCAGACTCGGTTCCGCCGCCGCCAGCCGCGCCTGCTGACGCCACTCCGGCTCCGGTTACGCCCGACCCGCCGGTGAGCCCGTTCGCTGACAAGTATCCTGTGCCCACCGATCCAGTGGCCAACTTCGCCCCACCGCTGCCAAGCGTGTCGCTTCCGTTGGCGCTCGATGCCGATGGCAATGTGATCGCTTTGCCGCCAGGCGACGACACCGTTTTGCCAGTTGGCTTACCAGGCGAGCAAGGCCCCGCGTTGCCATCTCCTTCAAGTCCAGCCATCCCATCGGGACCAGACGCGTTCTCACTCGCCCCCACCTACCACGCGCAACGGACGATCCGGATCACCGGCACGTTTCACGATGGCCAGGGCTGGAAAGCCTTGTCCGAGAGCAAGTCTGGGGCTGATACGGTTGCCGGCAAGAAGGCCGCTTCTGCTACCTCCGCCGACCGACTTCATGCCTGCGACTCTGGCGAGGAACAACTTTCCGAGGGAGCAGAGCAGGCAGGCACGCTTTCGTGCCCCAAGGATCAAGTATCGACAAGCATTCTCGACGAGATCCGCCAGCGTCTGACCACCTCGCTTGGTATCGCTCCAGATGGTGAAGTCATCCGGGTCAAGGATCTTACGACCGAGGAACTGCCGGCCCCAGCCCCTGAAGCAGACAGTTGTTGCGAGGACGCCAAGAACAGCGTAACTCTGAAGCCGCACCGCCCCACGTTCCAGCAATTCATGGGTTACAGTCAGGCCTGCTCGATCAGCACGGAAATTGCCACGGCACTGATGGGCGAATTTTCAGCAGCGCTGCCGGTCCAGATGTCCCAGGTCGAAATTGGGACTCAAATCATGGTTCATCTTCAGCGGTGCGGTCGCCAGCCGGTTGTGTTCCTGGGCACGGCTCCAGTGGCGTATCGCGACATTGAGCTGGCTCGAACCTCGGACGATGGGGCCGCTACGCCGGTCAAGCCGATGCGAGCCATCGGGCTGGTGGTTGGCAATCAGACGCTTTCGGTCCGAGATGGGCAGTTTCCAGGCACAACGCGGGTTCGGCTGCCGATCGGCGGCCTTCTCGCCGTTGAGTTCCGCAATGACGTGCGTCCAGCAGAGTGCCGGACGTTGCCCGCAGCCAAATGAATGCGAGGAGCTGGGTCATGTCCAAGGAGATTGAACCTGGACATGACCTGCCGGCCTTCTCACAATGCGCACGAGTAACCACCGTCCACCGGCACGGCGATTCCCGTGACGTAGTTACTGGCCGCGCTCGATAGCCAAACGGCGGTGCCTGCAATTTCTTCGGCGTTCCCCCATCGGCCTGTGGGGATGCGGTTGGAAACGCGATTATAAAGGTCGGGCACTTCTTGTCGTGCGGCCTGGGTTAGCTCGGTTTCAAACCAGCCGGGCAGAATTGCGTTCACCTGAATATTTTCTGGGGCCCAGGCAATCGCCAGACTTTTGGTGAGCTGGACTATGCCCCCCTTGCTGGCGGCGTAGGCCGGCGCAAAGCCTGCGCCAAAGATTGAGGTCATGCTGCCAATGTTGATGATCTTGCCACCCCCCTGACGCTTCAGCTCTGGGTACGCGGCCTTGGACACCAGAAACGCGCTGGTAAGGTTTACGTCCATCACCTCGTGCCACTGCTCAAGGGTCAGGTCTTGCGGGGGGCGTCGAATACTGATTCCAGCATTGTTAAACACAATGTCGAGCCGTCCGAACCGATCCACGACATCATGAATCAGCTTTTCGGTCTGGTCGGCTTTGGAGATATCGGCCACAAGAGAGAGTGCGCCGGTCTGGAAGAAGTCGGCCAGGTAGCCGGCGGCGGCGGCTGTCTTTTTCCGGTTTCGGCCTACGATGGCCACCGATGCACCGGCGGCCGCCAGGCCGCGTGCAATTCCGAGCCCGATGCCGCCATTGCCGCCGGTGACCAGCGCCACTTTTCCTTTGAGGTCAAAGAGTTTCATTGCGCGACTCTTTCTTCGATGGCCAGACGATGTTCGCCGGCTTGCTGGACAGACCAGGCTTTGCGTCCATACGTTGGAAATGCCCCTCGTTGCGGCTGGCGTAGGTTACTCCACGCTGTATCAGAGCCGCAATACCCCAAGCCTCCCGGAGCTTTCTCGGATGCCCGACCCTCGCTGGCAAACCCTGGCCGATATCCTGCTTGGTCATTCCCTGAAGCTCAAGGCGGGCGAACGGGTGCTGATTGAGTGCTTTGACCTGGCCGACGATACCTTGCCCAGGCTGCTGGTGCGGGGCGCCAGCCGGCTGGGCGCTTCTCCGCTGGTTGCCACTTATCAGAACCGGATCCTGAGAGAGCTGGTGATGAACGGGTCCGAGGACCAGATTCAAACCTGGGCCGAAGTTGACACCCTCCGCATGGACAAGATGCAGGCCTATCTCGGGCTTCGAGGCAGCCTGAACATCAACGAACTCTCGGATGTTCCAGCCGATAAGATGGAACTTTACAACCGCCGGTACCAGAAGCCGGTCCACTTTGATCGGCGGATCACCCGCACCAAGTGGTGCGTGCTCCGGCTACCGGGTCCGGCCATGGCCCAGCAGGCCGGCATGAGCACCGACGCGTTTGAAAACTTCTACTTCGACGTCTGCAACATCGACTACCCGAAGCTTGAGAAAGCCTTGAGCCCGCTCATCAAACGGATGGAGGCTGCCAGCGAGGTGACCATCAAGGGGCCAGAAACCGACCTCCGGTTCTCAATCCAGGGAATTCCCGTGGTTCCCTGCGCAGGGCGTTGCAATATTCCCGATGGCGAGGTGTTCACGGCCCCTGTGCGAGATTCCGTAGAGGGGGTAATCCGGTTCAATACCCCAACCATTTATCAGGGACGCCCGTTCGATGGCGTGAAACTGGAATTCAAGCAGGGGAAGATCGTCAGGGCGGAATGCTCGGCCGGAGACTCTACCCAGCTTCAACGGATTTTTGATAGCGATGAAGGGGCCCGGTTCACCGGCGAGTGGTCGATTGGCTGCAACCCACGCATTCTCAACCCAATGCGTGACATCCTGTTCGACGAGAAGATTGCCGGCAGCTTCCACCTCACGCCAGGAAACGCCTACGACGAGGCCGATAACGGCAACCGATCCAAGATCCACTGGGATCTGGTTCAAATTCAGCGCCCCGAGTACGGAGGCGGAACCATCTCGTTTGACGGCGAGCCGATCCGGATCGATGGTCGGTTCATTCCCAAAGATCTGCAAGCGCTTGACCCTGAATAATGGGTTCTCGGTGGGAGTCTATTCCCATGAATCGCTCCCGAATGTCAGTATCATTGGGTACGTCCGATCAGTGTCAGCCTGAACGAACGCCAGGAGGAGGGTGAAGATGAGGCCCAAAGCATCGCATTGCGGTCGGCCGGCGAATCTCGTCGGATGGCTCGCGGGGCTGGTTGCAGTTGGCCTGATCAACGGCTTGTATGCCGACGTCATTCGCCTCAAAGACGGCATGACACTGATCGGACTGAGCGCCAAGGACGGCACCCTGGTTGATGTCTTCGATCCCGAAGGGCTCAAGCAGACGGTGTTGCGAGACAGCAAGATTGCCGAGAACCGCTCGGAACCGGCCCCCAAGGCCGAACGGTTTGAGCTGGTGCAGCCAATTACGGTGCATGGCGGAGAAATGCCGCCGTTCGCCCATACCATTGAAGCTACGCCCTGGGACCCCCTGGGACGCAGGAACTTCTCGTTTGTGGGGACCAAGTCTGGCAAAGCCACGAAGATGAGCCAGGCAATTAACGTCCTCGGGCCGTTCTCCGTGCGCTATCGCGGAATCGACGGCTTCTGGAAAGGAAGCGAGGCCACCTCTCGTATCCCCAAAGAGGTGGTGCTTGGCCTGCTGGCAAAAGTGGATCGGACGAATCAGGACGAACGGCTGCGGGTGGGTCGGTTTCTGATCCAGGCCGAGTGGTATGAAGATGCCAAGGCGGAACTCGACCGGCTCGAAAAAGATTTCCCGGATCTCAAAGAGACCATCAACACGGTGCGTGGGCTGGTGCTGGAAGCTGAGAACCGGAAGTTGATGGCCGAGATCACGCTCAGGCAAAAAGCCCAGCAACCGCGGGGCGTAGAACAAAGAATCAAGTCGTTTCCCACCGAAGGGGTACCGGCCGAGATCCAGGTTGAGGTGCGCAACCAGTCTCGGTTAACGCAAGCCAGAGCGCTGGAAGATCGTGCGCTTGCATCGAGCCTGCAACAAACCGCCGATACCCTGACAGCGGAGGGACGGGCGGCGATTGAACCACGGCTACTGGAAATTCTTAGAGACCTGGCGGGCGCACCAGAAGTGGTTCGTGAACGGCTGGAACCGTTTCGAGCGGCCGACCCCAGCACGCCACCAGCCGCAAGGCTGGCGCTGGCGTTCTCTGGCTGGGCCCTGGGACCTGACCGCGCGAATTCGGACTCAGAGTCTGCCAACGCACTTTGGGCGGCCCGCGAGCTCATGACCCAGTACCTCGGTTCACGCGAGGACCAGACCGGTGTTCGCGAAGATGTGATCCAGCAACTTCAAGACCTGCGGTGCCGGTCTGGCGAAGGGAACCAGCAGGAACCTGGACCGATCACCATTCCCACACTCTCAGCCATCGCTCAACGGCTCAGGCCGCCGCTGCATGAGGACCGGTTGGCAACCCCCGAGCGAACGCGTGTGGTGCGTGTGTTCGATGACCCGAACCCCGAACAGCCCAGCGAATACGCAGTATGGCTGCCGCCAGAGTATCACCCGCTCAGAAGCTATCCGGCTGTGGTGGTCCTGCATGGCCCAGAAACTCCCACCGCAAGCCTGGCCCCTTGGATCTTTGAGGCGGCTCGACGCGGCTATATTTTGATTGCGCCAGAGTGGGCCAACCCCAACCGTGACTCGGGGCCCCAGGCCTATACCTACAGTGAGAATGAGCATGCCGCCGCATTGCTCAGCATTCGCGATGCGTTCAGGCGGTTCGCCATCGATCCCAACCGCGTCTATCTCTCAGGCATGCTTGAGGGAGGAAACATGGCCTGGGACTTCGGACTTGCACACCCCGACCTGTTCGCTGGCGTCTCCGTGCTTGCCGGCCTGCCGGGCAAATACGCCTGGCCATACCGCCCCAACCTGGCCGGGGTGCCGTTCTACATTGTTGAGGGGAACCTCACCCCCGGTGAAAACGAACTCGTGTTTGAGCAATGGGCCAAACCCCAGATTCAAAAAAACCTGGACGTGCTCTATAACCGGTACTTCAACCGCGGCATGGAACCGTTCCCCGAAGAGATTCCCACCCTCTTCGAATGGATGTCTGGCAGGAGCCGGAACCCGGCTCCCAAACAGTTTGAAATGGTCACCGCACGCGAAGGTGACGACCGTTTCTATGGAATTGTCGTGAAGGAGTTCGCCCAAGGCCGAACGGTCCGCCCAGAAGGGGCAGACCCCATGGGCCGCAACATCAAACCGGCCGATATCAAAGTTCGCGCAAATAACGTGCTGAACAAGCTCACCGTCGATGCCGCCGGCCTCACCGTGTTCGACGTCTGGCTCAGCCCGCTCTCACTCGACCTTGAGAAAAAGGTCGAGGTACAGGTGAACGGCAAAAGCGTGTTCAAGGACCAACTCAAGCCCGAGTACGTGATTCCTTATCTCGAAGATCTCAGAATTCGAGGCGATCGCGAACAACCGTTCTGGTTCAAGGTGCCGGTCAACCTCGGCGTGCGCCGATCCGGGAGATAACGAATGGATCGTGCGATTCGGGTTGGAATTATTGGCTCCCAGTTTGTGGCCAGCATTCACGCGGAATCCGTGAAACGGTTTCCAGGCGCGGTTCTGAGTGCAGTAGCCTCACCCACGGCCGAACACGCGGAAGCCTTTGCCAGACGATTCGATGTTGCTCGCTGGTCGACCGATCCCTACACGCTGATTGCCTCAGATGATCTTGATGTGGTGATCATTGCCTCACCCAACGACACCCATGCGCCACTGACCCTGGCGGCGGCCAAGGCCGGCAAACACGTGATTTGCGAAAAGCCGCTCTGCCTGAATCTGGCCGAGGCCGACGCCATGATCGAGGCGTGCCGCGTGGCGAACGTGAAGCTGATGTACGCCGAGGAACTCTGCTTCGCCCCCAAATATGTTCGCCTCAAACAACTGCTAGATTCAGGCGCACTCGGGAAACCAACCCTGCTCAAGCAGAGCGAAAAACACGATGGCCCCCACGCCGACCATTTTTATAACGTCGAGCGATCGGGCGGCGGCGTGACCATGGACATGGGCTGCCACGCCATTGCCTTCTTTCGGTGGCTGCTGGCGAACCAGCCAATCACTTCGGTCTACAGCCAGATGAACACCTTTGTTCATGGCGACCGAACCCGTGGTGATGACAATGCCCTGATCGTGCTCGAATTCGAGGGGGGCTGCGTGGCGCTTGCTGAAGAAAGCTGGACCAAGCTTGGCGGCATGGACGACCGAGCCGAGATTCAAGGCACCGAGGGGGTTGCCTACGCCGACCTGCTCCAAGGCAACTCCATTCAGACCTATAGCCGTACAGGCTATGACTACGCCGTTGAAAAAGCCGGCAGTACGCGCGGCTGGTCTTACACCATCTATGAAGAAGCCTGGAACTACGGATTTCCCCAGGAAATTGCCCACTTCCTGGAATGCATACGTGACGACCAAACGCCAATCGTTACCGGCGAAGACGGCCGTGCCGTACTAGAGGTGCTATTCGCAGCGTATGCCTCGGCCGGGCAGGGGCGCAAGGTCCACTTGCCGTTCCAGACGCAGGCATCGAGGCCCGTCGATCTCTGGAAACCGGCTGAGAATCCTGGCCCGTGTTGAACTCCATGAGCCGTCAAGCAACACCCAGAATGCTCATAACCTGGAGCCTGTGCACTGGCGCGGGATTCTTCCTGATCCACCTGGCTCTTGCCGGACTCATGCGGCAGGGCGGCTTTTCACTTGGGGCGGTGACCCCGGATCTGACTCCACTTTATGCGTACTGGAATCCCCACCTGAAGCCAGGCTTGCTCGCCCCCTTGGCCTGCGCATTCCTGTACACTCGCTGGGTTAGACGGACCGCAGTCTGTCAGAAATTGAGCGACCTCAGGGCCATCCTTGGTTTCATGGCCTGGTTCCTCACCCTTGCACTCACGCTCCCGCTCATTGACGGTGGTCCCAGCGTTTGGATTGCCCCCTACGTCTCACGCCCCGAACTTGAGTACTTTGGCGCCATTGACCAGGTCCAAAGCATCCAAACATTCCTGGGCACTTACGTGAACCGGCTCGACAGCCTTCCCATGCATGCCCGGGTTCACCCGCCTGGCGCCATCATACTGCTGTCGGTGCTGGCCAGTTTGCTAGGAGGAGGCCCCTGGGGCGCCGCACTCGGGACCATTGGTTTTTCCACACTGGCCGTTCCGTTAGTGTTTGGGCTGGGCCGATCCATTGGCGGACCTGCGCTCGCACGCCAATCTACGGCGCTATTTGTGGCCACCCCATGCGTGCTGCTGTTCACGGCAACGTGCATGGACGGTCCCTTCATGGTGGTGCTCATTGCAACCCTCTGGGCTTTCTGGTTAGCCCTTACGGAGAAGCCAATTGCAATGGGGTTACTGGCCGGCAGCCTGGCCGCCACCGGCGCATTGCTGACCTATTCGGTGGCCATTGTGCTAATCTTCTGCGCCATCGCCTGGTTCTGGCGGCTCCTGAGCCAGCCAGACCGCCGAGTGGACACTCTGGCAGCAGGGGCATCGGCCTTGATGGCGTTCCTGATTGTCCCAACGATCCTCTGGGCCACGACCGGATTTAACCCGGTTGAAATGCTCCAGAAAGCGATCGGGCAAGATCATAAGATCATGTCTGGAACCCGCCATGAATCACTATTGCGCCATGGCATCTTGGCCGTGGGGAACTTATCGGCATTCGCCATCAGTGTGGGACTCCCCACGGCTGCCTTTTACCTTGGAACTCTGAGCCAAACCAGCCGTTTTGCCGGAGTGAACCTGAAACAAGGCGGCTCCCTGACCACCTTCCTGTTCAGTGGCGCAGCCACACTCTTGATTGCCGCGGCTCTGCCGGTTTACACCATGGAGGTGGAACGGATCTGGCTCTTCCTGGTCCCACTGGTTGTGATTCCAGCCGCAGCCCTGCTTGTTGAAAACCAGGACGAATCTAGCCCATCACTGTCCATCTGGGCCGTACGGCTTCTGCTGGGCCAGGCAATCCTGACCGAGGTACTGCTGGGCACTTACTGGTAAAATGACCTGCCTCACCACCACGACCTCCTGAGCACAGCTCGAACGAACTTGAGATCTCAGAACGGTGGCATCTTTTCTCAACCTGGCCAGGCAGCAAAGACTTACCAAGAGCCAGCCACCGGTTGTCCAATCTTCAATCAGGACTTGACGTGAGTAGCGCAGTAACCACCCCGAACTGGGTCCGCGATGCGATCTTTTACCAGATCTTTCCCGATCGATTCGCACGCAGTGTGACTGTGCCCAAGCCTTCGAATCTCCAACCCTGGGGCAGCACGCCCACGTACCTGGGGTATATGGGGGGCGATCTGATTGGCGTGTGTGAGCGGCTGGATTACCTGACAGATCTGGGAGTGAATGCGCTTTATTTCACACCGGTCTTCCGCTCGGCCTCCAATCACCGTTACCACACCCATGACTACGAGCAGGTGGACCCGATGCTGGGAGGCAACCCCGCACTCCGCCGCCTGGTTGACGAGGCGCATTCGCGTGGGTTCAAGATCATGCTTGATGGAGTGTTCAATCACGCCTCACGCGGATTCTTCGCCTTTCACGACATCCTGGAGAATGGGGCTGACTCTGCGTACCTGGACTGGTTCAACGTGCGAGCTTTTCCCCTGCACGCCTACAGCCCCGATCAAAAACCCAATTACGATGCCTGGTGGAATCTGCCGGCCCTTCCCAAGTTCAATATCAAGACCGAAGCGGTTCGCAGATATCTCTGGGACATTGGCCGAAAGTGGGTCGATTTCGGAATCGATGGCTGGCGTCTGGACGTTGCCAATGAAATTGAAGACGACAACTTCTGGCGCCAGTTTCGTCACGTTGTCAAAAAGGCAAACCCGGATACTTACATCGTGGGCGAGGTCTGGCAAGATGCTCCCCACTGGCTCCAAGGCGACATGTGGGACGCCGTGATGAACTACCAGTTCACCAGGGCCTGCATCGCGTTCTTCATTGACGATCGCGTGAATGAAGCACTTCTCAAGAAAACATCACTGCACCCAGCAGGCGAATCGGGAGCACCAGCGTTTGCCGCATCACTCCAACGATTACTGGCCCTTTATCACCCTGCCGTGTCGGCCGTGATGCTGAACCTGCTGGATAGCCACGACATGGCTCGGTTTGTGACCCTGGCCCAAGGCGATCTCTCTGCGCTTAGACTTGCCACCGCGTTCCAGATGACTTACATCGGCGCGCCCTCAATTTACTATGGTGACGAGATCGGCCTGGCCGGCGGCCATGATCCCCAGAACCGAGGCGCGTTCCCCTGGGATCGGGACGCATGGAACCTGGACCTGCTCCATGAATTTCAGAGACTCACCTTGCTAAGGCGAGAGTCGGTGGCGCTTCGTCGTGGAAGCTTCGCGCCTGTACTGGCGGAAGGCGGAGTGTTCGCCTACCTGCGACGGCATGAGCAAGAAATGGTGCTTGTTGCACTCAATACCGAAGCGCGATCACGCTCCCTCGACCTGGATTTCCAAGGGCAACTGGGCGAGAACGTGATCCTCTCAGAAATCTGGGGGAAAGCCGCACACAAGGTCGAGGCGGGCAAACTTCGAGCTGTCAGTATACCGCCACGCTCGTACCTCATTCTCAGGTCCTTGGATTGCCCATCGACCCCGACCGAACCAGGTTCCGCCACACGAGGCGTTCATGGCTGATTTCGATAAATCTGGATCGGTTGGAAGTACAACTCCAGGGCAAGTTCCGCCAAGCTGGCAAATGCCGGTGGGGGTTGATCGTGCGCTCTGGTCTTATACCCATGAACAGCGGCTGGCCGATGACGAAGATGCGTACTTCACGGGCCATCCCTTGTTGGCCGCTGACTTGCCCAGGGTTTTGAACGCAATTCGGCCCAACTCGACGGTGGCCGATCTCGGCTGCGGGACGGGCAGAGCCGCACTGGCGCTGGCAAGGGCAGGGCACAGGGTGGTGGCGGTGGACCTTTCTCGGCCCATGCTTGCAAAACTTGATCAAGACGCCCGAGGCGCAGGTTTGCCAGTGCTGCCGGTGGAAGCCAACCTCTGCGATCTTCGAGGGCTGGCTGCCGGTCAGTTCGATGCCCTGCTACTTCTGTTTAGCACGCTGGGGATGATCCGTGGTAGGACCGCTCGGCAGCGAGCGCTGGCAGAAGTCGCGACGCTGGCCAAGCCGGGAGCCGACCTTTTCCTGCATGCCCACAACTTGTGGCACAACCTGGCAGACCCGAGCGGGCGTGGCTGGCTGCTGAGCAATGCGCCCGGTCTGCTCTCTGGGCGTGATGAGGCGGGGGATCGCCCGATGACCTACCGGGGGATCCCGAATCTGGTCGTTCACCAGTACCGGCTCGGAGAGCTACGGGCCGATCTGAAAAATGCAGGCTGGAGGATCGAGAATCTGGAACCGCTGAACGCGGCCACCGCGGAACGGGTGGCTGGGCCGGCGTTCTGGGCCCGGTTCCGATGCGGCGGCTGGTTCATCAGGGCGAGGAAAACGTCTTGAGCTGACGCGGTAGCTTTCAGGTTCACCCTTAGACTCTCTCAGATCGCACGGGCTCGATCTTCTGGAACACTGTCTGGCCGCTTCTCTCGGAGCCTGGGGCTTTCGATCGTGAGCGTGGTGAACGGTTCCACACTACGTGTAATCCAGACCGAGGAACCGATGACCGAGTGGTGGCCAATCACCGTGTCTCCACCCAAAATTGTGGCATTGGCATAAAGGACGACGTAATCTTCGATGGTTGGGTGCCGTTTACGATTGCGGACGATTTGCCCCTCTTCGTCTTTTGGAAAACTCAGGGCACCCAGGGTTACTCCCTGGTAAATCTTGACCCCCACGCCAATGTCTGAAGTCTCGCCAATAACCACACCGGTACCGTGGTCGATAAAGAAGCGAGATCCGATGGTCGCGCCAGGGTGGATATCGATACCGGTTTTCGAGTGCGCATACTCGGTCATCATCCGGGGGATCAGCGGCACATCGAGTTGGTGAAGTTCATGGGCGAGCCGGTAAATGGTAACGGCGGCAAGCCCCGGGTAGCAGAAGATGATCTCATTCAGGTCTTTGGCGGCAGGATCACCGTCAAAGGCGGCCTGTGCATCCTCGGCAAGCAGTTTTCGGAGTTCAGGGAGTCGGTCGAGAAACCGAACGGCCGTCTGGTGGGCTGTTTGCTCAACCCCCTCGGGTCGATCTGTGGAACCACAGTCGGTGTGACGTAAGGCCCGCGTAATCTGAACGCTCAGGCGTTCCAGCAGGGCATCAAGCAGGTCACCCACGTGGTAAACCACGTTCGTCAAACTCAAATTCTGACGCCGCCCGTACCCCGGATACAAAAGCTCTCTCAGATCGATCAAAATCTCAACAATTTCCGCATAACTTGGAAGCGGCGTATGCCCCAGGTGGTGAATCCGGCCGCACTCCTCGTAGGTGCCAACCAGGCGTTCCGTCAGGCTGGACAAAAATTTATCGCGGGAGCGATCAATGGGAGCCATGGCATTCTCGATACAGTCTAAGCAAGATCTTCCCGGAGTCCGGCAGAAAAACGGGTAGACTGTGATTGTTGCAAATCGGGTTTCACCCGATTTCATTCCCTTGGGAATATTGGTACCGATTCCAGAGTTACTCAGGATCTTACGACCAGTGAACCGACCCGGTCAAACACCAAGACCTCCTTCTCTGAGCTTGCGCGGCATGGTGGCATTCGTTCTGAGCCGCTTAGCATGGACCTGCTTGCTGGCCTACCTTTTTTTGTTTCTCGTTTTGGATTCGGCCATCGTCCGTCAATTCGATGTCGATGATTCCAGGAAAATGCTCGGTCGGCTCCATCGGATTACCGCCGGCACCTTCTTTACGGGCCTGGCAATCCTGACCTTTTACTATTACCGGTTCCACAGAAAACCTAGACCCTACCCGCCAGCGCCTGGAGTTTCCCTGCTTGCCATCTGGGTCGGTAGTCTGACGGTTTACGGGTTGCTCTTGCTGCCGGCTTTCACCCGCATCGTCGGTCGGACCGAGGCGGCCCTGATCACCCGACCGTTCTCCTTGGCGTTAAACCTGGTTTGCACACTCGCACTGATTGCCGAGGGCGTAACCCTGGTCAAAAACTTTCGTGCCTGCCAAAACCAGAGGCAGCGGGCCATGCTAACCCTCAGGGCCCTGCTGATTGGCGTTTCCGCCGTTCTATTGGTCGTCCTTTTCGGCCTGCATGCCTCCCTCTCCAGTCAAATTGACCAAGCTCAGCACACCGGTTTTGTAGCCGCTCACAAAATCTATCTCTTCGTCGTGACAGCACAGTGGCTCGTCAATCTCGCCTTGCTGTTCACGCCCCAGGTGTTCAACCCGTTCCTACTGGATTCTCCCAGGCTTCAACGTGTTCTGAACTTTGGGCGCAAGCAACCTGCCCATTCCGCCGTGTAATCGTTCACCCGCGAACCGGGAATATGAGCCCACCCAGCCCCTTCCCGGGCACGTAGTCTTTCCCTTACCTGCTTCCCAGGTCACTCTCCGATGCCCCAGAACCTGCCGATCAGCGATCCCGCCCCCATCTTCGACCACTTTCGCGGGAACTTTGCCACGGAACTCCTCACGGCGGCCGTGGCTCACTTTGGTCTGTTCGGCCGGCTGGCCACAGAAGGGCCAACCCCGTTTGAAACTCTCAGGCAATCGCTCGGGCTTGAGCAGCGACCGATGCAGGTCCTGACCACTGCGCTCAAGGCCATGAACCTTCTCCAGGACCAAGCCGGAGAACTCGCCCTGACCGAACTGGCGCAAACCCACCTCGTTCCTGGAACCCCTTTTGATGTTGGTGATTACATCGGCCTCATGGCCGACAATCCTGGCGTCAAGGCCATGGTGGAACGGCTTCAGTCCAACCGCCCGGCCGGATCAGGCGACTCAGAAGGGCCTGGCGTTGCGTACATCTATCGAGAAGGAATGGTCTCGGCCATGGACGGCGATGCCTCCGCACGCCACTTCACCATGGCGCTTGCCGCCCGGGCCCGGAACGTGGCCCCCGTGCTGGCCCAGGCCTGGCCGCTGCCAACGGCCAAACGCCTGCTCGACGTTGGTGGCGGTTCCGGACTTTACGCCATCGCTTATCTCCTGGCCCACCCATACCTGGAAGCCGTGGTGTGGGACCGGCCAGAGGTCCTGAAAGTGGCGGCTGAGCTCGCACGCCAGTCCGGTGTCGAAAGCCGACTCGTGCTCACTCCGGGTGATATGTTCAGCGACCCCGTCCCTGAAGGTTGCGATGTTCACCTGGTCTCCAACGTCTTGCATGACTGGGATATTCCCGAATGCTGCAAGCTCATCAATCGCCTGGTCCCAGCCCTGGCACCTGGCGGCCAGTTGCTGGTGCATGACGTGTTCCTGAACGACACCCTCGACGGCCCCTTGCCGATTGCCCTCTACTCCGCCGCTCTGTTCTCCCTTACCGAAGGCCGGGCCTATAGCGCGGCCGAGTACCGAACCTGGCTCAACTCCGCAGGCCTCGAAACCAGCCGCCAGATTGTGCCAACTTTGGTGTCTTGCGGCGTTCTGGCCGCCACCAAGCCCGCTTGATTCCAATCAGGCAGCGGTGCCAGAGTCATCGGCAAGGCTTTCTGACCAGCCACCAGGCATTTTAGCTGAAAAACCAGGGAAACGCAGTTACAAAATCCGCCCACAAACCGCACGTTTGTGCACCACACGAACCCAAAAGCCCTGTTCAAGGGAGGCTCTATTGGGTTATGTTTGGTTAATCTGCACCCAGGCTCCAGATGCCCTGTGCACAGGCGACCACCAACGGCGACCTGAACCTCAAGACACTCTCTCACTCCGACAAGACTGCCATGAAAGCTTCTGAAGTCCGCAAAGGCCAAGTTGTTGTTATGGATGGAACGAACTTCATCGTTCTTGACTTTGCGCACCGGACTCCCGGTAACTTACGCGCATTTGTCCAGATGAAGCTTCGGAACCTCTCAAGCGGATCCCAAGTTGAAAAGCGGTTCCGGTCCGACGAGCAACTCGACGTTCCGTATGTAGAACATCGTGACTTCGAGTACCTGTACTCGCAGGGCGACGAGCACGTGTTCATGGACGTGGAAAATTACGACCAGCTCACGTTTGCCGAGAGCATGGTGGGAGACTCGATGAAGTACCTGCTGCCCAACATCCGGGTGCAAGTGACCTACATCGACAACAAGGCCACCTCCATTGAACTGCCGGCCACGGTGGAACTGGTTGTGACCGACACCCCGCCCTCCATCGCCGGCGCAACCGCAACCAACCAGTACAAAGATGCAACGCTTGAGACGGGCCTGATTGTGAAGGTTCCTCCCTTCATTGAGGTTGGGACCAAGATCAAAGTGGATACCCGATCGAGCGAGTACCTTTCCCGCGTCTAAAGTTTTTTCCAATTACTGGGACTGGTTGGCCGTTCCACGGTGACAGTCCCAGGTTTTGCGATCTGCTGGAATCCGTAATTTCTGGAAGGCATGGATGCCATGACCAAGAATAGCGCAACGCGTTTGGGTTTCGGTTCGTTTGCGTTCTGGCTATTACTGCTGGTAACAGTGGCGCCTGGCTGCGGCGGCAGCGGTTCCATGCCCCCCTTGGCGTCTATTCCAGGCCCAGCGCCGGAACTGAAAGTGGGCACCATTCGGCCTGGCGATACCGGCTGGATTCGCTTGACAGACCTCTTTATTGATGACAACGGCATTGCCTGGGTCGATGCCGATGCCACGGTCTATCGCAAGTCAGACACAGGGCTAGCTTCATTACCACCGATGGAGCGAGCCTTCATTGGGACGGCCAGCGGCTATCTTCACGTGAGTATGAGCCGGGATGTGAACGCCATGACGGTGGTTCGGACCAGCCCGAGAGACGCCCACTGGCTACCCGCTCGGAACCTGGGCGCGGTTGTCCAGGCCATTCGTGGTGGATATCAAGACGTGGCGCTTCCCAGAGACTCCGCAGCCAAGCAAGAGACCCCGGGATCTTGACGGTTTGAGGCGGCCCTCGTATCGTGCCGGATAACACTGGAAGAGTTCGGAAACCGGTCAATCGATCGGTTTCGGGCCCACCCGGCGGTCTTTCGGCCCGCGCCTGAAGACCTCGCCTGCCTGCGCCAGCGCACCGGGATATCCAGCCTATTGCAGCGGGAGCTTTTTGTGGATCTCGTGACACAACTTCTGTCGGATCTGGTTCGCATTCCAAGCGTGAACCCGATGGGACGGGCAGGAGCCACGCGAGCAGACGGTTTTTTTGAAACCGATGTCACGAATTATCTGGAAACCTACCTGACCGCTCAGGGGGTGACGTGCCATCGGGTTCCGGTTTCTCCCGGACGAGATAACCTTTTTGCGTATTACGAAGCACCCAATCCCGGCAAGCGGCTTCTGTTCGACGCCCACCAGGACACGGTTCCTGTTGAGGGGATGATTGTGCCGCCGTTCGGGGCACACATCGAAGGGGGACGGCTGTACGGCCGGGGGGCCTGCGATATCAAGGGGGGCCTGGCCGCCATGGTGCTCGCGTTCCTGCGGCTGGTCCGGGAACGACCCAAGCATTCCGCCTCGGTGGTTCTCGCCCTTACCGTGGACGAGGAATATACCCATATGGGCAGTTCGGCAATTGCCAAGTTACCCCCAGAGGGGATCGACCTGGCCATTGTTGCCGAGCCCACCCGATTCGACCTGATCACCACCCACAAAGGGGCCGTTCGGTGGAAAATTGAGTCGCGCGGCACCGCCTGCCATAGCTCAACCCCAGACCGGGGCGACAACGCCATTTACAGGATGAGCCGGGTACTCCACGTTCTTCAACGTCATGCCCAGGAGCTCCAGGGGAGCACACCAGACCCAATCCTTGGCGCACCCAGTCTCTCCGTGGGAACCATTCACGGTGGCGTGAGTCCGAACGTGGTTCCTGATGAGTGCGTCATCGAACTCGATCGGCGGGTGATTCCGGGCGAGAACCCAGACCATGTCCCCACGCTGGTCACCGAAGCGCTTCGCTTGCACCTGTCCGCGGAAGACTTTGACCAGCTTGCATTCCACGTTCCATGGGTGCGAATGCCGGCTCTCAGGTCCTCTGTTTCCAGTTCGACGTTAGAAATTCTGAGCCAGTGCGTGGCGCGTCAGACGGGCCGAAACCCCCTGGTAAGCGGCGTGCCGTTTGGAACCGATGCGGGGCCACTGGGGCAAATAGGCATCCCCTGCGTGGTGCTTGGACCTGGAGACATTGCCCAAGCACATACCAAAGACGAATGGATTGATCTCGACCAGTTGCGATATGCAGTCGATGTCTACTTTGACCTCGCCTGCTGCCTGGGTGCCAGTTGAGTTGATTGGCTTAGAGCCCAGATGGTTCTCTGGCTGACAGCTGCCACCCCATCCCTCGCGTTGACCAATCGGGACAGCCGCCTTCGGCTGTCGCCTGGGGTTGTTCTTGTGTGCAACCCAATCATGAACCGCTGGTGCCCACTCACGCTCGAACGATCAATAACAAGACCGGCTGGTCAGGATCGTTGATCCTGGCCAGCCGGTCAGTATTTCTCGATCTGAAGGCCGTGGGGCCTTGAGGTCACTCAGAACACGTCGAGCGTGAAGTGATGACCCTGGTAGAACTTCTTGTTGGTCCAGTCGCTGAACCAACCGTGTGGGTGACGCATTCCAAGAACGCGCTGACCACCGTAGTAATTGCGGTACATCGGACCTTGAATCTGAGGTACGATGCGCTGCTCACGAGGGTAACGGTACCACCCGTCGTAAAGCTGGTTACCTTCAGCGCCGTTTCCTGGCGTCTGCGGTGGCGCATAAGGCCAGTGCAGGTAATCGTTCCAATCCTGGGCGCGGGCCGAACCAGCACCGGTCGAGAGCAGCATAGCAGCGCCAAGCAAGGCCGCTGTGAAGAGAGATCGAGGAGCCACGTTTTATCCTCCATGACTAGGGAAGCTCCGTACCTGGTTTACGATCGACCGAGGGAACCGAGAAACTCATGATCGACAACCAAATTCGCTCCCCGCTTGGATGGAATGCGCCGGCCAGAACGATCGTAACGGAACCCATTCATCGGCTCGATGGATCGAGAGGTGGCATCATGACGATTGGCCCAGTTCGGAGCATTGCAGCAGTTCTTCCGCTTGTGCTGGCGTTCACGGGGTTACCCCGCACGGCGCAAGGCGAAGATCTGGTCAGGGTTCCGCTAGAGGCAACCCTGGTGACCCACGTTCAAACCCTGGCCTCACCTGCGTTTCAGGGCCGCCGGGGCCCAGGCGCTCGGCGCGCCGCCAGCTACATTTTGGACGCCTGGAAAACGTTCAACCTGAAGCCGCTCTTTGATACTCGCTTCACGCAAGATGTGGTGGATGAAGCCACCGGGCTGATCATAGGCCAGAATCTGGGCGCGATTATTCCAGGCTCAGACCCAGCTCTGGAACGTGAGTGGGTGCTGCTGGGGGTTCATTATGACCACCTGGGGGTGCATCGAGGGGTAGTTTTCCCAGGCGCAGACGATAACGCGTCTTCGGTCGCCATGATGCTTGAGGTTGCAAGGTGCCTGAGCCAGGCCGGCCCTGAGTTCGCTCCCCGGCGAACCATCGTGTTCATGGCATTCGACCTTGAGGAGGACGGGCTGGTGGGATCTCAGTACTTTGTGAACCACCCGCCCAGGCCACTGGAAGACCTGAAGTTGATGGTTACCGGCGATATGCTCAGTCGGGCGCTCGGGGGGGTCTGCAAATCCGACCTCTATGCCATGGGCACCGAGTTCTCGCCAGGTATCCGCGAGCCGCTCAGGCGTGCCTCGGTAGACATGCCGCTGACGCTGAAGATGATCGGGAACGATATGCTGGCCGTGGACCGGAGCGATTACGGACCGTTCCGCCGCCGCCATATTCCGTTCCTCTTCTTGAGTACCGGGGAAAACCCCACCTACCACACGCCCGACGATCGCCCAGAAACGATCGACGCTGCAAAACTTGCTGCCGCCAGCCAGCTCGTCTTCAAACTCCTGACCGAGTTGCTCAACCAGAAGCAGTTGCCGCCCTGGTCAGATCAACCCACGCATGAGTTGAGTGAAGCCGAGGCCATTCGCGATACGCTCAGGCAACTGGTTGATCACGCCCAGGAACTGAAATTGAATGTGCTGCAGACGACCATGATCCGTGGCGTGGTCCGGGATCTGGACGCCGCCATTGGACGCGGCCAACTGACCGGGCCTGAACGCCAGAAGCTGGTGACCCAGGCTCAGGTCATCCTGTACTCCATCCTCTGATTGCGTTGAGTGGTACAAACCCGCAGAGACCAAGAATCTCAGGCCAAGAATCGACCCAGATGATTGGAATGGGCCAGGAGCGATGGGCCAAGAACGTTGCCAGGCTTGCCCGGCGGCTTACTCGTCCTCGGGTTCAATGAGGATCGGCCGGCGTTTCTGAAGGTCAACCGGCGGCGCTGGGGCCGGCGGCCCTGGCATGTCAAGGTCGCGCTGGGGAATCATGCGTTCTGGGCCAGCCGCGCCATCTTCGGGAACCTGCATCCGCAAACCGAGCGGCGAGAGCAAATCGGCCGCCGGTTTGGTCTTACCACTCTCAACATCCTTGATCCGATCTTGAAGCGAATCGATCCAGGTCAGTCCGTTGGGAATCACGGGTGGACCCAAAACGGTCCGTCCTCCGAATTCGCTCATTTCCAGACCCGAACGCTGGGCTTGAAATCTCAGATGGTCCACCACGGCCGAAGCCCGCGCCAGATCTCCTCCAGAAAGGTAAAGCTGCGCCCGTAAACCTTGAAGCCGTAGCCTGGTCTGGAGGTCCAGATCTTCCAGGTTCAGTCGATCGAGTTCTGCCAGCGCCTGGTCCTGGTCTCCGCTGGCAATCGCGGCAACCAGCGGATAGACCGAGGGCTCGGACGGACCGAAATTACCGGATGTCGCTTGAGCCAAATTCTCACGAAGAAGCTGGCCCTGAAGTCCTAACCTCCTCATCTTCAAAAGCGTGGGGTGGTCAAGAGCCAGCTCTCCACGCACAGGCATCCGCGTGGGTCGATTCTGAAAGATCGCCTTCGGATCCGCGCCGGCTTCGTTTGTCTCGGACGCAAGCAAGAGAATTCCCTGAGCGATCGTTCGCTGCCAGAGTTCGTTGCTGGCAGCATCGGGTACCAGCGGCTCAAAAGACTCATGGCCTGGATCACAGATTGCGGGCGGGGAAACCCCGTCCCTTCCCATCACACGGTAAGCAATCCGGCGCATCCCAGGCCGAGAATTGAGACTCATCGCCACCAGCGGAGACCGCTGATCAAAGGGGCTAAACCGCTTGTAGACCGCACCATTGCCACCACGGAACCAGGTGAAGGTCGAGAGCGAACCGGAGACGGCGTGGCTGGTAAAAATCCCTTCGCCCTGCGGGTCTACCGCAATTTCAAAGCTCTGAATGGCCCGGGTCGGGGCATTGACCGGAATAATCATTTCTTGGGCGGCCGCTTTTCGGCCATCCACGGAAAGAATGCCGATGAGAAGCTGATCGACCTGAGAGGCTGGAGCTTGCCCCTTGGCAGACGGAAAGAGCAGGAATTTCCCTTCTTCAATCCATTCGGGCCGCCCAGGAACCGCCATGAGAACGGTAGAGGGCAGGGGATGGGACTTGCTGGAACCACCCCCAGGTGCCCAGACCCCAATGCCAGATTGCGGATTCTTCAGATCTGGGCCCTGATAAACATAAGCAAGACTCGCCCCTTCTGGGTTCCAGGCCGGAAACGAGGCACCCGGTAGCCTGGCAACCAGGCTGCCATCCCCGGCTCGAACGACCAGTAACCCCCGGCTCCCGTCAGCGGCAAACGGTACCGTGAGTAAGGAACCGTCTGGGTTCCAGGTTACCCCCTGGGCGGCCTGTGAGTTTTCAGTCTCAAGCGCTGGGGACCAGGGCCAGGAACCAGCAACCCGGCTCTGGTCCAGGGAGTCACGAACCACCAGTTCCAGTCGGGCCGGTTGTCCCTGGCCAGGGCTGATCACACGCCCGTAGGCCAGGGCACGCCCTTTCAGTCCCCAGGCCGGCTCGGTAATCCAGCCGTCCACCTGCTCGTCAATCTGTACCGAATCATTGGTGTCGATTCGTGTCGTCCAGAGCCGCGAACCCCCATTCCGGTTCAGAGACCAGGGATCGGTCGAATCTCGTTCCACTGGCACCTGAACTAGTTCGTCCACAAACGCGTGGCGGCTGGAGGCAGAAACAACCCTGGGCGTGGTATAAGCCAGCCACAACCCGTCGGGTGACCAGCTCTGCCCGAACGTCAGGGCTCCCATGGAGAGCCAGGCCCAGCCGGCGATCAGAATTGCGAAGGTTCGAAGACCCATATTTGTATGTGCACCGATGCACACCCTGGAGGATCGGATCGTCGATCTCGTGAACCTGGAACGCGAGCTATGAATTATAAGTCCCTGGGCCAAGAAAGCGACACGTTGCGTTCTTAATGGGGTCTAGAGTTTGGAAAGTAACGGTTTGAACGATAAGGGACCCAGAGTGAGCTCATCAGGCATTTGACTTGATGGGCCACGACAGCGACATTTAATTTGTGGCAACGTGGAAATTGAAAAGCTGCGGCCTGCGCCTCAGCAATTCTTGTTGCCACGGGATCGGTTCTTCTAGAATACGATCAAACCGCCTCGCGAATTTGCCCCGGCGACCCTGTCAGGGCGAGTGTTCAGGACCTGTATCACCCAAGAGATCGCCCTACCATGCGCTTCGTCCTGATCGACCGCATCCTTGATATTCAGCCTGGTAAGAGCATTGACGCCATCAAGAATCTCTCCCTTGCGGAAGAGTATCTCGCGGACCATTTCCCAGGCTTCCCGGTCATGCCGGGGGTTCTGATGCTGGAAGCGCTTACTCAGACCGGCGCGTGGCTTATCCGCGACATGGAAGACTTTGCCCACAGCGTGATCGTGCTGAAATCCGCCAAAACGATCAAGTACGGTAGTTTTGTGGAGCCAGGCCGGCAGCTTCAGTTACGTGTGGAACTGGTGGAACATGGTCCACATGAGACCGTGCTGAAGGGTCAGGGCTCGGTGGAAAATCAGGTGGTGGTCAAGGGGCGCATCACGCTTGCCCGCTGGAACCTCCGCGACAAGAATCCAGCGCTTCACCCCACCGACACCTCGATTGTTGAGCATCTCCGCGATCTCTACGCCACCCTGCGCAAGGGCTCGGTCGGCTCCAAGGCCATGGTCCGAACCAGCCACGGTGAAGTTCATCCTGCGCTGGCGGCGATACCGGGATATCCTGCCTGATCGTTGGAAACCCAACTTTTCCTCAGAGTTTCAGCGGATGAACGTGGGATGACTGAAGGCTACGCACCCCACGGACCGATGATGTTGCAAGGATTGGGGGAAGAGGTCACAATCGGTAGAGTATTCGGGCAGAGACGTTTGGAAGGCGGTCACCACTGTTCTGCTCCAACATTCACCGAGGTTTGGCCACAGACTCGACAATCACCATTTGCCTTGGCACTGAAGATCCGCTGAACCCGGATTTGGCCAGGTCTTACCGTCCGCTCTCAGGGCGGGTCTGCGGCCTCCCTTACTTTCGAGGACGATATGCCTACACAAGACCAGATTTTCGAGAAGGTCCAGTCAACGCTCGTCGACGCGCTAGGTGTTGACGAAGAAGATGTCACTTCTGGTGCTGCTCTTTTCAAAGATCTGGGTGCCGAGTCGATCGATTTGCTCGATATCGTCTTCCGTCTCGAACGGAACTTCGGCATCAAGATCCCTCGCGGGGAACTGTTCCCTGAGAACGTGTCTGATCCCGATATGGTCGAGAACGGCATTCTGACCCCCAAGGGGCTCAGCGAAATCAAGCAGCGGATGCCGTACGCAGATCTTTCGGAATTCGAAAAGCACCCCGAGGTTGAGAAGCTTCTCGATCTGTACACGGTGGATACGCTCGTACAGTACGTCGCAGGAAAACTCGGGTCCAACTGAACCCGGCTTTGTTTGAGTTTTTCATGTAGGTCGGCAGCCTGAACGGCCCCTGAGCGGGGGGTCGTCTTGGGCGCCGATCTCTCCTTCCGGGCGATATTCGGTCGCCGCTCCAGGACCGTCTGCCCATGCGTTGGATCTGGATCGATAAGTTTCTTGAGTTTCAAAGCGGCCAGTTCGCGCGTGCCGTGAAGAATTTGACGCTGGCAGAGGAACACCTTCATGACCACCTGCCTGGCTATCCCGTGATGCCAGCCAGTTTGATTATTGAAGGACTTGCTCAGACCGGTGGAATTTTGGTGGGTGAGGCTTCTGGCTTCACAGAGAAAGTCGTTCTCGCCAAAATCCCGCGGGCCGAGTTCCTTGGCGTTGCCTGCGCAGGTGACCAGTTGATTTATGAGGTGCGGCTTACCGACCTACGCTCTGAGGGGGCGGTGGTTGATGCTAAAGCATTCCTGAACGGCGAATTGCTCGCCGACCTGGAAATTGTTTTTGCCCACCTTGATAATACGCGCTCCAATCAGATTTTCGGCCCGAAGAATTTTGTTTTCACCCAGCAGTTACTGGGTGTGCTTGACCTGGCCAAAGCCCAGGAACGAGCACGCCTTGCTGAAGCGGATTCTGCTGCAGGGAACGGTCTTTCCCGTCCACTGCCGACCAGCGAAGGCGGTAGCAGTTGAACGCTATCCGCTTACAGGCCGGTTCTGGGCCTGATTGCTGGACCACAGGGTACAAGTTGACTCTTTTGGATCGGTTTTCGCCCCGGTCGAGTTTTGAGTGGGTCCATGGTTGAAAACGAACGTCGCGTCGTCATCACCGGTCTCGGCCTGCTCACTCCCCTGGGTATAGGCGCTGATGCCTATGTACAAGGGTTACGCGAGGGCCTGGCAGGAATTCACGACCTGAGTGAATTTCCTGTCGATGGGCTTCCGTCGAAGGCGGCAGCCGTTGTTCCTCCCTTCGATATTCGGACCCTCGCGCAGCCAAATCACCGCAAGGCGATCGCGAAAAATCTCAAATACATGGCGCGGGATATTCAGCTTTCCGTGGGCGCCGCGGAAATGGCGATGGCCGACGCCGGCCTGACCGACGGAGGCGTGGACCCCAACCGGATCGGGCTCGATCTGGGAGCAGGCCTGATTTCGACCGACCTCGACGAACTGGCCCCCGCCATCAATCATTCGCTCAAAGGTGATGGACCATTTGACTTTGCGGCGTGGGGACAGGAAGGAATTCCGAAGATCACCCCCATCTGGCTGCTGAAATATCTTCCGAATATGCTGGCTTGCCACATTTCGATTTTTTCAGACTGCCAGGGCCCTAGTAACTCGATTACCGAAGCCGATTCCGCCAGTACTCTGGCCATGGGTGAATCCCTTCGCATTCTGCGTCGGGGTCGGGCCGACGTGATGATTACCGGTGGGGCAGATTCCAAAATTCATCCGCTCAGCCTGGTTCGCATGATGTTGCTCAACCAGCTCACACACTGGCAGGGGAACTCGTCCGAAGCCTGTCGGCCGTTCGATCGCGATCGTGATGGGTGGGTGCCCGGCGAAGGGGCTGGAATCATCATTTTCGAAGAACTGGCGCATGCCCAGAAACGGGGTGCCAAGATCTACGGTGAAGTTCTTGGCTTTGGAGCGGGAACCGACGCCAATCCGGATGGTGGGATTGATCCCAACGGACGTGGAATTGAAATCGCCATTCGAGCCGCGCTCCGAGACGCGAGGCTGAATCCAGATCAAATTGGCCACGTCAATGCGCAAGGCTCTGCTCAGGTTGCAACCGACCTGGCCGAGGCTCGTGCCCTGAACCGGATCTTTGGACCCCATGGTGTTCCTGTGACCGGCCTGAAGGGGTACCTCGGAAACACCGTTTCCGGTTCTGGTGCCATTGAAATGGCCGGTAGCCTGCTTGCGGTGAATGCCGGTTTCATTCCGCGCACCCGCAACTGCGATCATCCTGACAAGGCCCTCGAACTTGACATTGTGACCCAGCAAGACCGCAAATCGTCTAACCCTATTTTCATCAAATCAACGTTGACCCGTCACGGTCAGGCAGCAGCTCTGGTGATACGTGGATATCCCGGTGGTGTGGCTTCCGATGCGGTCTGAGCCAAGGAGTTCCCCGCAATGAGGAGGCGCGTAGTTGTTACTGGTATGGGGATGGTCACGCCTGTTGGTCGTGACATGGAATCCTCATGGAAGTCATTGCTGGCCGCAAAAAGCGGTGTGGGCTACATCTCACTGTTTGATGCGCGAACCTTTCCGACCCGGATCGCCGCCGAGGCCCGTGGCTTCAACCTGGCCGATTACATTTCGGACGGCGCTCGCTGGGAAGAGTACAGCCGCAATACCCAGTTTGCCCTGGCTGCAGGCCAGATGGCCATGGATCATTCTGGCCTACTGGAAATGAAGCACCTGGACCGGTCTCGATTCGGGATCTATCTGGGATCGGGCGAAGGGCAGCAAGACTTCTTCCGGTTCGTGAATCTGGTGCACCGCAGCAGCACACCGGATAACCAGGTTGATACGGCAAAGTTCGTTCGGGACGGAATCACCTCTCTGAACATGATCAAGGAATCTGAGCAAGAGCCCGGCACGCCTGGCGGCCATCTGGCCAGCCATATTGGTGCAATGGGCCCCAACGCCAACTGCCTGACCGCTTGCGCGGCCAGCAGCCAGGCCATTGGCGAAGCCACCGAACTGATCCGTCATGGCGATGCCGACGTGATGATTTCCGGCGGCACCCACAGCATGATTCACCCGTTCGGAGTGACCGGTTTTAACTTGCTGACCGCCCTCTCCACCAGAAATGATGAGCCAGAACGGGCTAGCCGTCCGTTCGATCGAGAACGAGATGGGTTCATCCTGGGTGAAGGGGCAGGGATGCTCGTGCTTGAGGAACTGGAGCACGCTCGCAAGCGGGGCGCCAAGATTCACGGCGAAATTCTAGGCTACGGCTCAACCGCCGATGCTTTCCGTTTAACAGACACGCACGAGGAAGGGCGGGGGGCCATCGCCGCCATCAAAGAAGCCCTGGCAGACGCCCAGATCTCTGGCGATCAAATTGACTACATCAACGCTCACGGAACCAGCACCCAGGTCAACGATTCCGTGGAAACGCTGGCAATCAAGAAGGCGCTGGGCGCACACGCTTACAAGGTGCCCGTCTCAAGCACCAAGAGCATGATGGGGCACCTGATTGCCGCGGCCGGAAGCGTGGAGGCGATCGTCTGCCTGCTGGCCATGCGTGATTCGATCATGCCACCCACCATCAACCTGGAAAACCCGGACCCCGTTTGCGACCTCGACTATATTCCGCATCATGCGCGTCCTGGGAAAGTCGATATCGCGATGTCGAACAGCTTTGGGTTCGGTGGACAGAACATCACACTCATCCTGGGCCGCGTAACCGATTAATCCGGCAAGGCTCGCCTCCACGATCTGGATTCGGATCTCTCCAGTGGTTCGGTTGCGTGTTATGATCTTTGAGCGACTTTGTGTTTCTTTCACTAGAAACACTCCATTCGAATCACATTGGAATAGCGACAGTCCCGAACCCTGAGCCCTGGCAGCAAACCCTGGGCTCAAGGCGAGACGGCCGGAACGACGTCTTCGGAGCGACCCCACGTAATGGCCTCCCTGACATTTTCGGACCTCCTGATCTGGTCTCTCTGGATCATTGCCGGTCTCGCAGCGTTCATTGCTGCCGGTTTCGGTATTTTCTGGGTTTACCTCTGGGTCAAATACGTACCCAAGGTCGCCCGTATGTTCCAGCAACCCCCTATCTTTCGGCCCCAGGTGAGCCCGCCCGATCCCGAAGGGGAACCGGTGCGATTCCGGACCACTGACGGATTTGAACTCGCCGGCAGCTACCTACCGGCCACCACGGTGAATCGCGCTGGCGTGGTTGTGTTCTGCCACGAATTTTTGGGCGATCGCCATAGTGCGTATGCCTACATTGGTCACCTGCGCTCCCTGGGCTTCGATCTCTTTTCCTTCGACTTCCGCAACCACGGAGAAAGTGCTGCGGAAGCAGGATTGATTCAACTGCAATGGCTCTCGGATCGAGAGTTGACCGACCTGCGAGCGGCGCTGGCCTACCTGCGTACCCGGCCAGACGCAGACCCCGCGGGCGTGGGGCTGTTTGGGGTAAGCCGGGGCGGCGCGGCTGCGTTATTCATTACCGCCCAAGAACCTAGCGTCTGGGGCGTGGCCACCGACGGAGCCTTCCCAACCCGCACCACAATGCTGGCTTACGTTCACAAATGGGCCCCCATCCTGGTTCAGCAGTGGTCCTTGAAGATCATGCCCAATTTTGTGTTCCGCTGGGTGGCATGGTCGGCACGGGTCCAGACCGAAAAAGAACTGAACCGGATTTTTCCGCGCCTTGAGAGCATGATTCCCCGGATTCCGCCTCGCCCCTGGCTAGCGATCCATGGCGCCAGAGATTCCTACATCGGCCCGGATATCGCCCGAGACCTGGTCCGTTGTGCCGGCCCCAAGGCCCCCATTGACCTCTGGCTAGTTCCCAAGGCCAAGCACAACCGGTGCCGTGAAATTGATCCTCAGGGTTATGAGCGCCGTGTCTCGGAATTCTTCTCCGCACACTCGCCACGTCGTCCTGAACCTGTTTTGGCTCCCAGCAGTCTGCCTGTTGAGTCCAAGAGCGGTGACCTTGTGGTGGTCGTTAACCACCCGTCCGACCCCGACCGGCTGCTAACCGCCGGTCGAGACGCTCACCAGTAAACGGCCGGCCGGAATCACATTCTTCCAGGGACGGAGCGATTTCCACGCCATGTACTGGATGCTGTTGAAAGCGGCTGGCACGCCGGTTGCCAGAAAAGCGCGAGCACTTGCTGCGGAATTCAGAGCCCAAACACATAAGGCTGGCGAATTTCAAGCTTTGCGCTTACAGGAACTGATCGGCCGAAATGCCGACAGCCAGTTCGGGCGTGATCATCATTTTCACGAGATCAAGTCGACGGCCGACTTCCGACGTCGGGTCCCCATTCGCGGCTATGACGGGCATGAGCCTTACATTGCCAAGGTCAGGGCCGGCGATCTGAACGCCCTGTTCGGTCCCAAGACCGATGTGCTGATGTTCGCCATGACGTCTGGGACCACGGCCCAGCCCAAGACGATTCCGATTACCCGAGAGGCGCTCAATAACTATCGGGAAGGCTGGAAGATCTGGGGAATCCAGGCGTTTGACGGCCACCCAGAGATGATGCGCAAAGGGCTCAAGCCAATCCTGCAACTGGTGAGCAACTGGAAAGAACAGTACACGCCCGGCGGCATCCCTTGTGGAGCAATCACCGGATTGACGGCCGCCATGCAGAACCCCCTGATCCGGAGCAGCTACTGCATGCCACCGGTCACCATGGGGATCAAGGATATCGAGGCCAAATACTACACAGCGCTCCGGCTCTCAATTCACCGCCGAGTTGGAGCAATTATGGCCGCCAACCCTTCCACTCTGCTCGGAATTGTGAAGCTGATCGATCGGGAAAAGGAAACCCTGATTCGCGACCTCCGCAACGGCACCCTGGACGAGCGATTCCAAATTCCGGCCGATGTGCGTCGAGCGCTCCACCGAAAGATCAAGAAGCAGCGGCCGGAAGTTGCCGGTCACCTCGAAGAGATTGTCCAGCGCACGGGTCGGTTGCTCCCCAAAGATTACTGGCCCAGCCTGGACTTTCTGGCGAATTGGACCGGCGGCACAATGGGTGCCTACCTCAAGCAATACCCAGAGCACTTCGGCAACCTACCGGTTCGAGATATCGGGCTCATCGCCTCTGAAGGGCGGTTCACTATCCCGATCCATAACGGTACGCCGGGAGGAGTGCTGGATATTCGCCGGCACTACTTCGAGTTTATCCCAGAAGATCAGGCGCACCTGGAACAACCCGAGACAGTCGAGGCGGTCGACCTGATCGAGGGACGCAACTATTTCATTCTGCCAACCACGGCCAGCGGACTCTACCGCTACCAGATTCACGATCTCGTACGCTGCACGGGCTTTGAAGGGCGTGCCCCCGTGCTTGAGTTCCTGAGCAAGGGGGCCCACATTTCCAGCCTGACCGGCGAGAAGCTCTCCGAGTTCCAGGTGGTTAGCGCAGTGAATGCGGCCGTGACCGGCCTGGGGCTGCCCGTGTCGTCTTACTTGTTATTGCCAAGCTGGGGTGACCCGCCGAACTACAGCCTGCTCATCGAATCGCGGGACCTGCCAAACTCAAATCCGGCATCCCTGGAACGTCTGTCCAGGTCCGTTGATTCCGAGTTACAACTGGCGAATCAGGAATACGAGAATAAACGGACAACCCTTCGGCTTGGACCAGTCGTTACACGCCTAATCACCGACGGATCGTGGGACGAATTCAAGAAGAGGCGGTTGGCGCGCAGTGGTGGTACCGCCGAACAATACAAAAAGCCATGTTTGTTACCCGATCTCCACGCACTTGCTGAATTTCGGCTGGTGGATGGGGTCGGAACATCGTGACCAGGTAACTCAAAGCGACTTTGTGGTGCTGGAGCGAGAGGATTCGCCCACCATCTTGCGCTGATTCGGGTTGCTTGATCGCGGGCATTGTGTTAACCGAACAGCATGTCATTCGACGGATCGTTCCAGGGAAGGAAGGACCCGTGGCAAAAAGGCGCTCAACCGCCGCTTGCCGCCCCGACCTGCCCGGCCGCCCGACTGACAGTCTTTCACCTTTGGGTCATACCCGGGGGCTGGAAGACGAATGGATGCGAAGCGCAGCGGAGGACCATGGTGGGTCGCATAAATCGAGTACGCAGAAAACCGATCCTCAACTGGTGTCTCACCGGTTTAGCCATCATGGCCCTGACGTCGGAATCTGGCTGCGCAAAGCTCGGGAATCGCCTGCGGCGAAAACCGGCACCCATGCTGCAAGCCTCACTCGCACCGCCAACGATCGAGGGTTCCGCCGTTCGATCTCAGGACGCGAGCAAGCTCACCAGAAGAGTGGGCAGCAAGAGCGGGGCCATTGTTCCGCCCCCAGCCCAACCGGCTGCCAAAGTTCCCACGGTGATCGCAGTCAAGGAACCCGAACCAGCTTCCAACCCCGCCAGGGAAGTGGATGAGCCAGTTGTGACGGTGGCCACGCCACCCATGCTGGTTTCTGAACGATCAAGCCAGGTGGCCCCAATTCCAGAACCACCGGAATTGCCAGCCGACCGAACCCCCTCTACGCTGCCTTCCATTGCCAGCCCGACTGACGCGTCTCGCGGCGTTTCGGAAGACCTGATTGCACTCTCTCCCTCCGCGGTCGGCTCTCCAGCCTCAATAGTGAATTCGGCTCCCACGATTCAGGAACCCGTTTCCCCGGTTGCTGAAAGTGTGGTTGCGGCCGACGACACAACGGCCATCCGCACCCTGATTGGCAATGCAAAAGCCCGGCTGAGCCAGACAATCTCGTATCAAACGCGACTCCGAAGGCAGGAGCGGGTCGGCACCAATCTTCAGCCGGCTGAAGAAGTACTGCTCAGCATTCGTCGAGAACCGGTGGCGGTGCGTTTGGAATGGCCCAACGGAACGAACAAGGGGCGAGAGGTCCTGTTCTCGCCCGTGGAAACCAACGGCAAGCTCCAGATTTACCAGCCCAATTCGCTGATGCCCAGAATGACGCTGAACCCGGAAAGCCCGCTGGTCCTCAAGAACAGCCGCCATCCGATCTCTGAGGCTGGTTTCGACGTCTTGCTCAGAAATCTGGAGCGTTCCCTGGATGCCGACCGATCCGGCCAACCAGGCGGTAACCAGATGAGCTATCAGGGAACCGTTGAGGTTGCCGAACTGGGTCGGGCTTGCCACCAGATCACGGAAGTTCGCGCCAATGGAGAAAGCTGGGTTGTTTGCCTGGATGCAGAAACCCTGATGCCGGCAATGGTCCGGGGGCAGGCGGCCGATGGCGCCCTGCTTGAGATGTACCTGTTCCAGGATCTGGCTCTGAACGTTCCGGAACTTGCGACCGAAACGGCGTTCCTGCCCGACGCACGCTGGGGCAAAGGCGGATTGCTGAACCGGCTGGCCAAAGCTGCGGCCGAACCGACAGAATCGGCCGAATCAACCACCCGCTAACTGTCAAACTGACGGTCTGAACCCGCGGCAACGGGTTCAGACCAAGTGATTCCGTTTGATTTCCTGCATCGAATCGCTCTATTGTGAACAGTTAACGGTTAATCTGAAGATTTCAGAATCGACTTTAATTGCGGTTTGGTCCTGTTTTTGCTCGGTTAGGGTTTTACCTGCCTGGCAATTTCTGGGCTGGCGGTTCTCCGAGGCGTGCAGATGCTCACCACTCCGATGCTTCCCACACCCTACAGTCTACTAATTGCCGACGATGATCGTGTGGCACGTGAGACGTTGCGTGATTGCCTGGAACCGATTGGCTTTCGGACCTTTCTTGCCTGTGATGGTGAAGAAGCCGTTGATGTCATCCGGGAACACCGGGACATCCATCTGGCCCTCATGGACATGCACATGCCCCGCCTGAGTGGCCTGGAGGCCCTGGAACTGGTACGCCAGATCAAGCATGGCCTGCCCATGATTTTGCTCACCGCCGATCGCGATGATCAGTTGATGAGACAGGCACTCTCTGCTCATGTTTTCAGCGTGGTTGCCAAGCCTATCAACAAGAATTTGCTGATGTACGTTGTCAGCAAGGCGATCCAGAAGTTTTATCACATCTCAGGCCCCCACCAAGCCTGAGCCTTGCGCAATTCAGGGTTGCCGGCCGTGAAGCAAACCGAGGTGGTTGGTAGTTGCCTGTACTGCCAGCTCTCTCGTTCAGTAACTCCCTCAGGTCTGATCACACGCAAGCTACTGCGTGGTTTCGCTCCCTGTTATGGGGCTCTTCCCACGCAACTTGGGCCTACAATGCCGCCCACCTTGGCCCGCTTGTTCGCTCTGATGCTACTAGCGTGTGCCGCGCTTGGCACCTCAACCCTGGCTCACGAGATTCCCGACGCGCGTATTGATCGGGCGTTGCAGGTGGTGGTTTTACCAGGGTTGTTGAAGCTCGATTATGAGGTCAGCCTGGCGGAACTCACCGCAGTACAGGACCTTCGCAGGCTTGAAGGGCAGTTATCGGGACTCGACCGAAACCAGCTTCTTGAGCGATATGGCGAGGTAGTGGGGGCGCTGAATGCGCGAGGAATTCAGGTGGAGGTGGATGGAGTTGAAGCCCCACTGGGGATTCAGGGGTTTGAGCTAACGATCCAGGAACATCCAAGGTATCTGTTCCACCTCCAGTGCGGGCTTCCTGTCCGCGGCCGCGTTGAGGTGCGTGACCAGAATTACATCTCTAGTGAAGGAACCAGCCGGCTTGCAGTTCGCCCGGAGGGGGACGCAACGATCTCTGGCTATTCAGGCCCTGGCGATGTTGAAGAGGTGCCGAATCGGCCGGTCTGGATGATGGATGATGCCGAGGAAGCCGCAACCCATCAGGTTGCCTTTGAATTCGAGTCCTCCGGGCCGAGTCGTCGAACCTCGGTCAGCCCCGCTCCGGCCGTTGAGGCCAATCCCCAAGAGGGTCCAGAATCAGGGGTCCGCGTAGACTCGACCTCCCGGACCACGCTCAGTCGCCTGTTGGGCCCGGTACAGGGCTGGGGCACGGTTCTGACCTGGTGCCTGGCTCTCTTGCTAGGCGGCATTCATGGCCTACAACCTGGGCATGGCAAAACTCTGGTTATTGCCGCCACAGCCAGTAGCCGCCATCCGGCCGCCGGGCTGGTGGTGGCAATGGCAACCACTTTAACGCACATGTCCAGCGTGATCCTGATCGCCGTACTCCTCTGGTTTTCCGGTTCTACCAGCTATTCGGCCATTCAAACCCCGCTGATGCATGCCGCGGGGTTCGTGATTGCGACCACGGGGATGTATCGACTGGGAACCGCGCTCGGCGGCCAACCGCGCCAGGCCGGGGTGAAAAACGGGGTTCCTCCAAAACCTCAAGGGCTCAAAGAACTGGCCTTACTTGGTATCTCGGGAGGAGTTGTACCGTGCTGGGACGCCGTACTGCTGCTCTTGCTGGCCGATCTGGGTGGTAGACTGGCCTGGGGCATAATGCTCTTGCTAGGTTTTAGCCTGGGAATGGCGGCCGTACTGACCGCCGTTGGGCTAGGCGCCGGGCGGGTGCGTTTCTGGCTCACCAGCCTGGCGGATTTTCCAAATATCGAACGTGACCTGAGCCTGCTCGCGGGAGTAGCCCTCACCACGCTCGGTGGGTACCTTTGGATTCTGGCCTGAACCGGCCGTTTTGAGCTCGTTGCCCCCGGTTTTGGGCTTATCCAGAATAAAATACGGTCGGCCCGCTGTTGCTTCCGATGCTTACTTGGTTTCGCGCATTTTCAAGCAAAGATGCGGTTCCTGAGGCAATCTCCGAAGCCTGAACCGACCCTGGAGAGTTTGTGGTGAATGTTCGGCTCAGCCAGATTGATCTTTATCACGTGGCGGTCCCTCTCAGGTCCAAGGTAAAGCACGCCTCCCACGAGCGAATTTCCAGTGATAATCTGGTTGTTCGGGCCCGGCTTTCGGATGGCTCCGTGGGCTTTGGAGAAGGGGTACCTCGCTCCTACGTCACGGGGGAGACGATTACGACAACCTTCCAATCACTTCGAGCGTTCGACGCGGCCAAAGCGATTGGAACCTGTCGGAATCTGGGAGAAGTTAGCGCCCGGCTGAAATCACTGGTGCTCCCGGAAACCGAGGCCGATCCCCGTGGTATGGCCGGAAACGCGGCCCGGTGCGCCCTGGAACTGGCGGTGCTTGACGCGTTTGGGCATCACTTCCAACGCTCGATCGGTGAACTGATCCACGAGTCTGAACCGGGGCGGAGTTGGAGCCTGACAGCACCAGAACCGGTTCGCTACAGTGGCGCTATTACTGCGGCATCTGCGCGTGCTGAGCGGATTGGTGCCTTCAAGATGCGTCTGTACGGCTTCAAGGATGTCAAATTGAAGGTCGGCGTGGCGGGGCAGGATGATGCGAGCCGCCTACGCACGATGCGCCGGATCCTGGGACGAAAGACCGATATTCGCATCGACGCTAATGAAGCCTGGGACGCGAACACGGTTGTAGACCAGGTCCGGCCTTTGCTCCCTTACTGCCCATCACTGCTGGAACAACCGCTACCCCATGCGCAAGTGGAACTTCTGAAGGAACTCAGGCCACGCCTGGGAATTCCTGTCATGCTCGATGAATCGCTTTGCGGCTGGCCCGATGCAGAGAAGGCCGTGAACCATGGGCTGGCAGACTTCCTGAACGTCAGACTGTCCAAATGCGGCGGAATCTTTCCTAGCATCAAGATCATGGACCTGGCCTGGCGGAACCAGCTTGGAGTGCAACTGGGCTGCCACCCTGGCGAAACGGGAATCCTGTCAGCCGCTGGCCGGCAGGTTGCCTCATATCTTCCAAGAATCAGATACCTGGAAGGCTCATATGATCGCCACGTGCTGGCCGAGAACCTGATCACCGAAGACATCACGTTCCATTATGGTGGCAAGGCTAACCCGCTAACCGGCCCCGGGCTAGGCATCACGGTCGATCCAGCCAAGCTCGCACTGCTCACGGTTCTTAGCGAGGAGATCTCTTATGAGTGAGACACCAAGTCCCATCTGGCCCCCCGCGGCGATTTTCCCCGCGCAGGGGCTCACGGCAGACGAGCAATCAATCGAGCCCCGCGCCTGGCGCTTTGTCACCTCAGACGGTTACCACCTCGGAATCCTTTCCTGGCCCGTACTCAGAGGCCCCAAACGGGGGAGCGTTCTGGTGCTGCACGGCGTACAGAGCCATGCAGGCTGGTATCACGGGTTAGGCCGCAGGCTGGCCGGCCATGGATACGAAGCTCATTTCCCAGACCGCCGCGGTTCAGGCTCCAACTCCGAGAACCGAGGGCACACCCCGTCCGCCAAACGGCTGGTCGATGATCTTCTAGAGCTCAACTCCGCGCTCAAAACACACGAACACGGAACATCTTCACCGCATGCCGTTGTGGGAATTAGCTGGGGCGGCAAGCTGGCCATTTGCCTGGCCGCTCAACACCCGCAGGCGTTCCAGGCGGCGGCCCTGATTTGCCCTGGCTTGCACCCGCGTGTGGGGGTAAGCGGGCGTGAAAAACTGGGAGTGGGACTCGCCCTGATCACAGGACGTTCGGCCAGCAAATACTTTCCCATTCCCCTGGCGGACCCACGCTTGTTCACAGAGAACCCCCAGGGCCAGGCGTTCATTGCCGCCGATCCCCTGAGCCTGCGGACTGCCTCTGCGTCTTTGTTATTCGCGAGCCGAGTGATTGATACCTGGGTCAAACGTGCCCCCGCGCAGATCCAAATTCCTCTGCTACTCATGCTCGCTGGACAAGACCTGGTTGTTCATAACCAGCAAACGCGCAACTATTTCCAAACGATTCCAAGCCCTGCCAAACAGATCATCGAGTACCCCGAAGGACATCACACCCTGGAATTTGATCCCAACCCTCGCCAATACGCAACCGACCTTTGCGCGTGGCTGGATTCCCAGTTCAGCCAGCAGACCGCGAACCTTGGGCCGACGATCCTCGTCTGATCGTTACGGGCAGAACGTGGAGCCGCGCCTGAGCAAGGTGAAGGGCCAAGGGAGAGCGGCCATGCAGCAAGACGACAAGCGTGAAATTCGACGGTTGAAGCGAGAGATCAAACGCCGGGGGAACCACCACGTGCGCCGTGAGGCCAAGCGAGCCTTGCAAGAAAACCCAGAGGAAGCGTCTGAACTTGGCGTGAACTACGGCCGCTATTCGTCAGCCAGCCTGAACGGACTGGATCGGAAGCCGGCCATTGATAACACGGCCCACCCCGAAGACTGATGACGAAGGCTTATAGATATTCAAATGTCGTAGTATTTCGATTATTTGTCCGATGAACACCGGCGGCAAAATGCTATAGGGGCCCGGGTTATTGCGCGTGGCTGTTTTTCGACACGGTTTCAAATGCTGGGGATAGACGCCGCGCAGGGCCGCGTCTATCCCCGCTTGAAGCCGCTTGGCTCAGGGCTTGGGGGATTCAGGAGGGGCCACGGGGGTAGCAACCTTCATGGCAAGCTGGGCCTTCCAGGCGGCTTCCACGAGCTTGCTTTGCTCATCTTTGTTGAAACCTTCAACACCGACCACGTCTGGCCCCCGGAGTTCGAGGCTATAAATGGCTCCGTCTTTCTCTCGGGTAACGGAGGTTGCATCTGGGGTCACGTCGTCGCCACCGAACCGCGACTGCTGATACTTCGCATAAGCCAGGAAGAATTCCTTGGCGTCGGCCTCGCTGTCCCAGTTGGTGCGCCAGACCAGCCCGAGTTTCCCCTGTGGGCCTTCAAACAGTGCGAACCGGTCTCCATCCCAGCCGGCGGCCGCGGTTTTGCTTGCCTTCTGGTTTTTCAGGAGGATTCCGATCTGCAGTTCGCCCATCACATTGCGGGTCAATTCTTTCCAACCGTCGAGTGAGGGGAGCGTTCCGAGGTCGACATCGGTCGGTGGGTCTGGCTGATCCCTGTACTTCTCAGGGTGCAAGATCTGTTCGGTGGAAAGCGGCACATTGTGGTACGCCGTATCGATCCCCGGCCAGCCTTCGGAGTTGGTCAAGCGAGCGCAAAAGACCATCCCCTGCAGGTATGGAAAGACCAGGGGTTCGCTCATGATGGGGGGCACGGACGAGATCTGGGCTCCACCGATCATGCGAAGCATGGGGGCCATCATGCTCATGGTCTGGCCAAGGGCTTCAGACGGAAGATCAGCGGTTGCCTTACCGTCCCAGTCTTTTCCCTGGGCCGCCATCATTACCAGGGTGGCTTCCCCTTCGATGAGGGCCGAGAGAGCCATCTCACGATCGTCGTCGTGCTTGATCGCCTTGCTCAAGGCGTGAAGGTCATAATGCTGGTCGGCCAGGGCATGCGCCAGTTCGTGAGCAATGACAGTTTTACTATTGTCCTTGTCAAAGCCGCCGGTGGCACCAAACAGCTTGGCGAAAAACCCTGGTTTCTTCTTGAGCTGTTCTTCCGGCTCAAGGATCAGGTGCATGGTGTCGGTCTTGGGATCGTAAAACGCACCGATCTGCTCGGTGAGCAGCTTCATCAGCGTTTCCGTATAGTCCATTTCCTTGGGCAGCAACCCGAACGCCTTCATGGCCAGTTCATCCGCGCGAAACTCTTCGGGTGAAGAATCTTCGGCGATCTCCTTGAGCAACACGTCTCGAATCTTGTCTCGCGGCGTCACGTCTCGCTTGACCGTAACCTTGAACGGAAGGTGGCGGATACCCGGCAGCAGTTGCTCCATCGCCTGCTGGTACAACACCTCGGCCTCGGTCGATTTGCCGCCATCAGCCCGCTGGTCTCCTTGCGTCAGCAACTCAAGCCCTGCGAGCTTGCCAGGCTGCTGAGCAGGTTCCTCGGCCAACGCCCAACCCGTGCCCACGGCCAGACCTAACCCCAGAACCAACGCGTTTCGGTTCAATCGCCAATCCATGCTGCTCTCTCCCACTGCAAACAACCCAGCCAACGGACCATGAGGTTCGTAAGATTGTATAGGACCAGGAAGCGTTTGGAACCTCTCGACTCTGATCCGTTCCTGAACACGGGGCGCAAACGAGAACCTCCAGGGCGGTTCCCTGTCGCATGACACACGGTTCCTCTTGAGGGCCAACGGCCCAATTCAAGGCAGCCCAGCGTTACACCTCTTGAAGTTGTGCGGCTTGGGGTAGTCGCCTGGAATGGGTCGGAAAGCCATGCGCAACGCAAGGGTCAACCGATTCACGGTTTGCCGCCGGCCTGGCCCCAAAACCGATCGAACGGGTTGAAGCGACCGGAACGAATTACCTGCGCGAGGAGACTGGAAATTTGAGAGGCCGAGGCTGAACACGCCCTGACGCAGCGGCCGGCTTGACCGGCTGCAAGTCTGGCGGTGGAACAAACTGGGGTGTAAGTGCCACCTCCAAAAGTTGACGAGCCGCACGCAGGGTTGCCTCCGAGTCGGTTTTGGGGCCGTTTCGAGATACCCGGTTCCTCAAATTGTCCTGCTCAAGCTGTCTCAAAATCTCGGACTCGGCCACCTTGGCCGTTCGGAGCCAGCGAATCCGATCGACCCGGCCGGTTCGCCGCTGGCCAAACGCAATCATTCCGGCGGTTAGCCCGGCCTTGGTTTTCCCAGATTTATCCGTGAGCGCGTGTATTTGCCCTGCGATATTCTCTTCATTGGTCAGGCTCGCCTGCTGCACAAGCTCTCGAAGTTCTGAAAGGAAGAGTTTTCTTGCCTCCATCTCCTCGGCAATGTCCTCTTTGCGAGATTCGTCGAGCAGGTCAGCCTTGAGCTCTTCAAGTTCTTGGCGGTCCTCCTGTATTGCGTTGGCGGCTCTGGCGATATCGGCCAAGGTCTCACCAACCGGCGGAGTTTGTACAGCCTTGGGTTCCGCACCCAGTCGCAGATTCGCCACATCAGCCGACGGTTCGGTTGCGGCGTCTGAACCACCCAGAGTTGGCTGGGGATCTGCCTCTGGCTTGCGCTCGGAGGGGGGCTTGATACTGACCACCAGCCGGCTTGGCTCTTCTTCCGTGACCACTGCGGCAACTTCAGCTTCTGGAGTGACATCAATGGTGGCTGGCGCGGGGTCGGGATCGAGACTTGTGGGTTCCTCAACGACATGGGTTACGGCCACCGACACCGGCTGGGGCTCTGGTTCCTGGGCCGGTGGAGCTACGTCCGCATCGGTCACGACCTCGGCCGGTTGAACTGGAGCTTTGATAGCCGTCTGACTGAATGGCCCTGCCGGGCTTGCGGCCAATCCTACCCAGTCTGGTACCCAGATTCGGTAAGACAGGATTCCGCAAGCCAGCAGCAACAACACCGCCGGCGGTAACAGCGACGACCACCACCGTTGCGGACGGTAGTGAACCACGACCACGGCTGGAGCCTGGCCCTGAACGAGCGCAGCTTCGCTTTCCGCAATCGGGTCGATTTCCCGGTCTGTCAGGGGGTTCATCGCTGTTCTCCGCGGCTCGGCCTCGCTCATCCTCCGCCTGCCCGTCCGACCCCGGTTCCCCGGATCGTCTGTGCATGAGGGTCAAGCATCTCCTCGATCTCCTGGGCCGAAGGAACTCCTTGCTCACGGAGTGCCAAAGCCGCAGCATCGTCCAGTCCAAGCAAAGCCTGAACCTCGTCCACCCCCAACTTGGAGAGCTTGAGGGCAATCTGTCTTACCGTCTGACCTTCGGCAAACGCCTTCTTGGCAACAGCTGCGGCGGCGTCGTACCCAATACGTGGAGCAAGGGCGGTACACATGGCCAGGCTGCCTTCAATGAGCGAGCGACAGCGGTCGGCGTCGGCTTCAACTCCCCGAACATGGCCCCAAACCTTCACCTCGGGTCCGCAGTCAATACAGCGATCCGCCAGATGCGTGGCAGCCGTGGCCAGAAACTCAATGGACTGCAACAGGTTATAAGCGATCACGGGCATCATGACGTTCAGTTCGAAGTTCGAACCCAGCGAATTGGCCCAGGCAATCGTAGCATCGTTCCCAACCACCTGTGCCGCCGCCATCATCACGGCCTCTGGAATGACCGGGTTCACCTTGCCCGGCATGATGGAACTGCCCGGCTGAAGCTCAGGAATCTGGATCTCCCCCAGGCCGCAGCGCGGCCCAGAGGCCAGCCAGCGAATGTTGTTGGCGATGTTGGAAAGGCTCACCGCAATCGTACGCAGATGACCAGACGCTTCAACTGCGGCGTCTTTGTTCGCCATCGCTTCAAACGTATTATCAGCGGGCCGGAACGGCAGGCCTGTCACCTGAGCCAGCTTCGCCGACATCCGTTCAGGAAATTCCGCATGCGTGTTGATTCCGGTGCCAACGGCCGTGCCGCCAATCACCAGTTCGCTCAGCGTGGAGGTGGCCTGGTCCAACCGCTTCAGCGCATGAGCCACCTGGCTGGCGTAGCCAGAAAACTCCTGGCCCAACCGGATCGGCACGGCGTCTTGAAGGTGGGTTCGCCCAATCTTGACGATCGAATCAAACGCCGCGGCTTTGGCATCAAGCGCTTGGTGCAGGTGCACAAGTGCCGGCTTCAAGCGGGAATGCAGAGCGTCGGCCGCAGCCACGTGAATGGCCGTGGGAATGACGTCGTTCGACGATTGGCCCATGTTCACGTGGTCATTGGGATGGATTGGGCTCTTGCCGCCCCGCCCCTTACCAAGAATTTCATTGGCCCGGCCCGCCACCACCTCATTGGTGTTCATGTTGCTTGAGGTGCCGCTGCCGGTCTGGAAGATATCGACCACAAAATGATCGTCATGCTTTCCGTCGGCCACTTCCTGAGCCGCCTGGCGAATGGCGGTCTCGCGATCAGCATCCAGCAGACCAAGATCCCGGTTCACCTCACCGGCAACTCGCTTGATGAGCCCAAGCGCTTTGATGAGCGACCTAGGTGCACGAAGCGGGCTGATCTGAAAGTTCAGCTCCGCGCGTCGGGTCTGCGCCCCGTAGTAGGCTTGGGCTGGAACTTCCATTTCCCCCATCGAATCCTTCTCAACACGAAACTGAGACACGACAGACTCTCCCCGCCTCACTGGCCGACATGATTCTTCAGGCTCCCAGTCGCGTACGCCGACCGGGTTTCCCACTACCTCATATCGTAGAGATTTGGGTCCCGATGCGGCAAGCGGAGGAACGGGTGCAACCCAGAACAGATACCGAACTCAACGTTTTTCCGTGACAGTCTCCCGGCCAGGCCATAAACGAATGGCAGGGGTCAGGAGAGGCAAAAAACCGACATTTCACCCTGGCCCCAGGCCCATGAGGCTCACCCTTAAACCCATAATCAAGAGTTCTCAGACGCATGACCAGGAAGTTTGAGACCGCTGGAAAGATTGAATCGAACAACCCGGCAACAGGGCCAAGTAGCTGGCCAGATCGGGCTGGGCTTCAAAAAACCAGAACAAAAAATTGCGGCAGACTTTCCGCTTGGAAGCCTTCGCCTAAAACAGGTTCAAAGATCGACAGGGTTTTCGACCTGACACAAACGGTTCAGGTCCGATAGACCAGCTTCACCTCGTGTCTCTACCAGGAGTTTTCGATGATTCGCAGGACACTCGGCACACTCTGCCTCGCCCTGATTGCCAGCCCGCTGTTCGCCGCTGATAAAGACATTGTGGACACGGCTGTAGCCGCCGGATCATTCAAAACGCTGGCCACAGCGCTTCAGGCTGCAGGGCTTGTGGACACGCTCAAAGGTCCCGGCCCTTTCACCGTGTTTGCCCCCACCGATGAAGCCTTCGCCAAGCTGCCGGCAGGCACCGTAGAAGAGTTGCTCAAGCCTGAAAATAAGGAAAAGCTCACTCAAATCCTTACCTACCATGTTGTTGCCGGCAAAGTTCCAGCCTCGGAAGCAATCAAGCTCAATGGCCAGAGCGTTCAGACCGTGGCAAAGCTGCCCCTGCCAATCAAGGTGCAGGACGGTAAGGTTATGGTGGGGCCCGCCACCGTGGTGCAGGCAGACGTGGAAGCCACCAACGGCGTAATTCATGTGATTGATACGGTCTTGCTACCGCCACCATCCGCCACAGCCCAGCCTGCTCCTCGGGTGATCACGGTCACGATGGCTCCGGCCGCTCATTCCAACTATACGCCCGTGGCACCGGCCCCTGTGTATTACGCACCTGCACCGGCTTCGGTTTACCATGCTCCTGCTCATCGCGGCTGGGGCACGATGACTCGGCGCCGGGCTTGCCACTGAGCTTAAAGCGTTTTAGATGACAAAAGAAAACCAGACACCCACTTACAGGCTTTTAGGTGTGTGCCTGGTTTTTTCGCATTGAGACTGTGGCAATCACTCAGATCGCCGCAATTGGCACCGATTGGGTTGTTGCTAAACGGGCAGACGCGACCGCCGGTTCAGAGGTTTCTTGGCCCGGCATTGGCCATGTTTCCAGCTTCGCCTCGGTACCACGAATTGCGAGAAACGGGCAGGGGGGATGCTCAATCCAGGTGCCGGTATTATAGTAACTCACACCATCATGCGTGGAAGTCATCGGTAAATGCGTATGGCCACAGGTCACGTGATTGCAACCGCGTACGCGGGCAAATTCCAAGGCTCGCCGCTCTACCAGTTCACTATTTCTTTGCCAACGCTTTGAAATTCTTCGAATCCAGCGAGACGCCTGGTGTGGTGCGAATTTCTGAATGTAATAGAAAATTCCACAGCCGATCTCGGTAAGCCAGGCATGCTTTGTGATAAACGTATCAAACTGGTCACCGTGCAGGATCAGCAACTTCATCCTGCCATTGTCATAAATATACTCATCCAGAATCTCAACTCCCACGATATGACTGATTATATCAACCGGCCCATCATGGTTGCCACGAATCCAGATCAGCCGAAAGTCATCACGGTCGGAATTGCGTCGGATCACTTTCAGGCATGCAAATTGCCGTTTTGAGAGCCTGGTGAAGTTCAGGTCGTCAAAGATATCACCGTTGATGACCAGTTGCCTTGAATGCGAGCAGGCCCAGATCAGGAACTCTTCAAGCAACTTGGCCTGACAAACCAGGCTCCCCAAGTGCAGGTCGCTGATCACAATGCAGTCATACATCTGCGAATCGCTGACCTGCCCAGCAACAGGATCAAGATGAACCTCAGGAACCCCAACTTCAAGGGAGTGTGCCACAACAGGTGCTCCAGTTTTCAGCACGCCGCCAGGTGGTTTCGCACGAAACTCGACCTATTTCATGCTCGTCAATAATATCGAACACCCTGTGAATATTGCGTGAAAATTAGCAGAAACTGTTTTCTGGCCATCCCTCCGCGTTTCAAGAGCTCAAAGGATGGTCGCACAGGCGATAACCGCCTGCTTCCTTCCAGTGCTCGATTCAGGTCCAGCTTGCATAAAAGGCCATACCGCCCAGGTCACGCACAAAACCAGCGCCAGCCAGCCAGGTAACGGCGGGGCTTTCATGAATGGGGGTGGTGTTGTAAGTCTCCACTTTCAAAACCCGTCGCGCGGGGCCGGCCAGCGTGGGAATCAGGCCGACGGCCTGCTGAAGCTCTTCCTCCGTCGCAGACAGCAGGCCAGTGAGCCGCTTACCCCAGGCTTCAATAATCAGAATTGGTCGGCCTGTCATTTGAATGAGGTAGTTCCCCGGCTGGCGAACAAAACGAGCCTTTCCTCCCTCAAGCAGCGGGATATCAAACGGCGCACCAGAACCATAAAGATTCGCGGGGTCCAGGCTGTGAATGAGCAGTAACGCCGTGTCTCGCGCAGAGCCCGCGGAACGGGCCAGCGCGTCCACGGTTTCGGGCAGGGCATATTGCAACCCGGACAGCCCCTCTACAAAGAAGCCGCGTCGAAGCTCGTCTCTAAGTTCCGCACGCGCCAAGGGCTCAATGAACTCACGCCAAGCCGGGGCGCAAGAATCAAACGTCACCGTCTCCCGCGTCAAAACTCCGTAGCGATCCAGCAATTGAGAGGCCCAGGCCAGAGTCATCGCTTCACGTTGATCGGGATCATTGGCCAGTGGCTTCGGTTCCAAAAGCAACCACCGGGCCTCCGGCAATTGACTGGCCCGCCTGCGAAATGAGCCCAGCCTTGGCCGCTGCGCACCCGGATTGGAGCGGGCGGCCTGAGCAGCCTGAAGCGCAGACAGGGTGGGATCGCCCCCGGACCGCAGCGGATCGAACCGGTCGGGGAACACCCGTCCTTCGGCCAGAAGTTGCTGCAACAATGCTCGAACGGAGCTGGGGCTCAGGCCGGTGGCTTGGCAAATCCCTTCTACAAAGCAGGGCCCACGTCCTTTCAGATACTCAAGAACCAACCGGCCCTGTACGCTCTCGCTGACCCGCGATCCTTCAATTTCAACGTCCGGCCATGCCCCTTGAAACTCACGACTGAGGAAGGCCACCCGAGGCTCTCCCCGCGCCGCATCAGCCGCCCAACCGGTCCAGGTTCCAGACGCCAGCAGGCTGTCGAGCCAGGCTGGGCGGTAGCCTGAGATCCGCCGGGGCAAGATCTCGGTCTCCCAGAGGCCGGCCGACACGGCATGCCCCTCCAGCCGTTCCAGCACGAGGTCCAGCCCCGCTTCCCCCTGCAGGCGACTGGCGGGGTGCAAATATTGTGTCCGGGCCACGAACCCTGCAAAAACTTCGGGCGTGACCGCCAGGCTTTCCTTCCTGCGCAAGGCCAAGGTCACCCGTCTCGCCGCGGCCAGATTCTGCCGATCGGCCCACTGTACCTGCGTTCCCTGCTCATCGGTAATCTTGACCAGCCCCCCCGCCTGCACCAGTTCATCCAGCAGCAAGGCCGCATCCACCCGTTCCAGCGCATAGCGATTCAGGATCTCTTCAAGCCCCACGAGCGCACGGGTAGAAACATAACGCCCAACCCACTGGGTTCGAGCATCAAGCTGGTCTTTGGAAGGTTCGCGGCCAGGCTCCCGCTCGGTCGGGAAGGCTCGCTTAAAAAGCGGCAGATCCTCGGTGCCAATCCACCGATCCGGTTGAAGCTTGGGGGGCATCGAGATTCGTGTCGCCCGGCCCTGAATCTCAAGCTCTTCCAGGAAGCTGGCCATGGGACCAGCCAGTTCCAGCTCTGTCAGGTCGCCAAGCCTGCGAAGCCACTCCGCCATTTCCTCGGTGGTTCGTGGGGGTCGGCCTACACCCCTGAGCTGGGCATCAATCCGACGTACGGCATCTGGATCCAGGCCAGACGCGGGGTCAGGCGTGGCCAGCAATCCATCCAGGAACCGGTCATCCACGCTGGCCGCCGCCGGCTGATCTCCGCGCCTGGGCTCGTCCCACTGATAAAGATAGGTTTGCGTGAACAGGAAGATCAATTCCGAGGCAAACGCCGATGGCGTTTCGGCCTGGCGCTGAACGACCTGGATTGAACCATCGTGAATGGCGGCAAAAAAGGCCTTCAGCCTGGGAAGGTCCAGGTCATCATCCAAACACTCGCGATACGATTCCACCACGATCGGAAAATCCGGAAACCGGCGCACGGCCTGCAACAGATCTCTCGCTCGTAGTCGCTGGAGCCAGAGCGGAGTTCGCTTGCTCGGGTCTGGGCGTGGTAAGAGTAACGCTCGGCCCGCATTCTGGCGAAACCGGAGTCCAAACAAGGCACTCTGGCCAACCGTCTCACGAAGAAGCGACTCTGCCTCCTCAGGCCCGAGATCCTTGAACAGATCGGTTAGTGGCTCGTCCATTCCAGGGAGCCTGAACAAGATCCCGTCGTCGCTATGAAGCGCAGCCACCTCAATGCCCAGCCTGCGCCTGAGAGATTCCACCATCACCAGCTTCAGGGCGTGGTTGTGCTTGTTTCCGAGCGGGCTCAAAATCACGAGCCCGGTTTCGCCGGCAGGGTCTGTAAAGGTCTCGACCAGCACGGTCCGATCATCGGGAACCGCCTTTGAGGCAACCTTTTGCCTGCGGATGTACCCAGCCAGAAGTCGAGCCGACTCAAGCTCAAGATGACACTCACGCATCAGCCATGCAGCGGGGTCAGCCGTGGGATCTTCGGATTGCGCGGCCACCAGTCGCGTGAGTGCCCCAACCGCCTGGCCCAGTTCCAGGCTTCGGCCGGCCCCTTCGCCGCGCCAGAAGGGCATGAGTGCGTCTCGCCCCTCGGCCGGCGAGACCAGAACCCGGTGCGGCTCGATGACATCGATACGCCAGGTTCCCTGTCCCAGGCGAAAGGTTTCTCCAGCACGCCGCTCAAGAACGAACTCTTCATCAAGCTCGCCCAGCCGAGGGCCACCCTCGCCCAGATAGCATGGGTACTGGCCGGTATCGGGAATGGTGCCTCCGCCAGAGAGCGCGCGATGGGCCGTGCCCGGCAACGGGCGAAGCTTGTTATGAATCTGGTCCCAGCTCAACCGGGGCGAAAGGTCTCTGAAGGTTTCGAGCCCGAACCGGCCTGACACCATTTCCAGAACGTGCGAGAACGCCTCAGCCGGCAGGTCCGCATACTGGGCGGTCTGCCTGACCAGGTCATACAGTTCCACCGCGTCCCACTCATCCACCGCCACACTGGCAACAATTTGCTGCGCGAGCACGTCGAGACAGTTGCGAGGGATGCGCAATTCCTCCACGTCTCCGCTTAGCATGGCGCGGGCCAGTGCCGCAGATTCGAGCAGGTCGCCCGCAGTTTTGGCAAACAGTCGGCCCCGGCTAACTTTGCCAATCACATGGCCTGCCCGCCCCACGCGCTGAAGGGCACGGGCCACCGAGCCTGGCGATTCCACCTGGCAAACAAGCTCAACCGCCCCCATGTCGATGCCAAGCTCAAGTGAGGCGGTGGCCACCACGGCCGGCAAAACCCCTTCTTTGAGAGCCTCTTCGGTTGAACGGCGCACATCCATGCTCAGGCTACCGTGGTGCGGGCGGGCCAGGACGGGCGGAGATGGACTGGCCTCCGCAAGGTCTTCGCTTCCAGCCTCACCGCGCGCGGCGTGTCGCTCATTCAGGGCGGCCGCCAGCCGCTCGACCACGCGTCGGTTGTTGGCGAACACGATGGTGGACTGGTGCTGGCCGATCAGTTCAAGCAGGCGTTCTTCGATGGCCGGCCAGACCGACTCACCCGGGCGCATCCGACCTGCGGGCTGAGAAACCAGGATGTCCAGATCTTTGCGCTGGCCGGCATCTATGATGGTCACCGGTCGGGGCTCGAAAATTGCCGAGCCGCCGCGCCCCGATACCTTCTTACGCCCACCCAGATAGCGAGCCACTTCTTCGAGTGGGCGTTGCGTGGCAGAGAGTCCGATCCGCACAAATTCGGTGTTTGAATGTGCCGCCAGCCGTTCCAGCAACAGGCTTAGAAACACGCCACGCTTGTTGCCGCAGACGGCATGGATTTCGTCGATGATCACATGGCTGACACCCGTGAGCATCTGTCGAGACCGACCCGTGAGCAACAGATGAAGAGATTCGGGCGTTGTGATCAGGATATCGGGCGGGCGACGAACCATTCTCTGCCTGTCGGCCGCAGGCGTATCGCCCGTACGCACGCCCACCTGAAGCGGCCTGAGTGGAAACCCGGTCCGTTCCGCCTGTTGCAAAATCTCGGCGAGTGGACCTTCGAGGTTGCGTGCAATGTCTACGTTCAAGGCTTTCAATGGCGACAGATAAAGCAATCGCACGCCTTTGGACTGGCCGTGGTCTGGCTGTTGCCACAGCCAGTTGAGCGCAGCCAGAAACGAAGCCAAGGTTTTACCTGAGCCGGTAGGAGCCACAATCAGAGTGTTTTGTCCGGCCGCAATGCTCGGCCAACCCAGCCGCTGCGGAGGAGAAGCCACTCCAAACCGTTGCTCAAACCACTCTCTCACAGGAGGCAGGAAGCCGCTCAGTGCAGAATGCGCCTGCACATCCTGATCGGTTTTGAGCCGTTTTCGGGCCAAAGAGGCACTCTCGCACAATGGTCTACGAACAGACGATCAATCGCCTGAAACAGATGTTCCAGAATTGGATCAATCTTTGATTGTGCTGAGAAACTCTGTCAAACGCAAGCCCGCAAGGTGTACGTAAAACCAGATACTCATCCATCAAGCAGGTTCAACACGCCACGTTGGTCACAGTAAGTTCGCGTTCAATCAAACTCCTGAGAATCTGACCCACGCTTTGGCCCCGATTCTTGGAGAGGTCCATCAGGGCCTCCAGGCGAGTGCTTGGTAGCAGCAGTGCAACTTCGATCACCTCGTCTTCTTGACGGGTGCTTAATCGTTCAACATCAGTGCCTTTTCTCGCGACCATGGCTGAAATCAACCTCTGGCAATCCAATGAGTTTCTGGACCGGTCTGGAAGTGCGGCAAACATTACATGCAAATTAAATACCAATGCCGCAAAAGCTTTCATCCGTGATTTCAAAGTTCAGAAACTGCCATGGCAGTGGGTATGAACCTGGCCGAGTTTTGAATGACTTTTAGAGAATCCACCTGAAGAACACCAGAGTCAGCACGGTGAGCAGAGCCAAGCCGGCAAGCAGGAGAGGCATCCGACTGGTTGCTGGCGCATTCCCCTGATGGAACGAACTCAAAGACTTGCGCGTGTGGACCCGTCGGGGAAGCACGGGAGGCGGATTTCTGGGAGCGGGGGCAATTTCGGAACTCCCCAGGTTTTTCAGGCTGTCTGTTGAGATCCTGGAATCAGAAACGGATTCTTCCAGGAATTTGAGTTCGTGATCATCCATTTCGGGGGGTGGCGGTCGGAACGTTCTGACTGTGCCAGATTTCGTGGCTGCCAGGTTTTTCAGCAATTTGGGATCGAGCCAGCGAACGAGGTCGGCCCGCACGTCGGCACAGTTCTGATACCGGTCTTCAGGCCGCTTGGCCATCATCTTGCGAACGATCGCCGCGAACGCCGCCGGAACGCCCGCGGCCATCTGTTCCAGCGGTGGGGCATCCTCCATGCGTTGCTTGTAAATCTTGTTGATCGCGTCTCCACCGGGGAACGGCGGCTGGCCTACAAGTGCAAAATACAGCGTGCAACCCAGGCTGTAGATATCGCTTCGAGCATCGGCTCCGGCCGCGTCTGAAAGTTGCTCAGGGCTGGCGTAGTCCAGCGTTCCTACAATGCTGAACTCGCGTGTAAGTCGATCCGATTCCACGTCATCCAGGGCCCTGGCCAAGCCCAGGTCAAGAATCTTGGCGTCTCCCTTGGGTGTAACCATCAGGTTGGAGGGCTTGATATCTCTGTGAATCACGCCGGCCTGGTGCGCGGCCTGAATGCCTTCCAGAACCTGGGCAAAATATCGGACGGCTTCAGGTACGGTCCAGGGGCCGCCGGTCTTGGATTTGACCAGTTGATAAAGACTTGCGCCGGGGACGTATTCCAGCACAAGATAGTGAACACCATCATGCGTATCGAATTCCAGTGTCCGGGCGATGGAAGGGTGATTCACGCGTTGGGATAAGCGGGCCTCGCGGATGAACCGTTCCAGTGACCGTGGGTCTTCAAGGGCCTTCTTGGGTGGTAGCACCTTGATGGCCACCCGGGAACCCTCTCCCTTTCTGGCCAGGTAGACCTTACCCATGCCTCCCTCACCGATACGTTTCAGGAGCCGGTAACCACCCAGAAAGAACCCCTTGGTTGCTCCCTCCAGCACTTTCTTGGCCTGATAGCTGGTGAGAGCACCCTGTATAATCAGCGCTCGCGCCATCCGTAAAGAGGCATCCTCGGCAGGCTCGCAGGCAAGGCTTGCGCGAGTGGCCCTTAGCACCTCTGGAGATACCAGTCCCGTGAGTGCCAGATTTGCCAGAAATTCTTCAAGACGGGGCGGCATAGGAGGGGATCTTGCCCAAAAAAGGCCGACGTCCCAGCAAAACCAGGGTCACGAAACCTGGATAACGATACAGGTAATGTTATCTCGCGAGCCGTTTTCCAGTGCCCGGTTAATCAGCAACTGTGCGGCCCGCTGGGGGTCCTTGGTACTGACGAGCACTCCGGCAATGACTTCATCGCGAACCACACCGGTCAGACCATCGGTCGCCAGCAAGAACTGATCGCCGGGCCGGCAATCGACCTGAAGGATATCCTCGGGCCCATCTCCCAGGTCTCGGCTCCCAAGATAAAGGTAAAGGATGTTCTTGAACTTGTGAGTCTCAACTTCCGCCCGACTAATGGTGCCAGCCTCTCCCAGCGCCTCTGCCAGCGAGTGATCTCTGGTAAGTTGCTTGATCTTCCCATTTCTCAAATGATAAACCCGCGAATCACCAACCCCGGTCACAAAAGCCCGGCCATTCTTCAAGAACACCAGCGCCACCGTGGTACCCATGTTTGCGTACTGGTACTGCAGGTGGCTCTGAGCCAGAATCTCGCGGTTTGCGCTCCCTACAGAGTCTCTTATGGCACGCACCAACCCAGACTGTCCTTCAACCGAACCTAGCCGTTTGGAAAGCTCATGGGGAATCAATTCCACGGCCATCTCACTGGCCTTCTCTCCGGCAAGCTGACCGCCCATCCCGTCGGCCACAATAAACAACCCATCGGGCCCTGGAATTCCAGGTTCCTCAGGAATGGCCTGAGCTTCCGTTGTCGAGGCCTCGGAAGCAGTCATGTCTACAGAAACCGAACCTGCGCTACCCGAGAGGACGCCTGCCTCTCGTACCCCAGGACGGCCCGGAACGTAATAGTTATCTTCGTTGCTCGGCCGTACGTTGCCCCGGGTGGAAACCACCCCAACCATGAACTTCCCACCCTCGGCAGTGAGGGTCAGCGGAGGCAGGGATTCAAAATCCAGCGTTGCTTCGGTGGCGGAAACCTGTGATTGGGCTAACCCCTCAGGCTCGCGAGACCACATTCTCTTCCACCACAATCGCCAATCCACAGCAAGGCCTTCTCTGTTCCACGCGTTGGGCTAGATCGAAATTGGCACGATCTGGCGGCTTTGTTCGCCTTAATTGTAACACCTCCTGCCCAGTTGAGTAGGGCAGGATTCCAGTAACCACAAACTAGCACCCCGCAGACGTGGCATCAGCCCGAAGCTCGGCCACTCTGCGGGCAGGCCCAGTCAACCAGGTCGTCAACGCCCACCGTCCGGTAGGTTAAGAACAGTTCGCCAGCCTCAAAACCGGCCGTCATTCCCTGGTACCGGTTCATGGCCTCCACCACTCCAAAAACTCGCCCCTTGGAGGTAGGAAACTGGGTCTGGTAGGCCCGAATCGCCTCCATCTTGGTTTCTAACGTATCGCTGATGTCGGCCACAATATGCCCAGAGGCCTCAATGGGTAGCGAAAGCGTGTGAAGACCAATCGGAAACGCAAGCTGATTGGTAATCGAATGCGTGGGGAGCCCGTCGAAGTACTCGTCCCACTTCGTCAAGCGGCTATAAAAAACCGCCGCATCCGTGATCAGCATGGCCTGGTAGTGGTCTGGAGAGGCCATCACCGTTTTGCCTCCAAACCCAAGCACCACCCGGGGACGGTACTTGCGAAAGACCTTTGCCAATGCAAGCCGGGGCTCAAAGCCATCAAGCAGCCTGCGATTCGGCAAATTCAGCATCTCTCGCACGGTTACCCCAAGAATTTCACCAGCCCGCCTGGCTTCAGCCTGGCGAACATCGGGGCCTGGAGAGAGTGGCGTCGGCTCACCGTCTGTCAGGTCCACAATGCCAACCTTGTAACCAAGGCGACTCAAGCGGGCCAGGGTCCCACCACAGGCAATCTCCACATCGTCTGGGTGGGCACCAACGGCAATCAGATCCAGTTCGATATCACTGACCGGGGTGTGGCTCATTACCGTCATTTCCCTTGCCTGCAATGGCAGCCTGAACTGCGGCCCCTAGCTCATCGGCGGAACCTGCCTGCCCACCAGCATAAGGCAGTAAAGTCCAGCGTTCCACGTGTTCTGTAGAATCTCCTCCAGGCGCCAGCACGACCAGAGGCCCTAGAGACTCCATCTCGACCATGTTGGAATTCGAAAATGTCTCGTAATTCACCCCCCGGTCGGGGTAAAGCTTTTGAGATTGATAGCTCATGAATTTCACAAAAATCTGCTTTTCATTCAGATAGGCAGCCCAGCCAGGCGTGTGAGCCAGCCCAATTTTGGTCGGACCGCGATCCTTCTGCGTCAGCGTGATGAACCGTTCGCCAAACTGCCAGCGGTCATCGGTAAACGAGAAGTAAGGCCAGAGGACCAGCGAAGCCGATGGGGCAAAATCTGCCGGGCTCCGGGCTCCCGCCGGCGAGCCAGGATGCGCTGCCTTGGCCGGCAGCGGTAAAACCTCAACCCCGCCCCCTTTCATCACCGTAAGTGCCCAAGGGGCCAACTCGGCCGGTTCATTGCCAAGATTCGACAGCTCATGGGTGACCGTCACGACCGGCCCCTTCCTGGCCATTTGAATACTGATCCGCTTCTCAATCCCGAATTCGTCGTTCGGCTGAGTCAGCACCACCCCGTCTTCGATCTCTGCCCAGCGAATCTTGCCATTATCAGGCGCATAGGTTCGTGTCAGATCTTCGGGCCCGGCCCAGAGCCGGTGCCCGCCACGGCCAACCCAGCCCGGCTCGCCAGACTTGCCGCCAAGCTGGTCGTCGAATTCTTTCAACACATTGGGGCCATCCGGCAGCAGCCGGTAACTCAGAATCCGGGGCCCTATATCTGTGGTAGCAATCAACTCAACCTGCCCGTTGGTGATTTTGAGGCAGTTGGGATACCCCTTGTAAGGGCTTTGCGCCACCAGAACACGCTCTTTGGCAGACGGGGCGGGAGACGATTGCCAGGCCACTGCCTGACGTTCCGCCCCCCCAAGAACAACCACAGCCAGCAGTAAAAATCGCCTTGGGCCAAACATGGAAACGGTCCCTTGAAAGCGGTAAGGCAGACATCGGAATTCGTTCGAGGCTGCCCTGGTGATCTTGCCTTATCGGAGTGGGTCTTGAAAGGGCAGACCAGGCTTCAAGCCGGTCTTGATATTGCGAGATCTCCCCCCCATCCCTGGCACCTCCTGCAAACGCTGGACTCGACTTTGAGAGCGTTCAAGATCAACATGAGCATGTATTGCCGGTGCCGGGAGTCTCAGGGATGGATTGATGACAGTCACTCAAGCCGTTGAACCATGGACAATCAAACGCCTGCGTGAGCTGATCCAGGCCGTGGATCCCGGCGCGACGTTTGTTCCTTCCAAGGTTCTCAGACGCTTTGGAATAGCCCACAGACCGGAAGGGCGTGGGCCAAACCCATTCGGACACCGTCCCGCACTCATCGTCTCAACCAAGCAAGCCAGGGCGCTGACCGAACCCGACGAACTTGGGTTCACAAATTTCCCCTATCACCTCGATCGCTTGATCCTGCTGGAACGCCCAGACCCTGCCTGGCTCCAGAAAACCGCCCCAGAGGAAGTACTGTCGGCCCTCTGGAGGGCTCTGTTCCATTCCATGGTGCATGAGGCGATCGCGACCCAGAAGATTCCCAACGCCGAAATCTTGCAAAGGATCGAGAAGCTGGGGGTTTCTAACTTTGCAGAAGCCAGGGCCGTGCTCGAAGAGAAGCACAGGCTCATCCCCGCGGAAAGCGAACGATTGGCCCTGACCGAGTTCACGGCGACGTTTCTTGAGCTGCTGTACTTCGACCCCGAACTTTTGAACGCCACCTGGCCTGGCATTGGCCTGCACTCCGAGGTCCGAAAAATCGTCTCTCAAGACCTGAGTGTTGAAACACTTCTTGAGCGATCTTGGCCGCCGGGCGCCAGCCTTACGCAGAATTCTGCTTCTGAGGCCGAACACGATCAGAGCGGCGAAGAAGATCTTGAGCCCGAGGAAGATCAGCCGGGAACTCCGCCCGGCTGGCGGCGTGAATGGCTGTTTCGTCGGCTGATGGCCCAAGCAACCAAGGCCGAGAAGACCGGCAATGACGTTCGTGCGGCCATCTGTGGCGCACGCGCGGCGGCCCTGGTTGACCCCACGCTAGGGCAGCTTCCCAGCGATACCAGTCGAGAGGCCATCGAACGGCTGGCCCTGCGCCTCCAAATTGCGACCGAAGGCTCTCCGAGTGAACTCGAAGAGTGGACGGAAGCGCTTTTACCACTTGGACAGCGGGTGGCCGTTGGTTTTCGAGGCTCCTCCGCGCGGTTGCTTTATGACCTCCAGCTCGTGGCACTAGAATTTGAACGACCTGCCTACAAGATCAATCTGCTGAAATGGGCGTTCTCGCTTGGCCGCCAGTTAGCCAGGCGGCCGCTACCCAATCACCGAGAAGTGCAGATTGTGCGGCACCTGAGACGCGCCGTGGCCAGGCTGGGTCGGGTGCGAGTGAGTGATGGAGACCGCCGCCGGCTGGCGGAGTTGCTGCATACGGTCATCGACCGGGCCGAGCAGAGGCTCAGAGAGCGGTTTCGGCCGCTGATCGCCAGGTCACTTGAACGATCGGATCTGAAGCCCACAGGAATTGCAGAGAAGGTGGCGTTCCACAAGCTCATTGAGGAGCTACTGGACCAGGTGGTTGAGAAGGGATTCCTGACGTCGGGCGACGTTCGCGATGCGCTGTCTCGCAATGCGCTAAAGCTACCGGATCTGGTTCCACAGGATATGCTGGTTGGCGATCCCTATTTGAGGACCGACCGGCACCTGGGAGTTGCGCTCGATGGTATTTACAGGCGTGCAGAGATTTACATGCGAGGGCTTCAAAAGGGAAGCTCACTCGCTTTTGGGACCGCCCTGGGCCGGTTTCTGACGCTCTGGCTCATCCTTCCATTCGGAACCGCTTTTGTGTTTCTGGAAGGGCTTCAGCATCTGATTGAGCCTCTGCTGGGATTGTTCAGAGGCGAGATTCCCTTCTTTTCCAAGAAGGAGCATGAGCCGGGCCCAGAGCCGCATCACGGCCTGGAATTGCTTACCCCTTTGCGGTTGTTTCTGCTGGGCGTTTTCTTCCTTGCGCTCATCCATTCGCCAGGATTTCGCAGGCAGGTGCTGCTCTTGCTCAGGGGAATCGGTAGCGGCCTGCGCGTGATCTTTCTGGTAGCCCCGCGCGCTTTTGCACGGTTGCGTTGGGTCAAAGCGATTACCGGCAACCCCGTAACGATCATGATCTGGCGATGGCTGATCCGGCCGGCCATTCCCGCATTGCTCACCGGGATTTTTCTTGGCACCCTCATCGGGCATCGTCTGGTCTGGACCATCACCGCATTCGCATATTTGACAATTCTTTGGCTCACTCATACCCGGCTCGGCCGATTCATTGAAGAAGAAGTTCGAGAGTGGCTCAGGCATCATCTGGATCATCTCCGATTCAACCTGATACCCGGGATTTACCAGGTGATCATGGGGTCGTTTGCCTACTGGCTGGATGCCCTTGACCGCTTCTTGTATGCGGTGGATGAGCTTCTTCGCTTTCGTCAGGGAGAGGGACGATTTGCGCTGGTCTGGAAAGCCGTGGCGGGCTCGCTTTGGTCCATCATGTCTTATGTGGTTCGCTCGGTGGTGAACCTGCTGGTGGAACCCCAGATCAACCCAATCAAGCACTTCCCGGTGGTGACCGTGGCCCACAAGCTCACGCTCCCATTCATGCTTGCCTTGCCAGGGTTTCTTACGGTCCCGCCCTTGCAGATGAAGCCGGTGACCGCCAGCGGTATTGCGTTTGCGCTCCAGCTCCTGATCCCCGGCGTGTTCGGGTTTTTGGTGTGGGAACTCAAAGAGAACTGGCGGCTCTACAAGGCGAACCGGCCTAAAAACCTGAACCCGGTCATTGTGGGAAGCCACGGCGAAACGGTGGTTCGCTTGCTCCGCCCTGGTTTTCACTCAGGCACCGTGGCACGCGCTTTTGCCGGTTTGCGACAGGCCAGAGACTCAAACACGGGCACCGGTCGATCACGCCAGACCCACAAGCACCTGGAAACCCTGATCCACGTCGAGCACGCCGTTTCCAATTTTGTGGACCGAGAATTCTTGCAGGTGCTCCATCTTTCAAGAGGGCTGGGCCGGTTGCCGCTCCGCGTTGCCCACACCACTCCCACGCCTCGGCGGTTACGCGTGGAGGTTGTTCATGACCATGATTTCTGCCAGCCACTGGCGATCGTCTTTGAAGATCGGGGCGGGTGGCTGGTGGCTGGTCTCGATGGTCTGCCGGACTGGGTGAAAGCCCTGGATGTGGAAACGCGACGCACATTGGAATTGGCCTTAGCGGGGCTTTATCATCGCGCAGGCGTGGAACTGGTCAGGGAGCAGGTAGAGCAGCTGGCTGCACCGGCCGGCTCCTATACGCGGCTGGATCGCCGCGGACTCCGGGTATTCCTGGCGGGGCCCGATCATGAGGAACTCTGGTTCCCCATGCGTGAGGTTGCGCGGCAAGGGCCCGAATCTTCAAGAATTACGCGAACTTCGGTTTCCACAACTCGCCAGCTCATGTTTCAGCAGCATCCGATTTCATGGTCGGACTGGGTGACGAACTGGGAGTACGAACAGGCGGGCGCTGGACTACCAACGCTGGTTTTGCCGGATATTTTACCGCAACTGGCCATGAGTTCCCAGACCACAGATTGATCTGGCCTTGAGCTGCCAAGTGGCGTCGAACTCAGAGGCGGCTCAACTCTTACCAAACGTCAGCGGTTTCCCAAGGTGTGTCAGCCCTGTTATTATCAGGACTCTCCGCTACTCGCCGGTCCTCAGCCGCGCTCACCGTTTCGATGGGGTTGGACATGATTCGCATTCCCGAAGGCCCTGCCTGGTATGCCCTTGCGTTATCCCTTGTTCTCTGGCCGTCACCTGGCTGGTCTCAGACCAAGTCCGAGGATATCGGCGTGCTGCCCGTGGGGGCAGACGGCAAGCCGCTGAACCTCGACTTTGAGACCGGCACGCTCAAAGACTGGACCGCCGACGGCCCAGCATTCGAAAATCAGCCGATCGAGGGAGATCTGGTTGCGGTGCGTCGGCCAGACATGAAGAGTGATCACCAGGGCAAATACTGGGTCGGCACCTATGAGCAAACCGGCGACGCCCCCCAGGGCACGCTCACCTCGGCCACCTTCACCGTGACCCACCCTTGGGCCACCTTCCTGGTAGCTGGCGGATCTGAGCAGGGCACCGCCGTGGAACTGGTGCGTGCCGATACCGAGAAGGCGTTTTTCAGAGCGACCGGCGATGTGACCGAGACTCTCAAACGCGTGCTGGTGGACCTCAAGGAACACCAGGGCAAACCAATCTATATTCGGGTGATCGACGACCTTGCAGGCGGCTGGGGGCACGTCAATTTTGACGATTTCCGGTTCCACGCCCAGAAGCCAACCTTCCCGGTTCGCTCGGTTGCCGCCGCCCCAGACGTTTATGCCCACAACGGACTCACGCCCGAAGAAGCCGCCAAGGCCATGACCGTGCCACCAGGATTCTCGGTGAGCCTGTTTGCCGGTGAGCCAGACGTGGTCCAGCCCATTGCCATGAGCATCGACGAGCGAGGTCGCTTGTGGGTGGCAGAAGCTTACAGCTACCCAACCAAGCTGCCAGACGATCAGGCCAAGGACCGGATCCTCATCTTTGAGGATAAAGACAATGACGGACGCTTTGACACCAAGAAGGTGTTTGCCGACAAGCTGAACCTGGTCAGCGGTTTGGAGCTGGGTTTTGGCGGTGTGTGGGTGGGAGCCGCCCCTCACTTGTTGTTCATCCCAGACGCCAACCACGATGACACACCGGATGGCCCACCGCAGGTGCTGCTTGATGGCTGGGCCATGCAAGACACGCACGAAACCTTGAATTCATTCATCTGGGGGCCCGACGGCTGGCTTTACGGCTGCCACGGCGTGTTCACTCACAGCCGCGTAGGAAAGCCTGGCACGCCAGACGACGAACGGACGCCGATCAATGCCGGTATCTGGCGGTATCACCCCACCAAGCACATTTTTGAGGTCTTCTCTCAGGGGACCAGTAACCCCTGGGGAGTCGATTTCGACCGCAACGGCCAGTGCTTCATTGAAGCCTGCGTGATTCCCCACCTGTACCACATGATTCAGGGTGGCCGGTATGAGCGTCAGGCTGGCGGCCACTTCAACCCGTTCACGTATGACGACATCAAGACCATTGCCGACCACCGTCACTACGTGGGCGGTAACCCGCACAGTGGCAACGGCCGCTCAGACTCGGCCGGCGGTGGCCATGCCCACTCTGGCCTGATGATCTATGACGGCGGCCTCTGGCCCAAAGAGCTGGTTGGCGGCCTGTACATGAACAATATCCATGGCGCACGCCTGAACCACGACGTGGTCACCCCCAAGGGATCGGGCTATGTGGGCGGCCATCAGCCAGACTTCTTGCTTGCGAATGACGCCTGGAGCCAGATCGTTTACTTCCGATCGGGCCCAGACGGCAACATGTACATGATTGACTGGTATGACAAGAACCAGTGCCACCGCAATGAAACCGAGATGCACGACCGTACCAATGGGCGCATTTTCAAGGTGAGTTACGGTGACAACAAGCCGGCGTCCACAGATCTCCGCGCCTTGTCAGACACTGAACTGGCCGCACTGACGATCAATTCCACCAACAACTGGTCCAGGCGCACGGCACGCCGGTTGCTCCAGGAACGGGCCGCCGATGGCACGCTCAAGGAAATCAAGGGGCTTGCAAACGTCTTCCTTTCCGACGAACTCATGAAGAAGGCCAACCCAGACCAACTGCTGGAGGCCCTCTGGTTGATGCACGCCACAGGACAGCGCACCGCCCGCTCTCCGCTGGCCGAACTCAAGAGCGCTAACCCCATGGTGCGGGCCTGGTCGATTCAGCTTGCCTGTGAAGACCGCAACCCAGACCCCGAGGTATTGAAGGCCTTTGCCAGACTTGCCGCCGATAAGAATGAATCTCCCGTGGTCAGGCTTTACCTGGCCAGCGCCGTGCAACGGTTGCCGGCAACCTTCAATGCCGCCAAGTGGCCAATCATCGAAGCGCTGGCGGCCCATGGTGAAGACGCGGGCGACCACAACCTGCCACTGATGGTGTGGTACGCGCTTGAGCCGCTGGCCGCGGCCGATTCCTCGCGGGCGCTGGCCATTGCCGAGAGTTCGGAACTTCCGAACCTGCTCAGCTTCACCATCCGTCGGATTGCCGCCATGGGTACGCCGGAAGCGTACTCAATGCTGACCAAGGGGATTGAAAAAGCCGGGGAAACTCAACAGGCCGTGATGCTGGCCGGCTTGGCCGAGGCACTCAAGGGGCGCCGAGACATCCCGATGCCCGCCTCTTGGCCGGCAGTTTACAAGAAGCTGCGTCAGTCTGCCGATGAACGCGTGCTTTCACTGGCCACCGGGCTGGGGGTTTCGTTTGGCGACCCCGAGGCGCTCGGCTGGCTGCGTCAGTCGCTTCTGAATGAGAAAACGCCCGTGGAATCTCGGCTGGCTGCTCTGGAGTCGCTGGTTCAGGCGCGAGACCGGATGCTGCCCGCGTTCCTAAACGAATTCATCGCCGCCAAAAAGCCAGAATTCGCCGCTCCGCAACTGCGGGCGCCAGCGATCCGGGCCATGGCAGCTTTTGACCATCCAGGTCTGGTGAATAGTATCGTTGAGGCTTACCCAAAACTCTCGGTCGCCGAGAAGCGTGATGCCCTGACCACGCTGGCTGCCAGGTCAAACTACGCCCATGGCCTGCTGGATGCCGTGGCGTCCAAGAAGATTGCCGGAACCGACCTCTCTGGCGAGTTGATCCGAAACCTCCGCAACCTCAAGGACGAAAAGATCAACGACCGGATTACCGAAGTCTGGGGCCAGGTGCGTGAAACATCAGCCGATAAGGCCAAGCTGATTGATCAGTACCGCAATATTGTCAAGCAAGGTTATGTCGATGCCCCCGACCCAAGCCTGGGGCGCTTGATTTACGCCAAGAGCTGCGGCCAGTGCCACGTTCTGTTTGGCACGGGTGGCAACGTGGGTCCCGACCTGACCGGTTCTAACCGGGCAGACCTGGAGTACGTGCTGACCAACGTCATGGACCCCTCGGCCCTGGTTGGCAAAGATTATCAGGCGACCATCATTGCCACCAAGGACGGACGCACCTTGACCGGTATTGTGAAGGCTGAAGATGCCAACACCATTACCATGATCACGGCGAACGAAATTCTGGCCCTCCAGAAGAGTGACGTCGAAGAGCGAAAGCTCACCGAACAATCTCTGATGCCGGAAGACCAGTGGAATAACCTGAAGGACCATGAGATTCGCTCTCTAGTTGCCTACCTGGCCAGCCCAGGGCAGGTTGCCCTGATGGTCACCCCAGAAAACGCCGAGACCTTCTTCAACGGCAAAGACCTCAGCGGCTGGGTTGGTGATCCTGCCCTCTGGAGCGTGGAAAACGGCCAGATTGTGGGTAAAACCACCGGCCTGGCCCACAATGACTTCCTTCGTAGCGAAATTTCGGCAACCGACTTCCGCCTCAGTTTCGAGGTGATGCTGGTCAAAGATGAAGGAAACAGCGGCGTTCAGTTCCGCAGCCAGCCATTGCCAGACGGCGAGATGAAAGGCCCGCAGGCCGACATCGGACCCGGCTGGTGGGGCAAGCTGTACGACGAACAAGGGCGTGGGCTGCTGTGGGACAAGTCTGCCGAAGCGCACGTCAAGAAGGGGGAATGGAACACCTACCAGATCGAGGCGATCGGCTCGAAGGTCCAGACCCATATCAACGGGCACCTGTCCGTGGATCTTGACGACGCCAAGCTCTCCAAGCGTGGAGTGTTCGCCCTGCAACTGCACAGCGGCGGGCCAACCGAGGTACGGTACCGGAACCTCAAGCTGGTACCCGTTGTGGCAGAGCAACCAGCCAGTCCCTGATCTGGCGTTGCCAAAAAACCTGTATCGTTCACGAGCCTGGTACACTTACCAGGCTCGTGTTGTTTACAGTGCCTCCACAGGTCAATCACGTCTTCAACTTCCGGGAAAGTTTTACGTCCATTAATGAAACCGATCGGGCCGTATTTCAGGTAACCATTCGTGGTTCCCACGAGGCAGTCTGGCGCGAGATCACGCGAACGGATCAACCCCAAAAGAGCATGTTCAACATGCAATTGGTCACTCCTGGACTTGCCGTGGGAGCGCCCATCCAGATGCGCTCAGCCAGCCGCAAGTACGTTGGCGTGGTAGGAGAAGTGCTCGAGTTTGATCCGCCAAGACGTTACGCCCACACGTTCAAGTTCACCCGGTTCAATGATCCGCCATGCGAGCTGATCTTCGACCTGAAGCCAGTCTCCGAGGGGACAGAGTTCACGATGACCCTGGCCAAACTGCCAGCAGGAACCGCCACGGCCAAGCGAATGGTGCAGGGGGGGAACCTGATCCTAAAAACTCTCAAAGCCACAATCGAAACCGGCCGCCCGACCTTCGGCATTCGCATTCTCTACAGACTGTTCGGACTTCTGGAACCGCTTACCCCGAAGCAATGCCTGACGCAAAACTGGCCAATCCACGCCTGAAGCGTTCCGTGCAAGCGGGTAAGCCTGGCCTCGATCGCGAGCTTTGAAGTTGAACTTTATGGGGTGTTGCTGGGCAAGACGCCGGAAGTATGAGCCCGACGCAAGAGCTTTGAAGTTGCGTTTTGAATAACCATGGCGTCTATCGCGTTCACGATGGAGTTCAGAACAAACGCCGACCTCCTGTGAGTCACCGTCGGGAACCGTTTGGCGAATTTCCGCAGAAAACCCAGGATTCTATGCTCCGGGTGCCCTGGAAGGGCGATCCGTGCGTCCGTGATAAGGAACGATGGCGAAACGTTCTGCCACCGTTCTCAGGATGAGATCGGCAAGGTGCAAGTCCTTGTCAGGAGGTTATGGTTTGATCCTGTAGTCGACCGGAACTGCGTCGCCGCGAG
>CAIYJE010000190.1 GCA_903926465.1 uncultured Planctomycetales bacterium
CCACGCCGCAACCGGATCAATCCACGTGTGATTAAGCGAAAGATATCGAAATGGAACAAGAAGCGTCCAGTGCACCTACGACAGCCGCCCCTGAAGAAAACCTTTAGAGAGACTATAGTTATGACTCATTAAACGGTATTGGGTTTAAACCCGGCTCAAGGTTCCCGTGTAGCCGCCAAAGGAATCGGTTTCCACGCCCAGCCGCTGCAAGATCGTTACAAAGAGGTTGGCCAGCGGAAGTTCTTCCACTTCAATCTTGCCGGTCCAGCCAGCGTCGGTATCAATGCCTGCGCCGGCCTGGTTGTCTTCATTGCCTTTGCCAAACTTGAGATACCGCCCGTTGGTGAAGCCAAGGTTCTTTCCGCCGGCCGAAATAATCGGATAGTTGCGGGAAAGGTGGAAGCTGCTAGACGCCGAACCATGCATGGCCAGCGTGTTGTCTAGCATGTTGCCTTGGCCGGTGGGCTCTGGGGTGTCTTTCAGGCGCTGGGCAAAGCGACCAAATTCCTCGGCCTGATAGCGATTATAAGTGCCCAGGTTCTGCCAGCCGCCAGGCTTCTTCACTTCATGGGTCAGGCCGTGCGCCGCACCAAGCCCCACGGCTTGTGACAGCAAATCGTGCGGGCCTTCGCCATTTTCTCTGCCCAGTTGAAACGTGGCCACGCGTGTGGAATCACTCAGGAAGGCAAGATAGATCAGTTCGTACATGGTTTGGAAATAGAGGCGGGCTTCTTTGGGCTCGGCATCCAGGTGCAGGTTCCGGGTATCCACCACGGGAACCGGCGTATCAATCCACCGTTGCGCCTTTGCCAGCTTGAGTTCGGTGTCACGCACGGCGTCGAGATACTGCCTGAGCGTTTCTTGATCGTGGCCCGAAAGCTGGCGGCCCAGTGATCGCGTATTGTCAATCAACAGATCCAGGGCACTTTTGCTTCTGGCCAGTCTGGCGGCGGCGTCTTTGCTGCTGGTCACAAATAGCATGTCAAAGATTTGCTTGGGCTTATTCATGGCCGGAATCGGCCGCCCTTCACGATTGAAAGACTGGGTCTGGGCGCCACGCGGGCCGCCCACGCCGCCATTGGTCGACATTACCAGCGACGCGTGCCGCGTAAAGTCGCCTGCGTGCTCGGCGTACACCTGATCCAGCGAGATCGAATTCTGGTACGGGCCTTCACCGCCAATGGGTGCGCCCGTCAAATACTGGTCGGCATTGGAATGGCCGTGAACCTGCCGGGCGGCGGGATGAGACAGCCCTGAATAAATGGTGATATCACTGCGCAAGGGTTCAAGTACATCCAGCACTTTGGTCAATTCAAAATCGGTCTCGCCGCCGCGCGGGAACCAGCACCAATCGCTCCAGGCGGGGTCAGACTTGAGTGGCAAGCCCACGCCATCGGGGTGGTACACACTCACAAACCGTTTTGGAGTCTCGTCGGGGCCTGGTCGGCCCAGGGCAAACGTTTCCAACCAGGGCAAAGCCAGGGCCACACCGGTGCCGCGCAGGAACGTTCGACGGCTGAGCGCTACAGATTTGGAATTCATCGTGGGTTCCAGGCTCTTACTTGGAGTTGAAGAGTGTACTGCTGATGATCAGGTGAATCAGGTCGCCCAGGCCATCATTCTGGCGTCTGAACTGTGCGGTCAGGCGGTCGATGTCAACACGGTCACCCAACGAAACCGGTCTGCCCAGGGCGTATGCCGTTAGCTTGTGCACCAGTGCGCTGGCCAGTTGATCTTGTCGGTCGGTAAGCAAGTAGCGTTTCAGCCCATCAATCCCGGCCAGCGTCTGGTGGTTGAACAGTTCGGAAGTGGCGTCCACGGGCTGGTCCTGGATCTGCGTTCGGTAGGCACCCAGGGCATCGTAGTTTTCAAACGCAATTCCCCAGGGGTCAATTCTGGAGTGGCAAGAGGCGCAGGCCGGTTGGTTGCGGTGGTTCACAATCCGTTCTTTCAGAGTCATTTTCAGAATCTCGGGATCGGTCAGGTCCACCTTGGGCACATTGGGGGGTGGCGGCGGCGGTGGGTCGTGCAGAATCCGTTCCAGCATCCAAACCCCTCGCTTGAGGGGGTGGGAATCTTTGCCATCGGAGTTCATCGCCAGAATGGCCGCGCCGGTTAACAGGCCGCCGCGATTGGTGGGGGCAGAGATGGGCACTTTGCGGAAATGAGGCCCGTACACTCCCGGAATCTGATAGTGGGCCGCCAGCCGCTGGTTGACCAGGGCGTAATTGGAATCAATGAAGTCCATGATGCTCAGGTTGTGCTTCAGAACTTCCTCGAAGAAGGCAATGGGCTCTTCCTGCATTGCGTCTTTCAGGGCACTGTCGGTGACATGGGTCACATGGTTCAGGCCGTCCAAACCCAGCCATTGTTCCACGAAGTTCTGGGAGAATCGCCTGGAGCGTGGGTCGGCCAGCATGCGCTGCACCTGGGCCTTAAGCACGTCTGGCTCTCTGAGCGTTCCTTGCTCGGCCAGGTTCAGCAGCTCGTCATCAGGAATGCTGGACCAGAGAAACACGGAGAGGCGGCTGGCCAGCTCCAGTTCACTGAGGCTTGCCGCAGATTGGGTCGTTTCGGTCGTCGCTCGCTGGGTCAGGTACAAGAACTCTGGGGTGGCCAGCGCGGTGGCCAGTACTTCCAGCATGGCGTCTTCAAACGTGTCGAATCCTGGCCGGTAGTTCGCAAACAGGGCCATGAACGGGTCTACGTCTTGCGTGGTCACGGGTCGGCGCCAGACCCGTCTCAGAAATCGGTTCAGCACCTCGCGGCCGTAAATCGCTTCGTCACCCGTGTGGGTGCTCTCCATGAAGATGTTGGTATGCGTTTTCGGCGGCCATTGCTCGTAAAACGGAGCGCAAATTTCGATGGCGTCGATCAGAACCTGGAGCGGTGATTCCCCGCCTGGTGCGTTAGACACGTTCTGGATGTGCAGGAACTCATCGCGTCTGGGGAAGGGGGTTTTGAGTTTCCGGAACGGGTTGCGCTGGATATCGCTGAGTGGGATATCGAAGTGAAGCCACTGGGGGGAGTCGGCAGATTCCGTCACGGGAATGTCTTGAGTGCTGATGACCTGAGAGAAGTTGGCGTTGTTGCTGGTGTGGGCACTGAAAATCAGCCGCAGGCTGGCATACTCGTCAGGGTTCATGGATGAGCGGCCTGCACGAATGCGAACGCGCATAATCCCTTCATCGGGAAGGAAGCGATCGAGATCCAGCTTCAGCTCGCTGGCTGCGGGAAGTGCCAGCACCACGGGCGAAACTGCCGGCTCTTGCCCGGCCCCAGCCCTAGCGCCGGCCTCTAGCTTTGGCATTGGCTTTGCGGCCGAGAAGGGGATGGCGGTGCCTGTTTCTTGATTCCGCAGATGCGGCTGGTTCCTGTGCTTGCGGCCGCTTTCTTCATGGCTGTTGAAGGTTTTGGCATCTTTTTCGGATGTCGCCTGGTTCAGCTCGTCTTGCATCACCAGAGAGTAGGTCATGGCTTGCGGGCGGTTGCCGCTAACTGTGGCGCGCTTGAGGGCGGTCAGGCCCATTTCGCGATAGGTCTCGAACTGCATGGCCGACATCTGCAGCAATTCCGAGCTGTTCTTGAAGCCGTCTTCGGTTGCGGTTTCCGGCGGTAGCTTGTTGGCCAGGGGGTAGGGCAGGCCAAGCAGGTCTTGCAGGGCGTAGTTGTATTCGTAGTTGGTGAGCCTGCGGAACGAGGAATGTGCCTTGCGGTTGCGCTGGGCCAGAGAGGCCTTATTCAGTTCTTCGCCCAGCCAGTCTGCAAGGTCCGCGCGATCGGTGTCTGCCAAGGCGTAATCGGGTTCGTCTTCCGGGGGCATTTCCGAATTGCTTACCGCGTTGTAAATTTCACGCCAGCGTTCAACGTCGGCGCCGGTCAGCAGGTCGGGATTCAGGCGATCGACCCGCAGTCGGCCCTCAGACTTTTGGGGGCCGTGACAGGCCAGGCAGTGCTTGTTCAGAAGGGGTCCCACCAACTTCTGAAAGTCGGCCACGTTTGCCGTGGGAAGGGCGTCGGCGGCTTGCGGTTCTGCCTGAGTATCTTTCAGGAATCGGGATTTGAGCCGACCCAGTTCTTTGGCGAATTCCAAAGTGGGTGCAGTCTCCTGGGCATCATCGGCTGCCAGCACAGAGCCTGAAATCCCGAAGATGAGCAGAAGGGAGCACGTGAGGGTCTTCATCGGCTGCTTATCGTTCTGCAGCAGCGTCTGCGTGTATGGGTGAAGGCGGGCGGGAAGGCGGCTGAATGGCAGGCAGGGAGAGTGGATCGGCTGGGGAGGCCGGTGCCTGGGCAGGGGGGGGGGGGACGCTGTTCAAGAACCGCGCCCCAAACCGCCCGATTAGTATAGCAGGTACCGAGCGAGAGCTACCAGCCGGTTTGAACGTGGATAAGTGTTCAGTGTTGGCGTGGGGTAAGGAAACGTTTCAGCCTTGCGGAGGTCTGACGAACGATTCGTCGTCGATCGATCCGATGAGCTTGAAGTAATCTGGCGGCAGTTTCACCACGCCTGCCTTGGGACGTACCAAAACTTCCACTTCGAACTCGGTGTTTGCAGCCCCGACTGGAACCTCCAGATGCAACTTGCCATCTGATCCACTGGTCGAACGCAAGACGATGCTAGTCATGGCTGTTCCTCCTTTCCCTTCCAGGATAGCGGATTTGATATCCCGTTGCGAACGTGGATCTGGCCGGTGCCGGCTGCCTCCTTGGTATCGTTCCGTGAACTGTCGCTGCAGTATGGCTGCTTGTGGGACGAGTTTGCCGAGTGATAATCTTGTTAATCAGGAATGAGGCCCGGCCTGTTCTTTCAAGGGAGGGTTGCCCGTGTTCGCTGCGCTGCCGGTGCTGGTTGTGGTTCTCGTGGCGCAGGCGGATGCGCCGCCGGCCGGTTATTCGATTCCGCTCATTGACCTGGCCGGGCAAACTGCGCGTCAGGTTGTGGTGGATCGAGAGCCTGGGCAGTATCTGGGCCATCCCACCACGGTGCTGCTTGAGGATGGCCGCACGATTCTGGCGGTGTATCCCCAGGGGCACGGCAAAGGGGCCATTGTGATGAAGCGGAGCGAGGACGGCGGCCAGACCTGGTCGGGCCGGCTGCCCACGCCTGAAAACTGGGCAACTTCGCAAGAAACCCCCACCATCCATCGCGTGCTCGACCGCGACGGGCACAAGCGGCTGATCTTGTTCTCGGGCATGTACCCCATCCGGATGGCGTCGTCTGAGGATGATGGTCAAACCTGGACCTCGCTGGCCCCCATTGGCAACTTTGGCGGAATTGTGGCCATGGGCAGTGTTGAGCAGCTCAAGGATGGCTCTTACATGGCCTTGTTTCATGATGACGGCCGCTACTTCCGGAACGGGGGCAAGGCCGATCGGTTCCGGGTCTACAAGACGATCTCCACCGATGGCGGCCGGACCTGGGGCGAGCCCGAGGTCGTTGCCCAGCACCCCACGGCCCACCTGTGCGAGCCCGGCCTGGTCCGCTCGCCCAATGGCAACCAAATTGCTGTCTTGCTGCGTGAGAATAGCCGCAAGCGGAATGCGTTTTTGATTGTGAGCGACGATGAAGGGAAGACCTGGAGCGAGCCCAGGGAACTGCCAGGCGCACTCACGGGAGACCGCCACACGGCCAAGTACACGCCCGATGGCCGCCTTTTTATCGCTTTTCGAGATATGGCCCGCAGCACCCCCACCAAGGGAGACTGGGTGGCGTGGGTGGGCACGTATGATGACATGGTTCAGGGTCGGGAAGGGCAATATCGGGTGCGCTTGATGGAGAACCACAAAGACTCCGATTGTGGTTATCCAGGGGTTGAGGTGCTGCCCGATGGCACCATTGTTACCACCAGCTATGGGCACTGGGTGGAGGGAGAGCCGCCGTACATTGTGAGCGTGCGATTGAAACTGAGTGAACTCTAGCCGTTCTCACCCGCATGGATCACGCGTGTAAACATGGGCATAATGATGGCCCTGGAGGGCGAACCTCCCGGTGAGCCTGATCAACGTGGGGCAAGGGCGTATAACCGCTTCTCCCGCTTGGCGGGAGAAGGTGGCCGGAACGGCCGGATGAGGGCGACCGGGCCGGTTCTTGCGTGCGTTGCCCAAGGTGATACTGGTGGTCTGAACCGCTTCTCCCGCTAGGCGCGTCAAAATGGGGGACAGGCACCTCGCAGCCGTCGCCAGCCAGTCCCCATTTTGCACTAGCTGATAACGCGTGTAAACATGGGCATAACTGCAACAATTGAGGGCGAACCTCCCGG
>CAIYJE010000191.1 GCA_903926465.1 uncultured Planctomycetales bacterium
GATCGATCAGATGACGCCGAAGGATGGCAACCTTCTCAGCTGCCGTGTAATTTTTGCGGGGCTTTCGCATGGGGCAAACTCCTGCCGAGTTGTACTATAACTCGGGGGTAGGGTTTGTCCATTTTCGTCTGAAGCAAAACAATCGCTTCACCAAGCGGCGAGCGTGTTGATGATCTGTGCCAGAGTCGTACCCAACAGGTAGTGCAACCAAGCCGAAAGAACCACAACGCGCAGGCCGATCGATGAACCGGGCAAGGCGTCCGGCACGCTCGGCTCGACTGTGGTTTTGCAATGCGCACACCAGTACCGTGGGATCGTGTATTCCGTGACCACGGGATTGATATTCTCGGGAATGTCCTCGATGACTCTTGTCCGTGAACCCCGACAAAGCTTCACGGGGCGATGGCATTAAGGACAGGCAGAGACTCTGTTTTGTAGACGTCGATCCGTGTCGGTGCTGGGCGCCTTTGGCCGGGATGTCCCAGCTTGGCCCCTTTGGGTTTCGCCCGGCCTTTCGCAGGCGGCTTCACGTAAGGGGGTGTCTGGCCCGAGGGGGCTGAAGGGTCGATCCCAGCGGGCAAGCCGGCTTGTCACTCGGACTGTTGCTTGGACAAGCCCAACAACGAGAAAACGACCGCTTCTTGGCCTTGCTGAAAGATCAGCATGGCTTGCTCAGCGGTCATCTGTGGACCAAGAATGTCCAGCAGAGAAGTCAGATCATGGGTGTCCGTACCCAGTGGTGCCATGAAAAGAGTTGAATGCCACGGCCGGTAAAATGCAAGGGTCTACTGAATTCGGCTGAATAGATACGTTTTTTTGGTTTTTTCCTGCGGATCGCTTAAGAAAAATGCACGCAAGGATCCGTATCGGGAACAGCCTCGCGGCTGCTCCCGATCTCTCATACCGATTCCAGCCAGAAATAGCGCGCCCTTGGCTCCAGACAGTCGAACCAAAGATTACATGCCAGTCCGCTAACGCGTTATTTCTGGCTGGAATCCGTATCATTATCGTGCAACGGCGGTTCCGATTCTTGGCAATGGCCTGGACCCGTGGCTCCAAGCTCAGTTCGCAGCACTCTCGGCCATTGTGGCGAGTTTACCGTCTCACTAATTTCTTTTAGCGCCGCCACCACCTGCATCTGCAACCAGACGTTTGGGTGGTTCGGGCGGTGAAACCCGGCTGTCCGGGTCCCACCCATCAACGGGCTGGAACCAGCACAGGCGCGGGAGCCTCTGCCACCGATGCGTCTGGCCGATGAGAAAGCAACTCGCCAAGTTGAAACCCGTGATAGGGCTGACTCGACGCAGGCTCACCGGCAACTGAAGCATTGGCCACCCAGAATGCGCCCGTGGCGGGCTCGAACAGCACGCTGTGCAGGTTCGACTTCATGGCCACCGGACGATCCATCAGGCGGCGGGCCGAGTCGGCGTCAAACGATCCGTGCCCCGCTCGCACCCGCTTCACCAGCTCGGTGTAACGATCTCCGGCCGAGAGCAACACGCAGTTTGGCACCGCTTCCGGCAGCTTCGGATGAACCTCACCTAGGCCCACCGTGTTGAAGGTGTTCCAAGACGCCTCCATCCCCACAGCCTGCCCGGCCTTGCCATCGGTTATCACATAATAATATTCACACGTTCTCGGTTGATCCCGAAACACGGCAACCGCCTCGTCCAGGCTATGCGCCTCTTGCAGCGCCCAGCGCATCAAGACCGCCATTGGCACGCCAGCCCAGTGGCCCAGCCCCCTGCCCCCCATCTCACCCACAGACACAGACTCCGCGTTCATCCCGGTCACGCTGCCAATGAAACCGGCATACGTCACATTCACAAATGGGATCTTTCCCGCCGGTTCCGCAACAACCAGGGTCGCAAAATCCTGTAGCCGCCAGTCCACGCCATAGTCCAGAATTCGCCCGTGGTAAAGCGTTCCGCCCTTCGTTGCCGAACCCACCAGGGCAAAACCGGAACAATGGAACAACTCGGGGATGAAGTTGGCCGCCTGGATCTCCTCGAAGCTCAGGCCACACCCGTCGGCCACTCCTTGCAGTTCCTCGGTGTACCAGTCGGGGACAAATTTCTTCTGGATTGCCGCGATCGAACGGATCATCGACTTCGCGTCTGGCTTTAGCCCCAGCGCCTTCATGGGACCCTTGCCTAGTTCCTGGCCCAGCGATTGATCAAATTCCTTCGCCTTCACATCAAACAGGAACCGGACCAACTCCCGAATCTCATCACGGAGCAAGACTCCGTGCTGGTACCCCATCTCACGCGGGGTCCCCTTCACGTGCAATACCCGGTAGCCATCCACCAATTCCAGGTAACCATCACCACAACGGGCCACGGTCTTCGTTTCGGCACCGGCCGAGAGATTCGCCAGCGCCATCACCAGCCAAGCAACCAGCAAACTGGATCGCCACCGCATCGGCCGCCCTCCTTTGACTCGCATCCACTCGAACCGCAGCTCGATCGTTTTCAGACCAGCTAGCCACGATCCGCGAAAGCCAGGTTCACCGCCCCGACAATGAGCCCCAGCGCCATCAGGGTATTCCATCTCGGCACTTCGCGGAAGACGACGAAGGCGTAGACCAGAAACACAACCAGGGTGATGCACTTCTGGGCCACCTTCAACTGCGTCAGACTGAACACCCGAGACCCAATCCGGTTGGCCGGCACCTGCAAGCAGTATTCCGCCAGCGCAATCATCCAGCTCACCAAAATCGCCGCCCACAGCGCCAGCGATTCCTGCTTCAAGTGGCCATATCAGGCCAACGTCATGAAGATGTTGGAACAGGTCAAAAGCAAGACGAACGGAACGGCTGGAGACATGAACCAACCCGCCGGGGAAAGGCTGCCCTGGGATTGATGAAACACATGGATGCGACGGGGCGATAACGGCCCAAGCCCGAACACGCCAGGAAGGTCCCTCAGCGAACCGGGGACCTATCCTTGGCTAGTCCAGGGAGACGGCCGGCTCACTCCCACTCGATGGTGCCGGGCGGCTTGCTGGTAATGTCATAAACGACCCGGTTAACCCCCTTCACCGTATTGATGATCCGGGTCGAGGACCTGGCCAAAAGGTCATGCGGCAGGTGAGACCAGTCAGCCGTCATGAAGTTGTCGGTGTCCACCGCACGAAGCGCAACCACACTCTCGTAGGTCCGGAAATCGCCCATCACCCCCACCGACTTCACCGGCAGCAGCACGGCAAACGCCTGGGCGGTGGTTCGATCAAAACCGCCGGCTCGTAGTTCTTCCAGAAAGATGGTGTCGGCCGGCCGGAGTACGTCGAGCCGCTCTTTGGTGACTTCTCCCAGGCAGCGCACGGCCAGGCCAGGGCCCGGGAACGGATGCCGCCAGACCAGTTCGGCAGGCAGGTTTAGTTCTTCACCCAGGCGGCGAACTTCATCTTTGAACAGGTCACGTAGCGGCTCGATGAGCTTGAAGCCCAGCTTCTCTGGCAACCCGCCCACGTTGTGGTGCATCTTGATGGTGGCCGCGGGGGCGTCTGGAGAACCGCCGCTCTCGATCACGTCTGGGTAAAGTGTCCCTTGCGCCAGGAAGTGGGCATTGGGAATGGACTTGGCGGCCTCTTGGAATACCTCGATGAAGGTCCCCCCAATTCGCCGGCGCTTTTCCTCGGGATCGGTCACCCCTTTGAGGGCGGCAAGGAACTGGTCAGAGGCATCAATCAACCGAAAATCAGCCTCGGAGTGAAGCCGAAACGCCTCGGTCACATAATCACGCTCGCCCTGCCGCAGCAGGCCGTTGTCAATGAAAATGCAAACCAACCTGGGCCCAAGCGCGCGGGCCAGCAAGGCAGCAGTTACCGACGAATCGACACCGCCAGAGACGCCACAAATCACCCGCTCGTCTGGGCCCACCTGACGGCGAACATCTTCGATTGCGCGATCGAGAAACGCCCCGATGGTCCAGGAACCGGGACTGCCGCAAATCCGGTCCAGGAAGTTCCCCAGAATGGTCGAACCCTGCGGTGTGTGCGAAACCTCTGGATGAAACTGGAGCCCGAAAACCGGACGCGTGCGGTGCTTCACGGCCGCCACGGGGCATGTAGAGGTGGCCGCCAGCGGAATAAACGTGCCCCCGTCAGACTTCACCTGGTCGCCATGGCTCATCCAGACGGTGGTGTGGTCTGGGACACCATGAAAGAGCGGCTCACTGGAATCCAGGATCTGGCATTCGGAACGGCCGAACTCTCGCGACGGGCACGGCTCCACCTTGCCGCCAAGGGCATCGCAAACCAGTTGCATGCCGTAGCAAATGCCCAGAATTGGGATTCCCAGGTCAAATAACCGTGGATCGCACTTCGGAGCGCCGGCCTCGTAAACGCTGGACGGCCCGCCAGAGAAGATCAAACCCAGGGGGTTGAGTTCCCGGACCCGTTCAGCAGAAAGGTCATGCTTCACGATGAGCGCCAGCGCGTGCCGTTCCCGGATGCGCCGGGCGATCAGTTGCACGTACTGTGAGCCGAAGTCAAAAACCAGGATCGGACGGACGGGCGGACCAGCAGGATGTTCGGGCACGGCGGTCGTCCAGAAAACGAGCAACGGCCCGGTGCGGAAGGAACCGCCTCGGACCGCCTTGTGAAATGGCCGCAAAACAGACCATGATTATACCGAACCTTGCCCCGGCATGCGACCACCCAGACCAACCACACCCCTACGAGGCACGTTCCGAGATGGTCTCCCAGGCCGGCACCGCAATCTCCTTGCCGCTAACCGCATGAAAAAACTGGGCGGCCATCTGTTTCAGGTCGAGCACGGCAAAGGTGCGCGACGATTTTACAGTCCCCACGCACATTAACGACCCAGGATTGACTACCAAACCGAGTTCGTTGCGGTACCACATTGGGTCATGGGTGTGCCCCACCACCAGCACATCGGTTTCCAGTTCTTCCAGAATCCGCGTCAGCCGATCGGGCCCGAACCGGGACCGGACCATGTACTCAAGATCGCTACCGGGCGTGCCGTGAACCATGGTCAGAAACCGTCCGCCCATGGGGAGCAGGCGGAGCGGCGAGATTTTTTTCAGCTTCTCGATCGTCTCTGCGCTCGATTTGACGCCGCCCATGGCGTCTTCTGCGCCTGAACCCCGTTCCACGGCCCAGCGATCGTGGTTCCCACGTACGGAAACGACCGATTTCTCGGTCAGAAATCCGACCGTCCGGTCTGGATCGGGGCCGCGACCAACCATGTCGCCGGCGCAGAGCACTTTCTCAACCCTCAGAGTTTCCAGGTGCGCCCAGACGCGCTGGAGAGAGAGAAAGTCTGCATGAATGTCTGAAATCAAACCGATTCGCACGAGTTTTCACCCAGAAAATCACGAACCACGGCGCCTAGAAGCGAGAACCTCAAAGACGCCGGGCTCACCCATCTGACTGGCTGGCACAGGTACCAGTAGTTTAGCTCACAACGGAACAGGTGCTGGGCCTGTTGAAAAATTCCAGCCCAGCGCAAACGAGGCCGGCTTACCCGCCGGCCGGCCGAGAGAGCTGGATCGACCGCTGAGTGGCGGCTTCCACGGCATCCATGAGTGCAGCCCGCAGCCCGCCCCGCTCCAAGGCATGGAGCCCGGCGATGGTGGTACCCCCCGGGCTGGTCACCTGGTCTTTGAGCAGACCTGGGTGGGAACCGGTTTCCAGAACCATCCGGGCCGCCCCCACCAGGGTTTGTGCGGCCAAGGCCGTGGCGGTGGCTCGCGGCAACCCCATCCGAACTCCCCCGTCGGAAAGGGCCTCAATCATCAAATACACGAACGCAGGCCCACTTCCAGAAAGCCCGGTCACGGCATCCAGCATCGGTTCCGGCACTCGCACCGACATCCCAACCGATTCCAGACAGCGGCGCACCAACCGCTCATCCGCCTCGGTGGCGGTATCATCCAGACAATAGGCCGATGCCCCCGCACCAATCAACGCCGGTGTATTCGGCATGACCCGGATCAACCGACAGCCTGGCCCCAGCCCAGCACGCAGAGTGGCAAGCGTCACGCCGGCCGCAATCGAAACCACCAGATGGCCGGTGCCAACCAAAAGACGCAACTCCTCCAAAACCCCGGGCATCGATTGCGGCTTTACCGCCAGCACCAGCGCATCACTTCGCCGAACAACCTCGGCGTTGGAATCGCACGCAACGACCCCTGTGTTTTTGTGGAACGCCGCCCGGGCAGACTCGTAAGCGTCGCTGGCCGCCAGATCCTCAACCCGCGCCGCTTGAGCACCCAGCATCCCCCGCACCAGGGCCGTTGCCATTTGCCCAGAGCCAATAAACCCCCAGCGACCGCCCGCCCCACCGCCTGCTGTCGATTCCACACGATGTCGATCCTTGACGGATCGCCCCCTGATTCGCCCCTGAAACTGGCCACTCTGGACCAAGTGTACCGCCTTCTCAACAATCAGGATCAGGATCAACCTTGAAATTGTCGAGGTCACGTCACTATGATATGAACTTTTCCAGTTAGCACACGGTTCCGAAAGGAACCCCAGCGGATCTCGCGGGAGAATGAGTCGTGGCAGTTCCCAAACGACGGAAGTCCCCATCTCGACAAGGAATGCGGCGGAGCCACGACGCGTTGACGGCCCCGGCTCTCAATGTCTGCCCCCAATGCAAAAAGACCGTGCCACCCCACAAGGTGTGCGAACTGGTTGAAGAGTGTGGCAACGTTCAGCGCAGCAAGACCCACAACCCGCTGGCCGCTGAAAAAGACTGACAACCAGTGAGTTGACCGGTAGTGCGAGCCTCAATGCGTGTTCCGTCCGGTAGGACTGATCGCTCAGAGGCTCTCCAAAACACAGGCATTCAGCAGACCGACAATCAGGAGCCATGGCCATGGGCCGTCAGTGCGAAGTGAGCGGTAAGAAGACCTCTTTTGGTAATCAGATTACCACCCGCGGTAAGGCAAAGTACCTTGGTGGTGTTGGTATCAAAACCACCGGTATCAGCCGCCGTACCTTTCAGCCAAACCTGCAGTCGATCCACATCTGGCTGCCCAACGGCAAAACCTGCCGGCTGCGCGTAGCCACCTCGGTGATTCGCTCTGGCAAAATTACCCTTGAAGTTGACGGTAAGGTTCAAACCTTCCCGCTGGTCAAGGCCTCCAAGGGCAGCGCCAAGGCCCGCGCAGAACTCAAATCGCTTTACCCGATCTGAGTTTCCGACAGTGGTTCGATCAGAACCTGATCTACCCAGCCGATCCAGGGAATTTTTCCCTGGATCGGCTTTTTGATTTCCCAGATGCTTCAAAACGGAACCAACTCGCCGTCCCTCAGGCTCACGTTCCAGGTTTTGAAATCACCCCGCCCAAAGACAAAAAAAGTCCGGCTCTACCCGTCCCTCTCCGTGATCCGGAATCGTCATGGTGCTCTCCGAATATCGATCGCTGGTGGCGTTCGACCTTGAGACCACCGGCCTGCGTGCCGAGACGCATCGGATTGTTGAGGTTGGAGCGGTTCGGTTTGACCAGACCGGCCACGAAGTGAGTATTTTCCAGAGCCTGGTCAACCCCGGTTGCCCAGTTCCGGAACCTGCGCGGGCCATCCACGGCCTGGGCGATGAGGAACTCCGCCTCGCCCCCTCGGCGTGCCAAGTTCTGGCTTCGTTCCTGGAATGGCTCGGCCCCCCTCAGCACGTGCTCTTGATGGCCCACAATGCCTGCTTCGACGCCGGCTTTCTGGCCTGGGAACTGGCCCGTGCGGGCCTGGCTGAGCCCGGCCATCAGGTCATCGACACGCTGCCGCTGGCTCGCCGATATTTACCCAAGGTGCCAAACCATCGCCTGGGAACTCTGGCGGAACAGTTCGGTTTTGATTGCCAGCAAACCCATCGCGCGGTGGCCGACAGCCGGCGTGTGATGCAACTCTGGCTTTACCTCACACAAAAGTGCGTGGCTGAAAATACGGAAGCCCGGCTGGAGGAAAACCTGGTCCGGCTCCGGCTGCCATCACCCGGCAGTTCGTTTGAACCTGGCTTGCCCGTTGGCTGCGAGTGGGTGCAGACGGCCATTGAGGGCGGAGCCATGGTGCGCTTGATTTATGAAGGAGGATCCAAGGGGGACGAACCCCGAGAAATCACTCCTATCAAGTGGACCCGCCGCGGCGGAATTGTTTACCTGACCGCCCTCTGCCACCTGGACGGAATTGAAAAAGAGTTCCGGCTTGAGCGGATCCGCGGAGCCAAACTGATTGCAGCCGCCAGTGTTCAGGACACGGGGTACACTCAAGACGTGAGATGAATAGAATCATGTTGCGGGTGGATTTTTGACTTTTTTTAGACGTTGGCCATCGCCCATCGGCTAATGCCTTGCCGTCGCAGGGCGAATGACGATAGATTTAACTGCTTATCTCGGCCCGACCCACCTGGGCCGATTCCGAACACGGGAGTCTTTGGGAATGTCATCTGCGATCGCTGTACTTCTGATTAGCCTGGGTGCCTTCGTGCGTTTCTTGCCGCACCCCCACAACGCGGTCGCCATCGGGGCACTGGCAATTTATGCCGGAGCACGCCTGCCAAAGTCCTGGGCACTCGTGGTTCCGATTGCCGCACTCTTCATTTCCGATGCCGCCAAGGTCTATGGCACAGCGTACGCAGACACCCTGTTTGCACCCGCGAGCCTGCTCCGGTATGCCATCGTAGGCGGAATTGCTCTGGCCAGCGCTTATGGCCCACGCAAAGTCTCGGTCATGGGCCGTGGTTTGCAGGGAGCCGGTGCGGCTCTGATCTTCTTCCTCGCCTCAAATTTCCTGGTCTGGGCGTTCCCTTACGGACTTCCTGGCGAGCCCGGCGTTTATCCGCACACCGTCGCCGGCCTGTTTGAGTGCTACACGATGGGCCTTCCGTTCTTCCGAAATTCGCTGGTCGCGGAAGTGATGGGTGTTGGGGTTCTGTTCCTGGTCGACGAACTCGCCCACGCTCTGGCAGTTCGCAAGACCCGGTTCTCCGACAACAACTCCCTCGCCTCCTGAATCTGACCTCTCTACTTGACCAGGATCTCGCCGTGGCCGGCTTGCTTGTAAGTGTTCGTTCGGTGCATGAGGCGCTGGCGGCTTACCAAGCCGGCGCCCAGGTAATTGATGTCAAAGAGCCGGCACGGGGCCCGCTGGGCCGGGCCGACAACCTCGTGGTTCGGGCCGTGCGAGATTCCTTGCCAGACGCTGTTCCAGTCAGCCTGGCACTTGGTGAACTGAAAGAGGCGGACATTACCCCCCCTCCGCCCAATTCCCTCTGGCCTGGCATCCATTGGAGAAAGATTGGGTTCTCAGGCCTTGGGCAGGAACCCCACTGGGCAACACGGTGGACTGGCTTGCGAGCCGCATGGAACACAGAGCCGCGCTGGATTGGTGTGATTTACGCGGACTGGCAAGCGGCCGAAAGCCCTCATCCCGATGAAATCGTAGACGCTGCGATTGCAGCGGGCTGTGCGGGTTTGCTGGTAGATACCTGGACCAAGGGCCAGCCCTCTCCGCTGGTGAAAGATCCCGCCGGGTGGTTGGGTCGGCTCAATCGAGCCCGTCAGGCGGGCCTGCTGATTGTTCTAGCCGGCAGCCTCGATGAACGGGCATTTCAGGAACTCGCCTTCCTTCAGCCCAACTTCTTTGCCGTGCGTGGGGCGGCGTGCCGGTTGGGTGAGCGGGGCTCAGATATTGATCCCGAGCGTGTGCGATCACTGGCTGCGGCAGCCTCGGGCCTCCAATGACCTCGGCCCACTCGACGCTTCGAACCGCTCAGTCCAGCGGATTTTTCTCAGACTTCTGATCAACGGCGGCTCGCATCTCCTTATCGATGCGGCGGTGCTGGCTCGTAATCAATGTGTTGAGCAAAAACGGTAGCCCCAGCGCAGGAATGAGTGCGGCAATCTGGGCGTAGGATCGCCCCTCCTCGGACGGCATCGCCGAGATGGCAGCCAAGCCAGTCCATGGAGAAATACCCGCAAGAATCGGGGGAAGCATGGGATAACTACTTCCCAGGCCTGTGGCCTCAACAATCCCCCACAAGATTCCAGGAACGACCCAGAGCAAGAAAATGGACATCGCCATCAGGGAACCAGCTCGGCCGGGCGACCGGAGCCGGAAATACTGAAACCCCAGTCCAAACACCGCGACGGTCAAAACGGCAATAGGTACGCTCAGAGTTGAGGCCCCCAGCCCCCCAACTCCTGAGATCGTATTCCTCAGAAATGCCCGGCCCACAGTACCCGCGATCAGGATGACGGTGCAGATCAGACCCAGAATCACCCGTCCCAGGGCCAGATCATCCCAGAACGGTAGATGCCGCCGTCCTTGCCGGCCTGCTCGACGCACCCCACGGCCGTACTCACCGGCCCGAGGCGAAATCGAAAGTGAACCGATCAAACCCGCCAGCACCAGAAGGTAGACGAACGGGATGAATGTATCACGATACCCCCAGAAGTAACCCAGAAGTGAGACGGCGGCCGTGGTCACAAAGCCGAGCGATTCCAACTTTGAGAGGGCCGGTATCCGTTCCGACCGGAACTTTCGGACCGAGGCAATGAGCGCGAAAAATGTGAGCGGTACCGTGAAAAGGGCCAGTCCGAGCGCCCAGGGAACCTCAAAGCCAAAATATTGGATGTCCCAGGCCTCGTAAGCAGGATCCATGCCTCTGAAGCCACGTGAAAGGAATGGAATAACCAGTCCGAACAGGTACAGGCCCGCAATTACCACCACCACCTGAATCCCGGTCCAGGACTTGCTGGCTTTGGCAGACGTGAGTGCGCTGAGCATGCCCACGGCTTGCAGCAACCAGCTCAGAAGTAGCACCGCAATGAGACCCTGGAACCAGTCAACCAGGGGAACATTCTTCATGGGCTGAACCCAGGCCGCCATCACCAGCAGCGTGACCGGCAGCGTGAGCAAGAACAGCACGTATTCCCGGATCGGAGCACCCAGAAAAAAACCGAGTGTGACCGACCGAGGTTCCTCCGGGCTGATCCGGTGAAAATCGAGGATTCCAGACTCGCGGGCCGATCCCACCGAGGAGACCACCTGATTGGTGCCCATCAGCCCCAGGAGAACCCCCTGCACGATCCAGTTCGAGTATCCGAGCCACTCACTGGGAAACGTGCCGGCCGCAATATCCCAGAACACCGCCATGCCGGTAACCGCCCCCAGCACCACGATCGACTGCACCAACATAGGCCTTCGTAACCGAGTCCGGATATGTTTGATCAGCAGCGGATTATCAAGCCAGGCCAGTAAATTCCGCATCAAGAAAGCTCCCGCGCACCAATCTTGAGGAACAGTTCTTCCAGCCCCTCTTGCATCGGAGCAAATGAACGGACCCGGATTCCAGCGCCAACCAGTCTGGCCAGAAGATCGGCCGCATCGTCCTGGGTGCCGTCAAACCGGGCCTTGACCCGACCCTCACTCAGGCGCACTTCCTGAATCAAGGGTTCCTGCTCCAGCCGTTTCATCAGGTCGTCATCGGACCCCACCACCTGAATGGCCAGCGTTAGCCCACCCATCACCCGCTGTCGCAAAGCATCAATACTGCCAGACGCCACCAGTCGCCCCCGCTCCATCACGGCCACCGACGTGCAAAACTCGGTCATTTCCGACAAGATGTGCGACGACACCAGTACCGACTTCCCGCTGGCCGAAAGCCCCCGGATCACGTTCTTGAGGTCGATCCGACCCTGTGGATCTACCCCACTGGCCGGTTCGTCCAGGATGAGCACCTGAGGATCAGGCAACAGCGTCTTCGCCAGCATCAATCGCTGACGCATGCCACGAGAAAGGGTGGCAATTGGCGCCTCTCGCTTGCCAGTCAGACCAACCTGGTCCAGACGCTCGGCAATCACTTCCGGCCGTCGCTCGCGCGTCAAACCGTAGCTGGCTGCGAACAAATCCAGAAACTCCCAGCACAGCAGGTCGTCGTACATCGGTGGCGCATCAGGCATGAAGCCAACCGACCGACACGCCTGGCGCGGGTGCTCACGCATATCGACCCCGGCCATCTCAATCTCGCCATAGGTCGGTTCAAGCAGGCCCGTCAGTGCCCGCATCGTACTCGTTTTGCCCGCGCCGTTGGGGCCAATCAGGCCACACACTTCACCAGGCTGTACCTCAAACGACACGTCGCTCACCGCGCACACGTTGTCGTAATCAATCCGCAAATCTCGCACCCGGATCATGGCTGACCTGCTTTGTTCACCAGGAGAGTCGTGGTTTGGATTCGCTCCTTGAACGGCAACGTCAGACTCAGAGTATCATGAATTGTCCCGGAACTCTGCCAGATACCCGGCGGGTTTTCATGAAAGCGTCTTGGACAAAATGGATTATGTTCTGCGGCCAGATCCTCATGCTCCGCCTGCTCGGTTCGATCCTGGTTGATGGAATTCAGGCTCAAAAACACCATTAGCGGCGTTTGGAAACCTCCTACGGTGGGCCCGCCGGGGTAGAGATGGTTCAGAATCCGGATCAGGTCGAAGTGTATCGCCTGGCATCTATGACCCGCGCCAAGAGTTCGGAATACTGGGACAATCTGAAGGCGCATCAGACTTTCAATGGGCCGGTCACGCTCTCAAATTGCGAGCGGGAGAAGGTTTCTCTCGTGCTGAGTACCGAGGCAAATCTAGAATACGACATGCTCCCAGGATGTTGGCCCAGTTACGAGATCCGATTTCGGTTCATGAAAAACCGGGACCACCTCGTTGCGGGGCCCGTTCTTGAGTCATCGGATCTTGCATTGCAAATCCTTTGTGCCTTCGCGGCCAATTTGGGTTCTTTCAAAGACTTTATGTTAATCTCGGAGAATGAAAGGGCGGTTCCTCTTGGCGGAGGAGGGTTGTGATGTCAAGCGATTCTAAGGCAGTAGCTGCTGCGGCAAGACCGATTTTTGAACAGATTAAACCAAACCTGCTCCCTGGTTATGAGAATTATTTTGTCTCGATAGAACCGGAGTCGCGGGATTTTTTTCTCGGCACAACACTTACGGAAGCCATCGAACGGGCACGGCTCAGGTATCCACACCGATTGGTTCATACGTTCCGATTAGGACATGCGGCGACGATTCATTTCGGCATGCAAACGCGATGAAGGGCCGCGTTGATGAGTCGGGACGTGCGATTATCGAAGTGACGATTGCCGCCAGTACCGATGGCCCCTGCCACGTAATCGAGACCTGGATTGATACGGGGTTTACCGGGGACTTGGTAGTACCACGAAACATCGTGGATCGACTCGCGTTGCGACAAACCGGAACGATCGATGGGATTCTGGCGGACGGGACCCAAGTCTTACTTGAAACATATCACTGCGAGATTCAATGGTTCGGAAAATGTCGAAGCCTTGAAGTGATCGCAAATGATGGCGAGATGCCTCTGCTTGGTATCGGAATGCTGTTGGCGAAAGAACTTCGGATTGATTACACCAACCTGACTTTGTCTTTAACGCCTTCGCCTCGGAATGAGACCTGATTGAACAGACGCACAGTCACCCCACCTCCGTTCGCAGTTCCGTTTGATGGGGCGATTGAGTGGGCCCTGTTTACCAAGGACGGACCACGCCAGTGGCGGAAAGCCCCGAGTCGTCCGGGGCTTCCAGCTTGAATCGCAGGCCAGGTTCCACGGGTACCGGTAGGTCGAGCCCAAGTTGCAGACAGGTGCATTTACGCTCGTCAAACGTGCCCAGCGGAAACCGCTTCAAGACCCGGGCAGAAACCAGCGCCGTTCGCACGGTCACTCGCCAGGTTGAACCCAGGGTACAGCGATCCAGAAACGCCTCAACTTGCTGGTCATCATCAACCGCAACCAAGGCGTTAATCCGATCGACTTCACGCGCATCCAGCGTAGGTCGGGTGGCCGGCATGGACGACTCCTCGCATCAAACCAGGACCGGATCCAGGGAATAAACAAGGATTCTGCGATGGGATCAGGAAGCCGGGCGCTGCAAAAGCGCAGCGGCAAAGGTCACCAGGTCGCCCCGGGCACGGGCTTCCGTTTCAAGCCGATCTAGCTTGCCGGCCCGCGCACACAGCGTTGCCAGGCCTGGGCAAGCCAGCATCGCGTCGGGGATGCCGGGCAGCTGCACGGCAGCAACCTCGATGGCGTCATCCACCCGGTTCAACCGAAGCAACAACCGGATCAAAACCTGTGCGGGGACGATCTCCGGCTGACCCTCAAGATCAGGCTGCGGCAACTTGGCACGGAAATGGGCGATTCCCGCCTCAACTTCGCGCCCCAGCAGTGCCTTCAGGTATGCCGCATGATCCTCGTAAACCTGGTCAAACGGTGGGGCATCGTCATACCGCAGTCGGGGCGAAAGTCTTCGGCCATACTCGCACAGCTCAAGCGCCTTGGTGAGGTCGTCGCGATCGGTCAGCAACGGGCTCATCCGCACCACCGAGGCCAGGTGCGAGACATCAATATGGTAGGCCTCTTCCGCGAACAATTCCTCACGCCCAGAAATTAGCGCGGGTATGGGCAGCCCTGGGGCCAGCTTGGTGTGCCCGAGCCGACCCAGTTCGCTCCGCAAATTTTCGGTCAGGTGGGTATGCAGAGTCCGCACCAACTGGGCGGCACACGCAGCGCGCACCTCCTCACTGGCGGGCAAGCTCTCAAACGAGGAGATGGCCGAACAGGTACCGTAATGTTGCAGCACCAGCTCAAAACCACGCCTGGGATTGGCTCCGCCGTGCAGCGCCACTTCAATGAGTGAGCCAATCGCGGGATCACCTGCCTCTGGATGGAAGGCATCCAGGGCCGTTGCAACTGGCCCTGGCTCGCTGATCGCCCGAAAGTACGGCCAAGCGTTTGCAATTTCGCCCTGATCCAGCAGCAACTGCCCCACCTTGCGGAGCGCACCTACGTAGCGTTCTTCGTACTGGGTGCGCTGGGGCTCTGGAAGTAAGGCCAGACTTCCGCTTTCGAGTAGCGGCAAGCCAAGTTCATGACGGGCCTTCAATAACAGGGCGTCGAGCAGCGGCCGATACTTGCGCTCGGTCTCCAGCCGGTCAATCACGGCGTCTAGAACGCCCGCTGGGCCGTTCTCACGCATCGTGGCTTCCAACGCCTCGAACACGGGAGCGTTGAAGGGCGCACCTGTAACTCCAGATTCCGCAGCGGCAGTCGACGGTTCCATAACAATCCCCAGCAGAACCAGTTTTCAAGAAGGCCCAGTTCCAGAGCACGCAAATGCCGACCTGGGACCCTCACTCAGCAGGCGTTCAATCAGTCTTGAATGATTGTACGCAACTTCCCCCACCGGAAAACCATGGCACTGCCATTTGCTGGCTCTGCCGATCGATTTCGGCCACCAAATCTGCTCAGACTAGGCCCAGGAAGTTTCCAGTGGCTAAGATGCATGCTGCTAGCCCCAAACTTTTCAGCAAATCCGGCGCAGGTTCAAACCCGAACTGGCCCCGCTGCCGTTCGGCATCCGACCTGATTTGCTCCTGTTTCTCAATCCACAGCGCGACGAGACTTCCTGCGAATGCCACCGACCTCCTCTTCCACCCCGTCTTCGTCGCCCGTGCCGGCCGGCACAGACCCTCGCCTCTGGAACAGCCCCTTCATGCGGGCCTGCCGGCGCGAGCCCAACGCGGTCACGCCCATCTGGCTGATGCGCCAGGCCGGCCGCTACATGATTGAGTATCGCGAACTCCGTGCCAGGGTTGGCTTTCTGGAGCTGTGCAAGACTCCGGAACTGGCCACCGAAGTTACGGTGTTCGCCGCCGAAAAGCTGGGAGTCGATGCCGCGATCCTGTTTTCCGACATCCTGCTCATTCTTGAGCCGCTCGGCTTCAACCTGGAATTCTCGAAGGGGGAAGGACCGGTGATTCATAACCCGATCCGGACCACGGCCGATGTCGACCGGCTGCGCCCCTTCACCGATTGTGCCCCGCTAGACTTCGTACCGGCCGCGGTCCGCCAGATCCGGTCGGCCCTGGCCCCCAACCTCCCGTTGATCGGATTTGCAGGGGCCCCGTTCACCCTGGCCTGTTATGCCATTGAGGGGGGAGGCTCACGCCACTACGACCGCGCCAAAGCCTTCATGTACAGCGACCCTGGGGCATGGAACGCCCTGATGAGCCGTCTGGTCGATGCCACGGCCGTCTACCTCAATGCCCAGGTGGACGCCGGCTGCCAGGTGCTCCAGCTCTTTGATAGCTGGGTTGGTACCCTGGCCCCCAGAGATTACCGCCGGTTTGTCTTTCCGCATATGAAACGGCTGTTCAGCCTGTTGCCTGAAACCACCCCCACCATTCACTTTGGAACCGATACCGGCTCACTTCTGGAGCTTCAGCGAGATGCCGGTGGGCAGGTCATTGGCCTGGACTGGCGCATGGAGCTGGGCCCAACCTGGGACCGACTCGGCCCCAACGTGGCCATTCAGGGGAACCTGGATCCGGTGGTGCTGCTGAGTAACCGAACCGAGATCGAAAGCCAGGCCCGGATCATTCTGGAATCTGCTCAGGGCCGACCGGGGCACATCTTCAACTTGGGGCATGGAATTCTGCCAAGCACCCCGGTTGATCATGCCCTGGCGCTCATCGATTTTGTTCACAACTGGTCGCACTGATTGTTCCGGATCCAATCCCGGTCTTCGGCCGTAAGTCTTGAGAACCAGACATTTTGTTTGCGTTGCCCCCTGCGCCGGATAAAATACCTCTGCGTTCACCTTTCGTTGGCAAGTCCCTTTTTTCTAACTCAAAGCCTGTGGTGGATTCACCACAGCCGCTTGAGGTGATACCGGTTGATGGAACGGGTTGTGGGTTCAGATCGGGTGGTCGTGATTGGCGCTGGACTCAGCGGACTGGCGGCCGCTCACCGGCTGGTCAGCCCTGCCGCCCGTTTGTCGGCGCGTCGGCCTTTGGATTTAATGGTGCTGGAAGCCCGCGATCGGACGGGTGGAGCTATCTGGACCAACCGCCGAGACGGTTTCACGCTTGAAGGGGGAGCCGATTCCTTCATCACCAATAAGCCTGCCGCCCTGGACCTGTGTCGCGAACTGGGCCTGGCCGGGCACCTGATCGAGACCGATGCGTCTCGTCGCCGTTCCTTCGTGATCCGTGACGGGCGGCTGCTACCCGTGCCAGAGGGGTTCGTGATGATGGCCCCCTCCAAGCTCTGGCCGGTTTTGGCCAGCCCCCTGCTCTCCCTCCGTGGAAAAATGCGATTCCTCATGGAGCGGTTCGTTCCGCGTAGGGATGAATCGACCGAAGAAAGCCTGGCGGCCTTCGTCAGACGCCGGTTTGGCCGGGAAGTGCTTGAGCGGCTGGTTCAACCACTGGTGGGTGGAATCTACACCGCCGATCCCAATGAACTGAGCATTGATGCCACCCTGTCTCAATTCCCTGAGATGGAACGGCAGCACGGTAGCCTGATCAAGGCCGCCATCCGTAACGCACGCCTTACCCGCCAGAAGAACGACCGCACAGACTCCGGTGCCCGCTACGGCCTGTTCCTGTCGCTTGACGAGGGAATGGACCTGCTGCCAAAAACGCTGGAAGCCAGCCTCCCCGCAGGAAGCCTTCGTACCAACACGCCCGTACGGCGGCTTTTGAAATCTGAACACACCAATGACTGGCGAGTTGAGTTGCTGGACGGCACCACCATCCAGGCTTCCGCGGTCATTCTGGCGGCCGAGGCCCATGCCTCGGCCCGGCTTATTGACCCCTGCGACCAAGAGCTGGCCAGGCTCCTGCGCACCATTCCCTACGCCTCCTCGCTCGTGGTGAATGTGGCCTACAAGCGGAACGCCATCAAGCATCCGCTCAACGGTTTCGGTGTGGTGGTGCCGGCCATCGAAGAGCGGCCAATCCTGGCCGTTTCGTTCACCAGTGTGAAGTTCCCGGGCCGCGCACCGGCCGATTCCGTGCTGCTCCGCGTGTTCCTGGGCGGCGCACTTCAGCCCGAGATGTTTGAACTGGATGACGAAACCATCTCCTCCGTCGTCGAACAAGAACTTGGTGAATTGCTTGGTGCCAGGGGTGCCCCCTTATTCATGGATATCAGCCGGCACTCCCGGTCGATGCCGCAATACATTCTTGGACATCGGGCCCGGGTGGCTTCCATCCGCGACCAGGTCAAACTTCACCCCGGCCTGTTTCTGACTGGAAACGCCTTTGATGGCGTGGGGATTCCCGACTGCATCCGGGGCGCTCAAGAAAAAGCCGACGCCGTATCGGCATTCCTCTCAGCAAACCCCGGTATGGCAGCGGCCTGAGCACGATTCCGTAAGTCTGAATTCGGCACGGCCGGTTGACGGCCAAGCCGGGGCCCCCTAAGTTAGCAGATCATTCAAAACGCGAAGGCTGACAGGCATCGCTTTGCTGCGCTGACTTTCTGGCTCGCGGCTTCCTACCTGCCCCCCAAACACCCCGCTCCCGGAGAGCTCTCCATGGCCCTCGAACCCGACGGCGGATCGATTCATAGCGTCCTGGTTGAAAACCGAGTCTTTCCGCCCACGGAAGAGTTCGCCAAGCACGCCCACATTGGCAGCCTGGCAGAGTACGAGACCCTCTGGAACAAGGCCAAAGACGACCCAGAGGGGTTCTGGGGCGAAATTGCCAAGGGAGTGGATTGGTTCTCACCCTGGAGTAAGGTCCTGGACTGGCAAGCTCCGCACGCCAAATGGTTTGTAGATGCCACAACCAACGTGGCTCACAACTGTGTGGACCGCCATTGCCAAGGCCCGCGCCGGAACAAGGCTGCCATCGTTTGGGAAGGCGAGCCTGGCGAGCAGCGGGTGCTTCGCTACGACGACCTTCAGCGCGAGGTGAGCAAGTTCGCCAACGTCCTGAAAGGGCTGGGAGTCAAGAAGGGGGACGTGGTTGCCATCTACCTGCCGATGGTACCCGAGGCCGCCATTGCCATGCTGGCTTGTGCCCGCATTGGTGCCCCGCACACCGTCATTTTTGGAGGCTTTAGCGCAGAGGCCCTGGCCGGCCGGATCCAAGATTGCCAGGCCAAGGTGCTGGTAACCTCCGACGGTGGCTTCCGCCGCGGCAAAGTGGTGGCCCTCAAAGAAAACGCCGATGGCGCAGTGGCGCTTTGCCCCACCATCAAAGAGGTTGTGGTCCTTCGCAGAACGGGCCATGAGATCTCAATGACCGCCGGTCGGGACCACTGGTGGCATGAGTTGATGGTCAACGCCAAGGCCGACTGTCCAGCCGAACCGCTGGATAGCGAGCACCCGCTTTTCATCCTGTACACCTCTGGATCAACCGGGAAGCCCAAGGGAATTTTGCACACAACCGGTGGCTACCTGGTGGGCACCATGCAAACCACCAAATGGGTCTTCGACCTCAAGGAAGAAGACACGTACTTCTGCACCGCCGATGTGGGCTGGATCACCGGACACAGCTATCTCGTGTACGGTCCCCTGGCACTTGGGGCCACGGTGGTGATGTACGAAGGGGCCCCCAACTGGCCAGACGAAGGTCGGTTCTGGAAGATCATCGAAGAGCAGCGGGTCTCGGTCTTCTACACCGCCCCAACCGCCATCCGGGCCTTCATGAAGTGGGGCGAGCAGTTCCCCCGCCGTCACGACCTTTCCAGCCTGCGCGTGCTGGGCACCGTGGGTGAGCCTATCAACCCAGAAGCCTGGATCTGGTACCAGAGGGTGATCGGGGGCGGACGCTGCCCGGTGGTCGACACCTGGTGGCAAACCGAGACCGGGGCCATCATGATCGCCCCCCTGCCAGGAGCCACACCCACGCGACCAGGCTCGGCCACTCGCCCGTTGCCCGGCGTTGTGCCTGCCATCGTCACCAAGGATGGAAAGCCGGTCCCTCAGGGCTCTGGCGGCTTCCTGGTTGTCACGCAGCCGTGGCCTAGCATGCTCCGTACCCTTTACGGAGATGACGAACGCTACCGTGCGACCTACTGGAGCGAGGTTCCCAACGTCTACTTCACCGGCGATGGTGCCCGCCAAGACGCAGACGGCAATTACTGGATCATGGGCCGGGTCGATGACGTGCTGAACGTGTCTGGCCACCGGCTCTCGACCATGGAAATCGAGTCGGCCCTGGTCAGCCACCCGGCCGTGGCCGAAGCTGCCGTGGTCGGCCGGCCAGACGACCTCAAGGGACAGGCGATCTCCGCGTTCGTCACCCTGGAGACTGGCCAGAATCCGAGCGAGGAGCTCAAGAAGCAGCTCCGCGAACATGTGGTCAAAGAGATCGGCGCTCTGGCCCGTCCAGACGACCTGCGGTTCAGCGAAAGCCTGCCCAAAACCCGCTCCGGCAAAATCATGCGCCGGCTGTTGCGTGACATCGCCGCCGGCCGCGAGAGCACCGGTGATACCTCAACCCTGGAAGATCTCAGCGTGCTGGCTCGCCTCCGAGAAGATGACGAAGTCTGATGCAAGGGCGGGGTCGAACCTGAGCTTGCACCCGACCGTTTGCTGATGGTTACTTCCCTGGCCCCGATCACTCTCACAGGTGCTCGGGGCTTTTTTGGAGTCCGGCCGAACCTGCGGGCCCACGTCGCTCGCCAGCCCGTCTCAAGGAGATGAAATGCACCAAGGATTTGCTCCCGGACCGCACAACCGTTCGCGTCGGCAGTTCCTCGGCACCGCTGCGATGGCTCCCGTACTTGCCACGCTTCGAGGCAGTGCCTGGGCACCGCCAAACGCAGATCCTGCCCACCCAGCTCGATTCGTCTTCACGTCTCAGGGCAAAACGGCCATCGTCAATGCCGACGGGACCGGCCTTCGCTACTTTGAGTTCGATAAACCTGGCCAGGCGACCTGGCAAGTGGGAGCAAAGTTCCCAGACCAACGCCGACTGATCTTTTTAAGCATGGAACCGCGGCGAGATGGGCCCGGCCGCCCGTTTGAGGAATATTACACCCAGACCCCAACCCACCTGTGGATCCACGATCTGGAATCTGGTGCGCTCGAAGAAATCTGTCAAAAAAAACGCCTGGCTCCGTTTGAGACTCCGGCCCTGCTGGTGGGTGAAGACCGCATCTTGGTGCAGGTGGTCCGCGCCAAGGTTGGCCAGATTTACAGCATGAAACTGGATGGCTCAGACGCTCGCGAATTCACCCGCGCAGGCGAGGGACTTCCTTATGGCCTCAGCCTTTCTCCAGACGGAAAGCGCGTGGCGTACCACCTTGCAAGCCCACAGGGATACCAGGTCTGGACCAGTGACACCCTGGGTGCCAATCGCGTGCAACTGGCAGGCAAACCAGGTCACCTCTACTTCGGGACAAGCTGGTCACCGGATGGCCAGTGGGTGCTGTACATGGACTGCCTCCCTGGGCAGGACCCCGGCCATGACTGGGCCGACGTCTGCATTGGCAAAGCGGACGGCACAGAGCACAAGGTCCTGACAACCGACCAGCCCATGTGGTTTGCAGCCACCTATGGCAACCCCAAAAACCGGGGCGGCGGTTCGAACGTACCCGCCTGGACGCGCGACGGTTCTATCCTGTTTCCACGCCGCTTGCCAGGTTCCCGAGTCGCCTGGCAGTACCAGGCCGACCGGCCCGATGTTGATCACTTCAACCGGGAGTTTCAGCCCGAACAGGCGCGCGGAGGGACCGAGATTTGCTTGATCAACCCCTCCACCGGCAATATCCGCGCGCTCACCACAAACGATCCACCGGTCTGGGACTTCCGGGCCAGCCAGTCTTCGGACGGCAAACACGTGGTCTTTTGTCGCGCAATCACCGGAGAACCGCCGGCGATCTGGGTCATGGATACCGACGGGGACAATCTCAAACTCATCACGTGCGGATTGGATGACCGAGGGGCAGACCACCCAGCCTGGCTCTAAAGCCTCAGAGGTTGCACTCAAACATTCGTTGCCGCGTCGATCTGCCACGTCAGGATTCAGGAATACGGCATGAAACTCAAAGCAACCTGGCCCTTGGCTATCGCCCTGGCCACGGCATGGTCAGGCACGATGGCTCAAGACGTTGGTCTTGTCAGCCAGGGCGACCAGGTGGTTGAGATTGTCCATCAGCGCTTCTATAACGCCGCTCAGGCGGCAGCCTGGGCCGAAACGCACGCACACTACGCCCGGAACATGGAAGACCGGGCCGCGTTTGTTCAGAAGAGCCGGAAAATCTTGGCCGAACTGAACGCCTCTCACACGGGCTATTACACGCCAGAGGATGTGGAGTTTTATGCCCTCCGCGCGATCTTTCAGGACGCGCTGAATATCAAGGATCAGGACGTTCCAATTGAGTCGATTGGTGTGGATAGCCGTCCCGATGGTTTCGTTCGACGCATCTTCCTGGGCGGTCCAGCCAGTCAGACCGATCTCCAGCGCGGGGATCGGATCTTGCTCTGCGACGATCGCCCATTCCATCCGGTTCAGTCGCTGAAGGGGAAGGACGGCCTCAACCTTAGGCTGACGGTACAAAAAACGCCGGATGGCCCGCTCCGTATCATCGAGGTGCGCCCACGGCGAATCGACCCCCGACAGGAATGGCTAACACACCAGAACGCAGGAACTCAGATCATGGCCACCCCGGCAGGCCACCATGCGCTCTATGTTCCCTACTATTGCGGCGCGGGTGAAAAGTTCACCGAGGCACTTGAGGCAACGATCCAGGAACGTCAGGGCTCGGCCGACCTGATGATCCTGGACGCCCGGGGCGGTTGGGGCGGCAGTCCGCCCGACCTTATCGCCCGGTTCGACCAATCGGTGCCCACGCTGGAGCTCAAGCTGCGCGGGGGCGAATCCAAAATCCAGACCGCCTGGCGGAAGCCGTTGATTGTGCTGACCGATGGGGGTACCCGCAGTGGCAAGGAGGTCTTTGCCGCGGCCGTCAAAGCCAGCCAGCGTGGAAAACTGGTTGGCCAGCCAACCGCAGGCGCGGTCTTGGCGGGCTCGCCCTTCCTGCTCAACGATGGAGCCCTCCTTTTGCTGGCGGTGGGTGACATTCTGGTGGACGGCCAGCGGATCGAAGGAGTTGGCGTATTGCCCAATCTCTTGGTGCCCGATCCTCTCCCTTTCTCCCAGGGCCTTGATGCAATTTTCAACGCAGCGCTCGGAGAGACTGATGCGATCCTGAAAGCAGGGTCTGGTGGAATTCCGCAGCCCTGAACCCTACCCGGTCTTCCGGAACACTCCGATTTTTGTACGGTTCTGACGACCGTTTGCGTCTCTACTTGATATCAGACATTCATTTTATTGGCTTTACGGATATGCGTTGTTTTGTTGCACATTCCTCCAAAGGAGAATCGCTTGGTAAGACTGAGCCAGGGCTTCCGATGAGAGAGTCGACCAATTCCATACAGCCGCGTATTGGATTCAATTCAAATTATTTTACGAAAATTGAAGATCTTGAATCGCGGATTGCGGGATTAAGGTAATGGACGATAGAGAAAATCCCAGCAAGAAAATTGACGTCCTAGGTTTTTCTAAAGATATACTCATTACCACAGGCGAAGTTGCCTTTTGTTTGATGCTTCATGAAGCCCGTGGCCAAGATCGAGCGAGGTTGCCCGATGACCCATACATCCGATGCCATTTCGGACGACGATGAGACGGCCGAACATTTTGGCCTCGATGCATTGATTACCGAATTTTATCAACGCGTTCCTCACGAGCATGTTGAAGCCGAATTTGGGGCGCTTACCAATGTTGGTCGGGTTCGAAAGAACAACGAAGATCAATTCCTCGTCATGAAACGGTTCGGGACCCGAGAGGTCCTGATGTCCAGCCTTCCGTCCGAAAGCTTGCCGGCTTCACTCGACCACGCCTACGCCTTTTCCGTTGCCGATGGCATTGGTGGCAGAGACTCCGGCGAACTGGCAAGCTTTCTTGCACTCCGCACAAGCTGGCTACTTTCAAGCCAGGAATTGAGCTGGTCGGTGCGGGTGGACGAAGGGCAAATCGACCATCTCAAACGGAAGGCCGATCTGTTCTTCCAGTTGATTCATGAAGTCATCCGCCTTGCCTCCATAGCAGACTCTCGCCATACCGGCATGGGGACCACCCTCACGCTCGGTTACTCCAGTGGGTCAGACCTCTACATCCTTCACGCCGGAGATAGCCGCGCTTACTTGGTTCGCAATGGCCAGATCAAGCGTTTGACCAGGGATCACACCATGGCCGAATTGCTCATGGAATCGGGGCTGGCCGCGCCTGACTCAGATCTGGTCAGCAGGACCAGATCCGTGCTCGTGAATTGCCTGGGTGGCGAAGACTTTGGCGTGGATGTCGATTTTCACCATCAACGCCTGCTCAACGGAGACCGGATCTTGCTTTGTAGCGATGGGCTCTCCGACATGATCAGCGACGAGCGGATTCTTGAGATTCTGACCGCTCAAGACCGTCCCGATCCCGCCTGTCACGCCCTGGTGAACGCCGCCCTGGAACAGGGCGGCCGAGACAATATCACGGTGGTCCTGGCCCAATACCAGATCTCACACCCCCCAGCCGCTCCCGACGGATCGGGCCTGGATGGCCAGTTCCCAGCCTCGCCAACCTCCACCCAATCGTGACTCTCATCCTGCAACCGGTCTCGCGGATGGACCCCACAACGGGAAGACCCGCAAGTCTGTAACGATTATGCCGACAGAAGCAGATACGCCCTTCGGAGCGTGTAAACCCAATCTCCCGGTTCGTCGATAATTGCAATGTCGTCTCGGGCGGAGCCCCGGGCAAGTCACCTTGGACGATGTCGCGGGCAGGAGGCACGCATGGATGCGATCTGGAACAAAACGGCGGTTCGTTGTGCAGTCTTTGTTCTGTTGGCGGCTCTGGGGGCCCAGGCTGGGGAACCTGGTGAAAACTGGGCGCAACAACTCTTTACCGAACGCAGCCATGACTTTGGGCCGGTACCAAGAGGTGGCGTGGTACGCCACAACTTCGTTCTGGTCAATCGTTCACAACAGCCTCTGACCATTCTGGATGTACGAGCCTCGTGTGGCTGCACCACCGGTCGGGCATCCGCCACGCAAATTGCTCCAGGCGCTTCGGCCGTGGTCGAAGCTCAGATGGACACCCGCAACTTTGTGGGCATCAAGGCCACCACCTTGACCGTAACCCTGGTCACGGCCCAGGGGACCCAGGGTGAAGCTCGGCTGGCTGTACGCTCGAACATTTTGAGCGATATCGTGATGAACCCCGGTGCCGCCAATTTTGGAGTTCTCTCCAAGGGCCAGGGCGGGCAGCAAGTCATCAGTATTGAACGCCTGGGCGCTCCCCAGTGGAAAATCACGAAGATGTCGGCCAGCCCCCGACTCGGTCAGTTCATCACGGCCAGCCTGCAAGAAAATGGACGGTCGGCCGAGGGCGTGAATTACCTTCTGACGCTCCAGATTCGGCCCGAGGCTCCCGCCGGTTCCATTCGTGAAGAGGTTCGCCTGTCCACAAACGACCCAGAAACCCCGGTGGTTCCAGTCCTGGTCACCGCCGAGATCCGGGGTGGCCTGACGGCCTCTCCCGCGCTGCTTACCTTGGGCCAGGCCAAGGCGACTGGCCCAGCCGTTCAGGGCCGATTCCTGATCCGGGGCAGTCGACCATTCACCATCACGTCGATTGAAGGATCGGGAGACGGATTCACGGCCACGGCGGCCGATTCCACCAGTAAGGCCCAGCATGTGGTCACGGTGGCATTTCAGGCCGGGCAGGCACCCGCCCAGGGAAACCTCAAGCGAACGTTCAAGCTGGTAACCGACCTGCCTGATGAGGCGCCTCTTGAAATCCACGCCGCCGTCCAGTCGGCCCCCTGAAATGGGTCAGACTGGGCCACTCCTCCTATTGCTGACGTAGAATGAGAAAGGGGATCCGTTGGATCCCTTTTCCCATTGCCGGCGAACGGAGTTCACCATGAGCCACCAGCCGCGCCAGGATTCGCTTCGTGCCACCTTGCCGCCCCAACCAGGCGAGCCCGCTTGGGCGGAAGAAGTTGTTGAGGTCCGTGGACATATCATCGACTCGCTGTTGCTCCCGAAAATTTTGGATCGGGTGCTTCAGATGGGCGGTCGATTTGAGATTCGCAAGTGTGAGATTGGAACGGGGCGCAAAGATCCCAGCCACGCGGTGCTGGCCGTCCGAGCGGAGTCGGCGGAAAAACTCAGCCAGATCATTGCCGACCTGCTCCCGCATGGCGCAGTTCCGGTCGACGTTGGAAATGTAACCACCGAGCCGGCTGATCTTCCCGGCTGCTTCCCGGATCGCTTTTATTGCACCACCAACCAGCACACGCAGGTTCGTATCAACGGGCGCTGGGTTGACGTGGCCGACCAGGAGATGGACTGCGGGATCACGGTCGATCCGGTCGCACAAACTGCCCGCTGCATTCCCATGACCGAGGTCACGGCACGGCAGCCGATCGTGGTGGGATATGCGGGCGTTCGAGTTATCCCGGTAGAGCGGCCGCGCGGCGAGACCGCGTTCAGCTTTATGGGGTCGGCGGTATCCAGCGAAAAGCCCAGAGCCGCGAGCTTGGCCGCGGTTGCCAACGCAATCCGGGCCACCAGGGCCGCCGGCAAAAAGGTTTTGCTGGTGGGCGGCCCCGCCATTGTCCACACCGGTTCCGGCGAGCAAGTTTCCCGCCTCATCCGAGAAGGTTGGGTCCAGGTGTTGTTTGCAGGCAACGCCCTGGCAACGCATGACATTGAGCAGGCCCTTTTCGGCACCAGCCTTGGGGTCTCGCTGGTGAAGGGGGAACCGATCGAGCATGGCCACGAAAACCACCTCCGGGCCATCAATACCATCCGAAGGCTGGGAAGTATCCGGGCGGCCGTGGAAGCCGGCGTGCTGACCTCTGGCATCATGTACGAGGCGGTCCAGGCCCAGATCTCGGTGGTCCTCGCAGGCTCAATACGCGACGACGGCCCGCTACCGGACGTGATCACCGACACCCTTGCGGCACAAACGGCCATGCGTCTGGCCATTCATGCGGGCGTTGGCTTTGCGCTCTGCGTGGGAACCGCGCTACACTCAATTGCCACCGGCAACCTGCTTCCCGCGAATGTCAAGCTGGTGTGCGTGGACATCAATCCCGCCACCGTCACCAAACTGGCCGACCGGGGCAGTTTCCAGACGGTTGGCCTGGTCACAGATGTGGAACCGTTCCTCCGCAACCTGGCTTCCAACCTCTGCGAACACTGAGAATGTGACTGATAGCGGTTCACGATTGGGTTGCGCATGGGGGCCCGCTACCCTCGTCTGCCTCGCGCGGTTGGTGGGATCTGCACCCCAATCCTGAATCACTGTCGACCAGAAAAAAGGGAACCGCCATGTCGGCACCACCCCGAGTCCTGATGTGCCCGCCGGACTATTACGGAATTGAGTACGAGATCAATCCCTGGATGAATCTTCAGGCCGGGACGGAGCCGGCCGTGGCCCGGCAGCAATGGCAAGGGCTTCGCCAAGCCCTGACCAACCTGGGCGTGATCATTGAGACCATTAACCCCGTACCTGGCCTGCCAGACCTGGTTTTTACCGCCAACGCCGGCCTGGTTTACCAGAACCTCATCCTGCTCTCTCGGTTCCGGTTCGGAGTCAGGCGCAAGGAAGAGCCCTACAATTTGAAGTGGTTCCAGGCCCACGGATTTGAGGTCGAACTGCTCCCAGAAGGATTGTTTTTTGAGGGGGCCGGAGACTCCCTGTTCTGTGGCGAAACCCTGTTCGCCGGCTATCGGTTCCGGTCCGATGCCCGCAGCCATTTGTGGATTGGAGATCGGCTGGGAGTGCGAACCCTGCCGCTCGAACTGGTCGATCCGAGGTTTTACCACCTCGATACCTGCTTCTGCCCCCTGAACGAAACCACCGCAATTTACTATCCTGGTGCTTTCGATGATTACGGGCGGACCGTCCTGCAGGATCAGATTCCTGAACTCATCCAGGTTTCAGCCGAGGAAGCGGTCAGCTTCAGTTGCAATGCGGTTGTGGTTGGTCGCGTGATCATACTGAACGAGGGAGCGCCAAAACTGGCTCGAACTCTCCAGGACCGGGGTTATGACACTTGCCCATTACCCTTGACTGAGTTCATCAAAGCTGGAGGGAGCGCCAAGTGCCTGACCCTCAGGCTTGATGGCGAAGAGGCCGCCACCTGGCGTACCAGTACCACCACCCTCACATCCCAACTAAACCGTGGCCGCGTTCAGGAAAGCTCAAATCCATGAAAACTGTGTACCTCGTTCGCCATGGAATCGCCCTGCCGAGTGCGCCCCCGGAACAGTCCGATGGCGACCGACCGCTGACCGATAAAGGTCGCAAACGAATGCATCAGGTGGCGCAAGGACTGAGCAGCCTGGACATCAATGTAGAACGGATCGTCTCCAGTCCCCTGCCTCGCGCCAGTCAGACGGCTGAGATTCTGGCCGACGAACTCGATTTCAGCAAACCCCTGGAATTCGCCGACGTCTTGAGCGTGGAACGCACGGCCCTTGATATCGCGCAATGGCTCTCGTCTCAGCCGGAATCTTCGCTCATGCTCGTTGGCCATAACCCGAACCTGAGTGACCTGGTAGGCCTGCTCACGCTGGGCGAACCACGCGCGGTGGTCAGCCTGCGCCGGGGTGGGGTAGCCGCCCTGACCCAGGCCGGATCGGGGGCCGGATACACGCTAGACTGGGTGGCACGCCCACGCTTGCTCAAACGAATTTCCAGGTAAACGTGACCGTACTCATCAAACCCGCTTTGACAGGCGGCTGCTGACCCACGATTCCGCGAACCCAGGCCCAATATGGCCAGGGTTCGCGGTGCTCGATGGAAACCGATCGTGGACCTCAGCTTGGATACGGCCGCCCGAAGATGAGCGACTGTGCGTTACCGGTTACGGCCGGACGTAGGGCATCGTCGCCGGCCGAAATATCCTTGGCCATGTTCAGGAACTCAATCTGGGCACGAACCGTGGGCCCACCAGACTTCTCAGGCTTGGCAAGTTTGTAAGATCCGTCGGCTTGCATGTACCTGGCTTTGACATTGTCAGACAGGTAAACACCCAGAATGCCGTCGATCATGCGAGCCTTGAGCCGTGGGTCTTCAACCGGGAACATCAGTTCCACTCGGCGCCGGAAGTTCCGGGGCATCCAGTCGGCCGAGGTCAGGTACACCTCGGGCTTGTCATCGTTCTGGAAGTAGGCAATGCGTGAATGCTCCAGGAACTTATCCACCAGGGAGATGACCCGGATATTCTCGGACACGCCAGGAACGCCAGGCCGCAGGCAGCAGATGCCACGCACAATCAGGTCAATCCGTACCCCCGCCTGCGCCGCCGCATACAGGGCGTAGATGGTCTGGGGATCGACCAGCGAATTCATCTTGGCGATGATCCGGGCCGGCCGCCCTTCCTCGGCGTTCTTCCGCTCACGATCAATTAACTGAACCACGCGATCTGCCAGGAATTGAGGCGCAACGATCAGGCGTTTCCAGTCATAATGCTGAGAATAGCCGGTCAGCAAATTGAACAGCGCGCTGGCGTCTTCTCCAAACTCAGGCCGACATGTGAAGAAGCTGAGGTCGGTATAAACCTTGGCCGTGGCATGATTATAGTTTCCGGTGCCCACATGCAGGTAACGGCGGATGCCATCAATCTCCCGGCGCACCACCAGAGCCGCCTTGCAGTGGGTTTTCAGACCGACCAGACCATAAACCACATGAACGCCGGCCTTCTGCAAGGCCCGAGCCTTGACGATGTTGTTTTCCTCATCCTGACGCGCCTGCAATTCCACCAGCGCCGTCACCTGTTTACCGTTTTCGGCGGCGCGGGCCAGCGCGGCGATAATCGGATTGTTCTCGGCCGTGCGATAGAGGGTCTGCTTGATCGCCAGGACCTGAGAATCATCGGCCGCTTCCTCGATCAGACGGGTGACCGCCTCGAACGATTCGTACGGGTGATGCACCAGCACATCCTGATCCCGAATGGCGGCAAAGATGCTGCCAGACTCGGCCAGCCTGATGGGCAATTGCGGCTCAAAGGGAGGCTCCTTGAGATCGCGGAACCCTTCAATTTTGCAGAGCCCAAGCAAAGATGTCAGGTCCACCGGTCCGGCCACCTTGTAAACGTCTCGATCATCCAGATCGAGTGCTTGCTGGAGCAAGCCAATGAAGCCGTCGTCGGCCGAATCCGCAATCTCTAGCCGAACCGTTTCGCCCCACTTGCGCTGACGCAAGTTCTCTTGCACCGTGGAGAGCAGGCTGGTTTTGACCTCACTCTCCTGAATGGAAAGGTCACTGTTCCGGGTCACGCGGAACGCCGCGCGGGCGGCCATCCGGAATCCACCGAACAGGGAGCCAAGCCTGGGGCCAATCACATCACGCAGCAGAATGAATTCATGCTTGCCTCGCCCAGAATCGGGCAAGACAACCACGCGGTTCAGAATTCCAGGAACCTGGAGCACCGCATACAGGTGCCTGGGCGATTCCAGGCCATCGGCCTCCAGCCGCAGGATGATATTCAGGCTCTTGTTATGGATATGCGGAAACGGGTGGGCCGGGTCAATGGCCAGCGGGGTCAGAACCGGGTAGATCTGGCTGTGAAAATACTCATCCAGAAATGCGTTCTGCTCATCACTCAGTTGCTCGGGATCGCACATCCGGATCCCATGCACTTCAAGCGCAGGTCGGATATCGTTGTGCCAGGTATCATACTGCTTGGCCACAAAGCCATGGACCCAGCGTGAGATCTCAACCAGTTGAGCAAGCGGGCCCATTCCGTCCGGAGGAATATCCTGGGGCTCAAGATCGTCATAAAGCTGAGCCTGGAGCCCGGCCACCCGGACCTCAAAAAACTCATCGAGATTTGAGGCGGAAATGGACAGAAAGCGGAGCCGTTCCAGCAAGGGCACGGTGTGGTCACGTGCTTCCTCAAGCACCCGCTCGTTGAACGACAACCAGGACAGTTCGCGGTTGACGTAAAGCGCCGGATCATGCAGGTCTCGCCCGGTCCGACCTTCCTTGGCCTGTGCCCGTGAATGGCTAGAGACTCGATCCCCTTCCTTGCCCGCCGTTGTCTTGCTCATTCTTGGTGATCCTTTACCACCCGCCGTTTCGCTGGTTTGGCTGCGGATGCGGGAACGCTGAGTTGTCTGAGGATCCGCAAATTGATGCTGTCCAGATCCTCGTCCCCATCGGTTCCTTTGGGGGTTTCAAGAATCATAGGCAGATGTGCGAACCTCGGATCATTCAGTACCAGACGGAACGGCTCAAGGCCCATCAAACCACGTCCTAGCCCGGCATGACGGTCGACCCGGCTGCCGCAAGGCTTCAGGCTGTCGTTGAGATGCCACACACGTACCCGCCCCACCCCGATTGTCCGTTCCAGGTCCGCAATCAGTTCAGCATACCGCTCAACCGTGGAAATGGGGTAGCCCGCCGCAAAGAGATGACACGTATCCAGGCAAACTCCCAGCCGCTCTGGCGCGGCCACTCGCTCAATAATCCCCTGCAAATGCTCCAGTTTGTGCCCCAAACAACTCCCCTGCCCGGCCGTAGACTCCAGGTCGATGATCACGGCTTCATGACCGGCCGTTCTGCGGTGAACCTCATCCAGGCCGGCGGCAATCCGGTCCATTCCCGCCTCTTCGCCGCTCCCCACGTGCGCCCCCGGGTGGGCCACAACGTCATGAATGCCCAGCAAATAAGCACGCTCAACCTCCACCACCATCGCCTCAATCGACTTGTTCCAAAGTTCATCGTCGGGACTGGCCAGGTTAATCAGATACGAGTTGTGGGCCACGGGATGGCTCACCCCGGTCCGTGCCAGCGCATCCTGAAACGCCCCAATGTCCCCATCGGCCAGCGGCTTGGCTCGCCACTGATTATTGGACTTGGTGAAAAGCTGAACCGTCTCAAAACCATACCGGTGGGCCGCCTCAACGGCATGAAAGTACCCACCGGCAATGGACATATGCGCACCGAACGTTGGCATGGTACGTTCCTGGAACCAATCTGGCAGGCAATCAGGCCTCATATCTTGCCATCGACCGCAACTATCACCTAGAGTTAAATGTTGGTCGACTCACTCCTTTTGCATCGGTCGTCTCATCTGAGTGCAGGGTTTGTGCCCGGCCCGCACTCTCCTGGAAAATCCTGATGACGCCCTCGCTCGCCTGGGCTGGACTGTTGCCAATCTGTGCGATTGCCGCCTGGCTCGTCTTACGGCAGCCAATCCGGTCGGTCTTTGAGTCTCGCGATATCGGATTTGCCCGGGAACAATTCCGTCGCCAGCGTGAATACCTGGAAGCGCGGTTCCTGTCTGCCCTGGCGCGCCAAGATCCCCTGGAACGGCTCCGCTGGGAAGATGCCGCCTGGGAAGACGAGATCACCTGGGCCCGAGATCGCCAGAGCCGCAGGTTACTGGCCCTGCTGGGTGTCCACTTTGATCCCGAGCCCTATCCCAACGTACCCGAAGCAGAATCGGAAGCCATCCGGCACGCCACGGCCCTCTTCGTCTTCCGAGATGGCCAATGGTGCACGGATGGCGAGTACTTCAATGCCGTACAGCCCATCGAGGCCGTGCTGCGACACCGGCAACTTGAGCCAATCATCGTTCCTCAGCAACGGATCTGAATTGGCTCACCGGCCTCATTTTTATTCCCGAATTTTTGGCTGAAACTCTTTGCGGAGTTTGAGGTACCCCTCCAGGGTGAACTGATCACCCCGGCAAATATCAAGCAGGGGGCGTTCGGCGGCTTCCACGGTGCGGCAGGCTTCTGCCAGCCGGTCACTGATCTCGTGCGGGATCAGGCAAACACCATGCTTGTCGGCGTGGATCAGGTCGCCCGAATGAATGGTCACGCCCGCCAGCGAAACCGGCTTCCCAAAGTCGACCAGGCGAATATAGGCATGGCTGACGCACGGATTGAGCCCGAACAGGTGGAACCCGAGCCCGCGAACTTCATCCAGATCTCGTGGGCAACCATCGGTGATGTGGCCCACGCATCCGAGTTTCTGGTGGATGGTGGCGTTTACCTCGCCAAACTGGGCCCCCAAACCAGGCTGATGGTCCAGATCTTGCCCAACGGCCACTTTGGGACCTGGCTGCTCGGCCACGTAGCGGAGATAGGCGGCGGTCAGGTCTGGCCCGTGATCGTCGCTGGGCTCGGCACGAGTCTGACTGGTCACGGCATACCCAACCATCACTCCGAGCTCTGGCAAAAGCGCGCGAACCCGATGAGGCAAGAATCCTACGTGCCGCGGTCGAACGTCAAACAGCTCAATCGCGTTGGCAATGGTGGGCGTATTGAACCGTTTCAGTTCGTCAATCTGGGCAGTCGAGAGCAGCGACCCAGCCATTGGGAATTTCCTCCGTTAACGTTCCGGGCTTGCGATTGAATTCACCAATCGCGGGGATCGCAATCTACCCCACCTCCAGGTCCGGCTCCAGAGAATGGCGGATCTGGAAGCCAACCAGGTCGACATGCGTTCCCAGGACAGACCTCCTTCCGAACTGGGATCTGGCCATAACAGCCATTCATGACGTATGCTGCCCTGAGTGAAAAATTATTGATCATGGAGTCTGCTCAAGACCACAATCTGGTCCTGACCCCATGGTAAATCGTCTTGGTGGGAGCCCTCTTCCATGTCGCAAGCCTCTGGGTCTCGTTTGAGGATTGAAGTTTTCGAAGACGCAACCGTGGCTTCTTTTGTCGATGAACGGATTGTCGATGAACTGGTCATTGCGGAGGTTGGAGACCAGCTGAACAAGCTTGTGGATCGCGACGGTCACACGGAACTCTTGCTCAACTTTTCGAACGTCAAGTTCATGGCGAGCCAGGTAATTGCCAAGCTCTTCACGCTGAACAAAAAGATCAAGCTGGCCAAGGGAAACCTCAAATTCTGTTGTATTGATCCGGAAATCCGGGTCGTCTTCAAAATCACAGGCCTGGAACGGATGGTCGAGATTTTCGACGACGAACAAGATGCCCTCGACTCTTTCTGACCGGTCGCCGCTTTGGAAGCTCGACTCACGAACTTCGCGGGTGGAGATACCGATGCCAGATACGTTCGCCCCGTTGCTCCAGGTTTCCGAGAGCGGGGATGTTACGGTTGTGACAGTGAGCGACCGTAGAATTGTCGGTGAAGAGGAAATCCGAGAGTTCGGCAGAGAACTCTTTGCCCTGGTAGAGCAGGACCAGCGGTCGCGGCTGGTCCTCAACCTTCAAAATGTTGACTATCTACCGAGTGGGGCCCTGGCTCAGCTTTTCAAGCTGAAAAAGAAGCTTTGCCATGCCCACGGCAACCTGAAACTCTGCAATATTCGCCCAGGACTGCTTGAGGTTTTCTCAATCACACGGCTTCACACCATTTTTGACTTTTACCCGGATACCGCCTCGGCCATTGCCTCGTTCTGAGGCAATTCCGGCCAATTGCATTCAACTGACCCAGGTCTTTTGAACTCCCGTCCCCGCCCCTACTCTTCTTGATTTGCCGCCACGTCCCATGGCCGATCCCTCCCCATCCGTCCTGACCCCGATGATGCAGCAGTATCGCGAGCTCAAGGCCCGCGATCCAGATGCCCTGCTCCTGTTTCGGATGGGAGACTTTTACGAACTGTTTGGCGATGATGCCGAACGTGCCAGCGCCTTGCTCGGGCTCACGCTAACAACCCGAGACCGGGACAAAGCCGACGCCATGCCCATGGCCGGCTTTCCCTACCACCAGCTAGAGCCCTATCTGGCCCGCATCGTTTCATCTGGGCAACGTGCGGCCGTTTGCGAGCAGATTGAGGACCCCAAGGCCACCAAGGGGATTGTCAAACGGGACATTGTTCGGGTTGTCACTCCCGGCACCCTGACCGACGAGGCCCTGCTCGACCCCCTCTCCGCCAACTATCTGGCCGCGGTAACCGAACAACGCGGAAAACTTGGGCTGGCCTGGGTTGAACTGTCTACCGGCCGCTTCGAACTCTGTGAAGCGTCTCGAACCGAACTGATCGACGACATGACCCGGCTGGAACCGGCCGAGATTCTGGTCTCTGAGACCACGCTCGATGCCCCCTGGCTGCGTACCCTTCGGGGCCTGACCCGAGCCACAATCACCACACGGCCCTCCTGGGACTTTGTGACCGATCAGGCCCGCTCGGCCATCCTCAACCAGTTCGGAATTGCCACCCTTTCCGGTTTTGGAATCGAAGACGATTCGGTGGAAGTTTCGGCCGCCGGTGCGCTTCTGGCTTACCTGCGAGAAACGCAACGAACCTCGCTCGGGCACCTGGTTCGCCTATCCCCCTACCGACGTGGCCGCACCCTGGCGCTGGATGCCATGACCAGACGCAGCCTGGAACTGACCAGGACTCTGCGAGACTCAAAGCGAGAAGGCTCGCTGCTGGCCGCCATCGACCAGACCGCCACGCCCATGGGTGCCAGGCTGCTGACCGAATGGCTGGGTGCCCCGCTCACCGACCTCGACCAGATCCGCCAGCGCCAGACAATCGTCTCGGAATTTGTTCAGGAAGCCGCCCTGCGTCATGAACTCCGAGGCCTGCTTACCAAAGCCGCAGACCTGGAGCGGCTGGCGGCCAGGGCCGGAACCGGCCGCGCCAACCCCCGAGACCTGGGCGCTCTGGCCCGTACCCTCGGCTTATTACCTCGCCTCAAAGCGCTCATCTCCGCCCGCCAGAGCCCCGGGCTCACCGAACTTGAGGCAGGACTGGAACTTTGCCCAGAAATTCGCCAGGCAATCTCCGAAGCCCTGGTTGATGAACCTCCGCTGGCGCTCAAGGACGGCGGCCTGATTCGAGACGGATACCACCCCAGGCTCGACGAACTTCGCGAACTGGCCAAAGGCGGAAAAAACTGGATCGCCAGGTTCCAGGCCGAGCTGGTTCGCAGGACCGGAATCAACGGCTTGAAGATTGGTTTCAACAAGGTCTTCGGCTATTACGTGGAAATCACCCACGCACAAGGCTCTGGACGAGCTTTGCCTGCCGATTTCGTGCGAAAACAGACCGTCAAGAACGCAGAACGATACATCACGCCGGAATTGCAAGAATACGAAGAGAAGGTGCTCAGGGCCGAGGAACAAGCGCGTGCTCTGGAGTATGAACTGTTCACCACCCTCAGAGATCGGGTGGCCGCCGAAGCCCCCCGGCTGGCTCAGGCGGGCAATATCTTGTCCCAGCTTGATGTGCTGGCCGCACTTGCCGAACTGGCGGCCAGACGCGGCTATTGCCGGCCCGAGATCGTGTCCGATCCCGTGCTGGAGATCGAGGCGGGCCGCCATCCTGTACTCGATACCATTCTTCCGCAGGGCGAGTTCGTTCCCAATGACCTCCAGCTCAGCCCCGATGCAGGTCTGGTGCTGCTGATCACCGGCCCGAACATGGCCGGAAAGAGCACGTTTATCCGCCAGGTGGCGCTGATCACGCTGATGGCCCAGATCGGCTCATTTGTCCCTGCAAGACGGGCCCGCGTCGGCGTGGCCGACCGCCTGTTCGCACGCGTGGGCGCCACCGATGAACTCGGCCGTGGACTTTCCACCTTCATGGTTGAGATGAGCGAAACTGCGAATATCCTTCACAACGCCACCAACCGCAGCCTGGTCATTCTCGACGAAATTGGGCGTGGCACCAGCACTTTTGACGGTGTGAGCCTGGCCTGGGCTATCACCGAGCAGCTTCACGATGTCACCGGCTGCCGGACACTGTTCGCCACCCACTACCACGAGCTGGTCGACCTGGAAAAAACCAAACCCCACCTGCGCAATGCGAACGTGGCGGTGAGAGAGCAGGATGGCGAGATTGTGTTCCTCCACCGGATCATTCCGGGGGGAGCCGACCAGAGCTATGGAATTCATGTGGCGAAGCTGGCGGGCGTACCCACACCGGTCCTCGATCGCGCGACCGAGATTCTGGCGTTTCTGGAAACCCAGCACGTTTCCGATGTGAACCAGCCAGAGCGGCAATCCCACACCGAGACCGGGGCAGACACTAGCGCCGCCCAGGCAACCACGGGCCCGGTCAGACGCGTTAAGACCGGAAAGGCGCTTCAGGGAAGCCTGTTCGCCTCCCTGCCAGAGCCGCTTCTGGATGAGTTGAGACAAACCGACCTGGCCGCCCTGAGCCCCGAGGCAACCGCCCAGCTTCTCAAGCGGCTGAAGGATCTGGCCGGCTAATCGCTCCTACCCAGGCCAGCGCTCGCAACCGGCCGGTTCAATTCCTTAGCGGGGTTCGCCAACTCAGCCCGCCGAAGCCGACGCAACCGGCCCGGGGACCGGCCGTGTCATCCAAGCCAATCGGTTAGCTCTTCTTCTTATCGGCAACAGGCTTCTTCTCAGCCTTGGGCGTAGGTTCAGCCTTGCTGGGGCTCTTCTCGACCACTTTCTCCTCGACTCCGTGCTCGATCTCTTTCTTACCAAAGATCGACTCATGGTTTGGGAAGCCATACTTGCGAATAATTGGGCCACTCATCGTGCTCAACTCCTGGTAAAAGCAGGTCCGATCAAAACCACAGGTGGCCTGATCTCAATCCTCATTTTAACCAACACGCCCGAAATTCAACACCGAGAACGTCGGCCGGTCCGTATTCTGAACGCGACTCGTTTCCGAGTTCCGTGAACCTCTTGGCTCACGGAACGGCTTCACTCATGCGTTTTGACGTTTGGCTGACAGGGCATTGTCGGCGGAAAACCGCTGCCACCGGATCCAGGTAACCGGAATCCTTCGGGATTCGACACTCGCCCTTGAGCACATCAGCACAATATCGACATATTCACCTATACCGCTTTTCATGAAATATCCGCAGAATCCCGCAACGTCGCCTGACTCTCTGAGTCGAGTCTTCAGGCCCACCAAAGCAAAAAAACACCCAGGCGATCATCCGGGACGCTTTTTCATTTGGCCACAGTTTGTAAAGCCGGAACAGGCTCCCAACCTGTGGAGCCTATCCCGGCTTTTGCAATCATCGTTTGGTCTTGATCTTCACAGAGGCCACCACAACGGCCAAGCCCGTGGTATCCACGCGTGGCTCAGACGATCCGCTTCGATTTGGGTTTTGCCTTGGGTTTCGCCGGCTTGGGAAGACTGCTGGCCACCTCGGCATGATCATGCTCATGGTGATGATCTTCGTACTCTACCTCTTCGGTCGAGTCATCAAATTCGTCCAGCCAGACCACTCCTCCACGCAGGTCCATCATGTAACAACGCACTTCAACATTCCACAGATGCTTGAGCGAGTCTGGGTCTGGGTGTTCCCCGTGCGATCGGGAGATAATATCCCGGAATGGCTTGGAAATCGGATCTTCATCGGGAGGAAAGGGATCTTGCCGCCGCTCCAGGCAATACTTGTCAATCTCGGCCTTCAACAAGAACGCCTGCTGGGTATGGTCCTTATGCTCTTCTTCCAGGTGATAGCAATTATGGCCTTCAACCTCATCATAATGAACGTAAGACTTGTGAAAGAACTCTTCGTAGGCCCCACAATCTCGATGCTCAACAATATAAACATACTTAATTTGATGAAGACCGACAGCCAGCACCAGATGATCAAAAAACGCCTTGCGCCACGAGGGCATGACCATGGCCCCAGCCGCTGCGCCAGCAAGAATGAACTGATCGTACCTGTTTTCCAGGTTCTCAAAGTTCATGAACGCAACAAGGTTGTCCAGCAACCGCAAATCCATGCAACTTAAGAGCAGAACATTTTTTCGAGGCGAAGTATGACCGGCAATCGTCTTATAATTGGTTTCATGAAACTGCATGAACTTGGTTCCTGAAAGCGAGGGGACGAAGCTACGTTGAATTCAAAGGGCGGGATTGGGGCAGAGCGGTGCCTCGAATCCACCACTCGGATTCCTGAATCGGCAATGCACGGGACTCAGGAATAGACCCTGTATTCTTTGGGGCGCTGATTCGCGGAAAAGAAAAAAACGCTTCAAACGCGGAGCGAGTTCCTGCTCGCTGAGTTGTCGGTTCCGAGTTTGGACCCGTGGCCAGCCCCTGAGCTTGCCGCCGGACGAAATCGCCAAATTTCACCGAGATTCGCCAGTCCAGGGAGCCTTGCACGCATACGGAGCGTTCCGAAAAACCGGGGCGTACCAGACGCCCCGGTTCTCAGGTTGCTTTACTTTTTGCTCGCTTCGGAGAACGCCGAATCAAAAAGGCTGGCAGGGGCAGCGAACCCCATGGTCTTCTTGGTGAATGCGGCAGCCTCGGCTGCGCCATATTCACGCTCCATGCTGGGATCCTCCCACTCGATTGAGAGTGGACCCTGGTAACCGGTGGCGTTCAGGGCACGAGCGATCGCGTCAAAATCAACCTGACCACGGCCTGGCGAGCGGAAATCCCAACCGCGGCGTGGGTCGCCAAAGTTGAGGTGCGAGCCCAGAATTCCTGAACGCCCATTCAGGGTGCGTGCAGCATCCTTCACGTGGACATGGTAAATCCGGTCAGGGAAGTACCGGATGAACTCGACCGGATCGACCATTTGCCAAAGAAGGTGGCTGGGGTCAAAGTTGAAACCGAACTCCTTGCGGTGGTCCATCGCCTTGAGTGCGGTCTCTGCGCTATAGATGTCGAACGCAATTTCCGTAGGGTGGACCTCAAGGGCGAACTTAACCCCTTCTTTCTGGAAGACGTCAAGAATGGGGTTCCAGCGGTCGGCCAGATCCTGGAAGCCTGCGGCAATCATGGCGTCTGACACGGGTGGAAACGAGTACAGCAGGTGCCAGATGGAGCTGCCCGTGAACCCGTTGACCACCTTCACGCCCATCTTGGCGGCGGCCCGGGCGGTGTCCATCATCTCCTGAGCCGCTCGTTTACGGACCCCTTCCGGGTTCCCGTCGCCCCAGACGTGGTCTGGCAGAATGATTTTGTGCCGTTCGTCGATCAGATCACAAACCGCCTGGCCAGCCAGGTGGTTGGAAATAGCCCAGCACTTCAGCCCATACTTGGCAAGCAGGGCATGCCGGCCTTCGCAGTAACCTGGCTCATGGAGGGCCTTCTGAACGTTGAAATGATCGCCCCAGCAGGGTAACTCGATTCCGTCATAGCCCCAGGAACTGGCCTTCTGGCAGAGGGTTTCGAGCGTCATATCGGCCCACTGGCCGGTGAAGAGGGTAACCGGGCGTGCCACGCGCAAACTCCTTGAAAACGGATGTTGGAGCCATCAAGGGCCATGAGGGCCGAACCTGCAACCAGATCAGCACACAGGATACTAACCAGGTTGCGGCCACTCAATCTTACACGGCGCGAACATAAGCCGGTATCGTAGTGAAGTCAACGGCTTGACGACCAGGCCCGCATACCAGCACCATCCGACGAATTTACCAGGAGTCCCGCCCTATGGCCCTGTCGCCCTACCACGCGGTCGTGTTTGATTTCGATGGCGTGATCGCCGACACGGCAAACATCCACGTCGCAGCCTGGGAGCGAACCTTTGCCGTGATGGGCTGGAAGGTGCCCACCGAGGTTTGCGCCCGGGCCGGCAGCGAGGACGACCGCACCTTTCTTGATGATGTTTTTTCGAGCCAAGGAATTGAAGGGGGAGACCGCGAAGGCTGGGTACGCAAGAAGCAAGACCTCACACGGACCATGCTCAACTTTGCACCCCGCATCTATCCAGGAGTGGCGGCGCTTTTGCGTGAACTACACTCACGCTCCATCCCCGTGGGAATCGTCACAGGAACCTGGCAAGAGAACGTGGCAACCACCCTGGAGTCCGGCGGCTTGGCCCCCTATGTGAAAACCTGCGTGACCAAGGAAGTGGTGACCAGCCCGAAGCCAGACCCTGAAGGCTACCTGCTCGCCTGCAAGCGACTGAAGGTTGAACCGGCTCATGCCCTGGCCGTGGAAGATTCACTCAACGGCGTTGAGGCGGCGACCAAGGCGGGAATGAAGGTGCTGGCCCTGGGACATCGCCAACCCCAGGGAGACTGGACCCTGGGTGCACCGTTTGTGAGCGACCTCAGAGACCCCAAGGCAATCTTGCAACACCTCGGCCTGACAGTCTGAACATTCTCGACGCTATAAGCCTGTGACAGCCGCACGGTAAAATTCTATTCCTGACCATCAGCCACCCACGCCCAATACGGAATCCGCCATGGCTCATGAAGAATCTTTCGACCTGGTCGTGATTGGTTCCGGACCAGCCGGCGAAAGCGGCGCTGTGGCCGCCGCAGCCCTGGGCAAGCGAGTGCTGATGGTTGAGAAAAGCCCAAACCTGGGTGGTAGCTCGGCCAATACCGGTACCCTGCCCAGCAAGACCCTGCGTGAAACGGCTCTCGCTTTCTCCGGGCTCAAATCTCGCAACCTGTACGGCGTGGACCTCTCGCTCAAACGAGAAGCCACCATCTCCGAGCTGATGTACCACGAGAAACGTGTCAAAACCAGCGAACGCGAGCGCATCCGGCGCAATCTGGCGGAAAACGGCATCGAACTGATTCGTGGGACCGCACGTTTCCTCGATCCACACCGGGTAGCCGTAACTCCGCACCATGAGGTCGGGTTCCCCATCCCCCAAGAACTCCTCATTCGCGCCCAGGTCATTCTGATCGCCAGCGGATCCTCGCCAGTCCAGCCTCCTGAATTCCCATTTCCCGATCATCGGGTGCATGATTCGGACGAGATCCTTCAGCTTGAGTGCATGCCACGCACCCTGCTTGTGGTGGGTGCGGGGGTCATTGGAAGCGAGTACGCCTGCACGTTCGCAGCCTTGGGTTCCAAGGTCACCATCATCGACGGTCGAACCGAACTTTTACCCTTCCTGGACGCCGATGTTTCCGAAGCGCTTGAACAAGCCATGCGTGAGCACCTGGGAATCCTATTTCGCTGGGGCGAAACGGTGACAACCTGCACCCCCTCAACCGACCCTGGCGGACCGGTGTTAGTGACCACCAATAAGGGGAAACAGCTTGAATTCGAGGGGGTTCTGGTGGCCGCCGGCCGGTTCAGCAATACTGCGGATCTGAACCTGGAGGCCGCCGGGCTTAGCCCCGGTTCACGCGGAAAGCTGGAGGTCAATGCCCGTTACCAGACCAGCGTTCCCCATATTTACGCCGCCGGAGACGTGATTGGCTCACCGGGCCTGGCCGCCACCAGCAAGGAACAAGCCCGAGTGGCCATGTGCTGCGCCTTTGATTCCGGGATCAAGTGCGAGATCGCCCCACTGTTGCCCACCGGCATCTACACCATCCCCGAGGTCAGCATGGTGGGGGCTGCCGAGGATGAGTTGAAAGCCAAAGGCATCGACTACGTCGTGGGCCGGGCCCAGTATGCCAAGAACGCGCGCGGAGAGATTATTGGCGATCAGTTTGGGTTCCTGAAGCTGATCTTCCGCCGCGATAACCGAAAACTGATCGGCGTCCATGTGGTCGGAGAGATTGCATCCGAGGTCGTTCATATCGGGCTCATGGCCATGCTCGTGGATGCAGATATTGAGATCTTCAACCGGGCCTGCTTCAACTATCCCACTCTGGGCGACCTTTACAAGGACGCCTGCTATGACGCTTTGAACAAATTTGAACAACCCGCATCGCAGAACACGATCACCCCTGCCTGATTCCACCGCTCAGCCGGCCGGGGCCAGGCTCTGCTCACACACGCGTGAACCATGGCCCAGATTGCCGTGTCTGCTCCTCAGATACGCTCGTTCTTCTGGGCTCCAGGTGGCACACTTGCCCTGAACGTAAAATAACCTAGCCTTTCCTACGGTGATCCCTGAAACGCCAGGAGCAAGACGATCATGCCTCGACGATTTACACGCGGCCCCCATGGGCATGACCACCGCTCGGGCGATCCTACCAGAGCGGGTGGTCATGCCCAGGTCGACCGCAAAACCGCCCAGCTCTGCCATCAGGTGCTGGAAACACTGGAACAGGTGCTGGCCGAGCAAGAAGACGAGGTTCTGCAAGGCTTACACGTGCTTGAGGTTGAGGCCGCGCCCGACGATTCCCACCTGCTGATCACGGTGGCGCCTGGGCCGGGCACTCCCGCCAGCAATGGCGCAGAAATCTTGGGCCGCCTGGCCGAGGCTACCCCAGACCTGCGTATCGAAGTAGCCTCTTCGATCACACGTCGGCGCGCACCCAGCTTCAGCTTCAAGCTAGGCGCCCTACCCGCAATTTAGTACCCGCTCCAAAACCGAGGCTGGCTCCAAGTCCACAAGGAGCCTGCCCCAGGTTCAAAACACGGGCACGAGCCGCGACTAACCACACGGCCGTGCCGCCAGGAACAGGCCAACCCACCCCACCATGAACGCAATGCCTCCCAGCACAGGAATCATCCCCAGGGCAGGAATTCCGGTCAGAGCCAGGGCGTATAGGCCGCCCGAAAAGATCAAGGTCCCCACCAAGAATCCCACACCGGCAACCCGTTCCGCCACGCCGCTGCGCCCCGTCTGAAGCATGAGCAGTCCTAGCCCGAACAGGGCCAGGCAATGCCAGAAGTGGTACTTCACGCCAGTGTCAAAAACCTCAAGACGCCGGCTGGCCAGCACCCTCCGCACAGGCTCAGGCTCAGCCTCCGCTGCTCCACCGGCTTTCTCCTGCGCAGCCGCAATCGCCTCGGCTGCAAGTTCGGCCTTGAGCGAAGTCCTGAGTCCGTGGGCCCCAAACGCCCCGGCCGCCACGGCCAGGAACCCCAGCACCGTCGCAACTCTGATCCAAAAAAATGCCGTCATGGTTGTGTTCCTTTGAGTTCGCCTGTGCTGGAATTCTCAGGCTTGGGCACGCGAGTTCCCCAGAACCGCAGCCCGTGCCTCAGCCGCCAGAAAGAGTGATCCTGTCACGCAGATCAGACCAGACTCGGGCGTCAATAATCTCGCAAGTTCTAACGCAGCGGCAGGATCGGCCGCCACCATCACCGGCTTTCCAAACTCTTCCGCCACACACATGGCAACTTCATCCTCAGGCACGGCCCGAGGATTGTCTTGATACCGGGTCACAATCACCTTCTCAAAATGCGGCAGCAAAACACGGAGCTGCCCCGCCAGATCCTTGTCACGTGTTGTCCCAAACACCAGAGTTTTTGGCCCTGCCGGCAGATGGTGGTTCAGGGTTTGCACCAGTGCTTCCGCCGAGTCCACATTGTGTGCGCCATCAATGATGATCCAGGGCCGCGCGGAAACCAGTTCCACCCGGGCTGGAAAACTGAGGCCCGTCCAGCCCCGCACCACGGCCGATTCTTCGATCGGCGTCTGACCGGCCTCTGCCCACGCATCCAGGGTTGCCAGCGCAACGGCAGCATTCAACGCCTGGTGCCGCCCCAGAAACGGAACCTCCAAAGGCCCCCAGTGCTTGCGCCAGGTTTCCAACTGGACCCAGCCCGGCGTTGGCTCAGTCAGGGGCAGGCGTGGTGCCTGGTATTCCTCACGAAAATCCGTATCAATCCATCTGGTCTCACACCGCCTGGCGGCAGCCACCCTGGCAATTGCCAGCCTGGCCTCTGGCGAGCGAACCCCAACCACGGCTCGACCGTTGCGCTTGAGAATTCCAGCCTTTTCCGTGGCAATGGCGTCCAGAGTCGTCCCAAGAATCTTCGTATGATCATAGGATATGGACGTGAGAACCGACACCGTGGGTCGAACTACGTTTGTGGAATCGAGCCGGCCGCCCAGCCCAACCTCCAGCACCACGGCCTTGGCCCCAATTTCGGCAAAATGCAACAGGGCCAGCGCCGTGGTGATTTCAAAGAATGTCAATGGACGGCCGCTCAGGTGCGGATCTTGGGCATCCACGTGGGCTACCACGGGCCGGATCCTCTGGACCAGGTCAACAAGAATTTCGGGAGCGATGGGCACCCCATCAACCTTGAACCGCTCCTCCAGATGATGCAGGTGGGGCGAGGTGAACAGCCCGGTCCGAAGTCCGCCGGCCGACAGGGCAGCCGCAACCAGCACCGAGGTCGAACCTTTCCCTTTGGTGCCGGCCACGTGGATCAGCGACAGTCCATCCTGGGGTTCGCCCAGTTTCCTGAGCAACCGCCTGGTCCGACCAATGGCCAGTTCTCCAGGCAAGCGTGGCATCCCGGCCCGCTCGTAATCGAGCCGGCTATAGAGATAGTCCAGAGTTTCAAGATACGCTTCATCACGCATGGTGGCGCCAGATCAAGGGCGTGGAGGGTTATTCGGGTTTCGAAGGCAGGCCCGCATCCGCAGCGGCACCCTCTTCAAGCGGAATCGCGTAACCGACCGCAGGCCCCCGTCGCGGCATGACAACCAGCTCAGGACGGGCCTCTCGGGGAAGAGCCTCAACAAGGTACCAGGTTGCAGCCGAACTGTTTCCCGCGAAAATCACGGCCGAGAAGGCCGGGTCCGTTGGGTGCGGCCCTGCGGCAATGACCCCAGCTGCGGTGTCGGCTTCAGACTTGCCTTCCAGCCCAAATGAGGCCGGACCAAACGTCACCGGCCAGGTCCGGTTCACAAGCTGGGATTTCTGGTACATCGTTTCAATCTGGGCACTCACATGATTCGTTGCAGGCCTGCCAACTAGCAAGAGATGCCTGGCAGGCAGGCCCGAGGCCATCACCTCGGTGTCGGCCAGAATAGGCACGGTGATGTTCGACCAGCGTGTCCGGATCGCGTGTTGCAACCGCTGGGCCGCCTCCCGCTGGGCATCGGCCTCGGCCTTGGTTCCGTAAATAATCACGGCCGATTCAGGATTGTGCTCAAAGGAAAGTACCGACCAGAAACGACCCGCCACCAGCCGATCTGTCACTTCCGAAGGCAAGTTGGCGAGCGCATCTGGACCCAACCAGGCGTTCCATTGAGCCCGGGTGGGACCGTCTTCAATAGCCGTAGAGCGTTCGATCAAATCGGCGACGTCGGCCGGCTTGCCCGCATGAGCCCGTCCATACTCATCCATGAGCCGGAGGTAGGCTTCATCCCCGAGTTGGTTCCGCAAGGTTTCCAGGACAAACACTCCCTTGCCCAGGGCAATGTCATACCAGGCGTCGTCCCGAAGTTCAGGAACGATCTGAGAGAGCGGGAGATCTCGGCCCAGGCGGGCCCGAGCCGCCAGATACTGGGACAGGTAGCCGAATAGCGCCACGTCGGGGTCCTGGGTGGGCTCTTCGCTCCGATCCAAGGTCACCAGCCGCTCGTGCGCGGCAAACGCCGCGGCCAGCCAGAGATCCTGATTGGTGCCTGGCAAAAGGGTGCCATGCCAGCTCGGCCGATGACGCGGATGCCCCTCATCTTCCTCCTGCTCTTCCGCCGAACCCAGAACCTGGCCATCGGGAAAATCTTCAGGGCTCAGACGGATCGTCTCCGCTCTCGAATTGGCTTCCGTGGTCAGCCTGGATTCCTTTTGCACCGAGAGGTGGGTCCAATCATGCGGGATCAGGGCCCGAATTTCCGGGTAGAGGGCCCGCTCGGCGTCGGTCGGTCGCCATGATTCACTCCGCGGTGGACCAAACCGGGCAACAGCAGACAGTTCCCCCATCAGGTCGGCCGTAGTGATCTTGACATCCAGAGAACGGGCCGCGGCCAGCGGCGGCGTGGTGAACGCATCTTGGGCAGCCGCCAGGTCAATTCGTCCCCGATACCGATCAAACCAGGCCAGCCACGCGCGATCACGATCATCAGGATGAAACATCACGTTCACCGGCGTACCAAGCACACTGGGCACCGTTTCCAGCCGAACCTTCAGGTCTTTGGCGTTATTGCAACCCCAGTAAAAGCCCTCGGTGCCACCAAACCACTCTTGCTTGCTAGACCGCCAGAGCTTTTGGTCCTTCGTACCAAGCTCAAACATGGCGATTTCGTTGGTATTCGTATCCGCCATCAGCCATTCATTGGTGTACAGGCCGTTGTTACCGGCCGACAAAGCGGCCACGATGTCGTCGATGGAACTCCCATATTGCAGGGCGCGGCGCACCCGGACAGACAGCGGTCGGCTTTCGGGCTCGAAGCGGGTCTGGTCGATCGTGGTTTCCACCACGGCCAGCCCACGGTCATTCATGTAAAAATCGGTACCACTCATGATCGCGCCTGGATACCCTTGAAAGATGACCCGATGGCCATCTTCAGGCTGGATATCAATCCAGACGTTCAGGAACCGTGAGTGGAACAAGTTCCACATGGTGATATGGCCAATCACCACTTTGCCATCGGCCGTGGCTGGGCCTGTTGCCACAAAAGCGCTGCAGTGCTCTTCACGCGGAATCGGTGCCCGGTTGATGGGCTCCTGAAACTGTTTTCCTTCCAGGCCGATCGGTGTGGAATCCAGCGCCTCGTCCAGAAAACTGGTCTCGATCTCGGTGTTGATCGCCACGATGTCCAGCAGATCGATCTTGCGATCTCCCACCCGGGCGCCGGCAGCCGCGGCCCCGTCGGCAATTCCCTTCATCTCTTCCAGAAACTCAGGCTCAAACCTGCGCAAGAACAGGGCGCTGGAAATCAGACGCACACTCTTCCAACCGGTGTCTGGATCTTTGGGGGCGTGGTAACGTCCCAGCACCCGAATGTATTCGGCAATCTCACGCGCCAGCAATTGGCCATGCTGGACCCCACGCTCGTAAGGCTTCCCCTCCAGGTGCAACACCAGCCAGCCAGACTGCGGGCGCAGGCTCCCCTTCTCGTAGGTCCGGACCGATGCGGTTTCCAGAGCGGGAGTTACGATGGCCGTTCCAACTCGGTCGCCAGATTGAACTGGTGCAGCCTGAGCCTTTGGAACAAAGCCCAGCAGGCAGAGTGCGACCAGCATCAAACTGGCAAATTCCCAAGCATGGGGTGGACCTGGCCTCATCGAACGGAGTCTCACAAGCAAGGAGAGATAGATCAGAATCAGCCCCATGATTGTAGAGAGAACCCAGGCCAACTCGTAGGGCAACTGATTGAATTTACGATCTCCCCGGGGCAGCCTGACTCCCTGTTGAGCGCCCCGTAGACACTGGCCCCCGAGAGCGTATGATCGTTCTATCTGTTTTTCAAAGAACGGGTTAGCACCTCGGCCTAACCTACCCATCTTCAATTCAGGCTGTTTCCAAACCAGCCGACCCAAAACGCTCAGGTCCGCTCATGGATATGTACTATTACGCGATGAAAATCTTCCTGTTCGCATCGCTGGTCAGTTCGTTCGTCAAGTTTGAACCGCTGCAAAAATTCGGCCTGTTCCTGAGCCTGCTCTACACCACCCTGATCGCATTTCTCAGCTACGTGTTCTTGATCAGCCCCGCACCCCCAGCTTCCCTTACGCTCTGGCAAGTCTGGCTGGCAACCAATTTCGTGCTGGTTTGGGCCTACTTCGCACTGCTGGCAAAGTTCGATCAAAGCATCCTTTTCTGGGTGATCCTCCTCGCCGGGATCCCTCTGATTTTCAACGAACTTAATGTACCCGTTGGATTGGGGCCTATTTTAAACGTGTTCTGCCAGTCAGTTGCGTTCAGTAAGTAGTGGCCAACCATGATCCAGGTTCAGCGTCAAGCGAATCCAGACACTCAACAAACTTGCTCAAGTGCAACGGAGCCACCGGATCGATGAATTTCAGTTTTAACTGTCCCAGTTGTGACGCAAAATTCGAGGCCCCAGAATCACTGGCCGGGAAGCGGGCCCGATGCAAACGGTGCCAGGCCGAAATCACGATTCCCAGCAGATCCACACCCAACCGCACGACCCAGGCTGGCCAGGTCATCGCGCCCGAAAAAAGTGTGCTGGCAGTTCCGGTCCAAGCTCAAACACCCCCCGGCCGAAACTGGATTGCCGCGGCAACGCAGGCCGGCCTCAAACCGGTCTCCACGGCAACCCAGCCGCCCCCAAGGGCAAATCTGTCTCCAGCAAAGGACGCCAGGTCTTCTCAACCAGACTGGGTTACTGCCGTTAATAGCCAGGTCGCCCTGAAGCCGCTCTCCATGGCGGCCATGCCTGCCATCAAGAAAGTTCTGCCCTCAGCGCTCGACGAAGACTCTTTCACTGGGCCCTACAAGGTTGCGACCGCCCCTGCACGACCTTACGTCCATGCGGAAGGTGGGTCTGTGGGCCGGCCCGCCGGCATTGTCAAGCAAGCGTACCGTGGCCAGATTGGTGGCATTCAGGGACTCGCGAGGTGGCTCAATGATAGCGCCTACCTGCTCTCGATTCCCTTCATCGCAGTGCTTTTCTTTGGAGTCCTGCTCCATAATCGCCCGCTCGCACTGCTGGGTGCCACCTTGGTCGTCTTGTTGAACCTGAGCCGACTGGTCACCGGTTTGACCAATCTGATCCTGATTCCGTTCAAAGACAGCCCGATCCAAGGCCTTCTGTTCCTCATTCCGCCGGTGGGCATCTTTTACTGCCTCAAGCAATGGAAACGGGTGAAGAAGCCCCTCAAAAGAATCGCCGAACCCGCGATCACCATTGCCGCCGTGGCACTTGCTTTCACGTTTGTACCCTGGTTACGCACCGGCGCTACACGACCGAGCGGAGATCTGAAGTCACAGATTAGCTCCGGAATTCGTGCGTTTGAATCCGACGTCCAGAAAGAGATCGGCACCCTGCCGGCCGACCTCAAAAAACTGCCAGCAAACGCCAGCAAAGCTCTGCAAAAACAGGATAAGCCGGAAACCGCCCCCGCAAGCAAAGCCGTGCAACCCGGGCAAGGCCCACTGGATCAACTCCGCGGAGTGACCGATCAACTCAAAAACCTGCGTGAGATGGAACAGTAATTCATGGGTTCACCCACCCATGCCAAAGACACGGATCAATAATTCACACCTGATGGCGAGATGATCGAAAGGCGAGGTCATGGACAATTCAACTCACAAGCACTCGACCGATAATGACGGTCTGATCCTGCTCGAACCAGACACCAATGAGTCGACCAACGCCCCAGGCGAATCCTCCACATACGCATCTTCCAATCGTGGCGATTCGCCCAGCATGGAGACCGAAAACGAGCAGTTGCTGCGCAGTCGTCTGCGCCTGATTGCCTGGATGTTCACCGTCGTCTTTGGCGTTCTTTTCCTCTGGAACCTGATTACGCGAGAAACCCACACCTGGATCCTCACCAGCGCCTTCAGCTTCCGAATCTTGCTGGCGCTGGGCCTGGCCTACTTGGTTTCCGACCGGTTCCACTGGTCGATCCGCCAGCTCCGAGTTTTCGAAGGACTTTTCTTTGGCATCAACATTCTTTGCCTTCTCTTCAATCAGTACCATTCCAATATGCAGTATATCGGCAATGGACAGGTTGAGAAGGTCATTGCCACCGAGCTGAGCGGTGTACTTCTCTGCAATTTCTATATGATGGTTTATGGCGCGCTCATTCCCAATGACCCTAAACGTACCGCGCGAGCCGTGATGTACATGGCCCTTGGTCCGCTGTTCGTTTTTGCAATCCTTCTGGCCGAGCCACTTGAACGGATGAGCGACCTGCACGGCATCAACCCACTGGCCATGGCTGGCACCAGCACCATCTACCTGGGTCTTGGTATCTTTGTTTCGATTGCAACCGCCTTTGTACTCCACGGGCTTCGCAAGGAACTGCACCAGGCCAAGCAACTGGGGCAATACCAGCTTGGAGAACGCCTGGGAGATGGCGGAATGGGTGACGTTTTCATGGCCGAGCACCAGATGCTCAAACGCCCTTGCGCCCTGAAACTGATCAAGCCGGACATTGCCAACAATTCCGTGGCAATTGCCAGGTTCGAACGCGAAGTTCAGTCTGCGGCCATGCTGCAACACCCCAATACGATCGAGATCTTTGACTACGGTCATTCGGCCGATGGCACGTTCTACTACGTCATGGAATACCTGCCTGGCATGAATTCCCATGACATCGTGGCCAAATATGGGCCAATGCCGCTGGGCCGAGTGATCTACCTGATGAAGCAGGTTTGTGGCGCCCTGGCAGAGGCCCACCGCTTGGGAATTGTGCACCGAGATCTCAAGCCGGCAAATATCCTGATTGCCATCCTGGGCGGTGAGTGCGACGTGGCCAAGGTGCTCGACTTTGGACTCGCCAAGCTCACCACACCCGGGTCGACCACGCTGACCACGGAATACAGTGTCAGCGGCACCCCCTCGTACATGAGCCCCGAACAGGCCATGGCCGAGAACAATGTCGACGGCCGAACCGATCTCTACGCACTCGGGGCCATTCTCTATTTCTGGCTCACCGGTCGCCCACCGTTCGTTGGCTCCAACCCCATGGAACTGATGATCGCCCACTCCCGAGACGCCGCTGCTGCACCTTCCAGCCACCGATCGGACATTCCGGCCGATCTGGATGCGATTGTTCTCAAATGCCTGGCCAAACGCCCGGAAGAGCGATTCTCGGATGCTCGAGAACTGGCCAGAGCCCTGAACGCTTGCAGCTGCGCAGGTACGTGGACGTCTCAGGATGCCGAGGACTGGTGGGCCGCCAAAGCCGCGGAACACGAAGGCGAACTGGAATCAGAATCCCCTTCAACCCATGCCACGGCGTCCGCCACGCACTCGTCAACCAAGTGAACAGGAACGGGTGGTCCTCTCCTCTGGAATTCGTCTGATCGAGTAAGCCATGACTGCAGATGAACTTCGTGCCTTGCAAGCCCCTTTGAAGGCGCTTTACCGAGAGCAACCGGCGGCCGCGCTCAAAACCCTGCACGCCACCGGAAAGGTTCAGGCCGGCACTTTGAGTTGCAACCTGACCACAGAGTTTGGCCAACTCTCGGCCGGACTCCATCCGGCCGCGGGTGGCGATGGCTCGTGGGCCTGCTCGGCCGATCTGTTGCTGCAGTCTTTGGTGGCGTGCGCAGGGGTTACGTTGGCTGCGGTGGCCAAAGCGATGGGGCTTGAACTTCGCGATTCGGTGGTGACGGCGGAAGGTGACCTCGATTTTCGGGGCACCTTGGGCGTCAATAAAGAGGTGCCGGTTGGCTTTACCGAGATCCGTGTCCGGTTTGACCTGGATCTAGACGCGTCTGAAGAGCAAGTTCGCAAACTGATTGAGTTAACAGAACGCTACTGTGTGATTTACCGAACTCTGGCTCAGCCGCCAAAGCTGGCGACCTCGGTAAAACTCGCTTCGAAACTGGATTAGCTCGACCGCTGCCCATACACTTGTCTACTCCGACAGTGGGCGGAAGACACGGGTGTCGGCCGTCCCTGGCCGATTTCGTGATGGTGTTCCACAATTGCTTGTAGAACCACAAAGCTAAGATCCCAGTCCGCTCCGTGAACTATGAAGTGTTGGGGAGTCGCTCATCAACGACCAGTCGTTCAGGAACCCAGACCAGGCGAGATTGCGATGTCTGAAGCACGCACGATGCCCGTATTGCCCCTTCGAGGATCGGTCATCTTTCCGGGTGTCACTTCCCCGATCGGTGTGGGCCGGCCCGGCACCCTGCGTGCCATCGAAACTGCCATGAAACAGGGCGAAGGCCTGATTTTCGCCGTCGCCCAGCGTGATCTTGCGGATGAGCCGGCTCCCGATCAGCTCTACACCATGGGTGTGATCGCCCATATTGGCCAAATTCAGCGCGGCCTGGGCGGTGTCCAGCTCTTGCTGCAGGGCGAGCAACGAGCCACGGTGGTCCGATACTCCATGGCCGATGGCTTCGTGACCGCCGAGGTTATGCCGGTTGCCGAGATTCATACCGAAAATGAACAGAAGCAGCCCTTTGAAGCCCTTCACCGTGAAACCCGCGAACGGGCCATGGAACTGGGTGAAAAACGCGGCCTCCCCGAGGAAGTGCTTCACAATGTGATGGACTCGGTCACCGAACCCGGAAAGTTCGCCGACTTGGTTGCCGGTTATGTGGATCTGCCGGTCTCCGAGAAGCAGGCCATTCTGGAAACCCTGACCGTCGAAGACCGGCTCAGGCGCATTCTGGTCCACGTCCAGCGCCAGATCGGCATGCTGGAGGCCCAGGCCGAAATCAAGTCTCAGGTGCAGGAAGAACTTGGCGAACGCCAGCGTGAAATGTTCCTCAGAGAGCAACTCAAGGCGATCCAGAAAGAACTTGGCGACGACGACCAGAGCCGCGAATTGGCAGAACTTCGCGAGAAGCTGCACAAGCTTGATCTGCCCAAAGAAGCGCGGGTGGAGGTTGATCGTGAGCTTTCCCGCCTGGAGCGGGCGGGCCGTGAATCCATGGAAGCCCAGGTCATCCGTACCTACCTGGAGTGGATTGCCGAACTGCCCTGGACCACTCGCTCTGATGACAACCTGGACCTGCCGCACGCCGTCAAAGTTCTCGACGAAGATCACTATGGGCTTCAGGATGTGAAAGATCGGGTTCTGGAATTCCTTGCCGTACGGCAAATGCGTGCTCGCCTGGTGGTCGCGGAAGTCGAACGCTCGGGTGAATGTCCGCTCGATCGACTCTCACCCACTAAAGACACCGCCACCCCCAAACTTGCCACGGCCAAGGAAGAGAAGCCGATCACCGATCAGGCCGAGGCCAAGGCACGCGCCATGGCCCGTGGCCCAATCTTGCTCTTCATCGGGCCGCCCGGTGTTGGCAAGACCTCGATTGCCAAATCAATCGCCCGATCGCTCGGTCGGAAATACATTCGCGCGGCCCTCGGCGGCGTGCGCGACGAGGCCGATATCCGGGGTCACCGGCGGACTTATGTGGGGGCAATGCCCGGCCGGATCATTCAGGGCATGAAACGAGCCGGGACCAAGAACCCGGTGTTCCTGCTGGACGAAGTCGACAAGCTCGGCGTCTCTTTCCAGGGCGATCCCGCGAGCGCCTTGCTGGAAGTTCTGGATCCCGCCCAGAACGATACCTTTACCGACCATTATCTGAATATCCCGTTCGACCTGAGTGAGGTGATCTTCATCGCCACGGCCAATTTCCTGCAGAACATTCCAGCTCCGCTGCTGGACCGCATGGAAGTGGTCGATTTCTCAGGCTATACCGAGCGGGAAAAAGCAGAAATCGCACGGTCTTATCTGCTGCCTCGCCAGCTTGAAGAATCGGGACTCTCTGGCGCAGGACTGAACCTCACCGACGACGCCATCATGACGATTGTGAGCAAATACACCCGTGAGGCTGGAGTTCGCCAGCTCGAACGCCAGATTGGAGCAGTCACCCGGAAACTGGCCAGGAAGCTCGCCTCAAACGAGACCGTGGAACACACGATCACGCCCGAACAGGTTGAGGAACTGCTGGGTCATCCCCGGGTCCATCCGGAACGGATTGGCGAGCAGAACGAAGTGGGCGTGGCAACCGGAATGTATTATACGCCGGCCGGTGGCGACATCATGTTTGTGGAGGCCGCGATCCGCAGACTCCACGCGGGTCCATCTGCCCCCAGCGGAGAAGCGGTTACTCCTCCCATGGGGTGGGGAACCGTCTCGCTGATCCTCACCGGACAGCTCGGCGATGTGATGAAGGAATCAGCCCGGGCCGCTCTGACCTATGCCGCCTCACAAGCGGGACGACTGGAAATTCCCCGCGATCAGCTTGGTTCCATCGAGGTGCACATCCACGTGCCGGCCGGAGCGATCCCCAAAGACGGGCCCTCTGCGGGCGTGGCCATGGCTACCGCACTGGTTTCGGCGATGTCGGGACGAAAGGTCCGCCGTGATGTGGCCATGACCGGTGAGATCACGCTTCGTGGGAGAGTTCTTCCCATTGGCGGCGTCAAGGAAAAGGTGCTGGGTGCAAGGCGCGCAGGTATCCAGCACGTGATTATCCCCAAGGCCAACGAGGCCGACCTCGACGACCTGACCGAGGATGTTCGCAACGCACTGACATTTCACCCGGTATCCACGCTCGATGAAGTCTTCAGTATCGCCATTGAGCCTGGTGCATACGCCAACGCCGGTAACGGCCAGGCAGCGCATCGCAAAGACTGAGAGCTGAACACTTACCGATAGCTATCTGAGACGGTAACTTCATCGACGATTCCAGCAGCCATGCGAAGGATAAGCCTCGGCCGCGTTTCCTTCGCAGCGATTGAGTGGGCACTCCTGAGATCCACCTAACCTATGCATCATATGATTCTTGTCGCAAATGAAATTCATTTGTCTGTAAACGGAACTGCGGACCTCATAGTTGCCTCCGCTTCCTGGAGAGATTCCATCGCCATACGAAACCGTTTTGCCTCAAATTGTCCGTTGATCTCACCAGTAATCGAACGCTCTAGCAACATTCTGTAGTTGCCAGAAAGTTCCGGATTAAATCGCTCTTCTAACTCATGCATTTCGTTAATGACGATTGACCAGACCGATTCCGTAGGCATGGTCAACACTTATTCGAAGGACCTTTTTACGAGTCATCGTCTTTAACATCCGTTCCCAGTAGTGTCCAAAAACACCATCGTTGAGCAAGAGCCTGAACGAAGTCGCTGAACGACGCCAAATAGGGGTCGGTCGATTACGGTATCGGGTTCGTTGAGCCGGGCAAAAATAAGACTATTCTCACAATGAGAATTGCATGAAGAGGTTTATGCATGAAGCGCGGGCCCTGAGCCGTGGTCAAATGTCACATCCCATCCTCGACGTCGCCCGAGATGTGGATCGTTTTTTCATGGAAGCATCTCCGATTCACGAGACGATGCCGCGTTTGGCTAGCATCTTGAACCAGATGCATATCCCGTTTGCGATTGCCGGAGCGATGGCCGCCAACGCGCATGGACACAAGCGCATGACGGCGGACGTCGATATCCTGATTCGAAGAGAGGATTTGCAGCGGTTCAAAGCGGAACACATCGGTCGAGGCTGGATCGACAAATTCGAGGGATCCAGAAATTTCAAGGATGCAACGACATCGGTCAACGTCGACACGCTCATCGTCGGAGATTTCCCAGGCGACAGATTACCCAAGCCTGTTGCATTTCCAGCTCCAGAGACGGTCTCTGTCCCCGATGATTTGGGGGTACCCATCATCAAGTTGGAGACGTTCTTGGAATTGAAGCTCGCCAGCGGCATGACGACACCACATCGCCCCAGAGACCTGGACGATGTCATTCAGCTCATTCAGATTAATCGGCTACCGTTGGACTTCTCGGAGCGATTAAATCGGTATGTTGCTGGGAAATACCGGGAAATGTAGCAAGCAGCCCAGGCAAATGAGGATTTTTGAACGCCAGAACAGGCAATGACCAAGCTCAAACTTGGAATGATGCATCAAGAGCTGAATATGTCGGAAAGCATCAGTCGGAATTGCGGCAGATGCGGATCGGAATCCAGCACCTGGGAACCGGAATAGAGGCTGGGAGCAGCATCGGCACGGAAAACGGTTATAGTCTCGAGACGCGGATTCACGATCCAGACGACCTGGACCCCACAGGCAAGGTAGAGCTCGATCTTCTCGTCGATCTCTTCCTGCGTATCGCTGGGCGAGAGAATCTCAACCGCCAGGATCGGTACCCCTTCAAAATAAGGGCTGGACGGTTCATGAACGGCGAGTTCGGCGGAGATGTAAGCGATGTCAATGCCGACACCGGTCTCAGGATCGCGTTGAAGCCGAAAACCTGCTTCACCCGAAACAATCTGACCACGAGGGGCAAGCTGAGTTCTCACCCAAATGCCTAAATGAAGAACAAGATCGCTTTCGATTCGACTATGCAGACGATTACGTCGTGTCATATCGCGTTTCCGGATCTCACCACGGATCAGGTCTCGGTCGTTACCGCCTGGGAGAGCGTCCAGTTCTTCAAGGGTAAGTAACTGAGGATGTGTGGCTGTGCTCATGATGTTGCCCGGATAACTGCTAAAGAATTCAGCTCTTGGATTGAGGTTAGACAAAGGTACCATGAATCACAAGCCAAAAATGGACGTTGTATCCACATGGATCCGGCTGTCCATTCAAGCGATTAACGACATTATCCCAGCGCAACAAAAAACCGCTCCCACTGACTTGCATCAGAGGGAGCGGTTCTTGAAGGATCCCGGCGATAACCGACTTTCGCGCCGAAGCACTATCATGGGCCGGGCGGGCTTAACGACTGTGTTCGGAATGGGAACAGGTGGGACCCCGC
>CAIYJE010000192.1 GCA_903926465.1 uncultured Planctomycetales bacterium
ACCCTCGATCGAATGCTCTTACTGGCCTGAATCACGCCAATTGAGGCCGCTGCTCCCGCCAACCCGTGTCGCAGCGCTTCGTCCAAGTGGCTTTTATCATCGGCTCCGCTTCGCTACGCGATGAGAAAAGCCTTATCTATTAGCTGGCATTCCCAGCGTCCCAATATCGCCTACAGCGAGACGAAACTGTTTGACAAATACTTCGAGCAGTTGTTCAAGCGAGACTACAAACCAGAAAACGTCCACGCTCTTTCTTCCTGGATGCGTGAGGTCTGGAAACGGTGGTCAAAGGAAAATCCCTTGGGGTTGAATGAATCCCTCCTCGCCATGCGTGCTTACGCTCCGTTCCATCACCTCTATGCAGTGTCCCTATGCTTCTGCGTGGCGAACAAGATGGCCGAAGGTGTGCCGAATCCGGTTGTCACCTTGGAGAAAGCCCAGGCCAGCGGAATCGTGGATCAGCTAGTGGATATGGCGGGAACCTGCCTGAACACAGCACTTGAAGCGGCAGCAAACGAGCCTCTGCCCGCCAACCGTGTGTTCAGCCCTCAGAACTGGATCAAAACCAAGAACTGCTTGGCGGGTATTCGGGCTGCAATGCAGCAGTATTTCGCAATGCTCCCATCACTGCCAGGCGGCAAGGATTTGAGCCAAAAGCTCAAGACGGCCCTCACTATGGATGCCGGAGACTTCGAGTCTCGATGGGCAGCGGATTGACTAGACTTAAAGACTAACGAGACAAGTACTCCCATCGGAATTGAGAAGAGATCAGATGGCAAACATGAGCCGACTGGCTGCGGCGAACCAGGGTCAGAGATTTTGCACCCCCCTCAAAAAAATCCGGGGGGTGATTCATTCGTAAAGGGAACAAAAGGACAGGCATTGCGTCCTTTGAATTGACATTGCCGATTGGGTAGCCAGAAGGACAGAACAGAAGGATATGTTCTCGCCGCCCGCGCTGCCAATCTTCTCACGACTGCCGGTGAAAGTGGCCGCTAACATGCCGGGCCAGCCTCTGGAGGCCGCAGCGGTTTCTTACGTGGCTAAGCGATGGGTGAAGGTAAGGACGGGCAAGGCAAGTCCTTGATCAAAGACGCAATGCATGTCCTCTTGTTTCTCATTCTCAAGCCGATTCCGGTGAGGTGAGAACATCTTATTACTCTTGGGTATTGCCTATGGTTGATAGACCCTGGGAAATCGTTACGGCGAGATCTTCGTTTAGATTCCTTGCAATGAAGAATCATTGTGACTGATACTACAGATAATCTGGGTTAAGCCATTCGAATAGCTAAAGGACAGATCACATGAGTACCCCTATTCCACTGATTACTTTCAATCAGCAAAACAGGGCGTTGTTTCGGATCGAAGATTTTCGCGAGCGAGCCGATGCGCTCCGGGACCAGTTGGTACCAAAGCTCAGACAAATCTTGGACTTATCATTATCCCGAGTAAAGCAAATCTACCAATGCGAACCCTTCGAGGGATCGAGCCAGAAACCTTCGATCAGCCCTGATCACAGAAAAACCGCGAAGGCTAACAAAGAATTTCTCGCGGCTTATGCAGGATTGGTGGGCGCTCAAAGAGATGGGAAATACATCAGTCCCAAGCTTATACTTGTGCTTTCCAACGATGGTCTAAGGGCAGTTCTTTGGATCAACAAGGAACACGAAGCAAGAGTCTTTGCCGAGATCATCACCAAGTATTCAAACGAGGTGTCTGGTCTCCTCAGGTCCACCACAGTGCCGGCAAAATGGGCGGCAGGAGACGACAAGGAATTCGTGAATGTTGGTGCTTTAACTGGCCTACCGTGGGGACGTGAGAGGTCGCTGGAAGGTTTTCGGCACTTTGGGATTTGCTGCCAGCCCCATGCCTATCCTGTTAACATCGCATCCATTGCTAATCAACTCAGCAATGACTTCGTCTATCTGTACCCGATTTACAAGGCAACGATCGATTTACTTCACGGTGAAAAAGATCGTTTTTTGGAGATGTATGACCACGTATTACGGCAAAATGGTCAGCCCGAAGTTGTCACGCTCTCTGAGGGTGAGTGGAAAGCGGCGTACACAAGGCATAGACACAGAGAGAAGACGCTTCGTGATGCCAAAATCCAGCAAGAGATCGAAGGCTCGAACCCCTCATTAAAATGTGAGGTACCCCATTGTGGATTCAGTTTTGTAGAGCGGTACGGCCAGATCGGAGCACACTACGCGCAAGTGCATCACCTGCAGCCATTACATGAGGGAGAACGAAAAACCAGTATCAAAGAGCTAGTGATCGTGTGCGCCAATTGTCATGTAATGATTCATCGAGGAAAAGAGAACCGTTCTCTTGAAACACTCATAGACCCTGAGCCCAGAATTGACTGACTGGTTCGCCTACTTCATAGGCACCAGAAGATCAAAACTCCGATGGAGAGATAGGTAGTCAACCGCAAACAAGCGTCCGGCCTGGTTTGCGCCTTTTGGCCACGTCACGAAGAATGATGCCCAGGCCGCCGGCCAAAAGGAAAACAAAGACAGGGATTGCCGATTGGGTAGCCAGAACGACAGAACAGCAGGACATGTTCTCCCTGCCCGCGCAGCCCATCTTCCCACGTCTGCCGGTGAGGCTTGCCGATAACATGCTGCACCAGGAACTGGTGGCCGCAGCGGGTGAAGGTAAAGACTGGCAACGCAGGTTCTCGATTAAACACGCAATGCATGTCCTCTTGTTTTAGCATCTCATCTCTATTATATCTGCCTGTGTTGAGGTGGCCGTGATCGACGCCAGCATCAAGGCTAAGGCCAGACCACTGAATCGCATATTCTCGATATATGCGTGGTGATCCCTCTTCCTGGTGTTCATATCCAGCTTGATCCCTTTCATATGGTAATTCCTATCTCTGGCGTACGTGAATTGTCGCCGTGATCGGATATTACACAACTCGAATCGTTTTTTACGGTCTTGACGTTCGTAACCAAGGCTTGTGGGGTCCGGGCCCGCGACCGTGGCTATTGGTTGGCCGGTCGCAGTTGCAGGTTAGGGTCGCTTGCGGCGGGTTTCCTGGGGGCTCCCTTGCTTCGTGATTCTGCCGTGCGCCAGCCTCCCTCATGAAGAACGTCGAACACACGATGCCACAGTTCGTTTACTTCGCTCGCTGGCATGTTGAACTGCTGCGCCATCGCCACCAACACGCCGGGTTTACGGCTGATATAAGCGCCTTCCCTCTCTACCGGTTCGCGGCCAATATACTCCAGATCCACCGCTGACTGGACCTTATTGAACGCCTCATCGGTCGTATAGAAGACCTCAAGCTCCCGGGGCGTGAACTTCGCCGCAAGCGTCTCTCGTGCCGTTGGACCACGGGGTGGTTCCTTGACCTCGCTCGGCTTCTTTGTCGCCTCTGCGATCAGCCCGATAACACCCAAGATTAATAGGCCAACCGTCGCCTTTCCCATCATGCTCATGATTGCACTTTCGCTCTATTGTTTAAATGGATTAGGTGGATCGACCGCCCATCGCTGGTACGTTCCGTATTCCAGTATGGCTTGGAGTTGCTTTCCGTTGATCTGGAACTTGCGTCGTGTTGCTGCTTCTACTTTGGCTTTACCGGCCTTATAGAAGTTCTCATGCTGCTCACTTAGTGCCTTGATCGTCTCCGGGCTATTGTCAGGCGAGTAAATCTGATTAAACGGCCAACGCGCTTCGGCCTCATAAGAGACAAGCATCGCTCGCTCGTGATGGTATGCGTAGATCGCCTTTTTCTTTGACATCGGGATCTTGTCGATACTGCCAACATCATCCGACTTCGCCTCGGGTTTACCTTGGGCGACCGCGGGCTCCGTATCTGGAATATCTTCGGGCTCATCCCTAGGATCTTGCTGTGCAACGATTGCATTGTGCGGTTCAACGGGAAGACGTTCCGTAGGTACAGGCTGGGCCACAATGGCATTCTCAGCCTTTTTCTGATCAACCCGCTTATTTACGTCTCGTCCTATGCTGAAGATCATCAAGACAAACAACAAACCAAATGCGACGAGCCCCCATTTAATGAGCTTGAAGAGTCCTCGAATCATCGGAATTACTCCAGGGCGATTGTATTTATGGTTGATAGCCTTCTTAGAGGCTGCAAGTTCATGTCGACCATCCGTGAGATCTACTGTTTCCCAGGGTTGGGTTCCCCTTGGTTGTCCAACTATTCGAGGAGGCCAGACCATTGCCATACTTAAGCGGCTCAAGACTTTCGTCCAGTCAGGAGGACAGAAACTTCTCACCTAGGTCTCGGTACGCTTTTATGAGCCACGATCAGCAAAGGCAAATCTTGAAGATTGAGCATAGCAAAAACCACGATCAATGCAACACACGTTCGTCTCATCAAGTAGTGTTTCAATCACGCAGCTTTCAGGACGTGATGGGGATTTACTCCTTCCTGAAGGACAAAACAGAAGGATAGGCAGCGCAACCTTGAACAGGCATTGCCGATTACATGCTACACCAGGATCTGGTAGCCGCAGCGGGTGAAGGTAAAGACTGGCAACGCAGGTTCTCGATCCAACACGCAATGCATGCCATCTTGTTTCCCACGGCGGGCGCGGTAAAGCGGGATTGGAGGCAGGTCTTGCCGTGTTTTCCGACAAGCGTATACAGGTGGTGAATTTCACCACCTGCCCCCGAATCTCGTAACAAGAATTCCACAAGAAGTAATCTCATGTGAGCGGGCCAGATCCAGGCTGTCTCATTGGGCTCCGAACCTCCCGGCCCACAACATGACCACGATCCATGAGTCACGCCCCGCTGGCCACTCTTCGCACCCTGGCCCAGGCCCGACTCAGAGAAATGAAGGCCGGCCCTGGCTAAGCATGGGCGCCTGCTCCAGGGTCTACCGCCACTCTGGAAGCAGGTGGTGAACTTCACCGCGTCTGTCGTACGCCATCTGGCCAAGATGGCTGCCCACGGTATGTGAGGATGTGCGGACCGATAGGCTGGAGGTCTGCCTGCCCTGCCCCAGGTTCATCCCCAACCATCAGCGGTGCGCCGCCTGCGTGTGTTATGTGCACCTTGCAGGCGCGGATGGGAGGCTCGGCGGCGTGCCCGGAAGGGAGGTGGAAAATATGAGCCTGCGTACACTTTTTGGTCACATCGCAGGATCAATCAGTTCCTAGCAAGCTCGGCCCAAGGAACGGCCGACAAAATAATGACGCGCAACATCAAGCACAGGCGATGCTCTCGGCCTTGCCACGGATGCCAAACACTTGCATAATCCTTCAAGAAAGTTGAAGGTTTGTGCAATGCAACGATCATCCCGCGAAGCCGCGCGCTTGCTCCGTTCCATGGCCCAGGACCAGGGCGGGTACTTCACTGCGAAGCAAGCAAGAAGTGCAGGCTATGGCTATCCGCACCTGGACTACCATATCTCAACCGGGGCGTTCGAGCGCATTGATCACGGGCTCTACCGACTCACCGATGTGCCGATCGCCGATGACGACGATCTCATCCGGCTGTCGCTCTGGAGCAGGAACCGTAATGATGAGCCACAGGCAGTCATTTCCCATGAGTCGGCCCTGATCGTCCATGAACTCACGGAACTGCTTCCGGACCAGATTCATCTCACCGTGCCGCCTGGCTTCCGAAAAGTACAGCCACAGGGGTGCGTACTACACAAAGCAATCCTCACACATGCCGACTCTGAAGAACGGATTGGCTATCGGGTCACAACCCCCCTCAGGACGATTCTCGATGTTGCAGTGGGATCAACGAGCGGCGAACAAGTGGAGAAGGCCGTGATCGAGGCTCTGAATCGGGGCCTTGTGCGCAAGCGACAACTTGCCGGAGCAATGCGTGGGGTCACAACGCTGGGTCGTTTCAAGGAAATTCTGAGCACCCATTGTTGATTTCTGATCGCATCCAGATCGGGGACAGAGATGACGAGACGATTCGGATCAGCGATTGCGTTCAAAGCAGCACTCGAGGCTCGTTTCAAGACAATGGCCGCCGAACGAGGCACAACGCGGAACACGTTGCAATTGAAGTTCGTCATGGAGAGACTACTTGCCCGACTCTTCCTCGTTGATGCCCCGCCATGGTTGCTCAAAGGTGGCTTTGCAATGGATCTGCGCTTCCGCCCAAGGGCGAGAACGACCAGGGACATCGATCTCTCGGTTATCTTCACGAGCGGCTCGCCTCCGATCGACTTCGTTGGCGCATTCCGCGAGCAACTTCAGGAGTCGGTCGATGTCGATCTCGGCGATTATCTGACCTACCGAATCGGTACACCAAAGCGGGAGCTTACCAACGCCCCCCACCCAGGGTGGTGCTCGTTACCCCTGCGAGGCGATTCTGCTTGGAAAGCCTTACGCACGGTTTCACATCGACATCGGCTGCGGCGACCCGACTGAAGGCAATCCGGAACAGATCGTCGGGGATGACCTGCTTGGGTTTGCAGGCATCACGCCCGCCAAAGTACTCACGATCTCGAAGTCTCAGCAGTTCGCAGAAAAGGTCCACGCTTACACGTTTCCCTGGTCGGATCACGTGAACATGCGTACGAAGGATCTTGTCGATCTCGTGCTGCTCATCGAGCGTGGTCTCCTTGACGTTGTCGGCATCCGTAGGGCCTTGCTTGCAACGTTCACTGCGCGGGCAACACACAACCTGCCTGCATCGTTACTCCCACCTCCCGTCTCATGGGCGGTCGATTTCCCAGGGTTGGCGACCGAGGCTGGGCTCTCGACGATCGATTACCTTGAGGCGTTTGAGATCCTCGTCAAGTTCTGGGATGCCGGCTCACTTGGTGAGGCATAAGAGGGCGAAACAGCCGTCTCTGTGGGAAATCTCACCTCGAAACAGAAAGGACAGTCATTGCATCCGTTGAACTGATATTGCCATAACATGCCGGGCCAGGCCCTGGTGGCCGCAGCGGCTACTTACGCGCCTGTGCGGTGGGTGAAGGTCAAGACTGGCAGGGCAAGTCCTTGATCAAAGACGCAATGCATGGTCTTCTTGTTTTCCACCAGGTGGGGCTGCGTGGCGGATAAGAACTCGATCACGTGCGATAAATCCAGCGCATGGTCCCGATCGTACTGCTCAGGATCTCCGGCCAGCCAGCCGCCGACCGTCATTAGCGGGCACGATCAACTTTTCCAGGCCGGCTTCACTCGTGTTCGTGGGCATGACAAGTTTCAGTTTGGAGCCACCCCAGCGTCTCCAAGCGTTGCCATGCGGCCTGGATCTGGTAGGGCGTGAATTGTTGCTTGCGAGAGTTCCAGCCATGCACCTTGGCCACTGCCTCGTCCAGGTTAGTTGCCCCCTCACGGGTTGAAACCCAATGAACGGTCGCCAGTAGTTCCAGGCCGTAGGAACTTTCAAAGCCCTCGATCAACTGGCTTACCTGCGCAAAGCGAGCCTGTGTCTCCTCATTCTGACTCAGAACATCAAGCGCCTGCTCGACCGCCCCTTCGGCAAGCTGAATCACCTTCTCCGGGCTGTCTCCACCTTCGCCATAACCATAAATGTAATGGCTTTCCAGCTTGTTCAAGACATGCCGCAAGTTATTAGCATAAGGACCGAATGGACCCTTGCCAAATCTGAGATGTAAGGTCTTTTCACCGCGAAACTGCAGGAAATACAAAAGCTTGTGCAGTTCCAACAGAGTGACTTCAAAATCCATGAAACCAGCGAGATACTGATTCATCAGACCCAGAATAGCGGCATTTGCCGGGGTCAGCCCCGGCCGCTCGGTCCGGTTTACCATCGACCGCGCTTCGGGCGCGCCCACCGGTTCAAATAGGTAAACTTCCAGATCCGGCAAAGGGGCCAACGCAGCCTCAATCAATGGCCGAACTTCGCCCCAATTCAGGCCACCCAGGCCACAGCCCAGCGGGGGAATGGCGATTGATCGGATCTGCCGCTCTTCAATTACCCTTACCAGATCCACCAGACCGGACTTGATATCCTCGAGTCGGCTCGGGCTCTTCCAGTGTCGCTTGGTCGGGAAATTAATGATCCAGCGTGGAATATCAAAAAGTGGCCGCTCAAAAACAAACACTCTACCAGGCTGAATCTCACCCTTCAGGGCTGCCTTACGGTAAACCTGGTAATTGTCTTCAAAGGCACGCCTGAACTGGAGCGCAATCCCACGTCCCATCACGCCCATGCAGTTTACGGTGTTTACCACCGCCTGGGCTTCCTGCTTCAAGATGTCGCCGTGCATGGAATGGATCATGGAACACCGCACGTCCAGGCCCTGGAACTCAGTGGCCATAACAATACTATTATTTCAGAAATACCATTCGGGGTGCACCCGGATGTCCGGATGTCCGGATTTCGTTCTTCATTCTCCAGAATCGTCCGGACTTGCTCCTCAACCACAGCATTTATGACGCCAATTCGACGAACCAGTGACCACGGAACCGAACCAAATAATAGAAACTCTGCCTGTTTAGCATCTTTGACTTCGGATGGCCTGAAATTGGACGAAGCGGCTGCGCCGCGGGGTTTATGGTGTGGACAGGGTGAATCGTTTGGTCCCTGCCGTGGCGATTGATTGATTCCGGTTGATACCCTGGGATTTCCAGCCAGAGGGGCTGGTTTTCATTGCTTCAAGCACC
>CAIYJE010000193.1 GCA_903926465.1 uncultured Planctomycetales bacterium
GGATTCCGCGACATTGAGTTCTTCAAGCTCAAGATCCTGGCGATACACGAAACCGAGCTCAAACTGGTTGGATGATCAGGAAATAGCGGGATTCATGCGTACAGATTGCAAAGCTGGCGCACGCAAATTCCGGATGAACCATTTTTTATTCTGTAGCATTTCCTGCTATTATAAGCTCACCGAGAAGGAGGGTGGCCGGATGAATATTTCGCTGAACAAAGAGCTGGAAAGTTACGTTAACCAGAAGGTCGAGAGCGGCCTCTATCATTCCGCGAGCGAGGTGATCCGGGACGGTTTGCGGCTGATGAAGGAACGCGATGCGCTGCACCAACACAGGTTGGCCGAGCTTCGTCGAGACATCGCTGTAGGCGTGGACCAGGCCAATAACGGGCAGGTTCAGCCGTTCAACGAAGAGGTCGTAGCTCGCGTCAAGACACGCGGACGAAATCGCCTGGAAACCGCTAAAAACTCGGGACAGGCATGATCGAGCCTAGGCTTACCAGAGAAGCCGAGGCGGACCTCGACGAGCTCTGGGCCTTTATTGCGGCGGATAGCCCGGAAGCTGCCGACCGAATGGTCGATGCAGTCCTGAAAAGTAGCCGGCTGTATGTAGGCTTTCCCAACATGGGTCAGAACCGCGATGACCTACGAGAAGGGATACGCTGTTTTGTCGTCTCGCCCTACGTGATCTTTTACCGACCGATCGAGGAGACCATCGAAGTGCTCAGGATTCTTCATGGAGCACGCGACGTCCTACCCCTCATTGAAGATTGGCCGATCAAACTCGAACGGTGTGAAGATTCCTGAGGTGGGAATTGAGGATCAAAGCCTCAACGAATGTACTACGGTCTCAGTCCTTATCATCTTCATTATCTTCGTCTTCATCCTCGATGAAAAAGGTGGGCGTACCCGCGGTTACCATCGTCGAAATTGCAGGCCTGTCGTAATGCTCGCTCGGAAGATTGGTCCTCCCCTGGCGGATGCACCGCCGACAGTATCCGTCTTCGTCCCCTAAATCTCGCCCACATCGCAAACAATTATTCAACCCATTGCCATCTGCCGAAGTTAGCGGTGTTTTGGTCGATGAAACCTCCACAAGAAGCCTAGGGCATTGGGGCAACGTATCGGCTGAGCATAGCTCTTCCATTGGCACGGCGGCTGTTCTTGGAATCATATCAACTGGCAACGATCTGAGCCGGTAGACATCGAGGATGAACTTCCTCTGCCTTTCAAAGTGCGACTGACATGTAGCCTTCGTATTGGTCTGCTCGATGATTTCCCGCTGAATCTCATTCAATCGCTGAGGGACAAGGAACCAGCACGCATTCGCATAATGGGCTTGAAAACTATCCAGTTGGTCCAACGCGTCGATATCCAATTGAAGAGCATGCATGATTGCTTCATAATTTTCGCGGATCAATGACCGCTGTGCTTCAAGTACCCGCCGAAGTGGTAGGGAACCGATCAAGTGGATTGGCGAATGATTTGATGGCGGGGTCATCGGCGTTCCTCTTTCGGTGAGTATTAGATTCAATGTAACTGTTCAGCCGAATTCAGAAAACGACATGCAGGCGGCATCGCATTTTCGACCCTGAAAGGGTCGTTTTTCAAGCCCAGGCCAAAGGTCTGGGCTTGAATACGCCTAACAAATAGTATTGAAGCCCTCTAGCCCGGATATTTCACCGGTTTTTCGGCACCCTCTGGCGCAATGGCCTTACTCGTTATAGGGTAGTGGTTTAGAGACAGCCTTCACCCATAACCAGCAAGGCCATTGCTATGACAGACTGTAACCGCTCCAGCATCCCATTTTCTAGTCTCGGTTCCCGGGCGGTCGTCGCTGACTTCCAGGGTGGTCGACTGACCACGGATGGCGGAGCACTTCTACTCCGAGAGGTCGCGGAACGCACGGGGCTGTTCCGCGATTTGGCGGCAGTCATCCCCGACCCACGAAACCCTGAGTTGATCGTCCACGATCAGCAAACCATGATTGCCCAGCGGGTGACCGCGATCGCTCTGGGGTACGAGGATCTTAACGACCACAATACCCTTCGCATCGACCCTGCGCTTCAGATCACCGCGAGCAAAGTACCCGACCCCGAGGTTCCTCTCGCATCTGCTCCTACTCTCTGCCGCCTGGAAAACCGCGTGGATCTCGAGGCGCTTATGCGGATGGCGGAGGTCTTGATCAAACAGTTCATCGCCTCTCACGTTACAGCGCCCGAGCATTTGATTCTCGACTTTGACGCCACCGACGACCGAGTTCACGGAAGTCAGGAGGGTCGATTTTTCCATGGCTACTATGACCATCACTGTTTCTTGCCGTTATACGTTTTCTGTGGCGATGAGCTACTGGTTTCTTACCTCCGCCCCAGCAACAAAGACGGCGCCAGGCATACCCGTGCCATCCTCAAATTGCTGGTTCAAATGCTTCGGGCCACTTGGCCTGATGTCAGGCTCACGATTCGCGGCGACAGTGGGTTCTGCAGGCCGAAGCTGATGAGGTGGTGTGATTCTCGTGGGATTGGTTATGTGCTTGGATTGGCATAAAACCCTGTGCTGAAGGAAAAAGCAGCCGATGAGATGCACTGGGCGGAAAAGCTATTTGAGAGAACCGGAGAAAAGCAGCGGATATTCGGATCGTTCTCATATGCTGCAAAAACTTGGGACCGAAAGCGGCGGGTGATTGTCAAAGCAGAATACACCGACAAAGGAGCCAATCCATGGTTCATCGTCAGTAACCTCCCTGGCGATCCCCAAGAGCTGTACGACGATGTCTACTGCCAGCGAGGCGAGATGGAGAACCGGATCAAGGAGCAGCAACTCGGCCTTTTTGCGGATCGAACCAGTTGCCACAAGTTCCTTGCGAACCAATTCCGGCTGCTACTGAGTTCAGCGGCTTATGTCTTGGTTCAGACTTTACGTCGGACTGACCTGGTCGGGACCGAGTTTGCAAAGGCACAGGTAGGCACAATCCGAGCCAAGTTGCTGAAGGTCGCTGCCAAGGTCGTAGTCAGCGTTCGGCGAGTTGTGTTCCATTTGGCTAGTTCTTACCCGTATCAAGCCGCTTTTCTTGCGATCTACACCAGGCTGAGGCAGTCTCCAGATGCTCCAGCCGTAGAAGGAGGTTGAGTCGCAGATAAACTCGATTTCGAGCCGACCTTTTGGATGGGGGTCAGGGGGAAGTTATGCGCCCCGCTGGCGATTTCGCGCCAAAACGCACGATGACACATTGGTTATCTTTTATAAGATGGTCGTCGAGCCCCCGATGAAATATCCGGGCTAGGGGCGTCTCCATGACAAGCGAAGTTGAATCGCCCTTACAGGGCGGGTGATGTGGGGGCAACGTGACCCAGCCCTTTGGGCTGGTCTGTAAGAACCGGGCCTTCAGCCCGGAAAAACAGCATGGTTTCTGGTTTTACTGCATTCGGCTGAAGGCTTACTAAAGATGAAAATCGGTCTATCCTGGACGATGGTGGGCCCACTTGACATGCACTCTCAAGGAATCGTGTATTCCCCAATCCACCTGAGCAGCACACCCAACAGCATCAAGAAAGCCCCGGTCCGCAACCGTTGGCACTACAGCCCCAAACAAGCGCGAAGTTCCGCGTGGTTCTCGACCAGGTCGGTGTGGGGGAACCCCTCCAGTTCATGGCGGCGATGGGTGCCCCAGCAAACGCCAATCACGCGTGAACAGCCGGCCTGGGTCCCTTCCAGCAGGTCGGCCACGGCGTCACCCACCTTGGCAATGCGGCGCGGATTAACCACCTGACATTGTTTCATCAGGGACTGGATCATGTCGGGATGAGGCCGGCCGCGCAGCACCTCGTCACTGGCGATCGATACACTGATCAACCCCTGCTCCTGCCAACCCAATCGCTCTAGCAGGATATCCAGGATCTGGCGCGAGAAGCCGGTATCCAGCGCTACGGCGATGCCCGCTCTCCTGAGATCCCGAAAAAGCTGGCTCGTGCCCGGTACTTCGCGAACCTCCGCGCTCGTTCTGTAATCAGCGAGCATTCGGCTCACAAAATCGTCGTGAATCGCGGATACCGCCTCTGCATCTGCAGCACGCCCCGCGCCATCCAGCAAACGCTCAATGGCTTCGGGCTTGGCCAGGCCCATCACGGCGTTGACCTGGTTGCGGGATACGGGCACACCTGCGTTTTCAAGCGCTTCACGCAGGCAGCGGTTAACCTCGTCTCGGTCTTCCACCACGGTCCCGGCAACATCAAATACCACCATTTGCAGTGGGTTAGACATACGCTTCAAACTCCCGCCGATTGAAAGAATTCTTGAACCACACGTTCCGCGAGCCCGAATGACAGTGTCATCCCGGCCCCGCCCAGGCCGGTCACTGCAACCACCCCAGGGGCGGGCTTCAGAACCACGTACGGCTCGGTGAGATGCTTGACGTACAGGCCGTGCCACCGGCTGGTGATGGTTAACCCCGTGGTGTCCAGGAAGGTGTCTAGCCGACGAAGGATCAGATCATCAATCTCTGGCTTATCAAACGGGTCAATAGCGTCGCCGTACTCGTGCGAGTCTCCCAGCGTGAGTTCGCCGTCGCGAGTCTGTGATACCAGGATGTGAATTCCCAGCCGGCCCAGTTCCGGAACCTCACGGTCAAGCCGCTCACAAAGCGCCGGCAGGCTAGGACAATCTCGAAACGCCGGGTAATGCCTGAGCGTGAGCCCGGAAGCCAGCATGGGCCCGAACGACTGGTGCGGAAACCCGTCCAGCACAGCGCGCATCATCTGGAGCTTGCAGGGCACCAATCCGGCTGTGGCCAAAGACTCCGGATACAGCGTTTGCAGGTCACTCCCAGAGCATACGAAAAGGGTTTCCGCGCCCATCGGGCCGCTGGAGGTCTTCAATACCTGGTTGTCAAACCCGGTCGCCAGGCAGCCGAAACGGAATTGCACACCATGCGCATTGGCCAACCACTGCGCAACACGGGGCAAGGCCTCACGCGGGTCCACACCCAGTTCCGACTGGCTATGCAAGCCACACAACAGCCCCTCTGGCCGTACCCGGGGGGCCAGTTGGGCGACCTCGGCCGGTTTGAGCAACTGCTTCGAATAATCGTCACGCGCGTGAGCAGACTCGGTGAATTCCTGAAGCACCCGGGCTTCGTCATCCTGGTAGGCCAGATGAAGCGAGCCGGCTCGGTCGCACCAAAGGCCCGCCTGATCAATGATCTGGCTCCAGGTTTCGCTGCTGCGCATGGCCAGCCCAAGCCGGTCTCCGGACGGCTGACCGATCGGCCAGACCATCCCGAAGTTCCGAATCGATGCCCCGTGCGCGCGTGCAGAACGTTCCACCACCACCACCGAACGGCCGCGCCTGGCAAGCTCGTAGGCATGAGCCAACCCAATGATGCCGGCCCCCACCACGGCCGCGTCGAACCGGTCGACCTGACGGCTCATGACAAGGCTCCTGAATTTCCAGCGTATCGAATCAATCCACGAATCCGGTCTCGATACGCTTCAAGGCCAGGCACTTCCAGGCCGGCCACCTTGGCCTCGTCATCCCACAGACGCAACAGAACCGCATCCTGAAACTGGGGGTTGGCCCGAAATTCGTCCACTTCCTGCGGCGACATCGGCCCACCCTGAAGTTGCAGGCTGAGCTGAGATGCCGGCGAAAGTGCCGTCAGGTACGCAGGGTCCACCGCGCACAAAAACCGTTTGGACGAAGCGGCTGCGCCGCGGGGTTTATGGTGTGGACAGGGTGAATCGTTTGGTCCCTGCCGTGGCGATTGATTGATTCCGGTTGATACCCTGGGATTTCCAGCCAGAGGGGCTGGTTTTCATTGCTTCAAGCACC
>CAIYJE010000194.1 GCA_903926465.1 uncultured Planctomycetales bacterium
AGCAATGCTCAACCTAAGAGCCACGTACCTGAACGAGGAGTGGGACAGGTTTTGGGGCTACCACATCGTTCAGGAAAACGACCGTCTATATGGGAGACTTGGGAAAACCGGATAAAGCGGGACCGGTAGTTACACCCATTTCAATACCGTCAATTTCCGCAGGTGTCGCAGGCTTGATCTTCCCAGGAAATCGGGTCGACGTGCTACTCACCGTGACGAACTTGTCTTACACATCCGCCAACGGAGCCCAGCGAGATCCCACAGGCGGAGTCAGTACCACAACCCTGCTCCAGAATGTCGAACTTCTGGCCATGGACCAAACGGTGGAAGCGCCGGCCAATTCCAACGTGAACACGGCGGTCAAAGGGGCCGACTTACGGTCTGTGACCTTGCTGGTTTCTCCAGACCAAGCCCAAAGACTAAAGCTGGGTGAGTCCAAGGGCTTACTTCACCTCTCGTTACGGAATCCTGAGGATTTCGACGAGGTTGAGCCACATCCCACCCTGCTTTCCGATCTTCGCTTCACTCAGGAGAAGGCCAACGCTCCAGACCCCGAAGTGGAAGCCACTAAAGCCCGGGCCGCCAGTTTAGCCAAGGCGGCCACCGCGGCACCCAAGCCACTGAGACAAGTCATCAACACCATTCGTGGTGGCAGCAATTCCGGTCGCCAAGAGGTGGTAAGTTACCCGACCCGCCCCCCTGATCAGCAATTGCAAACCGCGAATCAGAATTCGCTCCCTTGAGCGCATCAACAGTTGAGTGGATTCATGCAGGAAGTCTATCTGGTCGGCGATGATGAGCGACTGGTCGTCGAAGTCCGAAAGACACTGATCCGTGAACGGCTCGATTGTCCCCTCAGTAACGTCTTTAACTTCACCAGTGCGTCTGAACGTCTGATCCGACGACCAGTTTCACTGGTGATCGTGATTTTGCCGGGGATCCCCGATCGTTCCCTGAGCATGATCGAGCAAATTGCACGATGGCTCAAGCGAACCACCGATCGCATCGTTGCGATTGGGCCAACCGCCGACCCCAAGGTCGTGATCAAGGCGCTCCGGGTTGCCGTTGACGATTACATCGACCTTGCGAACCTCGACACGGAACTTGCCCAGACCCTGGCTCGCTGGAGTGCCGTGGCCAGCCTGCGTGATGAGCCGGGCCATCTCATTGCTGTGGTTAGCCCCAGCGGAGGCTGTGGCGTCAGTACCGTGGCGGCGAATTTTGCCACCCTGCTCGCCCAGCAAAACACCACGGCCATGCTGGTTGACCTCAAACTCGATGCCGGCGATCTCGCCGCTTTGCTGGACCTGAAGCCGGACTTTTCCATTGCCGATCTGTCGCTGAATCTGGACCGGATTGATCGCGAACTCTTTGAACGCGTGCTAACCACACACTCCAGTGGAGTCCGCCTGCTGGCCGCGCCACGTGACGACGACGACCTAACCCACCTGAATCCGGAATCGATCCGTCAGATTCTTTCGCTGATGCAATCCTATTACCCGTACATCGTTGTAGATCTGGAACGTGATTACAGCGAAAATCAGGCGAAGCCGTATCGGGCCGCGGATCTGATTCTGGTGGTGATCCGGCTTGACTTCATCTGTCTTCGGAACGGCCGCCGGTTTCTGCGTCACCTGGACCGGATTGGGGTGGGCCGCAACCAGATCCAGTTGGTGGCCAACCGCTACGGACAACCGAAGGAAGTTCCCATTCCTCTGGCCGAAGAGGCGATTGAGATGAAAATCACCCATTTCATTCCCGACGACCCCCGCACCGTCAACCGCGCGAACAACGGCGGCGTCCCCGTGGTCACCGAGGCCGGTTCGTCCAAGGTCGCAAAAAGTCTCAGTAAAATCGTGGCCAGTTTCAACAGCACCCAGAAAGGAGTCTCTTCGTGATTACGGCCTGGGCGGAACAGTCGCGAGCTCGACTTCTGGAACTGCGTGATCCTGGCACCGGTGCTTGGGGCTACTCCCAGCATCGCGCACCGGCCGCTGAACCGACAGCCCTGGCCGCGCTCGGCTTGTGGGTAAGCCGTCCCCAATCCCGCCCGGTCGATCCCGAATCTCACGCTGCTGCAGAATGGCTCGCAAAAATCCAGGGCTCCAGCGGCTCGGTGGGCATTTCCGCCGAGCATCCCGAGCCTGGCTGGCCCACCCCCTATGCCATCTGGCTCTGGAAAGCCCTGGACGTGCACAAACCGGGCCGCGAACGGGCCGTGGCCTGGCTGCTGAAACGAACCGGCAAGCCGATCCCGAAAGCCAACAAGGATGTGGCCGGCCATGATTCGACCATTCCTGGCTGGCCCTGGATTGATGATACCTATGGCTGGGTTGAGCCCACGGCCCTCGCTTTACTGGGCCTGCGTGCCGGTGGCCAGTTCGGTCACACCCGCTGCCAAGAGGGAGTGCGGTTGCTGCTGGACCGAGCCCTAACTCAAGGTGGCTGGAATTACGGCAATACCCTGGCCTACGGGAACACCCTTCGGCCCCAGCCGGAATCCACGGGCCTGGCACTGACGGCCTTGGCGGGTCTGGTGTCTGAGAATACCTCGATTACCCGAGGACTGGACTATCTCCAGACCACACTTCCAACAACCCGCGCGGCCAGTTCGCTGGCCTGGGGACTGATCGGGCTGGCGGCCTGGGGGCAAACACCAGCCACAGCCGAAACCTGGCTTGAAGAGGCGAGCACAAGCTGCCTGCCAAAACCAGACTCGACCAGGCGTTTGGGCCTGCTACTTCTCGCATCCAATATCCAGCGATGGACGCCCCTCTTCCAACCGGGCCAGACAGAAGATCGCCATGACGCACAAGATTGAAGCGGATAAACAGCCTTTGAGGAGTGATGGCTCCACCCAGACGATCCCTCGCGGATTGAGCCGGCGCGACTTGCTGGCCTGCGCCACGGGCGGCGCGTTGCTGGGAGGTGGGGTGCTGGCGGGTGCTCGCTGGAATGAGTGGGGCTGGCGGGCTTCCACGTTTATCGGCCGCGCAGAAACGTACACGTCGGACCTGGAACGTATCATCACGGATGGCCTGGCAGCTCTGGGAGTTGACGCCCATGAGGTGCAAGGCAAATCGGTTTTACTAAAACCGAATCTGGTCGAGCCAACACGGCTAGCTTCGCACGTTAACACCCATCCCGCAGTGGTCCGCGGGGCCTGCATGGCGTTTCGGCGTCTGGGTGCTCGTGAGGTGGTGATGGCGGAAGGGCAAGGCCACACTCGCGATAGTGACTACGCGCTGGAGCAGTCTGGGTTTGCCGACATGCTGGCATCGGAGGGCTTGGAATTTGTAGATCTCAACGTGGACGACGTCACCGCCGTCAAGAACCAGCTTGGTCAGACCCGGCTGCGGGAACTGATGCTGCCACGCACCCTGGTGCATCGTGCGGATCTGATTGTCTCTATGCCGAAGCTCAAAACCCACCACTGGGCCGGCGTAACACTCTCCATGAAGAATCTCTTCGGAGTGATGCCGGGCGCCTTTTACGGCTGGCCAAAAAATGTCTTGCACCAGATGGGGATCGAGCAGTCAATTGTGGATATCAACGCCGCCGCGCGGCCCCACCTCGCCATAGTCGATGGCGTGATCGGCATGGAGGGAGACGGGCCGATCATGGGCAGTCCCAGAACGGCCGGTGTGCTCATTCTTGGGCGCAACCTGCCGGCCGTGGATGCCACGGCAAGCCGCCTGATGGGCATCGATCCGGGCCGGATTGGCTACCTGGCCTGGTCCGCAGGACGGCTGGGGGCAATTTCCGAAGCCCACATCGAGCAACGAGGCGAACCGATTGCCAGTTGTACGCAGACATTCCAGCACCTCAACGAGCCGACAATGAAGACGCTCGTTGGCTCATATCGAGCCTGAAGCTCAGGATGATTCTTTCCAAAGGAGTAGGTCCATGACCCTCTTGAACGGTCGTAACAGCACCGCAACAGCAACGGAAACCTCGGAGAGCCGATTCCTTCGGCTCAAGCAACAGCTCATTGCCGGCATGGACCTCTCGACCCTGGGGACGATCGAAGAGGATGAACTTCATCGCGAAGTGCGTCGAGCAGCCGAAGATCTGACCCAGCGCGGCAACGATCTACTCAATCACTCCGATCGTGAACGGCTGGTCAACGAAGTGATCGATGAGATCTTTGGCCTGGGCCCCTTGGAGCCGCTCCTGCGTGACCCGACGATCAGTGACATTCTGGTGAACGGACCCAAAAGTGCTTACGTGGAACGCCGGGGGCGTTTGGAACCGGTCGAGCTTGCCTGGCACGATGACCGCCATCTGATCCAGATCATCCAGCGCATTGTGGGCAGAATGGGGCGTCGGGTCGATGAAACCAGCCCCATGGTTGACGCACGGCTGGCCGACGGTAGCCGTGTCAACGCGATCATTCCGCCCCTGGCACTCGACGGCGCATTACTTTCGATTCGGTAAGACTTTAGCCGACTGCAGGCAACAAGTGCCTTGCTTTTGAAGCGATTGTTCTGTTACTGATCTTGGCTCAACCAATTGAGCCAAGGCGATGATGGACCACACCCTTGCCACTCCTGTTCCTCTCGGCCCTGCACTCACTGAGCAGCAGGCTTGGGATATCTACCGCCAAGGCGAGGAAGCGGTCGTTTTTGCCCTGCTGACCTTGGCTCAGAAAGCGGGCGAACCACAGACGCCATCCG
>CAIYJE010000195.1 GCA_903926465.1 uncultured Planctomycetales bacterium
GCGGGAGAAGGTGGCCGAAGGTCGGATAAGGGCGTATTTTCTGAGATACCGTGGCGATAAGAAGCCACACGATCGATCATCCGAGACCCTGCTTCATTTCAGCACCGTTTGTTCACTGATTCCGCGGCTCAGGCCCAATCCCAGTCAGGGCCTCAATTCTCAACCAGTCCGTCTGACCAGGCTGCGTACGCGCCTGGCCATATGTATCGCCGGCTCAGGCGCATGCTTACGCACCAATTTACGCAAACCCGCCCAGCGAGCCTCGCTGGCCACGGCCCCCGCCGCCACCTCATCCGGGTGGGTCTGGCACCAGTGCAGGAACGACCGCGACTCGCTCTCGGTCTCATACGGGTTCGGATACTTCGCCTGCAAGTCGGGCCGGTTGCGGTAAACCAAGCGATGCGCATCGGGCACGCGCAAGCCGTTGGCGTAGGCGGCATGGATGCACGGCACCGAGCCGAGTTCGGCCTGGCCAAACTCCTGGCAACGGGCAATGTACCAGTCTCTCAGCTCGGTGTAGACCGGGCTGTGCGACCCATACCGCTCAAGCATGATCCGCTGACCACCACTATCAAAACCCGAGAAATGGTAGAAGCCCAGCGGTTGGCCGTTGATCAAGACCGCGTCGGGCACCCGGCCGGTGGCGCGCCGGTGGGTCATATTCCAGGTGGCCACGTTGTATTGGGGGTCCCTGAGAATCCGGATGTCATCAAAGAAGGCCGGTGCCAGGTCAATCCAGCGCTGGTCGGTGAACAGACCGCCCGGAATATTGTCATGGCAGTAACTACGGAGCCGGTCGGCCCACCAGTCAATGAATCGACGCCCTTCGGCCGAAGTGCGCACGGCCAAGAAGCCCAGGTTGTACACCCCGTGCTTCAGTGAGTTGATCTCATTATCCATGATCGCCTGCACTGCGTGCGCGGGCTCTGGCTCAATCTGGTGCGGCGTCAAGAGTACACTGGCCCGACCGAGTTCGGCTTCCAGCCCTTCAAGGCGCTGAAATATGGCGATATCGGGATCAAAGTAATAGATTCGCTCAGCGCCCAACCGATCGGCGATATGCTGGAACGCTGCCCCTTTCACGGCCGTGCACAGTTCCACCAGCCTGTGTTTGAACACCCAGGCCGACCGATTTTGCGGAAGCGGCAGCTCGCCGATTCCAATGATCGTGTCAAACGCCGCCAGCGTGGAGCTGGGGCAACCGGCTGGCAACGTGTCGGAAAGCACCAGATGAAACCTGGCTTCCGGGTGATATTTTTTGATCGAGTGCGCCAGCACGGCGGCCTTGGGCAGATAATTGGCCGTGATACTAGTGAAGACGTGCATGGCGTCTCCGGTTCTGAAAATGAGGGGATGAGAGTCCAGCGGCCTGGGCCAACGGCACGCCCACACGGGCCAGTTGCTGGGGTGAAAAGTCGTAGTAATCTGTGAGCAGATTGGGATAGACCACCGTGGGTGGCGGCGGAGCCTGGGCTTGAGTCCGGGCCAGCCAGTCGGCCGCCTCGATCAGAGCCTGATTGATGGTGGCGTCTGGGCTGGCCAGTGGTAAGGCTCGGCCATGGCCCCAGGCCCGAATCCGGTCAGCCTGAGCTCCCAGGTCAAATCCAAACGTGTAGAATCCTGCAGCCATTGCCACCGACAGGGTATACATGAAGGTCTCGGGCCAGACCGAAGGCAAGAACGCCACGTGGCATTGCGCTTGCTTCAGAAGCTCGAACACCTGGACCTCTTGATAGGGGCCCAGCACCTTCACGTTCCCCAGGCGCGTGAGATCACGATCGCGATCGGTCGAGCCGATCACATGAAACTCCAGTGGCAACCCACGCGTTCGCGCGTCTGAGGCACAGGCCAGTAACCGGTCTGAGCCTTTGACGTGGACAATGGAACCAATTACCGCCACACGCACAGGCTCAGCAGCCTGACGCCGCACCGCCAGGGGTGGGGAACTGGGCAATTCTTCAAAGTGCGGACGCACCGTCAGCGGTAGACCCGGAAGATACCGTTCGATCCGCCGGGCGACATCGTCACTGGGAACGAACACCCGTCGGCTCGCCTGGAGCCGACCCGCGTAAACCGCGCGCCAGGTCTCGATCGAGCCCGAAAACGGCTGACCGTGGAAGTTCCCATGCGTGGCCAGGCACTGTTGACAACTGGCGGCCGCCGGTTCGCCGCAGTAGCCCTGCTGAGGCTGGCTCAAATTGATGCGCGGGCAAATGGCATGATAGTCATGAATGGTCCAGTCTGGGGTCAGCCCTCGGGCCGCCAAGCGGTCCAGCAACACGGACGGAATATCCACCATATGGTGCACATGGGCATGACGCGGATCGATGAGCGCCAGCAGCCGACCAATGTCCGCGCTGTTCATGGCGGTGCGGCGACACCAGATCGGCTGGCCACCGGCATCCTGTTCTTGCCAGATCAGCCTCCCCTGGTGGTCTGGGGCCAGCAAGATCGGCCGCACCCGTTCGGCCCTCAGGCGATGCATGAGTTCGGTCACATGCTTCTGGGTGCCGCCCCCCCAGGCATGACAGACCTGCAGAAACACCGGCCGCTCATCTGGCAACCAAGCACGCCGCCCGACCCGCCAGGCCTGATACCGGCGTCCCACCGCACGCTGTACCCGGCGTCCGAACTTCTGGCCAAAAGCCCTTGGGCCCTGCCGCTTCCACGTTTCCCAACCCCGACCAACCAACGCCCAGCGCTGAGCCCAGATACCAGGCTCGGGTCCAGCTTCCTGGCCGAGTTCCTCAGACGGATTTCGAACCGCCTGGGGCATTTCCAGCGCGCTCGGTCTCGGGTTGCCAGTTGCAGTGTCAGACATCAGCGCGTCCCACCATCCATGGTTGGGGACAGGAAGCAGATTATGGCCATGAGTTTTTAGCGGGATACCCCCAATCTGTCAATTGAGGCTGATCCCACAGAATAACGCGCCAGCCCCGATTAACTTACTATAGCAATTCTGGCAACAACCTGCCATATTGGCTATCTAAGGCCACTCTTGTGCGTCAATAGCCTATTCACTCCGTCTGGAATGCAACCCAGCTTTCCAGAGTTCCAAAACCTACCTCGCAGAGGGACGCCGGGCGTGAAACGACGCATGGCCCGTACGGGCCTGAACCGAGGTGCGAAGGAGTTTCCATGTTTGGACTGTACCGCTACGGACTGGCGGTTTGTGTGGTGATCAGCCATTTGTGGGCTGGCATGCTGGGCGGGCCGGCGGCGTTTGCCGTCTGGGGGTTTTACTGTTTGAGTGGGTTTTTGATGACGCTGGTGCTGCATGAGAAGTACGGCTTCTCGCCACGCGGGCTGGCCCGGTTCGCACTCAATCGGGGTCTCCGCATCTACCCTTGTTACTGGGCGATCGGGATGGGAATGGCTTTCCTGTTCTACGTCTTTCCGGAGCCATCCACGCGATTCCTGGAGCACTTGAAAATGCCCGCAACGCTTCAGAGCTGGCTCTATTCAATCACGCTTCTGATCCCAACCGATAGCGGCGAGATCTTGCATGGGTCGAGCGCGCTCCGAACCGAGCTGTGGTTTTATATCGCCATGGCGATTGGACTTTCCCGAAATTTAACCATAACCTCGATCTGGTTCGCCATCAGTCTGTTTTATACCGGGTGGCTGCTCAAAACCAATACTCCTTTTAATCAGCGATATACTTATATTACCGCCTGTTCGCTGGCGTTCAGCCTGGGGGCCTTGATCTATCACCTGCGGGCATTTCTGCCCGTCATCAAGTCGCCCTGGGCCAGTGTTTCCGCGGCGGCCATCTGGTGGCTCCATGTCTGGTTCACCCAGAACATTCCAGGTGGGCCCTGGATCTATGGGCTGTATACCTCACTGGCGGCATCCGCCTTCGCCATGCTCACGCTCATGAACCTGGATACCAGTCGCATACCCAGATGGCTGGTCACGCTGGATCGTGGGCTGGGAAACCTGAGCTACCCAATTTACCTATGTCACTGGGGCGTGGGCATTACGGTTACTCTCATATTCCCCAACCTGTCACGTAACGATCTTGCGGTGTTCTGGATTGGATTTCCCCTGGTCAACCTGGTCGCGTACCTGCTTGCGCGTTTTGTGGAACAACCTCTGACGACCTGGAAGTACCAGGCTCGACCCAGTGCCGTCTTGCCGGCGCAGACTCGCGTCCATTGGCCGATCCGTTTATTCACCGGTAACCCGAATCATACGCGCTCAGGCGTTCGGTCCTGCAGATGAGGCAGAACCAAAGAATGGACGGAAATGGACGGGATGGACCCGAACGAGACCCCGCCGGCTGGCGGTCTTTGCCTACCATTCCGATCCATTCAATCTATGGGTGCTATTCGTACCCTCTGACTCGTGGTCTTGTATTGATTTTATCTCTTATGAAACGGTGGCAAAATGAACCCATACCCAAGGAATTCGGTAGCTTTTATTTGGCCGCCGTTACGCCATAAACCATCCTGAAGTCTGGTCTATTCACCGCTTCTTCCACGTGCTCGATTGCCCAATCTGAAACCAGCAATTGAGACGTACGCCCAAGTGAAATTTACGTTTATGTCAACACTTGCCAAATCGGCCCGGCGTTTTCTCGGAGAACGAGTGGCGGCAAGAAGCCAGACCATCGATCATGGGAGCCCTTCTTCATTCCGCCACCGTTTCTTAGGAGTTTGTGGTGCCAGCGTCGAGGTAACCTGCCTGCAACCATGAGAGACACCCACACGCCTGAACGCATTGCAACTCAGAACCCAAAGACGAATCAACGAAGCCAGCCCTGGCGCTGTGAACAACGCCAAGGCTGGTCGTGTAAGTTACCCGTGGTGGGTGGGCGCAGGCTCAGTCTTGCCGTTTCACGACCCAAAGGTCTTGGTGGCCCGACCAGTAGCCGTGCCGATATTCCACAATGGGGGCGGCTGTCTGGCGAAAGATCTCGCCAATCACGAAGTCAGGGGTGGTGATGGAGGTCCCGTATTCGGCGGGATCGAGATCATGCTCTTCGCTGGCACCGCGATACCAGAAGCCATCGGCGGGAAGCTCGGCCGGGGTCATCCCTTGGTGGGCGCAGCTCTTCAACCCATGGGTGGTAAAAATCAGGTAACCGGGCGCATTCAGCGTGTCATAAAGCGCACGAATCCAACGCCCGAACGAGGCCTTGGGCATCTGCGTAAAGAATCCAAGGGCAAACACAATATCATAAGACTGGGGCACCACCAGGGCCTCGGGCAGGCTATCCGACAGCACGGACCTGACCCCGAGCGCATCCTGTAAGAAGGTGGTAGCTGGCTCGTGGATATCGCAGCAGCTCAGCTTGATCCGGGGATATTTTTTCAGGTGCCGGCTCACCCGGCCGTAACCCGACGCAAATTCCAACAGATCGACCGAGCGGGGATCCAGGTCGGGCAGCCCACGCACAATCTCAACCAGTTGCTTGGCCGAGCGGGCACCATCGCTGAAGTAATACTGAATCCCCTGCTCTTCGGTGAGCATGGGATGGGTGCAAGCCGCTTGATACACAGAATCCCCAGGATGCACGTCCGGCAGCACGTCTTCCTCGGCAGCAGCTTCGCGATTGAACGCGCGTTGCGTTTTGGTCAGCTCGACTGTGGGTTCAGAGAGATTGGCGTCCAGGTCTGGTTGTGGCTCTGGCTCGGGAGTCCGAACAATCGCGACCGGGGCCGCCGGTGCGGGTGCAGGAGCGGCGGCAGGCTTGGCCACGGCAGCCACCCGGGCCACCTTGGCCACCACAGGCGCTTCCACCGGGGTCTCAACCGCAGGCACCGGCAGCGTCTGGGCTAGCTCGGGCACGGGTTGGGCTTCAACCACGGCGGCTGGAGCGGAAGTTGCCAACGGGGCGGCGGCCACCGGCTTCGGCTTCACCTCGTCACGGGCGACCGTCCGTTCTCCCACCACCTTGGAAAACAGGCGACGCAAACCGGTCCGTTTTTGCTGCGGATCCTGACTCTCAACGCCCTGGTCTGGTGCCCCATGCGATCCTGTCGCTGCTTGCATCGTGCCAGCCAACCTTTCCTCAATCACCAAGACGCGGTCCAAGCCAGAGAACGTTCCCACCAGCTCAAGCCCCAACGCACGGTCTGCTCATCAATCTCAACCAGGCCAACCCACCACGCAGGCGTGGCTAGCCCGATCAGGGACTCGCGGATCAAGCCCAGTTGAGCGCCCGTTATTGCTCGGACTTCCAAGCCTTTTTCGGTGAATAATTCACTGCCTTGAGCCATGATTTTCTAGTTATCGCCATTTTAAGCAGGAAAGGATGACCCTTTTTCACTCACCGGCTGATTGGCATCGAGACCATCGGCTTGCTGCCCCAACCTTTCCGGCAACCGCCAGTCCGCGGGGCCGCCAGAGATCCACTCTGAAGGTGTTCCGCCATTCCAACGGCTCAGCACAATGCCGGGCGTTGCCGGTTCGGGATCGACCCAGAGGTCGGGGTGGGGTTGTAGCGTTTGGTTCCGAACATAAAAACTGGGGCCGGATCCGCCCCAAAAATCGCACACAACTCTACAAACTTGACCGAAGATCTGTTTAACGTTCCAATCTCAGGGGCCGATTTTGGGGATAGAAACCCGGAGAGCCGTCCGGAATGATTCGCCGAATTCGCTCGCAGACGTCACGAGAAAGCGTTTAAGCCATGGACAAAAAACGAAAACGTTTCCCATTTTTTTTCAAGAAACCGATCGTCGCTCAGAGTGGTTTGAAGCATCATGTCATTATCTCAGGGACAGGTCGATCGGGAACAACTTTTTTGACTGAGCTTCTCACCGAACTCGGCTTGGATACAGGATTCACCCGGTCAACGCTGGCCGCCAACATCCATCAGAATTGCAATGCCGGCCTGGAATTAGATATCCGATCCCAAAACAGCCCCTATCTCATCAAGAGCCCTTGGCTGTGCGATCAGCTTCCAGAGATTTTGAGTGAGAAACGAATTGTCATTGATCATGCATTGATACCTATCCGGGATATCTTTGACGCCGCTGAAAGCCGCAGGCAGGTCCAGAACGCGGCAGACCCAGCTCTGGGCCCCGATAGCGTGCCTGGTGGGCTCTGGCGTACGGAAACCCCAGAGCATCAAGAGTTCATTCTGAGTATGCAGTTTTATAAACTGATCGACGTATTGACAGACCACAATATCCCGATGACTTTTATCAGGTTCCCTCGATTAACCAGCGATCCTGAATATCTGTATCAGAAGCTTGATTTTTTGATGAAGAACATCTCTTATTCCACATTCTCAAAGACCTTCACCCAGGTTGTGAAACCCAACCTCGTACACAGTTTCCCAAAGCAGGTAGACCGCTCGATCATGGCGAACGGTCACAGCCTGGCTCTCTAGACGCGCACACCCGCGACCCAGCCAAGGCTGTGATTTCCAAAGTGGCACGGCCATGAGCTGGATTCGAGCCTTGATGCGCTGGAGATTTGAGAGAGAGAGAGAGAGAGAGAGAGAGAGAGAGAGTCGCTCAGGCTTCCCGCTTGAGCACATATAGGTCCTGGTGCTCCCACCAGCCGGCCTGGCGATAGGCCACAATCCGGGCCCCCGTCTGGCGGTAGATCTCGCCAATCACAAAGTCAGGCGTGGTGATGGAGGTGCCGTATTCGGCCGTATCCAAGTCATGCTGCTCACTGGCAGCGCGAAACCAGAAGCCATCGGCGGGAATGTCGTCTGGCGTGATACTCTGCATCGAGCAGCTTTTCTGGCCGTGGGTGGTGAACAGGAGATAACCGGGCGACTTCAGGCAACCATACAGCGCCCGGACCCAGCGCCCAAATGACGACTTGGGCATATGCGAAAAAAATGACAGCGCAAACACCAGATCATACGATTGCAGAAGCGTGAACGCCTCGGGAGTGCTTTTGGAAAGCACCGTCTTCACCCCCAGCGAGTCTTGCACAAAACCCACCGCCTGCTCATGAATGTCACAGGCGGTCAGGTTGATCTGAGGATATTTCTTGAGGTGGCGGCTCACGCACCCATAACCGGATGCAAATTCAAGCAGATCCATCGAGCGAGGATTGAGGTCCTCAAACGTACTCACCAGATCCACAAATTTCCGGGCCGAGCGTGCACCGTCGGAAAAGTAATAATTGGCCGCCGCTTCGGGAGTGAGCTGGGGATGGGTGCAGCAAAAATGATAGATGAAATCTTGGGGATGAACGTCGGCACTCACGCCCTCTTTGCGGGCGGCCACCGCATTGTGCCCAAGCTGGATCTCGGTCAGATCGCCATTGGGCTCATAGGCACTGATCTTGGGCGGTTCTTCGACCACCGGTTCCGGCTCGGGGTCTGGCTGAACCACAGCCGGGGCAATGGGCGGTGGCCCCAATTCCGCGAGCACCGCCACCGGTTTTTCACCGGTGATCCGCGAGAACAGCCGCCGCATGCGCGAAGGGCGTTGCTGGTTCTCCTGATTTTCCGGGTTTTCAGAGATCGAGTGTTCCGAATGTTTGGATGCGGACATTGAATTTGCCATCCTTCCCTGGTGAACGAGATCCTGGTGTCGGCGGAACTCTGCGGCGACCAGCGCCCAGGTCCCACCCCTCAGAGCGACATGTTGATTCAAGCAAATGGGATCAACGGACCAGCTCACTCCGGCTGTCGGCGGTGGCCCCCAGCACCCGCGCCCCATGATGAGGTACAGCTGTACCCGGATGCACAATGAGCTGAGCCGCCCCCCGACCGGTTGCCTCCAGGGGCCGGAGCTGGGTTTCCCAGCCCTCGCACAACTGGTGCACAAATTGCTGAGCGTCTGGCGTGATCGTCTTGACCGCCCTGATCTGGTGAAACCGGATCAGTTCCCGTAGGAGGCGAGTCCGGACATCGGGCCTGGGTGAGGAAGCCTGACTCGTCGGGTCGACAACCGCCGACCAGGGCATCCGGTTGGGAGTGCCCTCCAGCAGAACCACCTGGGCGGCAAGCCTTGAAGGACGCTTGCCTACATGATCATGGGGATGCACCAGGCAAACAAAGACCAGGCGATCCTGAGCCAGCCGATTGGCCTCGTGCACACCAGGATCAAGCCGGCCACCATCCATCTCATCAAGCCGGTCAAGCACCAGCAGCACAGGTTCCGCAGTGCCTGCCGAGACACCAGTCTGGGCCGCAAACCGGGTGCGTAAACGATCGAATGCGGGCACCAGCGCGGGGTTCGTGGTCAGTGGAGGCTGATCCAGCCCATACATGGTACCCAGAAATTCATGTTCAAACATGGCTTGGGCCAGACTGCGGGCCATAGTATCGGCGGAAACCGGATACATTTCACAAACCAACGCCCGCACCAGTAAGGTTTCAAACGCATGCAGGTGGCCCCGCACCGCATGCTGAGTGACCCCCTGGGGATGACGACGAAATCCATTGAGAGATTCCGGGATGAACGCCACTCTCCCGTTCTGGATCTGCCTGGCGTACAGGTACCAGTCTCCTGCAAACTTCAACTGGAGTTGCAGAAGCTCTTGGGCGTGTTCGAGCAGGCCTGCGCGGCGGAACAGCACGGCACTGGCGTTGGGAATGGTGTTCTTGATCGCCAGGCCCCGTTCCACGTCTTCACGGCCCGACACCACGTACGGGGCCCGCCAGCGGGTGGGGGAAAGGTCATGGGTGTGGTCCAGAAAATCGTCGGCCAGCCGTTCATCCTCGGGCCCCAGCAACCTGGACTGGCAGTAGGCCAGCTTCACATCCTGGTCCATGAATCGGGGCACCAGGCGTCTCAGAAAATCGGGATGGCAGCAGTCATCCGACTCGGCAATCCAGACCAGGTCGCCGGTGACTAGCTCCAGCCCCTTGATCCACTGGCGGAAGGTGCTGCCGCTGTTCTGGGTGTTGGGCACAATTCTGAACGGCACCGGTGACTCGGCGGCCAGTCTTTCGATCACCTCCAGGCTGTGGTCGGGCGAGGCGTCATCCAGCACCACAATTTCCGAGGGCAGCAGAGTTTGCTGAAAGATGCTGCGGAGCCTGGTTTCCAGGTACTGGGCATGGCGATAGTTGGGAACAATCACCGAGACCGTGGGCACCCGCTCAGGTCGATCGGGCTGATACTGATAGCTGGATTCCAGCAGTTCCCGGAACCGGGCCAGGAACCGGGGCCAGGTGAATTCGGTGCGAATGGCGTGCTGGCCATGTTGCCCCAGGGCCTGTCGCCGGTCGGGATCTTGAAGCAGGCGATGGGCGGCCTGCGCCATCGCTTCCACGTCGAGGTACGGCACACAAATTCCAGAGCCGGGCAGCACCTCTTCGGCCCCGCCAGAGCCCGCGAATGCGAGCACCGGGAGCCCGGTCTCCATCGCTTCCAGCATGGCAAACGGGCAGGGATCTTCACGCGAGGTCAGCAAGAAGAGATCGGAGGCCAGAAAGAAGTCGGTGGGGTCTGGCCGGGGCCCGACAAAATGAATGCGGTGGGCCTGGGACGTGGCCTGGACATCATGTTCGAGCCAGGTTTTGAGCAAAATGTCATTGCAATGCCCAACCCAAATGAAGTGGGTGGGCGAGCCGTCGAACTCGGTGTCCAGCAAGCGGCCGGCCACCTGCACGAACAGGTCGGCCCCCTTGCGCTGGTCCACGGTACCACAGCCCAGAACGAGCCGGCTGTTCTCGGGAAGCTGGAGTTCCTGCAAAATCCGTTTCCGAGCGCTCGCGCGATCTTGGCCCCAGGTCTTGGGCGCCAGACCGTAATGGAATGTTTCCACGGCGGCCGAATTGAAGCCGTGAAGATCGACCAGCGACTGTTTGACAACGTTCGCCGGTGCAATCACTTTCCTGGAGGCCGCTTCGATCTGCCGCATGGCTTGCTGGCCACCATAGATCTGGATGGCCCTGGGCAGTTCATGGATCCAGGAGAGTACCGGCACGCCGGCATCGGCCAGGGCCGGGTGAAAGTCGCTCACTGCCATGGTGTTGCAAAGCGCCATCCCCTCCTCGGCATAACCGCGGAACATGCGTGCGATCAGCGCGGGCAGGTCGGTGAGCGCACCAAAGCCGCGCTCTTCCAGCTGTTTGAGTTCCAGGGTTGGGGCGGCCTTGGCAAACGCCTCCACCAGGTCCCCTCCCTCTTTCAAAACCACCCAGCAGTCCAGCTCTGGAAAACCACGAAGTTCTTCGGCCAGCCGCAGCAAGCAGTGAGGCGCACCCGTACGACAGGCAGAATGCCCCACCAGCAGCAACTGGAACCGGTTGCCGGCACGGGCTGCCGGACCGGCCCCGGTGCCTTGGTAATTCCACGGCAACTCCGAAAACAAGAGCCCCTGGCCGGTCGCTGGGGTCCAGATCCGGAGCCGGCTGCGCAGGCCTGGAAGGTTACGGATCACCCGATAGCTTCGTTTCAACGCCTGGCGACGGCGAGATTGGGGCGGGGCCACCCGTCGGGCTGCGCCTCGGATTTTGTTGGCAAGCTTCCAGGTCAGAGAACTGGAGACCTGCTCTTGGTGGCGTTCGAGCTCATCGAGCCGCCGTTCAAGGCGGTCGATCCTGGCATCTTTCTCAGCGAGACGGATTTGCCACTGATCATTCGTGAGCACAAACCTACTCCTCAAAAACGCCCCCGGCGGCCAGTTTCGCGCGGCCGACCCTATCGCTCCTGGATTTCCCACGAGAGCAACCGCACTTGGCGGTGGGGCGTGGAACACGGCGGGGATGTTAAGCCGAGAGCCAGATCTCGTCCAGATCCGTTCCCAGATCAGCCCATTTCCCTGTTCGCTCACCCGGTTTCCAACCGTCCTCTAGTTCTGTGAAGTGATCCCAAACCGGCTCGGCCGCGACCAAGCCGGTCGGTAGCAGGTTCCAACAAGGATTGCAGGAAGGAAGACGATGGCAGGCCGCTAAGCCTATCGAGGCCAAGAGGGGACTTGCCCAAACTTGCATCCCCAACACGTACCGATCCAAGCAAGGCAAACCACCAGGCCTACACAGGCCCCGTGAACAGCCCAAACCTCCTGGCTCATTCCCAATGAGGGCAACCCGGTGAACCACGCGGCCCCAAAGATCGTTGGCAACACCCTGTCTGAGCCACCACACCTCTGGCAACCGCCACCAGAGCGGCTGCGGGTGTTGGTTTTGATTCCCGGCACTGTCCATGAATTCCATGATCTGTATGGCCGCTGGCTGGGAGAGGCCGTGCAAGCGCTGGGAGCAACAGTGACGGTGTGCACCGTGGACGCGGTGCCGCCAGGGGGCTACGAACTTTGCCTGATCGCCAACATCAGCGAGGTCCTCGATCATGCAGGGACGGACGGCCGTTCCCTGCTGTCCAGGGTCTGCCTGCAGTGCGAGAGCACGGTGGCCTTGACGTGGGATTGTGTTCGAACGAACGAGTACCGCCGGGGGCTGGAGCACTGCCGGGCGCTGGGAATTCGCCGGGTGCTTGACCTCGGTTATGCCGAGCAGGGTGAACCGGTGCAGAAGCAGGGATTCAGGTACGACTTCGTATTTGACGGGCTGCTGAAGTCACAGACTCAGCTCCAACACGTGGCCGACCCAGGGCCCGAGCGCACCATTCCCTGGGCCTTTGTGGGTTTGAATCAGCCGCGGTGGGTGGCCCTGGCTCACCAGCTCGTCAAAGAGTTCGATCCTGGCGGGTTTATCTACCTGCCCGAGGTTTCAGCCCTGAAAAAGCCTGGTGCTCCGCACCTGGGTCCACGGCAGCTCCTAAAGGTTCTGGAACGAACGCAATTCTACGTGTGGTGCTCGCATCACGAGCACTTTTCCATGGAATTGCTCCGGTTCAAGTCGGCCTGGATGGCCGGCTGTGTTCCGATCAAGGTGGTGGGCGACCGTGACCAGCTACCAGCCCATCTGCCGTTCGCGGATCTGGTGGTCCGTGAATCCCACGTGGCTGAGATGCTGAACTGCCTGGATTTCCAGGAATCTTGGCAGACGTTCGCAGCCGAATACTTGCGCTTCCCCAGGCTGGAAGACGAGATCCGGCGATGGTTGACCACGTGTGGATTCGTTCAACCGTCCACGGTGCATGGGAATGGTCCGGCAAGTTCGCTGAAACGGGTGGCCTGACCGCAGGCAGAGGGGGGTTGGCAAACATGGATGGCCTGACGATTGCGATTCCGACCTGGAATCATGAATTCTTCCTGCCTCGCTCGATCCTTTCAGCCCTGGAGGTGGTGCGTGAATTGCGGTCCTTCGATGTGCCGGCCGAAGTGCTTGTCATCGACGACGGTTCACGCGACGGTTCCTCGGGACTGCTACGCAACCTTGAGGCGCGTTATGCCGGCAAGGGGCTCCGGGTTCGCCAGCACCTGACCAATTCCGGCCCAGCAGAGACACGCAATTCCGCCTTGCGGCACTCCCAGTATGCGTCGATTGTGTTCTTGGACGCAGACAACGAGCTTTTCCCCCAGAACATGCCCACGCTCTATCGGGCTCTGCGCGAAACCGGCGCGGCGAGCGTTTACGGCAACCTGTTCAAATGCCGCCAGGGCTCGTCCAAGGCATTTCAACTCCTGAGCAATGAGAGTATCCAATCCCGCTTATTTGATCAGAATTACATTGATACTTGTGCGCTCTTTGATCGGGCTCAACTTCTGGATCTGAATGGCTACTGTTCTCAGTACTGGGAAGACTGGGAAATGTGGATGCATCTGGCCACCAACGGTCGCCGGATCATCTTTATTCCCCTCTCCATCGGCTGCTATTACGAGCTGCCCAACTCGATGGTTCAAGCCCACTCGGATACCCAGTGGAACGCGCAATGGGACCGTACCCAGCGGATCTATAAGCAGGTCGGCTTCCGGAAATTCCTAGCCACTCGCACCGAGCAACTGAGCTATCTCCCCGGAGTGGGTTACCTCTGAGTCACGGTTTTCGGCCCTGACGAGCCGTTTCAAACCCGGGCCTGGCTCCAAAGTCTGCAAGCTGGCGGGACGAGGTTTTGAAATCACGTGTTGACGCAGGGCTTGCGCCACTTTTGAGTCACATATCCAGAGTCAGGATCTCAAGTTCATGACCACGCCTTCCACGCCACGGCTCCCCAAGATCGCCACGCTCGACTCGGTCTGGAGTTCCGTTGCCGAGTTTGCAGCCAGGAGGGGGGCCAGTCCTTCGCAAACCGACCGGTTTGGCCCGCTTGACGCGTACCTGATTCACCTGTTTCTTGAATTTGGTCCCGGGCCGGCCCTGGTCATCGACCTGGCCTGGGCCACAACCGGGGCGGGAAGCAGCGTGGTTTGCCTGGCCAACGACCGAACGTGCAGGCTACTGGTCGAGCCAAGCGACCAGGCCGAATTACCCGGGCTCTTGACCAATTACGCGCTGGACGCGGCCCTGGCTGCGGCTCGGACGCTGCAACCCATCTCGCAGGCAGACGAAGCCCTGGCGGTGGCGCGGCGAAGGCCCCATGAAAAGCCGTTGATCCTGGTCGACGCCCAGCGGTCTCCCCTGGCCGCCGATGGCCCACTGGCCATTTTGCAAGACGCCCCAGAGGCCTTGATTCTTGTTCTTGGGGCGGGGCGACTTGACACATGCACTGCGGCCAACCAATTGGTGGCCGCCTGCCTGGACTCGGCAGAGGCCCGGTTCTGGCGGTTGAGCGAGGTTTCGGCCTCGCTCCACGGAGCGCAGACCGTGCTGCTAGCCCACCGCGACAATTCCCACGCACCAGCGCTCGTCCGACAAATTGAGGACCTGTTCACCACCAATTTCGATTATCTAGATGCCCTCCACAAGGCTTGCATGTACACCGTGAACCGGGCGATTGCCGAGCGGCTGGAACGTGAAGTCGAGCAGTTGAAACACACCGTGAAACGGCTTGAAACGCCGTTGATCTTGCAGACCTATCGTCGGGTGACCGGCTTTGCCAGGCGCCATCGCAAACTGCTTGCTCCGCCCGGTTCCTCGCGGGAAGCTGCGGCGCTCAGGTTGGTGGCAGCCAGGCGTCAACTCCGGAAAACGGCCGCATGACCCATCCCAAATCCGGACCAAGCCCTGTTCAAGGCCCGATGCCAACCGCGTTCCAAGGCCGGCCGGCTGGTGCCGCCCCGTGGGCCGACCGGGATTGACGCAATGGGACATCTTTGCGAAAACGCGAACGCAAAGCCGATCTTGTGACGCGGCCCAAACAAACTGCCGAGAACAAAGGGGGCCATGGCATGGACGCCAGGTTACCCGGATCTACGCCTTGCCACGCGCAATTCTGCTCCGCTGCCGGAAAGGAAAAGGCAGGATATGGATCACACAGGCGAGCAGACGCGGCTGAGAGCCCAGATTGCCTCCCTTGAGAATCAGAACCTGTTGCTCAAGCAGAGCCTGGCCGAACTTGAGACCAGCCTGGCCTGGGTTCTCGTGTCTCGGGCACGCTCGGCCAGACGCAAGCTGTTTCGGGAAGGGACGTTCCGAGGCCGGTGCTGGAACGCGTTCGCGCGGTTCGGCCGGAGCACCCTGACCCAGGGACCAGTCTCCGCTTGTCGCAAAGCAGGCCGGCGGATTCTAGGCCGCCCGCCAGTTCAGGAGCCAATCGCTTCTGAAATCCAGAATCTGGGGGCGCACTTTCAATCAGATCTCGATCCAGGCCCACTCCCAATCCCGGTCTTCACGCACTGGAGTCCGGTCGACGTCTCGATCATCATTCCGGTCTATAACCACCTGGAACAAACGCGGGCCTGCCTGGATTCGATTGCTCGGTCCACCAGTCCCGAGATCCGTTACGAAGTGGTGGTCATCGACGATGCTTCCAGCGACGACACCCAGGCCGTCCTGGAGAATGGCCCGGGCCTGGTCTACCTGCGCAACCCCCAGAACCTGGGTTTCATTGGCTCCTGCAACCGGGGCGCCAGCGCCGCACGCGGTGCGTACCTGGTATTTCTGAATAATGACACGGTGGTCACCCAGGGCTGGCTGGCCGCCCTGCACGAAACCTTCCAGCAGATTCCCGAGGCCGGCCTGGTGGGTGCCAAGCTGGTTTACCCGGATGGCCGGCTCCAGGAAGCCGGCGGTGTGATCTGGGGCGATGCCAGCGGCGCCAACTACGGCCACTCAGACGACCCAGAGCACCCGCGCTACAACTTCCTACGCGAGGCCGACTACTGCTCAGGCGCGTGCATCATGGTTCCCAAACCGCTGTTTGAGGAACTGGGCGGCTTCGATGCCCATTACAGCCCCGCCTATTACGAAGACGTCGATCTGGCCTTCAAAGTCCGGCACGCGGGCCACAAGGTGCTGTACCAGCCTCGCGCCCGGATTATCCATCATGAAGGGGTCAGTTCCGGCACCAACCTGGACTCGGGCGTCAAATCGTTCCAGCGGATCAATCAGCCCAAGTTTCGTGACCGGTGGCAGCACCGGCTCAAGGGTCATCCCACGCCGCCCACCAGTCGGTTCCGGATTGTGGATGCCCATGGTTTAGCCAGCCCCCGGCCCGACCACATTCTGGTCATTGATCACCGCGAGTTGACCCCCGACCGAGACTGCGGCTCATTGCGCATGTGGGAGTTGCTGGTCGCGTTCCGGGCCCGTGGCCACCACGTCACGTTTGTCCCAGAAAACCTGATTGCCAACCCTCCGTATCTGGACAATCTCCAGGCGCTGGGCGTAGAGGTGATCCGCAAGCCCTATTATGACCACATCAACACCTACCTGCGCGAACAGGGGACCGATTTCGGCCTGATCGTACTTTCCAGGGCGTTTGTGACGGCCAGACATCTCTGGGCTGTCAGACAATACGCGCCCCAGGCTCGGGTGGTGTTTGACACGGTCGACCTGCAGTTTCTGAGGGAAGAACGGCAAGCCCGGATCCAGAGGCTGACCGACCTGCCGGCCGATCTTCTGGACCGCAAGGCCGAGGAACTGCGCCTGGTTGAGCAAACCGACCTCACGCTGGTGGTGAGCACCGAAGAGCAGAAGCGGCTCCAGGCGGAATGCCCAGGGTGCACAATCAAGGTTTTGCCAACCATTTATCCGGTCGATCATTCCCCACGCCCAGGATATCAGCAACGCCGAGACTTCTTGTTCATTGGCGGGTTTGAGCATGCGCCCAACGCGGATGCCGTGCTCTATTTTGCACGCGAGATCTTTCCAGAGATCCAGGCCCAGCTCCCTGAGGTGGTCTTTCACGTGGTGGGCCCAGATCCCACGCCTGAAATTCTGGCCTTGGCAGGTCCCCAGATTCAGGTGCACGGCCATGTGCCCCAGGTGGAACCCTTGTTCGACCGTTGCCGACTTTCCGTGGCTCCACTCCGGTACGGGGCCGGCGTGAAGGGGAAGGTGAACCAAAGCATGGCGCTGGGGGTACCGGTGGTGGGGAGCCCGATTGCGGCCGAGGGGATGCACCTCACGCACGGACATGACATCTTGATTGCCAGCACGCCCCACGAGTTCGCCACCGCGGTGGTCAGGCTCTGGAGCAGCCCCGACCTCTGGCAGCAACTGGTCACCCATGGACGCCAGAATCTGCAAGATCATTACTCGGTCCAGGCGGCCAGTCCCCGGGTGGATGAGTTGCTGGCCTGGGCCGGAATCCGCACCCAGCAGCCGGTGAATCCGGCAACCAAGGGCCCTCATCGGTTCGTTCGCCCGTCGGCCAGGCATCTGGAATTGCAACAGCGCTTCACGAACCCGGACCAAACCCCACAGCTTCGCTAGCCGTCCCCAGATCAAGAACCCACCCGGCGACCACGTGCCCAAGCCTTCATGAGGAAGCTGATACCGTGTCTGGAACCATCAATCCGCTCGACCATCCCGTGTGCCTGGAAACCCCCAGACGGCTTGGGCACTCGGCCTGGATCGAACACATTCCGTTCGCGTTCTGGCTCACCTCGGTCCTGAAGCCACGCGTGCTGGTGGAACTGGGCGTGCACCACGGCGTTTCCTTCTGCGCCTTTTGCCAGGCGGTGGGAAACCTGAGCCTGGATACCAGGACCTTTGGCGTAGACACCTGGGCCGGAGATCCGCACGCCGGCAATTACAGCGAGCCGGTGTTCCAGGATCTTCAGGCGCACCATGGGGCCCACTACGCCCGGTTCTCCAGCCTGCTCAGAATGGATTTTGATCAGGCTGCCAACCTGTTCTCAGCAGGTCAAATTGATCTCCTGCATATTGATGGCTACCACACGTATGAAGCCGCGCGCCATGACTTTGAGACCTGGCTCCCCAAGATGAGCCAGCATGGGGTGATCTTGTTCCACGACGTAACCGAGCGCCAGACCGATTTCGGCGTCTGGAAGGTCTGGGAAGAACTGACGGCCCGCTACCCCAGCTTCACCTTTGGTCATGAGCACGGCCTGGGCGTGCTGGCGGTGGGAACCGAGCTGCCGCCAGCGGTGCGCACCCTGGTTTCCACCCAAGGCGCACCGGCCGACCAGCTTCGCGCGTTCTTTGAACAACTGGGGCAGCGAATTCGCTTCGGCATGGAACTGCAAACCGCCCAGCAGCATCTGGTCAGGCAACAGCAGCTCCTGACCGAACAGGACCAAATGCAGGCCGAACTCGGCCGGCTCCAGACCATCGTTACCCACCAGCAGCAACATATTCACCATGTTGAAGCGGAACACCAGCGCCTGATCCAGGCAGAAGCCGACCTGACCCGCCAGCTCGAACAGACCCGCCGTGAACAGGCCGAACTGGAATCGTCGACCGCCTGGAGACTGAGCCACCGGCTTTCAAGGCTGAGCAAGACCGTGGCCCCCGTGGGCACCAAACGCCGAGCCCTGCTGGTACCCGGCTCGCACGCCGTTGACCAGGGGCATGGCTGAGAACAGCCTCTGGAAAACCCCTGAAAACTTGCCGGCCAAAGGCATCACTCGCTCACACGCTGGGCGATGAGGAACACGGCGGCCGCTGGACCGCTGGCTCACAGCTTGCGGAAGTAAATGTCTTTAAACTGCACGGTCATCGGCTCGCCTGATCGCAGTTGCAAGCCCAGGAACCCGCTCAGGTCATACTGGCCGTCTTCTTGATCGATCAACTCGGTACTCTTGACTCCGTTGATTTCCAGAATGATGTGCTGACCTTGGGCCGTGATGTGATAGTCGTTCCACTCGCCGGGTGGTTTCATGGTGGCCATGGCACCCAGATCGGTGGCCGTGCGTTGGCCGGTTGCGTCTATGACTGACTTTTTCCCATTGGCGGCCAGCAATTCCGGACCCTTACGCGTGTGCAACTCATCACACACGCCACCCAGATAAGGCCCGCTCTGATAAATGTCGGCCTGGTACCCAACCGCCAGCCCATCGGGCCTGAGCACGCTGCGGAACTGAACCCCTGAGTTGCCGCCGTTCCCCGTCACTCGAAATTTGAGTTTCAACTCAAAATCCGCAACGTCACCCCCCTGCCACACCATGAATTGATTCGATTTGCAAGGGTTCTCAAGGGTCGACTGCCCGGTGATGGCCCCATCACGCACCGACCAGTAACTCATCTCCAGCGCCTTCCAGCCCTTCAACGTTTGACCATCGAACAGCGACTGAAATTCCGCTTCGGGCCTGGCTCCAGCCGTCAAGACGGCCAATAGGCAAAACGCGACCGGTGCCAGGAAAGATCTGGGGTTCATGATAAGTCACATCCTGATCTGGAATTCTCATGGGGTTCAAGCCAAAGACCTCTTCAGGCGGGTCTTGAGGCCGGAGTTCCCAATGGTAACACCCCTCCCGCCGCGTTGTGTGGTGTTTTCTCCAGTTCCGGCCGTAAGCATTCTCCAGCCTGTTCCCCAAGCGGGCCCCACCACGCGCTTGAAGCAGGCTGGGGTGAAGGAGTTTACGAGCGGCCGTCAGCCGGCTCCCAGTTTGGCCAGCGCTTGTGCCAGGGCTTCGGCGGTTTCACCCAGGGCCCAGACCGCCGCCACCGCCAGGCAGAGGGCTTCTTCATCGGTCAGCCCCAGTTCCTGCCCTTGCAACTCTTTGAGCACACTGCGGGCACCCGCCAGCACCTTGGCATCGCAGCCAAGCCGGCAGGCTTCCGCCCCACCGCCGGGCACCAGCACCAGGGCCGAGGTATGGGCAGGGCCGGCTTCCAGATAGACACAAGGGCCGCCGGCCGCCTGATGCGCCGCCAGAGCCGGCAGGTCGGCCGCCGGCCCCACCAGCAGCACCCGCCCCTTGGCTTTCTCCACCATTGCGTCCAGGTGCGGGTTGGTGGCCCATAAAACGCTGGTGCCGCTGTCTTGCACCACCTCCAAAACGCACCGCTCGGCGCGGAACAGATTCTCGGAAGGATGCTCAAAGCCCCAGCCTGGCAAGGGTAGCTCGGCATGCTCGTCCAGGCCGGTCACCACGCCCACGGCGCAACGGTCAAAGCCCAGGCCGTCCATCAGCACATCGCGGCGGCCCACCTCAACCACGGCCACTTCCAGCTGGGGGTTGAGCAACAGCGAGCGGGTTGCGTCAAATGCGCAGGTGAACCGGCCGTGTAAATCGTGGCCGTTCAGCCGCAAGCCATGCCCCGCATGACCAATCCCGGTTCGTTCAAGTGCGTGCAGTAAGCCTTCGACCAGACGGCCAACCTTGTACCGTTCGGGGCCGCCAGCCAGGGCCACCAGTGGCAACCGGCCCTGGACTCCCTGGGGGAACACCCGCTCAAGCAGCAGTTCGACAATCGGCCGGGGCTGGTTGGTCCGGGGTGGGAGAAAGGGAGAGAGGTCCGGTCGCCCCTCGATTGATCGCACCACACCCCCCTGCGCTTTCAAGGGGCGATCAATGGCCTTGGCAATCACCACCACGGTGGCCACGTCCAGCCCCACTAGCCGCACGGCGTCGGCCGCTTGCTGGGCGGTCTCCAGGGCAACGCGATCGGTCACATCGTGGACCGGAACATCGACCGTGCCGGGGTCGGGGTCGGGAACCGCGGCGGCGGCCACCATCCGGCCATCGATCATCAAGAGTTCGAACCGGTCGCCCTCAACCACCTGTTCCACGGCCACATAGGAAGAGATCATGACCGCCGCCGCAAACGCGGCCTCGATCTCTTCACGGGTCGAGAGAGGCGCACTGATTCCTGGCCCTCGGTCACGATACTGCGGCTTGACGATGACGGGGAGACCAAGCGACTCGGCCTCTTCCCAGGCCGCCTTGGCCGAGTGAACCCGTTCTCCCTGGGGCACAGGAACGCTGAGCGACTCCAGCAAGGGGCGGTAAATGGACCGGTCATCGGCAATTTCTTCAGCCACCGCCGGCGTGGTTTCGGTGGCCGTGCCGTGGATCCGTCGCATCTGTTTGCCTTGCCCCATCATCAGCAGGCCCAGTTCCCCCATTTGCACGCACGGAATTCCGCGGGTCCGGGCGGTTGCCTGCAAGGCCCTGGTGGTGGGGTCGAGAACGGCTGCGGTGCCGACCGCCGCTCGAATTCTGGCCACGGCCGCCGGAACATCAAAGCGGGTATCGGCATAGGCGGCCTGGATCAAAACCAGGGCCTCGTTCACCGCGGCCCTCGCCAGTTGAAAATCATCGCACCGGATCACCACCCGGTAAATCCGCTCTGCGTGGTGCATGGCCCGGGCCCGGCCATAGCCCACATTGGTACCGGCCAGGGTCTGCAGCTCCAGCGAGACATGCTCCAGAATATGCGCGGGGTACGTGCCATCCCGTAATCGCTGGAAAAATCCCCCGCGTTCACCCACCGAGCAGCGGTGCTCGATCATGGTTGGCAGCCAGGCCATCAGCCGGTCATTGAAACCGGGAACGTCGGTTGAGGCCGTCTCGGTCAGCGGGCCCAGATCTACCCACAGTTCCAGCGCAGGGTGATTGGTCCACAGGTTGGGCCCCCGCAGTTCATGAATGGTCTGAACCTGGAGTAACGGCCAGTCGCCGGGAAAGTCGTTTGACAAGTGATCCACGTGCGACCTTTCTCAAATTGGGGGCAAGGTACTGGTAGAAAGCGAACCGGCCGCCAGGAGCCCGCAGCGAAGATCCAGGAACGCGGCGGCCAGGGTATCCGGGTCAGGGCTTCTGAGACCAAAGCGTGCGGCTGGCCCGATCCGCAAGGGCTTCTGGATAACCGCTCGTGGTGACAAACGATCGGACGGCGTCGGTCTGGCCCCAGGCTACCAGTTCCAGGTAGGTGCGCCCGGCACCCACCGGCAAGCCCGAGGCCTCAAACAACTCGACCCAGCCATCATCACCATCGGTCCTTACCCACACAATCCAGAGTGGCCGCAGCAAACTCGGATCAGCAGCCCGATAGAGCCGCACCGAGCCCCAGTCTGGCCGTTCCACATGCTCAAAATAATAGTCAACCGCCGTCAGCACCGGTTCCGGGATCCGGGTCCGGGCCTGAGGCATACGTACGTCCACCAGAACCCCCGGCTGAAACGGGCCCAGTTCGGGTCCAGCCGCCTGGTGGGCTGCAAAGACCGCCTGATGGTGCTGCCTGATCAAACGTTCAAAAAAGGCCCGGTCAGACTCACGAGCCGGCCGGCCGGCCAGCGAATTGCCAGGGCCTGAATCCACGGCGGTGCAGCCCAACACCACCAGCAGCCAGGCGGAAACGATCACAATCATGCGGATTCCAACCGGCCCGGTGGGCCGCAGTTCCAGCGCACAGGGAAGCCCCCCCTCTGCAAGACTGCCGCCATGTTACCCGAACTTCCGGTTGGCGGGCACGCCCCCCGCAACCCAACCCCAACGCTTCCCCCCTGCCCATGGCCTGAACCAAACCAGGGGGAACATGCAGGTTAACGCTTGCTCGATACCAGGGCCGCCTTTTCTGCTCGACAGTGCGGGCAGGGCTCAAAATGCCGGCAGTACCAGCCATCGTGATCCAGGAGATCAGGATGCGGTACCGGAGGGTTCAGGCCCACCTCTCGGTAACCCGCCTCAATCAGCGGTTCCGGGTTGGCCACGGCACTGCTGGCAAAGCGCAACATTCTCAACCCGCGATAACTGAGCAGGGGCTCGTCCGTATAGGGCCGCACACACATGTAACCACAATCATGCAGCCGAGGATCAGACTCCAATGCCTGCCGGATCGACTCACTCACACCCAGATGGAAGGCATCATGGAACAAGACATAGCCCCCGTCTGCCAGGTAAGGCAGCGACCCCGCCAGGTCGGCCGCACACTGGCGATGGGTATGAAGCCCGTCAATGAAAACCAGATCGAAGAACCCATTGGCAACCTGGTACGCCTCGGGAATGGCCTCGGGGGACGGCCTGGAGATCAGATGGAACCGACCATGAAACAACGACTTCTTGACCGTGATGTCCGGACCCGGGTCAATCCCGATCACCTGGCCTCGACCGTTATCCTCCATGGCGCAGGAAATGATGGCCGCCGAGCCGCCATGACGGGAGCCAATCTCCAGAACCCGCTGGGGGCGGGTTCCGCGAATGAAGGCGAACAGGAACAGCCGTTCCTCGATACTCATCTCACTGGGCACGCGATACACAATGCCCACCCGCTCCTGGCTGGTCATCCGGTTCAGGTAGGGAATCGAAATTCGCTCCTTGAGGCTCTTCCATCCCTTGGCCACGGATTTCTTGACCCGTCTCACCGACTGTTTGAGCGGACCTGGTGCTGAATTCTGGGCTGACATTACGAACTCCGCTGCATGCCGTCTAAAGAATCCCCTGCTCCACTGAATTTCAAACTAAGTTTTAACCGATTCCCGAGGCCATGTGCGGCCACCCCACCCTGATTCAGCAGACAGAAGTATCAATTGTTACAAAAGCATGAATGCTAACCATGCAATGCCCCTCATTTTCGTGGAATTAAGATTCACCGTTGAAAAATCTCCACGGCCGTGTCATTGTCCATACAACGATGGCACCACCCTTCGAAGAAGAAGTTCGTGGCCCAGTGACGCTACTTCCACACGGAAGGCGGGGTTCATCTTGCAGGCTCGTGGGGAATGCCCCCAACCGATCCAGCCACCCCACGGCTCCTTGACACGGAACGTACCATCCCTTGTGAACCCGTGGCCGCTGGCCAATGGCGTCGCACCGGGCGTTCCAAGAAAGAAACAGTCGGGGACGGAACGTCGTTTAAGATCACAGGTAGCTGATCTTGGCAATTCCCAGCGTGGTACCTTGGACTGGTTGGGGATAGCTTCGCTCCTAAGGGTTTCGAGTACATTCCGATGAGAATTGACCTGGATACCGAGGTCGAGTTGGATCAGGAAGCGACGAGGATTAGAACAGGGACCACGGGCGCGGTCACGGTAATCATCCCTTCCTATCAAGGAGGGGTGGATCTACTGCAGTGTTTGCAGTCACTGGAGGCAAGCACCTATGGAAAGCTGCAACTGCTGGTGGTGGATAATGCCTCCAACGATGGTTCGGTTGAAGCGGCGCACCGCCAGTTCGAATCGGTAGAGTTTGTGCGCAATACCACCAACGTCGGCTTTGGTGCCGCCTGTAATCAGGGGATCCGCCAGGCCATGGAGCGGGGCGACGAGTTCGTGCTCCTGATCAACCAGGACACCCTGGTGGCTCCTGACCTGATTGAGAAGCTTGTGGCCTGTGCAGACCGTTATCCCCGCGCCGGCGTGATTGGCGCCAAGACCCTTTCAAGCCAACCGATGCCTGACGGCTCGACCCGGCTGCTATATGCCGGTGCCTGGAAGCGAATCTTGCCCTTATGGCAATCCATTCCAGGCATTGGAAAAGCGGACCAAGGCTTGGTGACGCAGCCGATCCAGGTTGATTATGTGTGGGGCCACGGCATGCTCTTGCGAACCGCCGCCTTGCGCGAGGTCGGCCTGTTTGATCCTGGCTTTTTCATGTATTACGAAGACATGGACCTCTGTCTGCGCATGCAGGAAGCCGGCTGGCAGATCTGGTGCGACCCCCAATCGCTGATGTGGCACGATGTCGAAGACGGTGCCCGGGCTCAGAAATCGGATCGCTGGCGCTGGAACCTGAAGGTGGAAAGCGCTCGCCATTTCCACCGCAAGCGGTACGCGTTGCTCACGGCGGAACTGCTGCTGTTTGCCACCATTGTGCGTGAGGCCGCGGCTCTGGCGTGGGACGGCCATTTCCAGGCATTGCGTCACCTATGTGGGGCCTGGTGCGGGTGCACTTGGGGCCAGGCTTCTCCCCACGCGTACCGGCCGTCTTGAGCTGACCGGCCCCCCCTTTTTTTCTGGCTTGTGCCCAGGATTTTACGGGCGATACCGTAGGGTGTTGCCAAGGACTGAGGGGGCAAGGCCGCCCCCACTCGGCCTGAGCGTTTTCAACGCTTGGGGTCTCCCCGCGAATGGCCAATTCGGCAACCTCTCGGCCCGAAAAAAACGTGTGTGAGAGCGGGCCCAGCCCTGATCGCCGGGGATCAAGGGCTGACTTTGGTCCGTTTTGGGCCATTCAACATCGTCCGTCTAGGGCTGGGCTCAGGCAAAATGGTCAGCCAGAAAACGGTCGAACGTCTCGGGAGGCCGCAAATCGAGCAAATCATCACGCCTGGATTCCAGATCCTGGTATGTCAGCGCGTCAATTTCGGTCTCGCTGAAGGGAAGTTGCGTCGGGTTGGTTCCCCGGGTGACAATCCCCAACCCAAAATCTGAGTCCAGCACAAACGTGCGAACATCGGTGCGAAGCGACCGGAGCATCACAACGGCCTTCCAGACATCACCGCACCAGCGCGTATCACCATCATGAGGGAAGGTTTTCAGGGCCTCGGCATGAGAATAAGCACGCAGGCCGATTCGCTCCGAGGGCGGATTGCAATCATGCATCACGATCACCCCGTTCGGGCTCAGTACGTCTAAACAGTTAATCACATCTTGATAAGCTTGTTCATAGGTATGCAAGCCATCCACCAGCGCCACGTCTATGGTTTGTGCCCCCAAGATCGATTGGCGATTCGCAAAAAATTCGTCACTGGTCATCTGCAATAAGCGAACCTTCTCGGAAGAGAGAAGGTTGTGCAGGCCCATCGTAATTCGACCACGCCACGGGACGATGGGGTTGGGATCCACACCCAGCTTGTTCTTGGCGTGGATCGGCAGCAAACTCTGGCCGAGCTCCACCCCAATTTCCAGGTAGGTTTGGCCACCGAGCCGGGTCAACAGTTCTTGGATAATCGACTTGCGGTCCAGGAATGAGGCCGTGCGAACGGGAAGAGAGTCGATCATGATGCTCACCTTTTTGACCCTTGACTATCGATCCAACCCATGCCCGAAACATCTTGAACCAAGGTTAAGACCTGCTGTTTCAAGCGGTCCAATTTCTTCTGCCACACCAGCGGGGAAAACTTGTCCGGCACCAGTTCGGACCTGAGCGAATTCCTGGGAAGTTCTCCCCAGAACACGAGCGGCTTGCTGGGATAACGATAATCATGCCCCCGAAGGGCACGGTATTCTCGATTGTACTGGGCAAACAGTTGCCGTTGCCTGGGAGCATTGGTGGACACCCCACCATGCACCTGGTGGAACGTCGCTTCTCCCTGTAACACCACGGCCGTTGAGTCCGAAAGCTCGCACGCGCGAGACCATGTGTCCAGATTCGCCAGACCGCCCCCCGGAATCTGGAAGCCGGCATCATAACCGCCCAGCTCGGTCCAGAGAGACCGAGTCATGAACAGACTGTTGCTCTCGCTAATCGGGTCATACCAGGTGGGTCCCGAGGATTCATCAAAGACGGAAACGTCCAAGAGTTTGTAACCGTCGCTTTCCCAGCCACAATCCGCCAGCAACTGGTCTTCCACCGCCTGGTTGTAACCTCTGGCCATGGAGAGGCGCTGAAACTGGGGCCCCAGATAACGGCCACGTGAGCCCACGAATGCGCGCTTATGGGTTTGCAAGGCGGCTCGGGCTTCCACCAGCAAACCGGGCGACGCCAGTCTTGCGCCATCAATGAACACGCCGATAATCTCCCCAGACGACTGTCTGAGGCCCTGATTGATCGCCGCGACGGGACTGGAAGACTGGACCTCGGTGGATTCGATCCTCAGATTCAGGTCAAGGTGGGCAAAATCCGCTAGCTGGGGGGGCTTCGCCGAGCCGTTGTCGAGCACAAGGACTTCGTAATCGTCACGCGGGATACCCCGTTGATAGGCGGCCGACAGCGAGAACAACGTTCTGGGAAGTTCCCGCGGGAGATTGTAGCTAACCACCACCACCGACAAGGAAACAGACATAGAAGCACCGTCGGACTGGCCGGCTTGCCATTTCTCAGGAGCGTAAGAACGGGCGAACAAATGGTGGCCAGGATCACCCAAGACTTGAGCGTCGGACGTCAAATCCGATCGATCCCAACCAACGCCTGGTTGCGGTTTCAAAACCAGAGCATTTGCCTATTTTGAAACTCAAAGTAGAACAAAAGATATCACATCGTAGGCTGGCTCTCGCAATTAGTTCGGGACGGGTAAGAACGCCGTTGCAATCTCTTGACGTGTGCGGATATTACAAAACAAAAAATTGTCCTGGGTCCACTTTAAGCCCCACGCCGCCGTTTCCTGTGGCTTTCACGCCTTCCGTTCGACACCCTCAAGCGTCTGACGGTATTCTTGGCTGTGCGAATTGGTAAGAACGGTGGATCGCTGACATCACATTCCCTGAATCAGGCTCAACGGCCGTCCTCCAACCTAGATTCTTTTGTTCACCTTGCTGCCATGAACTTTAAAAACGCCAATTCCTTACCGATTCTCAATGCAATGTCCCCTCTGCTCGGGGTAGCTCAGCGCAAGCTGAACGAATATCGGCTCGATACCATTGGCACGTTTCACTTCGATATTGTGCAAGGCTGCCAGTTGCGCTGCATCGGGTGCCCCAACTCGATCCTGCTGCCCAAGATCGACCACATCACTCCCGAGGCGTTCGATGCCTGCTTGCGGAATGTGGATGTCAATCGTGTGAAGGTGATGCGGTTATTCAATTTTGGAGAGCCGTTCCTCCACCCCGATCTCAAAGGATTGCTGGAGGTCTTGAAAACTCAGACTTGGAAGCGAGACCGCGTGGAGGTTTCGACCAATGCGATGATCTTCGACGAGAAGAAACTTCGCGACGTGATTGGCTCGGGAGTGGTCACGCACCTCTTTGTCAGTTGCGACGGTGATGGCACTCCCGCCGAGTTTGAACGGCTCCGACCGCCCGCCAAGTGGCACAAGCTGATCACGTTTCTGGAAGGGGCCGCTCGGATCAAGCAGGAACTGGGGTCCCCAATCCGCCTGGGCACCCGCAATGTCTGCAACACGACCGAGGGCCGGAATCGCTGGACCGAGTTGTTGCAACCACGCGGCTGGGATCCGGAATTTCGCGACTGGCTGGCGCTTCCCAACACCAGTGGCAAACCCTGGGATCGGGACCTCAAGGTCACCAACAAGGTCTGCTGGCCCATGAGCGGCGTGAACCTGTTCGTCAATGCCCTGGGCGACGTCATCCCCTGCTGCCACTATCCAGACATGGTTCCCATGGGCAACCTCAAGACCCAGACGTTCAGCGCCGTGCACCGGGGCGCACTCAGGCGGCAAATGCTCAACCTTTTGAAGACCGACCGCGTGAACGACAAGATCTGCGGGCAATGCGAAGTGTGATAGACTTATCCAGTTGCGAACCCACCCACTGGCTCCACATCGGTACGAGCGGGCTGTTGGTTGCAGGTTGGGAAATCCTGTGCTAGAGCGTTGACAGGCAGGCCCCTGGTCCTGCGCCTCCTTGATCGCCTCAACCGACCGACCGATGTCGCTGAGACGGCGGTTTTCTGGGAGCTCTCGCCGTGTTGTCTGGATCGTTTCTCAGCGGTTGCACCGCACGTGACTGGGCCGCCATCTTGCGTGAAAACCGCGGACGCGTGCACCTTCCGTTCTTCCCCCGCGCTGCCGCCATCAGCCTGGAAACCGTGGCCACCTCGCTGTTGGCCAGCGTGGAACCCAACCCCCAACTCACCGCACCGCAGCAGGCACTCTGGGACCAGACCATCTTCGTGCTGGGCCTGCCCCGCAGTGGAACCACCCTGCTGCAGAATTGGCTTGCCGCCAATCCCGAGCTGACCTACCCCACCCGGCTAGATTGCTTCAATCCCCATACCTTCCTCACTCTGCGTCGCCTGGGCCTGGGGCGGCTCCTGGGCCAGATTCCTGCCCGGAAACGGTCGCTCGACAATGTGAAGATGGGCTGGTCGAGCCCCGACGAGGACGAGTTCGCCCTGACGGTATTGGCTGCCGCGGGACCCTGGCTGGGGGTCGTCTTTGGAGAACGCCGCGATCACTACCGGGAACAGTGCCCCCTCAACCCCCGCTGGCAAGGAGCCCCACGCTGGAAGGCCGCGCTGGAACGGTTCACCAGGAAACTGGTGTGGCTCCACAATCAACCGCTGGTGCTGAAGTCACCACTGCACACCATGCGCATCCCCGACATTCTTGAGGTTTTCCCACAAGCCCGGTTTGTCACGATCTTTCGCCACCCCCACGAACAATGCCGCTCGACGATGTCGGTGGCCAGACAGAAATCCATCTGGCCCGCGCTCCAGACCTACCGCCCCGAAGAACGCGAATACTTTGAATACAATCAGCGAATCCTGGACCGTTACTTCGAGACCCGGAACCTGATCCCCTCAGCAAACCTCGTGGAAGTAACCTACGAAAGCCTGGTGGCATCCCCGGCCGAGACCCTGCGGCAAATTCATGAAAAGCTGGGCCTTCCCGGCCTGCAAACCCTGCTGGAACGGGTGGCCCATGACAACTCCCACCGCGAATACCAAAAGAACCAGCACCAGGAATTGACCCCAGACGAACGGGAACGGGCCCTGAAGCTTTCTCAGCCCTTACTCAAGGCGGGGTTTTATCCCGAGTTCCTGGCTGACAATCTCTGAAAACATGGCTGTCCATGGGGTCCATTCTTATCCAGAGATTCTTGGTCCTGAGGAAAGTGCCCAATTCCTTGCGCGGGCCTCACCATGCGAAGCTCAAACATGATTCAAGGCGTCCAGCGGTGGCCTTGGCCCTGCCCAGGGCCACCACACCGCCGACCATCGCCAGCAGGCCGGCCATCACCATGGTCCCTGGCTCGGGCACGGCCGAGGCCGTCACCGTGATCGTGCCACCCTGGAGCGTCAGTGGCAGGATCTCGCTCGGCAAACCGTCATAAATCTGGGTCCCGTCTATGCTGAAGGTGAGTGCGATCGGAACTCCAGCCGGCGTGGACGAGGCCAGCGTGTATAGCACGTGCGCTAAACCCACGGTAACGCCCGCGCCCACCGTCTGTGTTCCCGAGTTCAAATAATCGGAAAGCGTCAGGGTGTAACCCGAGATCGTGCCCAGTGGCCCATTTTGCACGGTCCCAAAAATGTAGCCGGGCGTGGTGCTGCCATCCGCCCCGTTGAAGGTCAGCCCGCCATTACTGGCCACTTCCACAATGGTATTGAACGAACTGATCTCCACGCTGTTAGTGGCATCATCATTCGTGAGCAGTAAGTCGAACGTACCACTGCCGCTGGAAGGTCGCTCGGCCATGGTGATCGAGCAAATTCTGACCGTGCGCCGGGGCCTGGCCACACTGCTGGCCGCGCAGGGAGATCACGCCGCTGCGGCCGCTGAACTGGAGAAAGCGTTGGCGTTGGCCCCCGCCGACCAGCGACCCGCGTTGCTCATGCGACTGGCTTGCGAACAACGGGCAAACGGCCAGGTTGTGGCGGCCCGTGCCTCTGCAGGGCAAGCACTCAACGACCCAGCCTCTCGGGACCAGGCCCTGGAATTTCTGAACCGTCTTGACCCCTGATTGGCCTGGTCCATGGAGGACCACCGCGAAGCGGTTTCGGATTTTATGGACGGTATGGACACGGAGGAAGCCTGGTCTGGTCTGGTCTGGTCTGGCTTTGGGTCCATTCCGTCCATTCCGTCCATTTTTATCCTGCGATTCTTGGTTTTGATCTCTTAGGACCTGAGGTGCGGCACTGAGGATGTGGTCCCCTTCTCCACCATCGCCCGCAGCGTTTGGCCAAAATCTTGGGCAAACCCCGCTTCGTTCCGCAACCGACTTTGGGCCAGTTGGTCACGCATCCCCAGCCGAACCTGGTTCAGGTGCTGGATGTCGCTGGCCAGCCCCACGGCTAGATTAATATATGCGTCTGGATCAACGGCAATCCACTCGGGCCGGCCCAAGCTCTTGAGAATGCTCACACCCATCCGGCCCACCGACCGGTTTCCCAACAGAGTCACCACAGGAACACCCATCCACAGGGCATCGCAGGTGGTGGCCCCGCCGTTATACGGAAACGGGTCGAGTGCAATATCAATATCCCGGTACGTGCTCAGGTGCTGATTATTGTGCGAGTAGGGGTGCATGTCGATTCGTTCAATGTCTATTCCAAACGCCTCGAACAGGCCCCGGAAATAGCCGGTGGTGCCGGGATCGACAAACAGTTTGGCCTGCATGATCAGACGGCTGTGGGGCACGCGCTCAAGAATGGCGGCCCAGGTTCGGATGGTGGCCACCGACAGCTTGCGGACGTTGTTGAGGGAACCGAACGTGACGTGCCCCCGCGTCAGCGCAGGCGTGGCGACAACCGCCGGTGCCTTGGCTTCTGGACGGAACGTGAACTGGCTGCCGCTGAGGTAGGCCAGCGCTTCGGTATGAACCTCGGCACTTTCCGGTTCGGGATCGGTCCAGCGATCGGTGATCCGGAAATCAATGGCCGGGGAACCGGTGGTGGCCATGTAGCCAAGCCAGGTGGCAATGCAAGGCGCAGGTCGCAAGGCCAGCATTTCCATGCGCTGACCATCGGTATGACCGTTGAGGTCGACCAGAAGGTCCAGGTGATCTTCGCGGATCAGGTTGGCGGCCGCTTGATCAGAGACACCGGTGATCTCTCGCCAGGTCAGCGGTAACGACCGAATGAACCCGGTCACGTGGTCAGACTGGGTCTGGTTGGCATAGCAAAACACCTCGAATTGCTGGCGGTCCAGGTGTTCCAGCATCGGTGTTACGAACATCGCCATGGCATGATTGCGGAAATCGGCCGACAGAAAACCGACGCGAATCTTGCCGTCGCTGACATCGCGAGGAACCGGCCGGGGCGCGAGCTGGTCTACCTGTTTCGCGCCATAACGCTGGTGCTGCTGGTAAATTTGCTCGTTAGTGAGTTGCTCCAAAAACAGCAGGTTGAACAGGCGTCCGCCACCGGCGTTATGGCGTGCGTCTGGATGATCGGGCTGAATTTTCAAAACCTCGTCGTAACAGCGGTCGGCTTCTCGGATCCTGCCCAGATCGATCAGCGCGCAGCCCAAATTATTCCAGGCCCCCACATGCCGGCCATCGATGGCCAAGGCCTTGCGGGCCGCGGTTTCGGCCTCCGTAACTATACCCATGATCCGCAGGCTGTTTGAGAGATTGGCCCAGGCATTGGCGTACCGCTCATCCAGGGCCAGGGCTTCCCGGTAGCAGGTGCACGCCCTGCCATGGTCGCCGGTGGTCTGAATGGCGTTCCCCTGGTTGTTGAGCAGCCTGGCCAGTTCGGTGACCGCGTTGGGGGCGGGGCGGGGCCCAAGCCGGCTCCTTCGGATGGTGATCAGAGTGACATACGATGGTAAGAATTGCGGCCAGCGATTGAGTACCTCATAAAACCAGCGTTCGGCCTCAACCGTCTCACCCAGGTCGGTCAGAATCTGGGCCCAGTTGTGCCAGAGATGGGGATGGGGCGGAACCTGGTTGAGCGCCGGGGCCAGCAGGTTCTTGGCCTCTTGCAACCGCCCCTGCCCCGCCAGTTGACCGGCCTGTGAAGCGAGCCCGATGATCTCTGCTTCCGTCGTCTGTGCCATGAAACTCGCCTCTGTTTGCAGATCGTGCCCTCACCTGGGGGACCCTCTGATCTTAACAACCTGGTCTGGAGGATTTCCTCTCAGTCTGGAGTTTGTGGGCAAAAAACTGAGGGGAAGATCTTCAGTCTGCGTCAGCATTCCGCGGAATTCCGTCCACCATCGGCCCTGGGCTGTTTTCCGGCGTTACGGTCCAAATTACGGATCGGCTCAAGAATACTTGCTGATACCGACGGATTCTCGTTAACCTCCGTGGGCTCTTGAGCTTTGAATCGCGATCGCTCCCATCGGCCGATCCTCGTGGATCAGGCCCGCTCCGCTCTGTGTGCCAGGTTGAGCGGTTGGGCTTCTCGGATATTGGAACAATCACCTGCCGGCATTCGAAGAATGGAATGATGACAAAAAATCCAGGCGATCAGCACGCATTTTCCAAAACCAAGACTGTGCCTGGTGAAGCGATGCCTGCGGTTGCCCCCAGTGGGTTCGGCTGGATTTTCGCCCTGGCGATCCTGACCGGCGCGTTCTTGCTGTTCCAGGTTCAACCCCTGATCTGCAAGTTCATCCTGCCCTGGTTTGGAGGTGGGCCCGCAGTCTGGACCACCTGCATGCTGTTCTTCCAAACATTTCTGTTTGCGGGCTATGCCTACGCCCACTTCACGGCAAGGGTCTTGAACCCCCGCATGCAGGGGATTTTGCACATCGCCTTGATTGCAGCGGCCATCCTCTGCCTACCAATCTTACCGTCCGCAGCCTGGCGGCCCACGGCAGCAGGTGACCCCGTCTGGCGGATCCTGATTCTGCTCTGCAGTTGCGTGGGCCTGCCCTACCTGGTCCTTGCCTCCACCGGACCACTCGTTCAGTCTTGGTACGCACAAGCCTTCCCAGGCCGATCTCCCTATCGACTCTACGCACTCTCAAACCTGGGCTCGCTGGTGGCGCTGGTCAGTTATCCGTTCATCTTCGAGCCGAACTGGACTCTCAAAACGCAGTCCACGGCGTGGTCACTCGTTTTTGGAGTGTATGCAACCTTCTGCGGAGCCTGCGCGGTGTGGGTCATTACACACCGGCCACCAGCCAGAACCGTTGACACCCTGGAATCGAATGGGTTCAACGAGGGTACGCCGTCTTGGCTTCGACGCCTGTCCTGGGTTGCACTACCAGCCGTGGCGTCACTCATGCTTCTGGCGGCGACAAATCATGTTTGTTCCGATGTCGCCCCAATGCCGTTCCTGTGGGTTGTGCCACTCGCCCTCTATCTGCTGACATTCGTGATCGCTTTTGACCATGAACGCTGGTACCTGCCCAAGCTTTTCGCAATTCTGACCCTCATCACCATTCTTGGTCCTAGTCTGTTTTCCAGCTTTTCGTTGGAGATTCCAGGGTTGGAGTCTAGCTTGGCCGGTGAAATTGTTCTGATCTTCACCACGCTCTTCCTGGTGGCCATGGTTTGTCACGGAGAGCTTGTGTTGCGTCGCCCAGGATCAAAACATCTGACGGAGTTTTATTTATCAATTTCGGCCGGTGGTGCGCTCGGGGGGGTGTTTGTCAGTCTGGTGGCTCCTCACATATTCACAAGTTACTTTGAGTGGCCGATTGCACTGGCCGTGGGCCTGATCATTGCCTCTTGGATTTTGATACGCCGCCTGAACAGCAAAAAGCTTCGCCTCATTGGTGCTGGACTTGCTGTGGTTTGTTCCGCTCTCGTCGTTTCCATGAACACCGAACAAGACAGGCCAATTGCTCGAGCCCGGAATTTTTACGGGGTTACCGAAGTCTTTGAAAATCGAAATCCGAGCGAGCCCGAACATTCCAATACGTCACTGGTGGTGGAAGGGGTGAACCACGGTCGACAGCTTCTCGATCCTGCGAAACGCCAACTTCCTCTGGCCTACTATGGGCCAGAAACGGGAGTCGGTCGGGCGTTTGCCTACCTCTCCAAACGTGACCAACCGCTGCGGATTGGTGTGGTTGGAATGGGAATTGGCACGCTTGCGACCTACGCAAAACCAGGCGATCTCTTGAAGTTCTATGAGATTAACCCGGACGTCCTTCGATTTGCCGAGAAGAATTTTACCTATCTGAAAGACTGCAAGGGCCAACTTGAGATCGTGATGGGTGATGCCCGGCTCTCTCTGGAACGCGAGGATTCCAACCAGTTTGACATCCTGGTTCTTGACGCCTTTTCAGGGCACTCGGTTCCCACCCACTTGCTCACGCGTGAGTCGGTGGAGATTTACCTCAGGCATCTCAAGCCTGATGGCATCCTGGCGTTCCACGTGACCAACACGTTCCTGGAACTGACGCCCATTGTGGTTCGCCTCGCTGATGAGTTTGGACTCCGCGCCGGAATGGTTGAAACCAAGCTAGACCGAGCTCAGTTCAAGTGGCGAACGGTGTACGTGCTTGTCAGTCGAGAGGCTTCGCTCTATCAAAGTGTGGAAACCGACCCGTTGAAATCCGCAGAGAGTCGGGCTCCACTCTGGACTGACGGGTTCAACGATCTCTTCAGTGTTCTGGCCCAGGGGCGAGATTAACGCCGCTTCTCCTGCCCAGCCAGTGGACCGACCCGTGAACCCAGCACGAGCGACTGGGCTTCCATCGTCTGTGCCTGGGAACGCGCCTCGCATGTTGCCCTTTGTGAAAATTCAAGGAGCCATCGCTCACTGGGAACCGTGGCCGGAACCGAACTGGTAAGCGCGGGTCCCTTGGGAATGCGGTGGAGCGACCGAAGCGGCCAGCACCAGGACCGGTAAAAAGTAATGCGGGAAGCTGGTGGGCTGTACCAGTAACGCGGCGCACAGACTAACCGCCAGCACGGCCAGCACCGAAGCGGGGCCAGACGCACGCCGGCCGGCCAAGGTGGCCATGATCAAAATGGCGGCCGTCAAAACCAGGCTGGCATGGGGCAGCCAGCCCGAAAAGAGGGGCAGGAGCGTGAACCGGCCCGACATCTGGGCGGCCGAAAACGGCTCAGGCCGGCCCCAGGTTTCCGCCAGGAACTGAGACGGGTTCCAGGCCAGAAACGGAGCGACAGTCGCCAGAAAAACGGCCATCGCCAGCATGGTCAGCCCGAGCGCCGATTTCAGGCCGGCACGCCCCAGCCAGTAGCCAAACAAGGGCGGCCCCAGCACCAGCAACATCTGGTTCGACGCCAAGGCCCAGCCCAACGCCAGTGCCTGCCAGCGCAAGCCCTGCGTTGCCACCGCTTGGCCCAAAACCGCTGTGGCCAGCACACAGGGGGCAAACTGGGTGTTCACGCTGCTATAAACCCAGGCCGGAGACAGCAGAAAGAACAGCAGGGCCAGATTGAGGGTTGGGGGCTGGGCCGGGTCTGGCGGATTGGGGGAGTTCCCCGCCATCAGAGTGGCCCCTGGTGTCAGGTTTGAAGTTGGGCGGGGAGAGTCGGAAACCCGAGATGAATCCCCGGACGCCATGTTGCTCATCGCCCGAACCGAGAGCGAGGGATTCTTGGTCTGGGAGCCGGTTACCAACGTTTTCCACCCGCCAACCGCCAAAAGCACCAGGGCGGCATCCAGCACGAGGTTAGAGATTCTCAGGTCCCAGCCCAGGGCTTTGGGGGGTAAATAGGCCAGAAACATGGCCGGCAAGTACGGCATCCGTGGCACCAAGCCCTGGTAGGGGAACTGACCGCCCAGGAGGGCTCCCAGCCCCCGGTCAATGGCCGGCAGCATGTCGCCCGGCAAGCGGTTAAACGGCACGGCCAGCAGGACCAGGAGCCGGGTTCCCACAACCAAGCCTGCCAGCCCCAGCATGCAACTTCGCGCGGTGAGGTCGTGACGAGCCACCCCCACCAGAAACACCAGCCAGGCTCCCACCACCGCCAGTGCCGCCCCAACAGGCGCGGGACTCCGTTGCACCAGGAAGTAGGGACTCAAGCGATTGGCGAATAGATTCAACACCAGCAGGCATGAGGCCGCCCCAAGTACCGCCCTGGTGAGCGCAGCCTGTGTTGGATCGTTCGCCCGCACCAGGCCCAACCGTGTACCCACCGCCAGGGTGACATATTCCAGCAAGAACCCCAGCAAGCTCAAAGACAGGACGGTGCCGGCAATCGCCCGGGTGGGTTCGGTCAACCGGCTGACCACCAAGGGCTGGCCGGCCGCCGTGAAGGCCAGTGCCGCGCCGATCAGAAACCGGTAGTTCGAGACCTGAGCAAATGGCGAAGAGTCTGGCATCCTGGCCTCAGCGTCCCAAGAAAGAAGTGGCCCCAGAGCGCACCTTTTGAGTTTGAAAAAAGCCGTTCGCAAGCGATTCGCTTGGTAATCGTCCGTGCCTTGTGTGGCTCAAGGGCTCGGACTGGCTGGTGTCATGCAGAAGCGTGCGGTGTGGTTGATCTGGAGTTCTCAAAGTTGTGGGAGTGATCACGATCCTTGAAATTCCAGACATCTTACCGCAACCTGGCGGTTTCCGGATGCCAGGGGGATGAGTACACTGAAAAGGTGACGCGGTTGCGCCTTGAGCCAAGGCGGCTGCGTGCATTCACGGAATGCCCGGCACCCACCCCCCTTGATGGTTAACGCCTCATGAACCGGCAGTTCCCAATTCGTCCCCGCGCACTGGTTCTGGCGATGCTGGCTCTGGCCCTGGTTCTGGATGAGGCCCCACCCACCCAGGCCCAGCAACCGCCGGCCGCCGCCAGGGATCCCCAAATTGGCCAGGCGTTTCCTGTTCCCTACCGCCGCACGCTCACCAACCACTACTTGGTGCGGGCCCGGATCAATGGCCAGGGGCCGTTCAACTTCCTGGTGGATACCGGGGCCCCCGCCCTGTTCATTGGCACGGCCGTGGCCAAGAAGATTGGCCTGAACCCCGAGGCTGGTGAATTCTGGACGGCCGTGGATCGGTTCGACCTGGAAGGGGGCATCAAGCTGACCAACCTCAAGGCCCGGGTGGAAGACCCGTTCCAGCTTGAGGGGATGAACGCCCTGGGGCTTCCGGGGGCCACCATCGATGGCATTCTGGGGTTCACCGTACTCGCTCGGTTCAAGATGGAGTTCGACCCCCGCAGCGACCGCATGACCTGGACCCGGCTGGACTACGAACCCAAGGAACCGTTCGTGCCCAAAGATCCGGCCGACCGCCAGGCTCCCGCCGAAGTCCAAGCCATGAACATGCTGGGCCCCGCCATGAAGCTGGCCGCCATGTTTCTGGGCAAACAGCCCGAAGACCTGAAACAACCCCAGGGAGTCCTGGGCATGGCCCTCAAGGAAACCGGCGAGGGGAACACCCTTGCCGTTCAAATCGCCCAGGTCTGGCCCCGGTCGGCCGCGCACCAAGCGGGCCTCGAACCCGGCGATCAACTGGTGTCGCTGGGCAAGCAATCGGTCCATTCGCTCCAGGCTGCCCATGAGGCCATGGCCCAGGTGAAGCCCGGTGATCCGGTTGAGATCACCATTCAGCGCGGCGCTGACAGGCTGGAACGAACCGTGACGGCCGGCCCTGGATTCTGAACCAGGGGTTACCGCCGGGCGTCGGCTCGGCGCGGTTTCACCTCCCCCCCATCTTCCCATCCCTTCGCTCGCTCTGGTCCGGTCTTGGGAGCCCCCATGAAGACGTTGATCCCCCTGCATCGCGCACTACTCGGACTGGGACTTGGCCTGTGTGCCTGGGGCTGGAGCGATGCGCAGCCACCCGCCCCAATGGCCAGGGCCGGCGAAAACGTGCAGGATGGTGCCAGTGCCAAAGCAGAGGCTCAGCCGGTCGTCGTTCCGTTCAAGATGCTGCCCTCCAATCACATGGTGGTAGAACTCAAGCTCAACGGCAAAGGCCCGTACCGGTTCATTTTTGACCTGGGCGCGCCGGTGACCCTGGTTAATGGCAAGACGGCCGAAGAGAGTGGTGCCATTCCCAAGAATGCCCCGCGTTCATTCATGATGGGGGTCCGTGGTGAGGGCAAAGCCGAAAAGCTGGAAATGGGTGACCTCCAGGCGAGTGAAGTCCCCGTGATTGTGATGGACCACCCCGCCCTGAAGGCGCTCAGCGGCATTCTGGGCCGCCCCTTGGTTGGCATTGTCGGCTACACCTTCTGGGCCCGGTACAAGATGACCATCGACTACCAGGCCAAGCAAATGACCTTCGTGCCGATCGACTTCGAGGTTCGTGACCTCATGAAAGACCTGCCCGAGCGGATGAGCGGGTCCAAGAAGCGTCAGACCATCATGCTCGCCCCTCGCAGCCTGTGGGGTCTGACCGTGGCGGAACCCAGCGACGGCCTGAGCAGCCGCGGGGTCCCCATTGAAGGGGTTGTCCCGGGCTCACCGGCCGAGACCGCCGGCCTGAAACCGGGCGACATCCTGATGGCCATCGACGGCCGCTGGACCAGCTCTGTGGCCGATTCGTTTGATGCCGCCCAGACCATAGCGCCCGGCAAAACCGTGGCCGTGCACATCTTGCGCGACGGGGTTGAGGTCGAACGCATGCTCACTCCGGCCGAAGGTATCTGAGCCTGGTCAGCATTCCGCCTTGTCCCTGGTTTTCTCAGCACATCCCGGTCCACCACCGCCTGAAACGATCACGCTCGGCCGGCGAATAGAGTTGGATCGTTCCCAGAAATCCATGACGGGACCACGGCCACCCACGTGCAGGCCTGCGATCAGCCCCCCCCACACACACACACCCAAAAAAACTGCCGAATTTTCCAAAAAAAAATCTGGCCCGGCAACCGCCTTGCGTAACCGCGTCTGGGAGAGTTTTCCCACCTACCCCAGAGTCCAATCTGGGAGACCAAACTGGCAGAATAAGCACGATAGGGCCTACAGGAAATCAAAGCAGGATAAAAAGACTGGACTATTTAAGGCCGAGGTTACGGCCATCTCCTGTTCATCTGGTCCCTGAAAAACCTGCATAACCGCCGGCAAAAGATTTATCTAGGCAAGTCTTCAGGTGGCACCGGATTGGGAATCCTGCCTGGATTCGGGTTGGGAAGGAACGCGGAAGGCTCACGGGCTCGGGCTCCACGGCTGTCGCTGCCGGCCCGGTAGAGAGCTAAATACGCGATAAAACTGGCGTTCCACGGGATGATTGGATGATCGGCTTGCTTGACTGATCCGTACCGATTTGGTGAGATTTATGGGTCAGACTGGATTCAGAATGAACGAGGCCAAATCCACGTCGATTTTTTGCCTCCCTCAGTTCTGGTCTTTGCGGGGTAAACCCGTGGTGTTTTGAACTTTTGATCGGCAACTTCGGGTTTCCCTGGGTCACACGATTTTGCCCGGCTTTGGTGGCGGTTTGCACTCGACAAAGGGGTCGGGTACTGTTTGCCCCCCCGCGGTACCTGCTTAAAAGGAGGATTTGATGATTCGTAGAGTTTCGATGGCGCTGGCAATGGCCGGCCTGCTCGGTCTGACCGCTTCCAACGCCCACGCTGGACTGACCAACCTGCTGACCGACGGCAGCTTTGAAGCCGCCACCCTGAACCCGAATCCAGGTGCGAACGTCAATAACGCCAATGCGATTGGGACCACAAGCGGCACGCTGCTGGGTTCATCCTCTTGGACCGTGACCGACACCCTGGCCTCTGGTACCAAGCGTGGTGTGATGATTGCCTCAACCGGCAACTCCACCGCCAATACCTATTTTAGTGCGACCTTGCCCGCCGACCCGCTGACCGCTGGAGTGGCCACCGAACTGGCCGGTACCCAGGTAGCCTACTTCATCGGTGATACCGAAATCGTGAGCTTGGGTCAGTCGCTTTCGGTCGTCGCCGGACAGACCTACACGTTCGGCTTCGACGCCGCGACCACCTGGACCAGCCGCAATAACGCCAACACGTCGTCACTGGTGGCAACCCTCGGTAGTGCCACGCTGAGCACAACCAGTGCTTCACTGCCCACTCCCACCTCGGCGACCTCCGATAACTCTTGGACCCATTTCTCGGGCTCATTCACGGCAACCACCACGGGAACAGAAAACTTCCTCTTCACCTACACCGGTGGCGCCGCAGCAGCTCAGGACATCTTGATCGACCGCGTGTTCGTGACCACCGCTGTGCCTGAGCCAGGCACCATGGCCTTGGGCGCGATCGTCTGTGGCATTGGTGGCATGGCCTATCGCCGCACCCGTGCCCGCCAGAACACCGCCGTCTGAGCGAAGGTCCGAGGCCACATCTCCTGGATGTGACTCGGGCTTGATCTCAAACCGATCAATTCCACAAGGCCCCGGCACTCTCTGCCCAGAGAGTGACCCGGGGCTTTGTGCGTTCCTGGGCCTGGGGCTTGAGGAATCTCTTGAGCGGTGCTGTATAGTTCTTGGGACGCCACAGTTGCCAACGCACCAGGATCCGGCGGATACTCACACCTGCTTGAACGACATCAACGTCAATGCGAGAAGCCCTTCCGCAGGAAGCGTGTCGGAAGAAGGGCTTTGCTACGATTGGCCACGGTGCCAGCTTCCACAGCGCAGACCACCGACGAGGTGGGTCCTGAAAGTCCGGTGGCCAGACAACGCCCCACCCGGCACTTTGAGAAGCAACATCCAGAAAATTGCCACGCCTTGAGGGATGGAGGAACCGGCCATGCGTTTCAAGAGTGCGCCACGCGGGTTATGGGCCAACCTGCCTCCGGCCAATCGTCGTTCGCAATGTTCCAGGCGTTTGCGCTGCCGGCTGGAGCACCTGGAAGACCGCGCCCTGCTCACGATCAACGGCCAGGTGATGGATGCCCTGGGAAGCCTGGTGCCCGTGGACACGCGGGTGGCCGGCAAACTTGGCGATAGCCTGGCCTACCTGGCGGCCGACTACCAGATGTGGGCCGGTAGTGCCGGCCAGTTGAACCACAACCCGACAACCGCTTACCTGCCGTCGAGTGCCCAGCCTCTGCTCAACCTGATACGGTTTGGGACCGGCACGGTGGGGGTGGTGGCCATTGCCACGGGGGTCCAATCCGACAGGCTGGCGCTGGAAATGGCCGCGTTGGGGGCCCAGGTCACCGGCAGCTACGGGGTGATGGTCTCGGCGATGGTGCCTGATGCGGCCCTAGCTGGGCTTGCGAACCTGGCCGATCTCCGGTTTGCCAGGCCCGAGTATTTGCCCGTGGTCAGCGCCGGCAAGGTCGAGAGTCAGGCGGTGGCCGCCCAGAAGGCCGACATTGGCGGCACGACGTTTGGCGTGGATGGGTCTGGTCTGACCATTGGCTTGCTGTCTGATAGCTTCAACAACAAGAGCGGGTATAGCGCCGATGTGGCCAGCGGCGACCTGCCGCCCGGCGTGCAGGTGCTAACCGACCTCAGCAGCGGCGGCACCGATGAAGGCCGCGCCATGGCCCAGTTGGTGCATGACGTGGCACCGGCCAGCAAGCTGGCGTTCGCCTCGGCATTTCTGGGTGAAGCGGCGTTTGCCCAGGGAATTATCAACCTGGCCAAACCGGTGACCCAGGGGGGCGCGGGAGCCCAGGTGATTGCCGATGACGTGTTTTACTTCGATGAGCCGATTTTCCAGGACGGCGTGGTGGCCCAGGCGGTGAACACCGCGGCCAACACCTATGGCGCAGCCTACTTCTCATCGGCCGGCAACCAGGCCAACCATGCTTTCCAAACGGCCTGGAATGGCACCACGGCCAGCCCTGCCGGCATGCCCGCCAACAGCATGGTCCAGGATTTTGGTGGCGCCACCGGCATTTTCTTGCCGATCAGCGGGAACCTGACCACCACCTTCCAGTGGGATTCGCCCTACGCCTCGGCCGGCAACGGCAGCCCAGGCTCCAGTAACCAGCTTGACCTCTATTTTTACGGGGCCGACAAGACAACCCTGCTTGGAACCATCACCGATAACACGATTGGCGCGGATCCCACCAAGATTTTCCAGGCCAACTTCGGGACCCAGGCGTACATGGTGGTTCGACTGGCGGCCGGGAATGCACCCACCACGTTCAAGTACATCAATGTTGGCGGCGGCACCATGCCCTATAACGCGGGGGCATCGTTTGGCCATAACCAGGCGGCCGGCGGCGCGGGGGTGGCGGCCTCGGCCTATAACGGCACCCCCGCCTACGGCAACAGTCCACCTGCGGCCGATAGCTACACGTCTCTGGGGGGCACCGCCATCTTGTTTGACCCGGCCGGCAACCGGCTGGCCACCCCCGACCTGCGGCCACAGCCCCGGTTCACCGGCGTGGATGGAATTGATACCACCTTCTTCGGCAGTGATTCCGATGGCAACGGCCTGCCCAACTTCTACGGTACCTCGGCGGCAGCCCCCGACGTGGCTGGCGTGGCCGCCCTGTTGAAGCAGGCGGTGCCATCGCTCACCCCCGCGCAGATCTACGCGGCCCTGGCAGCCACCGCCATTGACATGAACACACCTGGATATGATTACCGCACGGGCGCGGGGCTGATTCAGGCCCATGCCGCCCTGGCCAACGTTACCGCCAACTCCATTACCGGCAAGGTCTTCCAAGATACCAATGGGGACGGCATCCGGAACGATGGCGATACCGCGATCATCGGTCAGACCGTGTTTCTGGATACCAACAGCAACGGAACGATTGACTCTGGAACCACCGCCGCGCTGACGTCCGCCGATGTCCCCAAGATCATTCCCGACGGCTCAACCGGCAACCCCTCGCGAGTCACCTCGGCACTGGCCGTGAGTGACGTGCCCGGGCGGGTCACCAAGGTCACCGTGACCCTGAGCATCAATCACGCCAGAGACTCCGATCTTTCGGTGAACCTGATCAGTCCATCAGGCATGCGCATCCCCCTGTTCAGCAATGTGGGCGGCGCCAGCCCTCTGGGGTTCAGCAACACGGTTCTGGACGACGCCGCGGCCACCCCCATCCGAAACGGGACCGCGCCGTTCACCGGCACGTTCCATCCCCTGGTGGCCTTGGCCGGCCTGATCGGTGAAAACCCCAACGGCACCTGGCAACTGGAAGCTCGTGATCACTTCAGCGGCAATACCGGCTCCATCCAGGCCTGGTCGCTGGTCATCCAATACGCGGAAACCAGTACCACCACCAACGCCGCTGGAAACTACAGCTTCACCGCGGCTCCGCCGAGTTCGTACTACGGAACTTACTCGGTGCGCACCCTGGTATCCGCGCCGGCGGTCCTCTCTTTGCCCCGCTCACCGTATGACCTGGACCTGACCAATACCGCCCCGCTCACCGGCAAAGACTTTGGCCTCACCCTGCCCTTGCTCACCATCACCGCCAACGACGTGACTCGCGTCTACGGCGCACCTGACCCAAGCCTGGGCGTGACCTACTCTGGATTCCTCGGCACCGACACGCCCAGCGTGCTGGGTGGCACCCTGAACCTGGTTGACACCCAGGCCGATCCCACCACGACCGTGGGACTCTATGCCGGCGCCATCCTCGGTTCCGGACAGACCTCTTCCAGTTACCGGCTCAACTACGTCCCGGGCAACTTGACCGTTCTGGCGGCCCCCACCATGACGAATCTGGTGGCTTCGGCCAATCCCGCCTGGTTCGGTGACCCGGTGACATTCACCACCACCGTCATCGCCAGTGCGCCAAGCACAGCTACACCCAGCGGTGCCGTTCAGTTTCTGGTGGATGGTCAAAACTTTGGCGCACCGGTCACACTCACGGGCGGCACCGCCAGCCTGACCGTTTCCGATCTGAGCGTAGGCTCCCACACCGTCACGGCCGCCTACTCAGCCGATCCCAACTTTGTCTCAAGCGTCTCCACCAACCTGACGCAAACGATCAATGACGCCCTGGCCGCCCCCACCGTTGCCACCCAGCCGGCCAATCTCACCGTGAACGCCGGCGAGACCGCCAGTTTCCACGCCACCGCCACGGGTAACCCCGCCCCCACCATCCAGTGGATGGTCAGCAGCGATAACGGCCAGACCTGGACCAGCATCCCAGGCGCCAGCGCCACCACTTACAGCTTCACCACGGCCGCCAGCGACAATGGTTCGCGCTATCAGGCGGTGTTCACCAACAGCGTGGGCACCGCCACCACCAGCGCCGCCACGCTCACTGTCCATGTGCCATTACCAACCGGTTCCGCCAGTTTCTTACTGCAGGACGCGCTCACCCAGGGGACCTGGAAAACCGCCTATGGGGCCGATGGGTTCAACATCAGCCAGGACGGCAGCGCCAATAATCCGAGTATTCCCGCCTACGCCAGCCTGAGCATCACCGACGCCTCGGGAACCACCTGGAAACAGGCCACCACCGACTCCAGGGCGTTGCAAAAATCCAGTCCCACCGCCACCGATCGGATTGCAGGCACCTGGTACAGTTCCAGTAGCTTCTCCATCGACGTGAAGATCAAGGACGGCAAGACGCACCAGCTCACGCTGTACGCGCTCGATTGGGATAGTACCAGTCGTACCGAGACGATTCAGGCGATAGACGATGCCACGGGCGCTGTGCTCGATACCCAGACCCTGGCCAGTTTCCATCAAGGGGTTTATCTGGCCTGGAACATCCAGGGGAATATCACGTTCAAGGTGACCAACACCGGCTCCAGCCCCAACGCGGTGGTGAGCGGGCTCTTCTTCGGGGCCGCGCCGATCATCGCTGGACAGGCCACCTTCCTGAAACAGGATATAACCACCCAGGGGAACTGGAAGGCCGCGTATGGCGCTGAGGGGTTTGACCTGAGCCAGGACGGCAGTGGCAACAACCCCAGTCTTCCCAGCTACGCCAGCCTGTCCTTCAGCACGGCCAAGACTACCACCTGGAGTTCATCAACCACCGACGTCCGCGCCCTCCAGAAAGCCGCACTTAGTGCCACCGACCGCATCGCCGGCGCCTGGTACAACAACAACGCTTTCGCGATCGATCTCAAGACCAGGGACGGCAAGACGCACCAGGTGGCCCTTTACGCCATAGACTGGGACAGCAACACCCGCGCCCAGACCGTTCAGGTGATTGACGATGCCACGGGCGCTGTGCTCGATACCCAGTCCCTGGCCGGTTTCCACGGTGGAACCTACCTGGTCTGGAATGTTCAGGGCAATGTGACCTTCAAGGTCACCAACACGGGCCCCAGCTCCAACGCCGTGCTCAGTGGCCTCTTCTTCGGCAGCGCGCCCGGTGGTGCCAGCCTGGTCAAGCAAGAGACAACCACGAAAGGGAACTGGAAGCCTTTCTATGGCGCCGATGGATTCAACATCAGCCAGGACGGCAGTGCCAATAACCCGAGTATTCCCGGCTATGCGGATGTCAGCTTCAGCACGGCCAAGAATACGGTCTGGACGCCCTCAACGGCCGACATTCGCGGCCTCCAGAAGGCAGCCCCCAACTCCACCGACCGCCTGGCTGGCGGCTGGTACAACGGCTCCAGCTTCTCCATGGACGTCAAGATCAACGATGGTAAGATCCATCAGCTTGGCCTCTACGCCGTGGACTGGGATGGCAACACCCGCGCCGAGATGATTCAGGTGATTGACGATGCCACGGGCACGGTGCTCGATACCCAGACCCTGGCCGGTTTCCATGAGGGGGTTTATCTGGCCTGGAACATCCAGGGGAACGTCACGTTCAAGGTGACGAACACCGGCCCGTCCAACGCCGTACTCAGTGGCCTCTTCTTTGGGGGTGCTCCGCTCGTGGCCGGCCAGGCCACTTTTGTGACTCAAGACACGGCCACCCAGGGAACCTGGAAAGGTGTTTATGGCGCGGATGGATTCAACATCAGCCAAGATAGGAGCGCGGAGAACCCCAGCTTTCCGGGCTACGCCACCGTGAACCTGAGCAACGCCGCGGGCTTCGTCTGGAACGCGTCCACCACCGACTTCCGTGCGCTACAAAAAGTAGCCGCGAACGCCCCCGACCGAATTGCGGGCACCTGGTACAACGCCGACACAATCTCAACCACGATCAGCATCAACGACGGCAAAACTCACCAGCTTGCCCTCTACGCGGTGGACTGGGACAACTCGGCCCGGGTTGAGATGGTGCAGGTGATCGACACCGCCACGGGCAGCGTGCTCGATAGCCGCGCGCTGGCCAGCTTCCGGAACGGCGTGTACCTGGTCTGGAACATCGCCGGCAGCGTGACCGTGAAGGTGATCAATACCGGTTCGAGCAACGCCGTGCTCAGCGGCCTGTTCTGGGGCTGAGCGTGCCGGCTCGGAATACGTCAACGCCATCTGAACAGAGCCCAGAGCGTGAGCTTTGAAGTTGCGCTTTTGGGATCAGTGCCCATCCGCCAATGCGATGAACCTGGTGTCTCTGGCCTCCTGGCGGCGTTTGGACTTGTGGAGAACCACACGCCCTTCGGCCTGGGCGATAAGAACTGGCCTTTCAAGGCCGGGAGACCAGCTTTTTCAGATCGGACTCTTTTGTGTTTCGCCTACCTTTTTAATGCAAAAACGGCCCCAGGATGACCAGCAAAGTGTCATAAAAGCCGTAGAGCAGAGTGGCCAGCAGGGCGAGCACGGGCGCCACGTACGTCATCAGCTTGGACAAGAACTCCAGGTTCCAGATCGAGCCGCCGAACGGCGTCTTCTTGACCCGACTGATGAGCGGGTCTTTTTGCATGCCCACGAGCACCAGAATGATCGGCACGGTGGACGCAAGGACGACCACCATCATCCACTGAGAGAGCTGGCCAGTGGGCTGGAACGGGTAACTGTTACAACTGGCCATCAAGAGCAGCGCGGTCACCATGACCAGCACCACCATGTTCCAGACCAGGTCCAGCACGCGGTCGGCATGGCGGACCAGGTGAAAGGTCAGGAAGTCCTCGGCCAGGCGCACCGCCTTCTCGCCCCGGCTGAGTTCAGCGTCCGAGCCACTGGCAACGCCTGCCTGGCGGGTGGCGGTGGTCAGCAGGTCGGCCTCGTGCTGCTCCCACTGCTGCCAGAGCGGCCGGAGCGCAGGGACCATGGCATGGCAAAGCTCCAGGTTGGAGAAGCCGTTTTTCCCCTGTCGGCCCAGTGTCAGGTTCTGGAGCATTTGCTTGGCCTGAACGAGCAGTGGGTCGGTCGGATGGTCGGGGTCGGGCTCTGCGCGGCTCTCTTCGATCGCCTTGTCCAGCACACGCCTGAAGTGCTGAATCTGCGGGTTCACGTTGGTCTCATCATCACCAATCAACGCCTGCAAGTACCCGCCAAATCGCGCGGCCAGGGGGCGTGGTAGCCGGTCGATCGCCTGGCCAAACGGCATGTCTAACAACGCCAGGGCGAACCGCTGGTAACGCCGCCACATTTCCAGCAACCAGGCCGATTCCAGCAACAACAGCACGAATAACACCAGTACCGCCACCGGTAGCGTGATCCTGGACCACAGGTCGTCGGGTTCGATCGTAGACATTCGCAGTACCACAAACGCGGTCACCTGCACCAGTAGCACCAACATCAACACCAGCACCGCCTGGCTACGCTTGTGTGAGCGCTTGGAGCCGGCCTCGTGCGGCTGCCTGAACGTTTTGACGCCGGCAAGTAGCCGGTTCAGACCGGGCAGCCGATTGAGCCGTGAGACCAACACCAGCGCCAGGACCCAGACCAACAGCGTGGATTGCAACAGCGGCCGACCCAGCCACTGGAGATACCCCTCAAGCCGTGGATCTCCTACGCCCACCAACCAGTCTTGCCCACCCCTCCACAACCCGCCCAGCAAGGCGAGCAGGCCCAGCCCAAACAGCAACGAACCGACACCACGCAGCCAGGGTAGCGCACCACCCAGCAAATCGTTCTTCCGGTCCGAAAGTTCACGCTCCAACTCCAGATCAACATCCTCACGCGCACGCCGGCCAGGCTCTGCCAGCGGCCAGGCGTGCACCAGATCATGATGCACGCCATGACTGCGCTGGTACGCCACGAAGAAGCAAACCAGGGCAATAAGCGCGAGCACCAACGGTAACAACGGCGTGGTACCGCTCGCCCAGCGCAAGTAACGCGACCAGGCCAGGTCGGCGTCGTCTTTACCAACCAGCGGAAACGCAGCCACCGTGGAACTTGCATCCGGTTGCTTCGCTTCGGCCTTCAGGCGTGCACGCTCATGCAAGAGCGAGCCCATCGCCAGCCGACCGGCTGAGTCGCGGAACGAGCCGGCTACACCGCGGCCAAGCTCTGCACCCTGTGGGCTGCCCGCCTCGCCTTGCACCTGCGCCTGCGCCGGCCGTTCCAGCATCAGCGGCTCGAACCCCTTGTACCCCACCACGCTTAGCCAGATGGGCGAGACCGTGTCCTGACCGCCACTGCCCGGCCATGACGCCGAGATGAACCCCGACCCCAGAAAATCGGCCAGGTCTTGGTCCGGCTCAGACTCGATCAAATGCACGAGCGCCGCATTGTAAAGCGCAAACGACGCGTTCATCGGCAGCGTTTGCACACGCAGGTCTGGCAATGACGCACCGTCTAGCTTCGCCCCCTGCGCGCCCGGCATGGGCGACCAGTCAATATCCTGGTCCTTGAGCCAGAGCGGGTAAGACGAAGCCACAATCACACCCCGCAACGACGAGATATGCTCGTGGTGCGTCAGCGCTTCGTCGTTACTGAGCGTGGCCAGTTGCACGTTCGGGCAATGCTCGCGGAAGAAACTCGCCAGAAATAGATAATCACGCACGTCGGTGGCGCTGAAGATGGCGAACCGGATCCCCCGGCGATTGATGTCTTGCACCATCCGCAGCAACCGCAGCTCATCGTAAGCGGCCATCATCCCAGGCGATTCAGACGCCAAGAACTCTGGGGAATCGACCCCGTCGTTAGAGAACTGCAACCGCTCAGACGGTTTCACCTTCAGGTCCTGGTCGCCCAGCTTCACGGTGGCCTGGTCCGCCTGCTCCTGGCTCTGGTACCGCTTCCGGATTTCGGAGATGTGCGCGGGGAATGTGTAACGATAGATGGCGAAATGTTTCTCCAGGCTCTTGAGGTTCTGGGTTTTGTCCGCGGCGGGCGATGATTCGGCAGACGCCGTGGGCGGGGCTGCCAACCGCTTGCTTGAGAGCCGCCTGGACTTCACGCTTCCCTTGGCCTTGAACGCTTTACTGGAGGCTTCACCAAACCCGGTCGTCTCCTCCGTCAGGTAGGCCAGGCCATCTCCACCCACCAGCGGCTTGATGGTGATCAGGTATTCCAGGAGCGCGCGGTTGAGTTCTGGCGAGGAGTCTGTGGTGGCGCGGAAGGTGACCGCGCCTGGGACCAGGGTGTCGAACTGCTCCATCATTCGGCCGTGATCAATGGCCACCGCAGCACCATTGACCCAGGAGATCAGCGCCGAGCCAGACTCCAGATCCGGCAGGCCGTCTGGATTCTGCTGCTTGAACTCGGCCAGCCAGGCCGAGAGCGAGCGCACCAGCGACGGGCCGGAGCCGGTGAAGTTGGGGCCAACCACCCGCACTGGCGGGCCGGTTTTCTCTGGCTGCAGCTTCCAGGCGCGGATTGCGATATCCAGGCAGTTGTGCAGCATGACCGTGTTCACACCCCTGACCGGCGTTTCCGCCACCAGCAGCAGCACGATCAGGTCATTGGAATCGGTCAGGCCGGTCGTGGTGCTAGGCTCGGCGTTGGGGTCTGGCGGGCGCAGCTTGCGCAACAAGATCAGCCCGGGCGCCCTGAGGTCGTCGTCTTCAGCGCTGTTATAAACCATCTCGCCGGTCTCGGTGCGCTTCTTGGCCTTGGCGGTGTCGGCATTGGTGCGCGTGCGGTGCCAGTGATCGAGGTCGTGCGAGTCCAGCACATAACCACCGCGCCGGAACGCCAGCAGCATGGACGTGAGTGCCTGGTCATAGCGGTAGGCCGAACCGGAGCGCACGGGGTCTGGGACGAGCGCGACCATGAACCGCATCCGGTCTTGACCATCGGCGCCACTGAGCAGGTACTCAACATGCCGCTTGGCGCTGCTGAGCAGGCGTTTCCCCTGGTCCGGGGTTCGCGCCAATCGTGGGGCCTGGAACCGGTCCAGCACTTCGAGCATGGGTAGCAGCTTGTCGTCGTCCTGAGCGGCCCAGTGCTGCTGAACCAGCTTGGCACCATTGAAGGCCTGCGGATCCTCGCCCGAGCTATCGCTACTCTCGGCCGCCGCGGCCGCAGTTGCGGACCCAGGGGCAGACCTGGGCGCCGAGGCTCCCTGCTTGCCAGGCATGGCCACCACGCCCATCATCGCCATGGCCGATAACACCAGCGCCGAGAGCGACGCCTTGCCACCGCCACCGCCACTACCGCCGCCGCCGCTGGTACCCGATTCCTCGCTGCTCATCGCCGACCCTTTCCCACGCCAGCACTGGAACGACCTGAGCACCTAGCATTCAGGAAAACCGGGGTCTGTCAATGCAGAGCGAGCGCTTGCCGTGAACGCATGCCTAGAACGAGATCCGTGGCGTGGCAGTTTGGGGAAACCAGGGAAATGGACGGAATGGACCCGATGGACGACGCCTTTTCAGGAATCCTTTCTCTTGCCCAGCACGGCTTGGCTTTGAATAGACAACCGCCGGGGGTTTCCTCGAACAGGAAATGCCCGGCGGCTCAGATTCTCAGCTCTCCCCTAAAAGCTCACGTGCCTTCCTCTGAAAAAAACCAAGGCTATTTCCACGGTTATGGAATTCAAGTGAATGCCGATCTTGATTTCAGCCATAGCTGTGGCCTGGTAGAACGATATTCATGGATTTGGCAGGCGTGGGAAGCGGTGTCTGGATCTCAGAACCAATGGAAATGCCGCGCCGTCCGATTTGCAGCCTGCTGCTTTTTCTGGCGACTTCCGTCGAAGCAGAGGCCCTGAAAGAGGCGGCCTCTGAGTCCGAAGTCTTGTTTAAAAAAGATGTCGCACTTACTCAACATTTCCGGAACCAGCAGCTTTGGTATTCCGGCATCTTTGCAACCGTCTCCCCTGTTCTCTTCATGCGCTTTTCCGGGGCCGTTCACGGCTCGATACCGGTCAAGTCCCGCACCGCCTGCCACTTGGGGGTATCCAGGTTGACGATATCCTCGCTCAGGCCCCAGCAGCCGAACCGGCTGTAGGTTGAGCAGTGGGAGAAGATCATGTACAGGTCGCCACCGCGTTCGAACCAGTTGCCGCGGGCATCGTGCAGTAACAGTTCGCGCATCCGGGGGCTGCGGTTGGCCAGAATCCGGTTGGCCACATTGTCGGTCTTGCCGCCGCCCACATCGGGGCCCACCTCGTACTGGCAGTGCTTCAGGCCGTGCTGATCGGCAATCGCCTGGATTTCGGTCCGGAACTTGAGGTTGTCATCGCTGCTGGCGCGCATGGCGTCAATGAGCTGGTCGGGCGAGGCGTTCAGGCCGGCCTTCTCGATGTTGAAGTAGGCCGCGCCGGCGATGCCGTAAAAATGATCGGCGGGCGGTCCGTAGGTCTTGGCCACCCAGTCCAGCACCTCACCGTAATAGGGGCCCGGAAAGATCACCCACGAGGCATAGATGGGCCGAACCCGGCGCGCCCCGGCTGGCCCAAACGTGTTGCGAAACGTCTGGCCAATCTTCACCACCCGCTGGGCATGCCTGCGCCTGGCCCAGGTTTCTTCATCGCTCGAACCATCGGCGTTCAGCAGGCTGCCACCCTGTTTCACCGCGTCAATGGCCGCCAGCTTGTTGTAGATGTACTGGGGGAACCCAAAGTTCCAGACCTCGTTGGAGTGCTCGATGTAGACCGCCAGATTGGAGTCCAGTTTTTCATGCAGAAACCGGGCCAGCTCGGCCACATACGCATCGGTGGCCGCCACCGGCACGTTGATCCAGAGGTCTTTGTGGGTCTGGTTGGCCAGCGCCACCAGGTATTCCCAGGCCACGCCGTAGGTGGTACCCGTGCTGACCTGAGTGGCATCCTCTGGTAGACGACGGGCCGACCACTCCAGGGCATGGTGTCCGGCATCCCCGTAAAAACCAGGCTGGTGGTTGGTGTCTAGCCAGTCCATGGCCCGGAGCACGGCAAACGGCTTCAGCGATTTCAGGAACTCCCGTGTGAAGATTTCCTGGGTCTCCAGAGCATAGCCAGGACGTAACACGCGTAAGGTGGTGATCCCCGTGCCCAGGGCACTTTGTGGAGTTTTTTTGGAGTCCAGGAACGAGACAACCAGAATTCCACTTGCTTGGCCCACCACAATCTGGCCAGTGGTGGTATTGGAGTTGGCATTGTAGTGCACGTTTTCCAATCGGCAGCCTGGCCCTTCGCTAATCGTGAGCTCGGCTTGCCCCAGGAACGAGAACTGGTAGACGCCGCTCCAGTCGGGCTGGAAGGCCTGAGGGTCGTCGATGGGCGGGGCCCAGGCAAACGCCGGCCGGATATCGAAGAGGACGGTGCTGGCATCCGAGGTGGGCCAGCCTGCCTGATCGATGGGGGCCGGCTCACCGGTGCCTGGCTTGGTCCAGGGACGCAAGGTTTTCGCCAGATCAACAAACGGGCGCGAGCGGGCGCCGTCGCCCAGGCCATCGAGTTCCACACCCAACCGGCTGGCGACCGGAGTTTGGGCCGAGACATCATCCTGAACAAAAACCACCAGAACCAGGCAAACCAGGGAAAAACGGCACCAGGCCATACGTGAACTCCTTTGAAAGTCGGCCGGGGTTGCAGTGTCGACCGATTTGGGGACCGGTTTGGCTCAGGATTGAGACGATTTGTGACCCTGATAGAGCAAGGTCCAAACGCATGAATCAAGCTATGGCTGCCACCAACGAGCACGGGCCCGGCAAAGCCGGGCCCGTGACACGTTCAACAGTTTACGAATCCGCGCGGCCGCGGTCAGTCTTTACTCGTATCATCGGCGCGACGCACGCGAACCTTCTTGCCCTTGAGCTTGCTGGTCTTGAAGACATTCAGCACCTGATCGACGGCCGATTCAGGAACCTCGACCAGGGAGAAGTTGTCGGCAATTTCGATGGCGCCAATACTCCGGCCCGGGATATCGGCCTCGCCGGCAATGGCGCCCACCAGATCTTGAGGCCGCACACCGGCAGCTCGCCCGGCACCAATGCGAAGCTGGATCATCGGCCCAGACGGAGGGGCGCCGCCGCCGCCGCCACCACCACCGTTGCTAGGTCCTCGGCGTTCGCCGGGCCCGCTCGGCCGACCACCACCGCAACGGTCTGCGCGGGGGCCCCGGCCCGAAGGAGGACCACCGCCACCCATCCGACCCCGTGGCCCTGGCCCACCAGGCCCTGGGCCGCGGTCGTCCCGGCCCCCCGAGCGGCGGCCGCCTGGAGCCTTGTCGAACACCGGGACCTCAGGAATCTCTTGCTCCTGGTCGAGGTCGCCACCTTCCCCCTTGTGGGCCAGCTTGATGGCGGCCATGGCAATTTCCATGATGTCAAAGTCATTGGCCAATGACTCGACCACCACCCGGAAGTGCTCAAGGTCGCCACCGCTAATGGCTTCACGCACAGATTCGCGGGTCAGTTCCAGACGGCGGGCATGAAGATCGGCCACCGAGGGAACCCGCTCGACCTTGATCTTTTGCTTGGTGGCCTGCTCAATGCCGCGCAGCTGGCGGTACTCGCGAGGCTCGGCCAGGGTGATTGCCACCCCTTCACGACCCGCACGGCCCACCCGGCCAATGCGGTGCACGTACGACTCGGGCTCGGACGGCACGTCATAGTTCACCACGTGCGAGAGCTGGGCAATGTCCAGACCGCGGGCCGCCACATCGGTGGCGATCAGCAGGTCGACCGTGCCGCCCCTGAACTTCTTCATCACCCGGTCACGCTGTTCCTGAGACATACCACCGTGCAGGGCCTCGGCATGGTAGCCACGGCCGTTCATGGCTTCGGCCAGGTCATCGACCTCGGTGCGGGTGCGGCAGAAGATCAGGGCCGAGGTGGGGTTTTCCACATCCAGCACCCGGCCCAACGTTGCCAGTTTGTGCATGCGGGAGACAATGTAGGCAACCTGCTTGACCTTGGGCAGAGAATCGGCCGAGGTCTTCTCGCGGCCCACCTGGATGGTGAGCGGGTCAGTGAGGTGGCGGCGGGCAATGGCGGCAATCCGGGGCGGCATCGTGGCCGAAAACAGCAGGGTCTGGCGAGTGCGGGGGGTATCTTTGAGGATCGTTTCGATATCCTCGGCAAACCCCATGTCCAGCATCTCGTCGGCTTCGTCAAGCACCACAATGGCCAGATTGTCCAGCCGCAGCGTGCCACGCCGCAAATGGTCAAGGGCCCGGCCGGGGGTGGCCACCACCACATCCACACCCCGTTCCAGGGCGCGAAGCTGTGGGCCATAGCCCTGGCCACCATAAATCGGTAGCACACTGGTCCCCAGGGCCCGACCGTACTTGTGAACCGCCGTGGCCACTTGCATGGCCAGTTCACGGGTCGGAACCAGAATCAACGCAGAAGGCTGGCCGGCGTTTCTCCCAAGTGCACTGATGCGGTGCAAGAGCGGGAGGGCGAAGGCAGCCGTTTTACCGGTACCCGTGGCGGCCTGGCCGACCAGGTCACGCCCCTCCAGCAAAGGTGGAATCGCCGAACGCTGGATCGGGGTGGGCTCTTCGTAGCCCAACACCGCCAGGGTTTCCTGCAAGCGGGGGTCGAGACCGAGCTGATCAAAAAGAGTACGCTCGGCCGGGCCTGAATCCGCATCCGCCATAGAAAGGTCTCGCTCCCGGCGCCAAGATTGATGGGTAGACCAGGGCGCACCGGCAGCCCCGAACCCGTCACTCAGACTGTTCAGCCGGCGATCCTCCGCCAGCCCATCCTCTTTCTAAGATAGCAGAAATTGGCAAACCTCGTCGCAAATCTATCGAACAGGATTGCCACCCTGGTCTCAAATTGACCTTTGCTAGAGAGCCGCCCGGCCCCTGGGGAAATCCTGGAAATTTCTCTGGAAAGGCCCAGGCAGGCCCCGTTTGCGCACCGGAATCGAACCTTGGTCCCCCCGCGCCGGCCAGCCACGCAAACCCGGCCCGAGCGGCTGGATCTGCGACCGCCGGCCAGCACCGTTGCGGCTTCCTGGGCAACGGGATGGGCCGCGCCCTTGTGACGGCTGGGCCTGTGTGCCATTCTGACAGATCGCATCCGAAAACACCCACCCATCGGGCCTGGGTCGGTCGTGCTCGTTTGGCCTGGCCCCGCATTCCGCTGTTCGCCCGGAGGCTTGATCCCGGTATGTCTTCCAACGCCGCTCCCAATCAGGCGCTCGACCGGGCGATCCGGAAAGCCTACTGGCGCCTGATCCCCCTGCTCTTCATCTGCTACGTGATCGCCTACATCGACCGCGTCAACGTCAGCTTTGCCAAGCTGAACATGCAGACCGATCTCGCCGGCAACGGCTTCAGCGAGAGCGTGTTCGGCTTCGGCATGGGGATCTTCTTCCTGGGATACCTGCTGCTGGAAATTCCAGGCACCCTGCTCGTCGAACGCTGGAGCGCCCGCAAGTGGATCAGCCGGATCATGATCAGCTGGGGGTTCATTGCGGCCATGACCGCCTTTGTACGCACCCCTTCCCAGTTTTATGGAATTCGCTTCCTGCTGGGGCTGGCCGAGGCCGGGTTCTTTCCGGGGATCATCGTGTACCTCACACACTGGTTCCCCAGTCGCGACCGGACCCGGGCCCTGGCCCTGTTCCTGATCGCCTCACCCATCTCAGGCATGATCGGGCCACCCCTCTCCAACGTGTTAATGGGGATCGGGGTCGGCGATCAACCCCGGTTGCTGGGCCTGGTGGGCTGGCAGTGGGTGTTCATTGCCTGGGGAATTCCAGCGGTGATCCTGGGCTTTGTGGTCCTGAAATTCCTGACCGACCGCCCCGGCCAGGCCGCCTGGCTAAGCGTTGAGGAACGGGCGGCCCTGGAAGCCGAGCTGGCGCGCGAGAAGGCCGAACATCAGCTAGGCAGTGGCCACCTGACCATTAGCCAGGCCCTGACCAACCCCAAGATCTTGCTGCTGGCGCTGGCGTACTTCTTTGTGGTCACCGGCAATTACGGCATCGAGCTGTACATGGCGTCGATCTTCAAAAGCTGGTACGGCCTTGAGGTCAAGAAGGTGGCCTGGCTGCTGGTGATCACCTCGGTGGGCTCGTTGATCGGCCAGATCTTGATTGGCTGGAATTCGGACCGAACCCTGGAGCGGCGCTGGCACGCCTCGTTACCCATTCTGATGGGGGCCGCGGCCCTGGCGCTGGCACCGTTTAGCAAGGGGAATCTCTGGCTCTCGGTGGCCCTGTTCACCCTGACCATGACCGGGGTCAAGGCGTACTTGCCGGCGTTCTGGGCTCTGCCCAGCCTGTTGATGACCGCCTCGGCCGCCGCCGCCAGCATCGGCCTGATCAACTCGTTCGGCAACCTGGGCGGCTGGGTTGGCCCCTCGGTGGTGGGGGCCATCAAGCAGTACGCCGACCAGCACCTGCAAGGGGACGTCGGCTACAGCATTGGCCTCTGGTTCCTGGCCGCCTCCATGGTGGTGGCCGCCATCATGATCATCCGTCTGGGGATCGGCAAGCAGGCCAGCGGAACCAAGGCGGCGGGCGCCAAAGCGGTCGATTTCTGACGCCAAGGGAAGCGCAAGGCCACCGGCCACTGGCCGCGCAACCGTAACCCCGGATCTCCCTGGGGCCTGCAACCGCGCCGAGTTTCCACCCGGACCAGCTCCGAGTCCCGCCGAAGGGGTTCCCACCCCGGGCCCTCCAGAGCTGGACCCGGGGTGGGTGCGCGTTGCTGCAGTCTGAGCCAGCGACCGCCTGCGCAGATCCCCCGCCGATGCGCTGAATGATCGCGGTTCACAATTGGGTTGCCCCTGGGGGAGGGGACAGCCGCCCCCGTCAGTGGAGGGGGCGGGGCGGCTTGGGAATCGCCCCAGGGCCCGGTTCCGCCACGCCCCACACAATCCCGAAGATCCCAGCCACCGGCCCTCCCCCTGGGCCGTCCCCGCGCGCCAATTCTCACGAAACCGGATGGGCCGGCGCCTCCTTGAACCCAACCGCAGGGCCCCATCCCCGCGCGTCCGGCCCCCCTTCACGAGCCGGTCTGAGCCCCCGCTGCCCCACCGAGCACGGCTCTCTACCGGACCTGGGGCTGAAAATTTCTTGAATGTTTCTCCCCCTCGGCCCGGAAAGGTCTGCGGCTTATACCGGTTTTCCGGCCCCCCAGACCCTGTTGATAACCTGTTGATAACTCGTGCACGGACGGTTGTTGAAAACGTAACTCTCCACAGCCGTTCTCCACCAAGTGTCGGGCCATGATCGGCGATAGACCACTCTCCACCGCCGGCTGCGCATCCTGCCAACACGGTTATCCACAGTTTGAGACCGGGGTTATTGCGACCTAACCTCTAGTGCTATCAAAAGATCGGCCAGGCCCGCCAACCCTTATCAACACCGCACGCTTGCTCTACTACTTCTGTTACGTTTTTTAAGTGAGAAACGAAAAGATATAAGCTCAGATGGTTTTACGCTTAGCTTAGTTTACGCGATGATGCCTGGAGTAACCTTGGCCGGGGGTCGGTGGCTGTGAGGATCAGCCAGGGTGTGATACTGTGGGACCCCTTGACTGGAGTGGACGCAAATCGGCCGACAAATGTGAGGTCGGTCCGGGCTCTTTGCCGGAGGGGATGGGCGCATGAAGGCTCTGTGCAATCGTGAGGGACTGCTCACGGCATTTGGCATGGTGGGTGGGGTTGTGCCGGCGCGAAGTCCGAAGCCGATCCTTCAAAACGTCAAGCTTGAGGCCAGTGACGAAGAGGGCTCAACCCTGCTGGCAACCGACCTTGAGGTCGGCATTCGCTTCCGGGTCCTGGGCCTGAAGATCGAACGCCCGGGGTCGGTGATCTTGCCCCCCCAGCGGTTCAACCAGATTCTGCGAACCCTGACCGAGCCTGACTTTTCCCTTGATACCGAGGGAGAGCAAATCCTGATCCGCGGTCGCCACGCCCAGTTCAAACTTCCTAGCGAAGATCCCGACCTGTTTCCCGATGTGGCCGACTTTGGCGCTTCGGCCTATTTCGTGCTCGCCGCCGCCGACCTCCGCCGCGCCATTCGCCGCACCGTTTTCGCCACCGATGTCGAAAGCACGCGCTATGCCCTGGGTGGTGTGCTCTTCGAAATCAAGGACGATCTCTTGACCCTGGTCGGTACCGATGGCCGACGTTTGGCGCGTCAGGTGATTCCCATTGAGCGTGATGGCGATGTTCTGCCCCCGGCCAGTCAGCCGGTGGTGCCCGCCAAGGCTCTCAAACTTCTGGAACGCAACCTTCAAGACGATGATCCACCGGTCCACCTCGCATTTCTGGGAAATACCGCCATCCTGGTACGCACCGATCGGGCGGTGATCTACAGTCGCCTGGTCGAAGGTCGGTTCCCACGCTACCAGGATGTTTTTCCCGCCCATGCCGAAGTGCGTGTACCCTTGGAAGTGGGTCCCCTGCTCTCGGCCGTCGAACAGGCTTCCATCGTCACCAGTCAGGAAAGCCGAGGGGTCGATTTCCGGTTCGGAAGCGATCTCCTCAAACTGGTCACCAAGGCCCCCGATCAAGGGTCCTCGGATGTGGAACTTCCCATCCAGTACGCCGGCAAACCCCTGGAAATTACCTTCGACCCCCGTTACCTGTCCGAGGCGCTCAAGACCCTCGATCCCGTCAGTCCGATTACCGCCGAACTGATTGACAGCAAGAATGCCGCCGTCTTCAAAACCGAAGATGCTTACACCTACGTGGTCATGCCCCTGACCAAGGACCAGTAACCGGAAGCGGGCCATCTGCCAGGCTGGGCCAGGTGAACCTACTTGCGGATCACTCTGGCCTGGTTCAACGTCGCATCATCATCATCACAATTTCCGGCTCCTTGGGGTTTCTGGAACGGATGCATAGGCACCCGGATTCGGGAACAAAGTCCACCCGCAGTCACTCACTCAATCACAAACGAATCGGCCACGTTGGTGCCCACCGGCCGGGTGCCAACCCGGGTGGTCGTAGCTTTGCGACCAGCGCTCGATTCCCCGTCGTCGGTCACTTGCGCAGTGCGGGTGGGACCGTCTTCCGAGGTGTGGCCCTTGACCACCGTTTTGGGGCCGGTCGATGCCTGACGGTCGATATCAACCTCTTTACCAGCCTTGTCCAGGTTGGACGCGGTTTCCGATGCCGCCGGATCGACCCACTTCTGAATCCCTGCCTTGGCCGAGGCATACCCCTTCTTGGTGCCGTTGACAATCGACCGCCCGGCCCCCTGCATCGTCGAAACCACCACGTTATCACCCGAAGTTGGCGTGGACATCGCCATCGGCTGAGTGGCCTGTTTTTTGGACGCGCAACCAGGTCCGGCCAGGATCGGCACCAGCAGCAGTAACCATGGGTATTGAGATTTCATGATGGTCATCCTCCTCGCGGTGGCGGTCAATCGACAGCGGCTTGCCTGAGGCAGGCAGGTCGACCTAACCCCTGCATCTTTCCATCGGAACTCTAAGCCGGATAACTTCACGAAATCCCCAAACTTATCCTGAATTGCCGAAAACCCCAGGGGCCCGCAATCGGAAATGTCGGTTGAGGATTTGATCCAACCCCTAAACTTGGCCAGGGTTAACGCGGCCCCACCATACGGTTTGCCGGCCGACCTGGGAACCACAACTGGACCGGCTTTTGCCCCCCCAGCCGCCCGGTCCGCCCGTCCTGGTCGCTTCAGCCCGCGTGACCGATCGCCGGCCCAGCAACACGGTTTTGCTTTTCAGCACCACATGGACGACAATCAAGCATCGGAGTGCAGCGCAATGCACGGAGGAGATCGTCCGGTCCGGCATGCCGGGGCCGGCGGGGAGACTTTCGACGTGATGGACCAAGATCGACCGTTCGGACACCAGACCCGTTCCAACCGACCACGATCCGCCAGGAGCCGCCCGGTCCGCCTGGGAATTGGTCTCCTCTGGATTCTGGGGACGGCTGCAACCCCCGCCATGGCCCAGACCCCCGAGGCCGCCGTTTCTCGCGGTGTTCCCCTCCGGCGTTCGGCGACCCCCAGCCCCAAACCCGCAGCCCCGGCCAACCCGCCCGCCTCCGTTGCCGCCTCGGCTTCCCCTACCCCCAGGCCCCCAGCGCCCGTGAGCCCGCCCGTGGCCAGCGCTCCGGCCGCCGCCCAGCCCGCTCAGGAGCCCGCCTCAGCCAGCACAGCCCCGGCCCCCAAAGTGGCCACCCAAGATCCCGTACCCACCGGCAATGGCAATAACGACGCCATCCGGAGTGCGGTGGTCAAGATCTTCACCTCGTTCAGGGCCCCCGATCCGGTCCGTCCCTGGCTCAAGCAAACCCCACGCGAGGCCACCGGCACCGGCATGGTGCTCGACGGCAAACGCCTGCTCACCAACGCCCACGTGGTGATGTACGCCAGCCAGGTGCAAATCCAGGCCTACCAGTCGAGTGAGAAGATCAACGCCCGGGTGGAGGCGATTGCCCCCGACGTAGACCTGGCCATCCTCACCCTCGAAGACGACTCGTTCTTCAAGGACCGGCCGGCCCTGACCCTGGCCGACGAACTGCCCCACGCCCAGGACTCGGTTTCGGTGTACGGCTACCCCACCGGCGGCACCGACCAGTCGGTGACCAAGGGGATTGTGTCTCGCATCGAGTTCGACGCCTATCAGTACTTCACCCGTGGCCTGCGGATCCAGGTTGATGCCGCCATCAACCCGGGCAACAGCGGCGGCCCCGCCCTGGTGGATGACAAGGTGATTGGCCTGGCCTTCAGCAAGCTGAGTGGCGCTGACAACATTGGCTACATCATCCCGGTCGAAGAGATCCGCCTGTTCCTGAACGACATTGCCGATGGCAAGTACGACGGCAAGCCGACCCTGCTCGATGAGTTTGTCACCCTGGAAAACCCTGCGCTCCGGGCCAGCCTCAAGCTCGACCGGGCTACCACCGGCGTGCGCGTGCAGGTTCCCGGCGATGCCGGCGAACCGTACCCGCTCCAGGTTGGCGATATCGTCACCAAAATTGGCGACCATGCCATCGACAACACCGGCAAGGTGCGGATTGAAGGGGATCGCCTGGTGGCCTTCAACTACCTGGTCCAAAAGCTGACCAAAGACGGCAAGGTACCCCTTACCCTGATCCGAAACGGCGAGACTCAGACCGTGGAGGTGCCGGTGGGCCCCGAACGTGATCGCTGGGTGATCCCGCCCCTCAAAAACACCTACCCCTCGTACTTCATCTACGGCCCCTTGGTGTTCAGTGAGGCCACCGACGAGTACATCCAGATTCTCTCTCAACTTCCCAATGCGCTCCGGTTGCTGGGGATGCAAGGGACCCCGCTGGTGACCAGGCTCGGTCAGCGGCCCAAGTTTACCGGTGAGCGGCTGGTGGTGATTGTGCACCCGATGTTCACGCACCCGATTGGTCGCGGCTACGGCAACCCGTTCATGCGGGTGGTAGCCGAGGTCAACGGCACCCCGATCAAGAACCTGTCTCACCTGGTGGAAACCCTGAGCAAGCTCAACGACGAGTTTGTGACGATTGCGTTTGCCGGCAGCCGAGGGGTTGAAAATATCACCTTCCGCCGCGCCGAGGTGACCGCGGCCACTGAAGAGATCCTGAACGACAACGGCATCCGCCAGCCGTTCTCACCCGAACTGGCCCCGCTTTGGAACGGCGCGAAGTGAGGGGGCGATCCATGGACCTGATGGACGGAATGGACAGGTGTGCTGATCTGGGAAGACCGCCAGTCCTCGTGGATTCCGGTCCATTTCCGTCCATTCCTCTCCTCCAGTCGTACGCCAGACTGTTGGAAATTTGTTGGAGCTTTTTGGCCGATCGGGTATAGTCAGAAGGATGAAATTGGTTGTATTCCGCATCGGTTGAGGAGCGATTCCGATGCCTGGACGACTCTTCGGCCTGCTGGTTGGGTTGGCCTGCTGCATTCCGTACCAAGGTTTGGCCGGCGAGGGTTCCGCGACCGAGGTTGTGACCTTTGAACGCGATATTCAGCCGATCCTGACCCGGGCCGGTTGCAATGCCGGGGCGTGTCACGGCAAGGCGAGCGGTCAGAACGGATTCAAGCTCTCGCTGCTCGGGTTCGACTCTGACTTTGATCATATCGCCATCACCCGCGAAGGGGGCGGCCGGCGGGTCTTGGGCTTCCGGCCCGACGAGAGCCTGTTGCTTCGCAAGGCGACCGCCGAGATACCGCATGGCGGTGGGCGTCGGATCGAGCCGGGGAGTCCGTTTTATCAGACCCTCCGCCAGTGGATTGTTGAAGGGCTTCCGCGCACCCCTGCCGATTCGCCAAGGTTGGTCAAGGTGACGATGGACCCGACCGAGCGGCGCGTTGGTCGCAATGAAACGTTCAGCGTGCACGCAACCGCCGCTTATAGTGATGGCTCCTCGCGAGACGTCACCCATCTCGCCGCGTTTGCCTCGAACGACGCAACTCTGGTGGCGGTCGACCCGCACGGCGTGGTCAAAGCGGGGGCGTTTCCCGGCGAGGCAACCGTCTCGGCGCGGTTTGACGGGATGTTCGCCAATTGCGATGTCACCATTCCCCTGCCCGGCGAGATCTCCGCGAGCGTTTATCGTGCACTTCCCCGGTCGAACTTCATCGATGGTCTGGTTTGGGAGAAGCTCCAAAAACTGGGGCTGACCCCTTCGGGACCGGCGAGCGATTCCACCTATTTGCGGCGTGCTTATCTCGACGTCATCGGCCGCTTGCCCACGACCGAGGAATCACGTGCCTTCCTTGCCGAGACCGCGCCCGATAAGCGCGCCAGGCTTGTCGACCAGCTTCTCGACCGCCCTGAGTTTGTCGACCACTGGGCCAATAAGTGGATGGATTTGCTCCGTCCCAACCCCTACCGCGTCGGGATCAAGGCGGTTTTCAACCTCGATGGCTGGATTCGCGACGCCTTCCGCCGCGAGATGCCCTACGACCAGTTCGTTCGCGAGATCGTCACCGCGCGTGGGAGCACGTTCGAGCAAACACCGGCAACGATCTTTCGCGATCGCCGCGAGCCCGAAGAGATTGCCCCGGTTGTCAGCCAACTCTTCCTCGGCATCCGGCTTGAATGTGCCAAGTGTCACCACCATCCGTTCGAGTCGTGGGGTCAGGAACAGTTTTACGAGTTCGCCGCCTATTTCGCGCAGGTCGCCCACAAGGGGGCCGGGCTTTCTCCGCCGATCTCCGGCGGTGAGGAAATCGTATTTACCGCCAAATCAGGCGCAGTCAAACACCCGCTGACCGGCAAGGTTTTGCCACCTAAGCCGCTTTTTGGCGAAGCCCCACCAGACATCGACCCCGAGGCTGACCCGCGCGAAACCCTTGCCCGCTGGATGACCGCGCCTGACAACCCCTATTTCGCCAAGGTGATGGCCAACCGCGTTTGGGCCGACCTGATGGGCCTGGGGATCGTGGAACCGGTCGATGACATCCGCGCCACCAACCCGCCCAGCAACGGCCCTTTGCTCGACGCAATTGCCGACGATTTCCGATCACATGGATATAGCATCAAGCATTTGATTCGCACGATCATGGCGTCGTCGGTTTATGGGCTGAGTTCCGTACCCAACGATCGGAACAGCGCCGACACGAGAAACTTCTCGCGGTTTTATCGCCAACGCCTTCGCGCCGAGACGTTGCTTGACGCGATCTCGGATGTGACGGACGTTGCCGACAACTTCAGCGCAGCCGCGCCCGCGAGTGGTGCTTCGACAATCTGGACCAACCGCGTTCCTTCCCTGTTCCTCGACACCTTCGGCCGGCCCGACCCGAATCAAGACCCCCCTTGCGAACGGACCCGCGACACCGCGGTGGTCCAGGCGCTCCACCTGATGAACTCATCGAGCGTTCAGGAAAAGCTGTCGGCCAAAGAAGGGCGTGTCGCCGCGTTGGCCGATAGCCCAATGAGTCCTCGCGGGCTGATTGAAGAGATCTATTTGCTGGCCTATTGCAGGCTCCCAACCGATCAAGAACTCGCAGTGGCCGACGAACTTTTTCGCGGCCCTGTGGTCGATCGCCGAGCCGCGGTCGAGGATCTGCTCTGGGCCTTGCTCAACTCGGCGGAATTCGTGTTCAAGGACTAACCCAATCGCCATGCCTTCTCACGGTTTCCTAGGGTTCGCTCCGGGGCCTGTTTTTGACCAGGCGAACCACCCAGGGGCGGTCCCCACGCCAGACCCTACAAAGCTGTTTCGTGGACAAGCATGACGGCCTTTCATTGATTGAAGAAAGTCGAGATCCGATGGGAATCTTTACCAACTGCGAATCAAACACCCGTCGCGACTTCCTCCGGCTTGGCCTCACCACGCTCATCGGCGGCGGCTTGAGCGATGCCCTGCGGATGCGCGCTCAAGCGGCGCTCCCGGGCGCTCGGCCAACCAGTTGTATTTTGATCTGGATGGACGGCGGCCCTAGCCATTACGAGACGTTCGATCCCAAGCCCGACGCCCCCGCCGAGATCCGCGGCAATTTCAAACCGATCGCGACGAAGGTGCCCGGCATCTTCTACTCAGAGCCCATGAAATCCCTCGCCGGCATCGCCGACAAAATCGCGATCGTCCGCTCGATCCGCCACGAACAAGGCAATCACGGCGCTGGCAATCACTATATGGTCACCGGAGCACCGCCCAGAATTCCGGTCGGCTGCGGAGCGTTTGTGAGCTTCCACCCGAGCATGGGAGCCGTCACCGCCCACGAACGAGGAGCCATGGGAGGACTTCCTCCTTACTTCTCCATTCCAAGCATGTTGCGATCAGGCGGACCGAACTTCCTCGGCGCGAAATATGCTCCCTTCGTGGTTCCCGACGACCCCAATTCGTCGGGCTTCCGCGTTCGAGACGTCGCCTCTCCTCGCGGCTTGGCCGAGGGGAAGGTTGGCTTCCGCCGCACGCTTCGCGACCGCCTCGATCACTTGAAGCGGTTTGACGACAAGGCCGCGGGCGACCCCGCCGTGGCCCTCGATGAGTATTACGAACAAGGTTATGAGCTGATGTCCTCGAACCAGGCGCAACGCGCCTTCGATATCAGCCGCGAAGATCCCAAGGTGCGCGACCGCTATGGCCGCGATTCGTTTGGCCAGCGTTGTTTGCTCGCAAGGCGGCTTGTCGAGGCCGGGGTGCCTTTCGTGACGATCAACGCGGGGGGCTGGGATCATCACACCAACCTATTCGACAGCTTCGAGAAGCGGATGCCCGGCTTCGAGTCGTCCATCGCCTCGTTGATCCAAGATCTCGACCAGCGCGGCCTGCTCGATTCGACCCTGGTGCTGGCACTCGGCGAGTTTGGCAGAACGCCCAAGATCAATAAAGACGGCGGCCGCGACCACTGGTCGAACGCGATGTCGGTTCTCTTCGCCGGTTGTGGAACCCCTGGCGGGCAGGTTGTCGGTGCGACCGACTCCCGAGGTTATGCCGCCAGCGAACGCGTGCTTTCACCCGAGAATTTCGTCTCCACCGTTTACACCAAGCTCGGTATCGACCCGGGCAAGATCCTCTTCACGCCCAGCGGCCGGCCAACCTATCTCGTCAGCGATCCAACACCGATCCGGGAATTGATGGGATGATCTGGCTCACGACGACTTACGCGGTTTTGTGTGCGATCGGCCTGCTCTACAACGAGCCCGCCCCCGCCAAGCCGCCGGTGTTGACAAGCCTCTTCCCTGCAGGAGCTGCGCGCGGCGAGGCGGTGACCGTCTCTGCTACGGGTGGCTTTGATACTTGGCCCCCCAAGATCTGGACCGACCGCGAAGGGTTGACCATCACGGCCAGCGCCGACAAGGAGAAGTTCGCGGTTCAGGTTGACCCCAAGGCCGAGCCGGGGATCGTGCGCATCCGGCTTTACGATGACGCAGGAGCCAGCGAACTTCGCCCGTTCGTTATCGGCACCCTCCCCGAAATCGAGGAGATCGAGCCCAATAATCATCCCAAGCATCCTCAGCCGATCGACCGCCCGACCGTGACGGTTAACGGAAAGCTCGACAAGACCGAGGATGTCGACGGCTTCTCGGTTGTCCTCAAGCGAGGTCAAACCCTTGTGGCCGACCTCGAAGCCAATCGCCGCCTCGGGTCGCCGATGGACGCCGTCTTGCAGGTTGTATCAAGCCGCGGGTTCGTTGTCGCGCAGAATCATGATACCCAGGGCCTCGACCCTCGAATTGTCTTCGAGGCTCCGGCTGACGGCCCTTACACGGTCCGGCTGTTTGCGTTTCCCTCAGCCCCCGACAGTTCGATCCAATTCAGCGGTAACTTTACGTTTATCTATCGTCTGACACTCACCACCGGTCCGTTTCTCGATCAGGCGTTTCCGCTCGCATTCTCACGATCCGAAAATCCGTCATCCCTGGGCGTGATCGGTTGGAACCTGGCAGACGGTTGCGCGCATGAAATCCCCAAAGACGATGGACGGGACAGCTTCATCCTCAATGATCCGAGCCTTGCGGGAACCGCGCTCGTCAGGCGCGTTGATGGCCAGGTTATCGAGGAGCGTGAGCCGAACGATCTGAGCCATCCCCAAGAGATCTCAAGCCAGGGGGTGGTGAGTGGCCGGATCGGCTCGCCCGGCGATAAGGATGTCTTTGAGGTCGCCTTGAAGAAGGGCGACCCTTGCCTCTTCCGGGTCGAGTCGCGTCTGTTCGGTTTTCCGCTCGACGCCACGCTGCGGCTGCTGGACGCCACGGGAAAAACCCTGGCCGAAGCCGATGATACGGGCGAGGTTCGCGACCCCCAACTTGCGTTCACACCTCCCGATGATGGCCGTTATCGCCTGGTGATTACCGACCTTTATGGACATGGCGGGCCCCGTTTTGCCTATCTGCTGCACCAGCGCGTTCCCCAGCCCGACTTCGCGTTGACGGTTGCCGCCGACCGCTTTGAACTGACCAGGGACAAGCCATTGAGTGTGGTGGTGACGATCGATCGGAAGCACGGCTTCAGCGACCCGATCGAAATCAGCGTTGAGGATCTTCCGGCCGGTCTGGTCGTGTACCCTGTGTACTCGCGCAACGCGGATGCGTCGGCCAAGACGGTGACCCTTGAACTCCGCTCTCAGGAGGATCCGGTGGTTGTTCCTGGGCCGTTCCGGATTGTGGGCAGGTGCCCCGACCGCAAGGTGCGGTCCCGCTTCGCGTTCGCCGATATTCCGGCAAACGCCAAGACCGACCACCTCTGGATCACGCTGCTACCGGTGGCTGCTCCCAAGGATAAATGATACGTAGATCGGCTGATTCATCGGTATGAGATAGCGAGGTTGGTCCCAGCGATGAATTATCCGTGAGCATGGAACAAGCGTGAGACTGTTACTCGCCAAATCCAGCGGGCTCAAACTGTAATACCGGCCAATGCGCCATCGACTCCAAGGCCAAAAAGCAGTGTTCCCTTGAGGGGGGTAAGGAACGCAATGCCTGTCCCTTTGTTTTCTTCTCAGCGGGCTCAAACTGTAATACCGGCCAATGCGCCATCGACTCCAAGGCCAAAAAGCAGTGTTCCCTTGAGGGGGGTAAGGAACGCAATGCCTGTCCCTTTGTTTTCCTTGTCCTTACTTATCAAAATGTCATTGTCTCGGTAGCCGGTAAACACGTTATCGATAGCGATCATGGCGAAAACGCGTATATTACATACAACCCAGGTGCCGGGTTCGTCCTGGAGTTAACGGAAGCATTGGCTGTCTTTCTTGTCCAAGGCTATGAATTGGGGACGATGATGATCCAGAAAATGCTAGCAGTGCCTCTGTTGATCCTGATAGGGTCGTTCGTCATGGCTGAAGACACGCCGACACCCTTGTTCGACTTCACCGGAGCCGATGCTGCGAAGCAATGGCAGACCGTCAATGATGGCGTGATGGGCGGCGTCTCCGAAGGCAAGTTCACAATCACCGACCGGAAGACGATGGATTTCTCCGGCACGCTGTCTCTAGCAAACAACGGCGGCTTCGCTTCCGTGCGAACGAAGGCCAAGAAGCTCGGACTGAAAAAAGGTGATACTCTGATCGCCAAAGTGAAAGGCGACGGCCGTGAGTATTCGCTGAACCTTTACCTTGACAAGCCGCAGTTCGCATTCTCATATCGAGCGATGGTGCCAACGAAGAAGGACGAGTGGATCGAAGTCAAAGTCCCACTCGACAAGAGCCAGGCGACCTGGTTTGGACGAGTTGTGAACGACGCCGGGCCGGTCGATCCGACAGAAATCAACGCCGTGGGCTTCATGCTGGGTGACAAGAAAGCCGGACCGTTCAGGATGGAGATCGAGTCGATCAAGGTGGAGCGCGCGGGAGCGTCGAAATGAATCCGTTACGGTTCCCCTACCTCTTCAATATTCTGGTTCTGATCCCGGTCGGCCTCCTGACGCTGCTTGGTGGTGAGCGGGGCGGACAATTGGCCTGCCAGAGCAAGTTCCCGGAAAGTGAAGGGTTCCGCACGATTCTCGGCTCGTTGTGGACGGCAATTCTGCTGGGTTCAATCCTCGGCTGTTTCTATCCCATACCGATGTCTGCACTGCTGCTCATTCAGGTAACTTACAAGTCGCTTTGGCTATTGGTTTTTGTGCTGCCCCGGATGCTCAAGGGGCGAAGCAGCGAAGTTCCTTGGGGAATTGCATCCACGTTCTTCTTGATCGTTGTGAGCTACCCGCTGGTGATTCCTTGGGGGCAACTTTTTGCAACTCCATGAACGTATGATATGAGCTGATTTATGACCAAGGGATTGCTGGTAATTGACCTTCAGAACGATGACTTCCCCGGTGGTAAATTCCCGCTGTGGAACATGGATGCCGTGCTTCAGAATATCGAGCGTGTCATCGAGAAAGCCAACGCTCAGGGAGCATGACGAGGGACAGGCCATGCGTTTCTGATCCAGAATCTCAACTTTGGAGATCTGGTGCTATCTGTTCTTCGCTGGCTCTGTGTTCCAAGCCTTAAAAAAAGGGTTGTTCTGTAAACCCAAGGCTGCGCCCTCGTTGTACGACACAAGTCCGCAGGATCGCCAAGATTAAAGAAACAACGGATCATCCGACTGAAAGAGAGGAATGGACGGGAAGGACCGGAATTCATGAGGACAGGCGGTGTTAAGGGTCCATCACTCCTGTCCATACCGTCCATCAGGTCCATTCCTATTCTGCCGTGTGTAGGCCCTTGGCCTGCTTACAGAAAGCCGACGGGGGGATAGGTATGGCGTCTTTGCTCCAGAATCTCATTCATTAGAGATCTTGCGCTGCCTGTCCTTCGCTTGCAGGTTAAGGTGACACGGCTGGGGTAATTTGTCGAATAAATCAAATTGGAATCCATTCAGCCGAATTCAGTAACCGACATCAAGTGGCATTGAATTCTCGACCCTGAAGGGGTTGTTCTTAAAGCCCAGGTCGAAGGCCTGGGGCGGTTCTTTGGCTGTAAGATTCAGCAGGATAGGACTTCAAAAAGAATTGGAAAATCTTTTCCGGAAACCAGGATGGTGAGCGGGTGCTGAAGAAAAACGAGCGAATTTAAGTGGTTTGGTGTAAGTGGGATAAATGGATAGTTTTGGGTGTTTCAGGGGTGGCCTGTGGTTGTCGTGGTCATGGAGGGGGGGTAAGAGGAATCCCTCACGTGCGTTTCGGGCTTTGGGGAACGGAGAAAACAGAAGAATCCGTTGCTCACGCGGCGGGCTATTCTATTGTGGATGGGGGCCGGCCGGGCTGCGTTTACATGCAAGCCAGGGTCACGCTGGGGGGCTCTGACGGACGAATCTGTACCTTATCGATCCGCACGCGCTTGTGAAAGTCTCGTGGAACGCACTAATCTCTATTTCTCGTGGTCCCGGCAACGCCGTCAGGGCCGAGCCGTTCAACTTCATTGCCTTGCAGACGGAAAACTCTGCCATCATGAGCGATCATCGGCCTGGCGGCCAGCGAAACGGCGCCCCTGCTGCACAAGGGACTGACGGGTCGGTGAACCCGCCCGCCCGCAGTTGCCTGCTTGTCGGCGAGGGCAACATGCTGATCTCAAGCGGCCAGATCCTACTTGATGCGGGCCTGCGGATCAGCGGGGTGGTCTCAGACGAGGCGGGCGCGTTGCGGTGGGCCCGCTCGCTCGAAATCCCGACCATCGGCTACGGTCCAGAACTCGTCGCGTGGCTGGAACGATCGCCCGTCGACTATCTGTTCAGCATTTTCAATCTGCGGATTCTGCCTGCGGAAGCCTTGCGGTTGCCGCGGATAGCCGCCATCAATTTTCACGACGGGCCCCTGCCGCGGTATGCGGGGCTCCATGCCACTTCCTGGGCGCTGTTCAACGGTGAGAAGAGCCATGGTGTCACCTGGCACCTGATGGAATCGGCGATCGATACGGGCGCCATCGTCAGGCAACGGCGGTTCGCTGTGGCCGAGGACGAGACCGCCTTGAGCCTGAACCTGAAGTGCTTCGAGGCAGGGTTCGCCGCGCTTGCCGAGATGGTGCCGGATCTGGTTTGGGGAACGATCCAGGGCACGCCCCAGGATTCGGCCCAGCGAACCTATTGTGCCGGCTCAAGCCGACCGGCGGCCGGTGGCATCCTTGATTGGGGTAGACGCGGCGAGGAAAGCCAGGCGATGGCCCGCGGAACCGACTTCGGACCATATTTCAATCCGCTGGTCTTGCCGAAGGTCTGGGTCGGGGCGGAATGCGTTGTCGCGCGAGAGGTCAGGCTCGGTGACATGGCGTACGCTGGGCCCCCGGGCACCGTGCTGGCAATGGACGACACGGCGCTGACAATCGCCACCGCCTCGCGACCGGTCATCGTGGGTGGATTGGCAACCATCGATGGGGAATCGCTCTCGGTGCCAGAGGCTGCGAAGCGGTATGGCCTGCACGTCGGCCGGGTGCTGCCCGTGCTGCCGCCGGAAAGTATCGAACAGGTGACGTCGTCAAGCGAGTCGCTGGCGAGGCATGAGCGGTACTGGGCGACGCGTCTGCAGTCGCTGTGTCCGGTCTCGCCGGTTCCTGCCCTGCGTGCGGCCCAGGCCGTCAAGGAACGCACGGTGGTTTCGCAAGCCTGGCACGTGCCGGAGGAGGTGGTCGGCTGGATCACCCGAGATGGGCGATGCTGGCCGTTGGAGGAGTTCCTGCTGGCTGCATTCGGCAGCTTTCTCGCGCGGCTGGGTATCCACGACAGCTTCGACATCGAGTTTCGTGACAGTGGCGCAAGGCCCCCGGATCCGTTCGGCATATTCGCGGAGCACGTCCCGTTCCGCTTCGATATTGAAGACGATTTTGAAGTTGTGCTGCAACGTGTGCGAGAGGAGCGAACGCGGATCGCCCGGCACCAGACCTACGCCCGCGACCTCATACCCCGCTCGCCAGCCCTGCATTGCCAGGCGTCCCTAGGCCGCAGGGGCAAGCTTCCTGTGGCTGTCGAACTCGGTGCGGTTGGCGATGCTGCAGACACTGACCACGACCTCGTCATTCGTTTTCCTCTCCAAGGCCTTGAGGGGCTGGCGGTGTTCGAGGCTGACTACCGAGACTCCGTGAGTGTGATCCTGGATCGGTTTTCGGTATTCCTCCAAAATATGGTGGCGCGTGGCACGATGTCGCTGCGCGAGATTCCACTGGTGCGTGATGACGAGCGAGAGACCATACTCCAAACGTGGAGCAGCACGGGCCCGGCGGATCGGTCGACGGACTGCCTGCATCACTTGTTCGAGTCACAGGTGGTAAAAACTCCGAACGCAGTGGCGGTGCAGTTCGGATCATTAGAAATGACATATCAAGAACTCGACGCAAAAGCCGAACGGCTTGCCGAAAGGCTCAGGCATCTCGGAGTTGGCCCCGAGTCTCTCGTCGGAGTTTGCCTTGAGCGGTCTCCGGAGTCCATTGTTGGCCTGCTGGGGATCCTCAAGGCCGGGGGCGGCTACGTACCGCTTGATCCAACGTACCCTCAGTCGCGGTTGGCGTTCATCGTCAAGGATTCGGGCATCCAGGCCGTCGTCAGCCTGCGCAAGCTCGCCGACCGACTTCCACCCGGCCCGTTGCTGCTTCGCGTCTATCTCGACGCGGATGAACCGCCGCAAGCGGCGGACACGCCAACCGAGACTGCCGTCGTCAGGCACCACAATCTGGCCTACATCATCTACACGTCTGGCTCCGCGGGTGAGCCGAATGGGGTGATGGTAGAGCACCGCACCGTCGTTAACTTCATCAGGGCGGCGCAGGCCCAATACGGGGTGCGGTGTGGGGATCGGGTCCTCCAATTCGCGTCGATAAATTTCGATGCCAGCGTGGAGGAGATCTTCACCTGCCTTGCGAGCGGCGGGACCCTGGTGCTAAGAAGTGACGAAATGCTGGCGTCGGCACGGGTGTTCATGGAACGCTGTGCATCGTGGAGGATCAACGTCCTTGATCTTCCTACGGCGTTCTGGCACATGCTTGTAACGCAAATGAAGGCGGGCGGCCTTCCGCCCTGCCCCGACCTTCGTGTGGTGATCATTGGCGGTGAGGCTGCATCTCCGTCCCTGGTCAGGGCATGGCGTGAGTTGGTGGGGCCGCACATCGCCTTGTTCAACGGTTATGGCCCCACCGAGGCGACGGTCGTTTCGACCTGGGCCGAATTGGGCGACCAAAAGGTGTGTGACGCAGTTCCGATCGGTGTGCCGATCGCCGGTGCAACGGCGTACGTGCTCGACCGGTGCGGGCAGCCACTGCCGCACGGTTTCTTGGGGCAACTGCACATCGGCGGAGCCGGGCTGGCCAGAGGCTATCGGAACCGTCCCGCGCTCACGGCTGAGCGTTTCGTGCCAGATCCCTTCAGCGCCGTAGCCGGCGGGCGGATGTACCGAACTGGCGACCAGGTACGCTGGCTGGCGGACGGCACACTGGAGTATCTGGGTCGGCTGGATGATCAGGTGAAGGTCCGCGGCTTCCGCATTGAACTGGGTGAGATCGAGGCTGCGCTGGAGCAGTTGTCTGGATCAGGCATTCGCCAGGCCGTGGTGATCGTGCGCGAGATCAGCCCTGGGAATGAAACGCTTGTTGCGTATCTGGTGGGTGGTGAAGCAGGAGACGACGAGACGATCCGGCAAGGTCTGGAGCGTAGCCTGCCGCCGTACATGATTCCTGCGGCGTTCATGCGGCTGGAGTCAATTCCACTGACGCCGAATGGGAAGGTTGACCGGAACGCGTTGCCGCAGCCTGAATTCATGCGTCATACCTCAACTTTGTATGTTGCGCCTGGTACGCGTACAGAGGAAGAGTTGGCGAAGATATGGCAGGAGCTTTTGGGGCTTTCTCAGGTTGGGATTCATGATAACTTTTTTCAATCAGGCGGTCATTCTCTTCTGGCCGTGCGACTTCTTTCACGGATTCATGATCGCCTTGGTGTTGATTTATCACTGGCCAGCATTTTTCAGAGTCCTACAATCGCAGGCCTTGAAACTGAGATTGGCAAGGCGTCTCGGGGTGTAACGCAACCGGTTCTGGAACTTCTGCGTGAAGGTTTCTCGGACCTTCCGCCGCTGGTCGTAATGCCTGGGGCTTATGGAGATATCTTTCCGGGCTGGCAGCAAGCGGCCGAGCTTTTTCCCGAGGATCGCTCTATTTATGCATTGCGTGTCGCAGGTTCAGAACCATTCTGGCAGGGATGTGAAACCTTGGAGGATCTGGCGCGCGGACTGGTTGGCGTTTTGAAGCGAGCTTCCTGGTCTGGCCCCTGTCATCTTGCCGGCTGGTCCATGGGTGGTTTACTGGCCTATGAGTCGGCTCGTCAACTGTCGGCTCAGGGATTTCCCGTGGGGTCGGTTCTCCTCTTTGATACGGGGCCTGAGTTTCTGCGAATGTCAGAGCCAACGTCCTCGGTTCGTAGGCTCAGGGATCTGTCGTCCATGGCGCGCAATCTTCCCGCCTGGTTCAGTGATTACTCGGACTTGCTGAAGAGCCGTGAGTGGTGGCGAAACATGGCGGGTAAGGTTCGTGCGCGAGTGAGGCGCAACCGGCGATCCTCAGATGGTCAAGTGACAACGCCTGCCGATCAGGCCCTTCCTGAGTTCCTTGAACTTGCGGAGATCCCTTCGCTTTATCGTGAGCGCGGTGTGATCTGCTACCACATGATGCGTGCGTACCATCCGGGATCCTACGATGGCCGGGTTACTTTATTTCGGTGTCGTACCCGATGGATCATTCATCGTGCGTATGGGCGATATCTGGGCTGGGAGCCATGCGTTAAGGGACCAATCCGGCTGGTGTCAATTCCTGGTTCTCATGATGCGTTCCTCTCCACCCGTTACATTGCCGATCATCTGGCCAGGATTGTGGCCGAGTTGAAGGATTTAGACGAGGCCTGTCTCCTGATTGAATAATCATTGAAAATGACGGCAGACTCAATGGATGAATTCGCTTGACCGGAATCCTGTACGCAATGACAAGGTGGAACCGCGTTCTGTTGCCCTACGGCTTTGAAAGCGGTCTGACTGGCCAAGATAAAAGACCCGCTCTATACTCGATTGATAAGAAAACCCGATAGATGACATGTTTTACGCCATTGGTGAGCAATGTCTCCAACAGTTTCATCGGTTCGCAACCCTAAGCTTTTGGCGACACTGGCAATGCTGGTGCTGGTCACGCTTGGGTTCACGGTTTATTACTTATTCGAAGTGAATGCGTTCCTGCGTGCCCAGCACGCAGATCCTTCATTGGTACGTAAACCGGGCCAGCGTTATGAGTTATTGGAGCTGACCTGGCCGTTCCTTGTGTTCACTCCCGCATTGATTGGGCTAGTGTTCAATGTTGCCAGAGCGCGTCGTCTGGGCCTTTCTTGGAAGTCCTGGTTTGATTGGTCCTGGGACGACGGGCCGCAAGACCAATTCACACGCACGCGAAACGTCCTGATTGGACTGATCGACTGCTTTGTGATTGGCTGGCTCATCGTGAGTCTGATCCGGATCTCTGTGTGGGAGGTAAGTCCTTTCAGAATCAATCTATTGTGCTACGTGTTGATGTTCCCTCTGCTGCTGGAAGCGGTCTGGCTGGTACGGAACGCCATTCGCGACTGTCTGTATCAACTCCGGATTGGAACCAGCCACAAAGGCTGATCACGTGGGGAGCTGACAACGGGACAGGCATTGCCTCTTTGATCCAGGACCTCAACGTTGGAAACTTTGAAGATCTGGCGCTGCCTGTTCTTCGCTGGCAGGTTTGTCTATTTTGCCCAGCTTGCCTTGGTGAGGTCCCGCCACAATCCAGAATCAAGCTGAACCTGCTCAAAGCCGAAAGTTAAATGAGGGAATCCGCACAAGCTCTAGAGTTTGTGGGATGAAGGCCCCCCGAACGGACGCGGGGTGGTGGCCACCCAAGGGCCGGGGGATCGGCCGCGCTCTTGAGCCAGGATGGCAAAACCGTGGGTCAAGAATGTCAGTTTCAGGCATCGGCATGGTCAGGCCCACGCGTCATGCGGCTCGGCGTATTGATCGCCCTGCTGGTTGCCGGCGGCTGTGTGATTGAGCCCCGGATTTACCGGCTCCCCAGCGCGCTCAACACGCTGACCGACCTGGTCAGGCCGACCACCGAGCCGGCCCCGCAGTGGCTGTCGCCCGCAGGCCCGGGCTTGCCGGCCACAGCGCCGGCTGCGCTCCAGTCCCTGGCCAGGGCCGAAACCGGGCTGGAGACCGGGCAACGCAAGCTGCTGCTGGGCCAGAAGCAGGCCGCCGCTCAGGCATACCGTCAGAGTTTGGGCCAGGCCGCCTGGCTGCTCCAGCAACTTGGCCCCCAGCCGGCCACCGTGGGTGCGGCCGACCCTCGCAGTACCCAGCTTGCCCAGCGTGCGGCAGAGGCCCATGATCGTGCCTTGCTCGGGCTGTTGCGGGCGGTTGAATGCAAGCCAGGGCAGCACCGCTGCCATGTGCAGGCCAGGCTGGCTGAGCTAGGAATTGGCCTTGAAGCGGCCGATGACCGCCTGGCTGCCATCGATTGGGACGAGATCTGGCCGGCCGCTGATTTTGTGACCACCCACGTGCAAGATCCCTGCCGCTGGGATGGCCTGGGCGTGCCGCTGGTGGTGTCTCGCTATAAGCGGCCCCGGACCGGGTACCCAGAGCTGGCTTACCCGCCGCGCTGGAAGTTTGCGGCCACGGCGGTGGCCAGGCCCCTGCAGGGAACGGCTGAGGGACCACTGAAATTGGTACTTACCGATCCGTACCAGACCCGGCAGGTGGTGACGGGTGGCCTGGTCTGGCCACTGGCGGCCGACCTGACCACGCCGGTCATTCACCTGCTGAGCCACAGCCATTACCGCAATAAGGGTCGGGTTGGGATGTTTATCCCTGAGAAATTGACGGATGAGGAAGGGATGACCACGGTCCACCCGTACCAGCCCGGCAAAATTCCGATCGTGCTGATCCACGGGTTGGGCTGTAGCCCAAGGATCATGGCCGACATTGTGAATACGATTCACGCCCACCCCACGCTGCGTGCGCGCTACCAGGTATTCATTGCCTACTACACCTCGGGCGACACCATTTTGCAAGACGCCGAGAAGTTGCGGGTGGCCATTCGGGGCACTCGCAATTTCTATGATCCCGCGCACCAAGACACCGCCTGGGACCAGATGGTGGTGCTGGGGCACAGCCTGGGCGGACCAATCGCGCGGATCTTGACCGCCTCCAGTGACGATGTGGTGGAGCGGTCGATCTTCCGGGTGCCGTTTGCGCAGGTGCGTGTTAGCCCGGAGACTCGCGCCCGCGTGACCCGATCGTTTGACTTCGAGCCAGTGTCTGAGATCACGCGGGTGATCTATATCTGCGGCACCATGCATGGCAGCCGGGCGGCCGACCAGATTGAGGGCCGGCTCTTTGCCCGGGTCATTCCCCGCCGCTCCACGCTGGAACAATTTCACGCCGAGGTGCTGGCGAACAACTCGCCCGAGGTGCTGGACCCACGGTTCAGAAAGCGGCCCCCGTCCAGCATTGACAACCAGTCACCCGAAAGCGCCATCCTGGCGGCCGTGAATCGGCTGCGCCGCAACCCGGGAGTGATCACGCACTCGATTCAGGCCGATGCCACGCCCCTGCTCCCTGTCGAGCGATCGACCGACTTCCTGGTGCCGTTTGAGAGTTCATCGATTGATGATGCCTCTAGCCGCGTGGTCGTTCCCTGGGCCAACCACTTCTGCACTCATAACCCGGTGGTGCTCGAAGAGATCACCCGGATCCTGCATGAACACCTGGGGCAGCGGTAAGCCGTTTTGTAGGTCTAAAAAGTACAACTGGCCGACGGTGGGTTGGTTTGGATTTGCACGATTTATGATGAGCACCCTCTGGACCTGGGGCTGAATCCGGTTTCTAATGAGCGTAAGTAAAGCTCCAGGTGTGGTTCCAAATATTGACTTCAGCTCATCAACCAATTCTGGTTCAGAAGTTGCGGACAGAGTTTCAAGAAGATAGGGTTTTGGACAATTGTCGCCATTTCAGTTTTAGCTGGGTGAGGCTGGCCAAGAAGGGAAAAGCTCCTTTCTTGTGAAGTCGTAGTTCAATAACTCCGATCTGAAACACGATCTATAAAGAATACAAAACAATCCCAGTACATCTGCCCTCAAAATGATAGTCGTTTTCCCGATCTGAGTAATTTACATCAGGTTTTAACTTCTTATCGAATATAATATTGTTCATTTCGGAGCGCTGTAAATGAGTGGCCAGGCGGCGGAAGTCTTGTGTCCGATCAAGAGTCAGGTTCTCACACTCACCACTTGGTACGATGAGGCTGTACGCCCTTTTCTGGAACGGATGGAAAAGGTCGATTCCACATTAAACCGAGTGGCCGAATTTGATACCGATTTGGTAAGGCTCAAGCGAGCGGCGGAAGCCTATGATGACAATCTTGTCGTGGGCTTTCTGGGTGTAGCAGGCGTTGGCAAGAGTACACTCATCAACGCTCTTGTTGATGGCCGCCATAGCACGCTTCCCCACGGCGGAATCGGTCCACTAACAGCGCAAGCCCTGAAAGTTCGGCGTGGTTCGAATCCTTCATTTCACGTCAACTATCATGGCATAGCGCAGGTCTGGAAGCTGCTCACCGCCTTGGACTGGGGTTTCTCCGCCGAACTTCAGGGCAAGGATCCTAAAAGCCGAGCTTCCGCCAAGGAACAGGTGCCCAAAGACGTTGAATTAACCGAGAATGAGCTGATTGAAATCAAGGAATCGGTTACCGAAGGAATAGATGCTGATCGCTCGCGACGAGAATTTTACCGTAAACAGGCACAGCTGCTAGTGAAGGGAAAGCCAGACGAGATTACGCCACTTCCTTATCTGATCGATTGCTTGAGGTACGCTATTGAAAAAAAACCCGTGTGGGGTCTGACGCCTGAGAACGTGGATGAAAAAAGAATTGAACGGCTCAAGAAGTCAATCAAGGACCGGACTTACACATGCGTTGGTTCAGTCTCCGAACGAAATTTTCGAGAAGCACTTGCTGATCACGCCACGGGATTTCTAGCTCCACTTATTGTAAAGATGGAGGTTACTTGTCCATCAGACTCGCTCCCACCGCGAGTTGAACTGGTCGACCTTCCTGGGGTCGGCGTTGCTGGCGATCCTCACAAAGAGGTAACAATCGACTGGGTGCGAAATCAAGCACGGTCGGTCATTTTGGTTGTCAACCATAGGGGGATTCAAGAGGCCGACGCTCGCTTGCTCCAGGAAACAGAATTTTTGAATCGCCTCGTCTACTCGGCCGAGAGTCCCGAAGAGGATCGGGTCCACTTGATGGTGGCTGTTGTGCAAATCGATGAAATCGCTGCGTCGCATTATCGTTCAGCCAGAGCAGCAAATGATCGGAGTAAAAGCAAGAAAGACTATTTCGACGAGGCGTGCGAAAAAGCTCGCAATCTCGTAAAAGACAATTTGCGTTCCGTACTAGAGAGAGTCTGGTGTACGGGAGGGCTTCAGCCGGTGCAAGCCCAGGTCATTGACAATCTTCTTTCGTCGCTCGTGGTTCACCCAGTTTCTGCGATCGAATATGGCAAGATACTGGCCGATGACGAAGATGACCGTCCATTCTTGACTGATGCTTCGCATAGCCATATACCGGACCTTCTTGACACTCTACGTAAGCAAGCCGAAGAACGATATCAAACAGAAGTAAACCGGCTCGATACACTCCGCAAAGGCTTTGAGGATCGTCTTTATACAACGCTCAAGCTCATTGAAGCACGGTGGACGGAACAGAACCGAGCGATTGAGGAAGCTGAGCGTCTCAGGGCCGATGTGCGGCTTTTTCTTGGCCCCCTGCGCGATAATTACAAAAATCGGCAGGGGGCATACCGCGAATTTCTCCGCGAGACACTTCCCGCGACAATCAAAGCTGAAGTGCTGAAAGCCAGCCTGGTCGCAAGCAAAGAAATTGATGCCTACTTGAAACCACTTCAGGACATTGGCTGGAGGACACTTGCAGCAACAATTCAGCGTGGAGGAACTTTTGTCTCAGGAGTAGGCAAACAGATTGACCTTCCCAAAGAATTTGCCACCCGCTTCGAGGTTCCCGTCGCTGATGCCTGGGCAAAGTGTGTTCTCAAGGAAATCCGCAGAAGAACCAAAGAATTTGCAGATGATTCCGTTCAGTTGGTCGAAGAAGTCGTAGTCTGGGCGAAGCAACAGGGGACGCGTATTCAACCCCGCCTTGTGGAAGCTCAGCGTGATTCGATCAAGGCCGACGTCAAAGAACTTGAAACGGTCGGAAAAATCATGGTGGATCAACTTCGTCAAGAGGTCAACGCACGGCTCGTAAAAAAAATCGAAACGCCGATTCGCAGACGTTGCAAGTCTTTTGTCGACTCCGGCAAGAATCAAGGCACTGGAGTGAAGTACCGCATCCTGGAAGAGTTTGCGAAGCTTGCTAAAGAGGTCACAGAGTCTGCCACGGGTCCGGCAGAAGAGATCTTACTTGAAGCTTTCAAACAAGTGCATGAAGAGATTTTAGCTGTCCTAAAGAAGCACCCCCATCCTCTCGATGCTGCTGGAGAAGCGATCGTAGCAGCTCATGAGAAGTATGTTGAACGCAGCGATGCTCAACGCCGAGCTCAGATTCTTGCGGACCTGGAGAACGTCTTCGCTTCTCAGCCAGGTGAAAAAACGACCGCCAAGATAACAAGTGCCGCATAACTTCTAGCTATCGCAGGAACCGCCATGAATTCACCTGGATCCATCGCCCACAAGGGAGATCTTGCCTTCCCCACTGCAGTTCTCCGCCACTATGATGACTATGGGCAGATGGCAGTGGATCTCTGTGCTCCTCCATCGCGGTTATGGGTGGGCGCTAAGAACCCGCCAGATTCAATATCCCAAGCAGTTGACGAAGCCCGGGTCAGTTACCCGCTTTCGCCTGCCGGAACTCTTGTCAGCCCTCCCCAAAATCTGAACTGGTCGGCTCTGTCTTCTGCTTCGCTCGCCCGGCTCTGGCCGTACTTCTTGATTGCGGAGGACCCGGAACGGCGGCTCGACGCCCGCTTGGTAAGTACTCTGGCACACCAGGTGAGCCTTATTCGGCACATCCTGGGAGCTGGTCAGGAACTCAGCCGTGTGCTCATTGCCGACGAAGTTGGCCTGGGAAAAACGGTTGAGGCAGGGCTGCTGATCCAGAGCTGGCTCGAACTCCAGCCCAGGCTGCGCGTTCTCTACCTTGCTCCTGCACGACTGGTGGCAAACGTTGCCTGGGAGTTTGACAGGCTGGGGCTTCCATTTCGTCGGTGGGCCACTGGTGCTGATTCTGACGCCAGGCTTTCCGACAGTCTGATCGTGGCTAGCATCCATAAAGCTGTCCACTCCAAGAATATCGATGCGCTGGCTCAGGCCGGCCCTTGGGATGTGGTGATCGTCGATGAATGCCATCATTTGTCGGCTTGGTCTCCCGGTGGAGGGAGTTCTACTCAGAAGTTCGCTCTTGTACAAAAGCTGATCCAGCAACAGAAGCCTGATGGTCGTGTTGTTCTCTTGAGCGGAACGCCGCATCAAGGTACGCCGACGCGATTTGCCAACCTCTTGAGCCTGCTCCTGCGTGATGGAGAAGACCAGGCCAAATTGGCGGGGCGAGTCATCTACCGAACGAAAGATGACGTCAGTGACTGGGAAGGGCGGCCATTATTTCCTGGCAGGAACGTGGCCCCTCCGATCGTTGTCGATCTGGGAAAGGACTATCGCGTCTGGATCGAAGAAATCCGGCAATTCTTCACACCCGCGCCCGGCTCGGCACTTTCGCAAGCCAAGGGACGAGGTGTGCATTGGCGACGGTCCCAGGCGCTTCAGTGGGCAGCATCAAGTCCCCAGGCTGGTCTAGGATTTCTGATTCGCCAGGCTATTCGCGCGGGATGGAATCCTAATAACAACCCTCTCCTGGCCAGCGCACTGGAATCTATCAGGCCTTATCGGCTTGGGCCTGCCAATGAAGACATCAACCTGTTGTTTACTCGAATTCAGAAAGAAATTCTGCGGCAGACGCAGGACGCCGACATCGAAGATATTGAAGAATTCGATGACAGGAACGGTAGTCTGGATCGGACTGACAAGAAGGCTCTTGAGTCTTTACTAAATAACGGAATCGCTCTGTTACGTTCTCACAGTAACCGGAAATGGGAATCCCTAAATACGCAGGTTCTTAAATTGGCTGGGGATGAGAAAATTGTACTTTTCGCACAGCCAATCGAGACAGTTACGGCACTTGCCTGCTATCTAGAAAAAACCACCGGTGAACGGCCAGCCATGATCTTGGGTGGGCAGTCCGATCCTGAGCGTCAACAAGAGATTGATAGGTTTCGAAGAATAGATGGCCCTCGCTATTTGGTATCATCACGCGCTGGTGGAGAAGGGATTAACCTCCAATGTGCACGCCGATTAGTGCATATTGACATCCCCTGGAACCCAATGGAAATGGAGCAGCGTGTAGGTCGCGTGCACCGGTTTGGTTCACAGCAAACGATCCAGGTCGATACTTTGGTCGTTAAAGACAGCCGAGAGGCAAGTGCCTATACCGTTGCGCGACGGAAACTCCAACACATCACCCAAGCGCTTGTACCGCACGATAAATTCGAGTCGTTATTCTCTCGAGTCATGTGCCTGATCCCCCCCGACGAGTTTGCAAATTTTATTGGGGAGACCGTAAACCCGTCCTTATCTGATTCCGACCAAGCCGCGCTCGCAGAACTTGTTCAACAAGGCTACCAGTCCTGGAATGCTTTTCACACCCAATATTCCGTAGCTCAACGCGCGATCCGTGCCACGAACCCGGGGATGGCGACTTGGGGTGACCTTGAGACTTTTCTGATCGAACACGCCAAAGTACAGGAAGCCGCTGGGTTCCAGACACTCCGTTTTGATGGTGCTGCCCAGGATGGAAAGCCTATCGCTAAAGAAGTTCCCGTGCGTGTCTTGCAATGGCAGAACGGGAATTGCTTCCTGGCCGAGAACCATGACGGTATGCCGGTCCGTGGTCCAGAGGGAATCTCGGCAGCCCCATTAGGGCTCAATATTTCGCCAGTTGCAGAAATTCTGCGTAATCTGGCGACCTCCAAGACGGTGACAGGGGCTGCTCACTTGGGGTGGAAAGGCGGAAAGCCTCCAGTACCTGCTGGATCCACGGTCGGTGTACTGGTTCTTCTGCGACAAACTTTCAGAATTGACACACAGCCCATCCTCGAACAACGGATCACGCTACATGTGTATTACGTCGATCCCTCCGGGAACACAGGAGAATGGATGGGAAACGAACGCCAAGAAGTTTATCGGGGTCTACTTCGCGCAACCGTCCGTCAAAAACCTAAGAACGATCCCACGTTCAACCAGTTGCTTTTAGAATCCGAGAGCATTCGAATACAAGAACTACGAACCGTTAGCAACCAGGACCGAACTCAAGGGCTCCGTCATACGGTTTGGCCACTGCTGGCGGCTGTTGTTACAGTGTGATTGTAAAAATTAGAATCCAGCCGACCACGCATCTACCTCGCTTGTTCTCCAATAACTCATGACGGCCGCCTGGGCGGTGGTTGAGGCCACGCCCTGTTCTGCTGCATTATCAGCATCTTGGCTGGGAGTTTGGCGGAGCCGTTGAGGGGAAAAGACGAAAGAGTGTGTTTGTCATGACCGAGGCCCAGCTTACCGCTCTACTGACGGAACTCACTGCCCTTCCGGAGGAAACAGAGTGGGTCGAGTTCAAGCATAACAACGATAATCCTCAGGAGATTGGGGAATACCTTTCCGCCCTGGCGAACTCGGCAGCGTTCTTGCACCGATCGACGGCTTACATCGTCTGGGGGGTTGAAGACCGCACACACACGGTACTCGGTACCAAGTTCAAGCCCCGGACGGCAAAGAAGGGGAGCGAGGCTCTCGAAAACTGGCTCATGCGGTTGCTTGAACCGCAAATCAGCTTTCAGATTCACGAGTTCACTTATCCAGGGCAAGGCTGTTGTTATCTTTGAGGTTTTGTGTGCCACACATGCTCCGATTCGCTTCAGTGGCGAGCCGTACATTCGGGTTGGCAGCGTCAAGAAGAAGCTGCGGGATGTTTTGACCAAGGAGGCGGCGCTTTGGTCGTCTTTCACGAACACTTCGTTTGAGGTTGGCATCGCCAAGTCTGATGTCTCGGTGTCTGAAGTACTAATGATATGGGTGTAACTACCGGTTCCGGTCAAGGCGACATCGCCGCATGTGAATGAAAATGAACGAGTTGCGAATTCTGGCCTGTCTGGCCTGGGTATCGAAATGGCCCTCCCAATGCGGTACATTCCGGGATGTCTACGATGTCC
>CAIYJE010000196.1 GCA_903926465.1 uncultured Planctomycetales bacterium
CCGCGCGGCCCTCTTGAGATGTTTGGTCAAACCGTCTGCAATCAGAACGTGACGTTCTGGATGGCAGGGATACCCAGTCGCTCTTCTTCCTCTTCGAGGATGATGATGCGGGGGGTAACCATTAGCATCAGGCTATCCGTAGTGCGGCCGATGCCGACGTTCCGGAAGAGGCGGTCAATGAGTGGTGTCTTCGAGAGGATCGGGACGCCGAACTCATTGCGTTCTTCGCGGAGCCGCTTCACACCGCCCAGCAGCACGGTACCGCCATCAGGCACAGTCACGGTGGTGTTCAACACCGTGGTTTGGGTGATTGGCAGTTGAATCTGACCGTTGATCGTAGAAGACTGACCACCCACGCCACCACCACCGACCGCGGCCGGAACCACGAAGGTTGCAAAGCCTTCGACTGTGGTGAAGTTGGGGGTGAGCGTCATACGAACATAGCGGCGGTCCGCCGACACGATGGGTGTGACCTGAAGGAACACACCGTCGTTGATGGCAGCGGGCGTTGGTGCAAAGGCTACGGTTCCCACACCCACCACAGGGGTGAGCTGAGCTACGTAGTACTGTTGCTTACCGCTCATGATGAAGGCCGGGGCACCGTTGAAGCTGGTCACCTTCGGGGCTTGCACCACGTTGGTTCGCTGGTCGCCCTGGATGGCGGTCATGAAGAAGTACACTTCGAGATCGCTCAGGAACGCCAGCCCGAAGCTGGAGTTTACACCTGTTGTGGCGTTGAACGGTGCCACGGCATCAAAGGTATTCTGCACGAACGGAATCATCAGGTTCGGGTTGAACGTTGGCGAGTTGATGTCGGTGGTAGGACCACCCATACCAACCACCATCGGTTGCCGACCATAGGCGTGGTCACGGATCGGGTTGATCAGGTAAGGCGCGACCGCCGTTGTACCGCCGGTGCCGCCGCCGCCGCCGTTTGGCAGTGCCGCGGGGTTGATGGTAGCAAACGAACTCTTCTTGCCAACCACGTCGGACTGAAGAGCCAGGTCGAAGTCGACACCAATCTGCTCGAAGAAGCTATCACCCACGGCGATGAACCGAACTTCGATTGAGACTTGCAGGTCCTGCAGCCGTCGTAGCTGACGGAGCAGGTCAACGATCTCGTCGTGCACCTCAGAGGTCTGACGGATGATCAGACTGATGTTGAGGTAGAACGGCATGATCGAGCCCACACCTGCGGGAGCACCGCCAGCGCCACCGCCACCGCCGCCAGCACCCTGGCCATAGCCACCAGACAGATCCGCAGGCGAATGGTCATCGCTCCAGGTTCCCGGTGCGATCGAGTTCTTGATCAGCGAGATCAAGGGCTGGAAGTCTTCGTTCGAGATCGGCCGATCGAACGTGGTTTGTGGAGCCCCCTGAGCACCTGGGAAGGCCGGGTTCTGACCACCAATCTGAGACCCGCTCATTGCGGCGGCCTGGGCCTGCACGTTGGTTGGGTCGATCTGGCCGGTGACCGGGTTGAAGTTGGGCTGGCTGGCACCCGTCCGGTTCCGGTTCAGTGGCGAGAGCACCAGGTCGGCCACGCTGTAGACAACCGGATACATCCGGGTCTTGTTGCTCTGCGGGCTGGTGATCACCACCACCTCGTTTTCAGAGTCAACCGCGTAGCTGAGGTGGAGCGGGCTAAGCATGTACTTGAGCACGCTCTTGAGCTTCATGTTGCTCACGGCCGTGATGTTCACGGGCGAGTTGAGCGTAAGCCCTTCCTCGGCCAGTGCACCTTGGTCGGGCACAATGTTCAGTCCGGTGTACTCCGCGAGGTACTTGATGGCCTCACCCAGCGTCATCTGGTCAGAGTTGGGCAGGGTGACCGGCTTGTTCAGAGTGGACTCGATCTCCACCACCTTGGCGGTCTTCTTGGGAGCAAGTCGCTCGGCAAGACTACGTCGCTTGGCGGTGAGAGCTTCGAAACCCTTCTGGTAGCCGATACCACGGGTCATAACTTCGGGGGCGACGATTCCAGCTTCGCTCACGCCTTGCATGGCGTTGAGGAAGGTTTCCGAGGACTCGTCTTTCATGCGCTGATCAATTTCATAGTGCCGGCGGATCTTGGCGACGGTTGCCAGCGCGGTGGCTGCAATCTCGTTCGGCTCAATTTCCGCGGCCAGCTTGGCGTACCGTTCAGCCTCAACCCAGTTGTTGTCAGACTGGGCCTGCTGGGCCTTATCCATGTACGCCTTGAAGCGTTCTTTCTTTTGCTTGTCGGCCTCGATCATCCGGAGTCGCTTGTTCTCGATCTCTGCACGATAGGTCTTGTCCTTCATCTTCTCGTCGAAGGAGACCTTGTCTTTCTTTGCAAGATCGACAGCCACTTCCAGGCGACGAACCATGGTCCGGGTCACAGCCTCGCTGAGGCCTGCGGCCTGAACCGAGGTCTTGGTCTTTTCCAGGATCTCGATGGCCTGCTGAGGGTCGGTTTCCAGCAGCCGACGAGCTTCGGCCACCTTGGTGCCAACCTCAGCGTTGAGCTGCTGGGCTTTCACGGCCTCGGCATCTTCAATGGACTTCAGCTTCTCATCGACCCGCCCAGAGTCGTCCTTGGGCAGCTTCATCATGAGATCTTGAACCCGCTGCTGCATCGACTCGTCGAGATCGTTGGACGCGAGTTCGGAGAGCAGTAACCGTGAGCGCTGAACTTCACCCTTGCGGATTCCGTCCAGTGCTGCCTCGTACAAGCTAAGAGAGGCCTGTTGCTGAGTCTGAGCGATCTGAGCGATCAGGTTGTCGGCGGCCAGACCAGCGCCGGAAACACGAGCCTGTTCGGCCGCCTGACGAGCTGCACGGTAATTGCCGGACGTGAGCAGGGTTCGGGCCTGGGCCATGGCATCGTCAGCCGAAGAGCCAGACGCGGGGTTGATGCTGGCAACGCCTACAGGCTCGCCACCCTGGCCACCGAATGGATCGGCGGGAGTAGGGGCAGAGTCCATACTGACGGTACCGGCCGCGTTATCAAGCAAGGCAACCGGAGCGACATCGTCTGACTGTTCGGTTTCCTGAAGCCGCAGGGTGTCTGCCTCAACGAACTTGTCGCGGGCGGCATCGAATTGATTCTTGGCCAGCAGTTCGTCTGCAGCCTGCTCGGCGACGGAACTGGCAGATACCGTGGCAACGGCCGGGTCACGTGTAGAGTTCTTCCGCATCGCCAGGTCGTGGAGCACCGTTTCGGCCCGATCCGCCGTTGGCGACGGGACGACGTTCATCTGCTGAGCTTGCAGAGCACGTGCTTCCGCTTCTTCCAGCTTGCCGGCCTTGAGTAAGCCGCGAGACTCCTGCACGAGTGCCGTGTAAATATCCTCGCTTCGTGAAACGCCAGAAACCTGACCACGACGGGCCATGTCTTGTCGCTTCAGAGCGCGAGCTGCGGAAACAATCTTGTTCGGGTTGTCGTCAAACATTCCGAAGCTCGCACCCGAAGCCGCAACCTCAAGACCTATGGCCTCGGCTTTCTGGTAGTCTCCGGCTTCCAGAGCGGCGCGAGCCTCTCTGACGCGTGCCTTGGCGAGCTTCTTGTCGCTGGTGCGAGCGGTGTTGCCGGCACTCTTCTGGGCCACCTGAGGGCGGAACTTGGCGAGTTCCGCTTCAACCTTGGTCGGGGTCTCATCGAACATGGTCCACTTGACATCAAGGCTCTTGGCCTGACGCAAGAGTTCCGTGGCGGCGTCATAGTTCCCCTTCTGCATTTGCTCGCGAGCCGACTTCAAGAGCCAGGCTGCTTGCTGCTTGGGGTTGCCGCTCATCACCCGGGAAACCGGAGCGACCGGCTGTCCCTGAAGGTCAGAGGAAGGGCTTGGGGTGGCCACGCTCGCCGGTACGGTTGCCGCATCACGAGGGGCTTTGGCTGCTGTTGGGGTGCCATTGATCTTGGCTGCGTAAAGATCGAGCGTTGATCGGTCGGCGTCACTGAGCTGGTCACGAAATTCGATTGCCGCCTTGAGGTAAGGGGCTGCCTGGTCCGCTTTGCCAGACTTGTACAGTTTGACTACTGCGTTCACGTAGTCTGCCGGCTTGACGCCGGGCGGAAGCGATGGCCGTGCCTGAGTTGCTGCGTCGTCCAGCGTGGCACCATCTGCAATAGACCCCCAGATTCCAAGGGTCAGCAGGATTGTGAGCATCTTGAGCCTTCCCAATGCGACCTCCTTTCGCCGCTCCCGGGGCGATCGTCGCCATCCCTGCGACGATCCAAAACTAGCTCCGGAGCGGGGACATGTCTCCTGATGGCTCGGCGGGGCGAGCCCGCCTGAGCGATGGCTCTCTTACCCGACTGACCAGGGCATCCTCGGATCGACAACCACGCGAACGTGGGAGTTCTTCTGGAGATGGGGGTGGACAGACTGGTTAACTACCCGTCACCGGTCTTTCCGTCAATATCGATCGGAGGGGTTAGACCGATTTCTCCAGTAAAACAACTTCCAAGGGGGGTGCTCAGACCTTTTTATTGAAGTTCTTACACCCGAACCCGCGAACAGGGGCTCTCATCCGGGTGGCTGAGGCCGTCTGGATCGCTTTTCCTGGCCTCCATCAAATCCAAGAACCCCCGATGGATCACATCGGGGGTTCTCAGGTTAAGTTCAACGGCTATTGGCCAGGAATTGGTAGATTACCGACCGCGTCCACGACCTCCACCGCCCATGCCGCCGCCCATCATGCCACCCATGCCACCGCCCATCATGCCACCCATGCCACCGCCCATACCGCCACCCATCATGCCACGGCCAGACATCTGAGAAGATTTCTTCTCTCCCTCGGCATCTTTGAGGGTTTGTTTGTAAATGTTCAGCATCTCGTCCATCTCACCGGCCACTGCGTCAAAGGCCTCATCGCGAAGCTCAATCATGCCATCGGCACGCAGCAGCAAGGCGCTTGGGGTAGGGTTGAATGCTGATGTGTTGATGCCAATTCGATCGGTGGAAATAGTACCGTTGGTTGTATCAACCAGAAGTCGGTGACTGGTGAAGTCGACCGATTTGGATGTGGTCTTCACCTTCCCCTTTTCTTCAATCGGCATCCGGACCGAGGCAGGTTCTCCCACCACGCTCCCTGGTCCATACATGAACGGCTTGACCAACGTCAGCCCATTTTCCGGGTTCCAGCGCACCACGTTGAACTCAATCAAATCGGGACGCTTGTTCCGAACGTCGGCAGGTGGCAGCCGGTAGACGTAGGTCTCTACGTCTGGTGGAACGGTTGCGGCCAGTGAAGCATCGCTCCAAGCCGTGAAGAACTCTTTGGAATCACGATCGACACCAGGCATCACGTCATTCGAGCCATAGTTCGGGTTCGCAATCACAAGTCGACCACGGTAGCGGTACGCGGTATCAGGCTTCACCGTGAAATCGAGCTGGCGGATCATCACCTTGTCCGCGTCGGACTTGGAGAACTTGCCATCGGCTCCCGATGCGGCACTACCGCCTCCTCCGCCAAAGAATTTCCCGAAACCTCCCATTCCTTCGTCTTCCATGCCACCCTTACCCATGCCACCAGCTTTTCCGGCTGGACCCCCCATGCCGCCAGCTTTCCCTGCTGGGCCACCCCCCTTGCCAGCTGGGCCACCCATCATGCCTCCAGGCCCCCCCATGCCACCAGCTTTGCCTGCTGGGCCGCCTCCCATGCCACCCATGCCACCGGGGCCGCCCATCATGCCTCCAGGCCCCCCCATGCCGCCCATCATGCCACCCGCAGGTGCGGCTTTCTTGGGAGTTTCCAGGGCCTTGGGATTGATCAGTTCCGCATGGTGAACACCAACCCAGTAACCATTCTCCAGGAAGGGGAGCTTATCGACCAGTTCCTCCAGACGCACGTCTTCTTCGGTGATCGGAACCCCTTGCTCGTTGGTCTCGGCCTCGATCTCGGTCAACAAATTGAAAACCTTGTCCTCGCTGAACCGTCGGTCGACCGGCTTCCAGGCCGTCCAAGAGCCATCGGCGTTGCGTTGCTGACGCTCAAGCTCGACCCGAATATAGTGCGGTTGAGCGGCCGATGGGTCAATTTTCAGAGCTTTTGCAAAGTTGTCTCGCAACTTCTTGTGGTCCACCCAGGCGGTGAAGGCCATCCAGCGGAAACCTTTCAAAGTCTCCTTGGGCTTGGAGCCGGGAGCAGGCTCCGCTTTTTCCTCGGCCTTGCTGGACTCTTCAGAGGCCTTCACGTTTCCTGCAATGCTCTTTTTCAGAGTGGCAGCCTGCTCACGCTCGGCTTTTTCCCGATCACGCTTCTGCTGAGGCGTTTCATTGGCACCGGCGGCACCACCCATCCCCATCATGCCGCCCATCCCGCCGCCAGCTGCGCCACCACGATTGTTTCGCCTGGTCCTGCGTCCGGACTTCTGCTTGGGCTGGCTGGTCTCTTCGCTTGCCGACTCGTAAACGATGTCTCCGGTGGCAGGATCAAGTTCCAGAAGCTTGATAGCACCACGGCCAGGGTGAATTTCCAGCTTGGAGATCCCCACAAGCTCGGGGGCATCTCGCAGCAAGCCAGCGCCAGGCTCGGGCGTTACCATCAAGTTGGTCAGCTTGTAACGGCTGGCGTCGGCCATGCCCGGTTTTCGGGAATCGACCACCTCCACGAACTTGGGCTGAACAATGCCCTGGTCCGTGATCTTCTTGACGATCTCGTCTTTGGGCTGAACTTTGGAGAGGTTCTGCCGGGCCCTGGTCGTCGAGGAGTTGATCTGCTCGGCCGTGACGTCGATCGACCCTCGATTGAATGCGTACAGCAGCATCACACCTGTCAGGGCCGAGACGATGGCCACTGCGACCTTCTCGCCGTGCCGAATTCCAAAAGTCTTGGCCTTCTCGAGAAATGCGTTGGCCATGGTAATAACTCTCCAAGAGTCAAGTGAACGAGAGCAGGCGTAGGTAGCCGGTCAGATTGTTACAGAGACGAGACGCCGCCTCTGGTGGGTATTTGTAAGGGCCGTGAGCTCAGGAGTTTTGGCCCGGGCCATTCTCTGGCGCTGGGCTCGTTGCCGGTTTTTCTTCGGGCTGGTCCCCGCTCTTTGGCGGGTTCGCGGGTTCCCCAGGAGTAGAGTCAGGGTTGCCGGCTGGAGCGTTCTCTGCCTCAGGAGCTGCTGGTGCTGGGGCCGGCTCGCCAGCCGGGGTTTCCATCTCTTCCTTGGGGGTTGATGCAGCAGGCTCTTCCTCCGAAGCTGGCTCCTTGGTGGTTGCCTCCTCCGATGCAGGATCTTCAGCCTCGTTCATGCTCTCGGGAACCTCGGTCTCGTTGGCTGAGGGAGCTTCTACCTCAGCTTCCTGGGAAGCGGTGGCCTGCTCGTTGTCGGTTTCCTGAGATTCGGCCTCTTCAGATTCCGAAGTTGGAGTTTCTTCCTGAGGAGGCATCTTGAAGAACCGTGCATGGCCCCACAAGCGAACTTCAACCACGTCATAGAAAGGATCTGGGGCTGTGGAATCACTGTCCGATTCCTTCCCATCCTTCTTTTCTTCTTCCTTGGACTTCTCCTTGGCTTCCTGTCGCTTCTTCAAGGTCTCTTGGGTCACATCGACCCCTTGCTTCTTCGCGGGGGCGGCTTGACCGGTCATGCCACCAAACCCCCCGGTACCGTAACCGCCAGTCATCTTGCCTTGGCCGCCCTGGCTGTAGGCTGCGGACTGATCCATGCCATAGCCCTGAGCTCCTGCGCCGGCTCCGCCGCCACCCATCTTGCCCATCATGGATGCCATATCCATCCCGCCGCCGTAGCCGCCAGACATCATGTCTCCCAGCATTCCCATGCCGCCACCGCTCATCCCCAGCACTTTGTCACCCTTTTGGGGGCGTTTCACACTATTGGGGGCCGGTTTGTAGATGGCAACCTGCTTGATCTGAATGTTCATGGGAGAGTTCGAAAACTCGGTGATCAGGTTCGGAATGGCCTCCTGGGAGCAGTAAACCCGGAGGAAAATGGGGGCAATGTAAACCTGCTTGGCTCGTTCGTCGGTGATGTATTTCACCACGTCCGGCTCACTGGCAAGTGCCACTGTGCCGCTGGAACCACCCATACCCATGCCGCCACCCATCCCCATGCCACCGCCCATGCCGCCTTCCATCTTTCGCATGCCGCTGCCACCCGACTTACCCATCATTGATGCCATGTCGCCGCCACCGCCCGCATCGGCAGACTCTTCGGCCTTGGGGGCCGCGTTGGGGTCAGCAATCTCTTCAAGCTCTGCGAAGGTGGTGCCCAGGGCCGAGGACTTTTCGTCGAGCGCCTTATCATTGGCCACCTCAAGCTCCAGAATTTGCTTCACGGTGGCAGAGAGCCAGTCTTTGGCACCCGCTTTTTCATTGACCTTGGCGATCACTTCCAGAACTGTTCTCTGAACCCAAAGCTTCTCTTGCGCGTTCCAAACCTTGCCCAGGGTCGGGGGCTTGTTCACGTCAAAACCTACGGGCCGCAGCAGCGTCTCGGCCGGTGGCGAGGCCACAATCCCCTCACCAGTTTCCGGGTTAAACGGCTTGAAGACCTCATAAACCTCACGCCAGTAAGGTTCGTAGGTCTCGATGTAAGTCATAATCGTGTCACGGACCACGTTCGCAGCCATATCCTTGGGCCATTCACGACCCCAGGTGGTGAAGTCCTTGGCCACATCCACAGGCCACGTGAGCAACGGCGCCTGGCGGTCGTAAAGCTTTCTCCATGCCGTATTTACATCCTTTTGCAGGACGGTTGTCTCGGCCTTGACCAGCGGTTGGTAATCCTTATTCACAGGCAAAGAGTTCGACTCGAACTTCTTGACTGAATCGAAATCTGACTTGATGGACGCAGCCGCCTTGGCTTCCTCTGCATCCATTGTGCCCGCGGTCAGAAAGTACCCAATGGTGGGTAATAGCGCCGCAACCGCAATGGCGATCCAGAACCGAAACTTCAGGGCGAGATTCAGAAATTCCTTGAGTTGATCCATGGGACCGGGCCTCGCGAGTGCAGACGACTGGAATTCAGAGAATGAGGAACCGAGGCGTTTTGAAGGGCCGGCGAGATTGTAGGCTCAGGCCGGCCGTGTCCAAATAGGTGAGCCTGTTGACAGACCCCTGCGGGATTACGGTGTAGGCGCGGCGGCTGCGGCACCTTGATTGGAATCTGGTGTGGGGGTTCCGGCTGGCGGATTTACTCCTGCTGGCTGTTCACCGCTGGGAGCGTTCCCCTCGGCACCGATCTTCTGAATCGCTTTTTCCAAGGCCTTGGTGGATTCCTCAAGGCTCAACTTTTCCAGAGCGGCTTCATCAACCTGACCCGCCTTGACCGAACCCTTCATCTTCTCTTCCGCGTCGGTCAGAGTTTTTTTGATTTCAACGAGCTTGGCACGATACTCTTCTTCGTCTTTGGGTGCCGCTGCTCGCTTGAGAGGCTGCCAGACAAACTCAATGGTGAAGTCGGTACGGGTCAGGTAGGACATGTCTTTTTCATTGGTCTTGGCGGATGCTCCACCCCCCATGCCACCCATCATGCCGCCCATACCACCTTTCATGGCTCCACCCATGCCGCCGCCCCCCATCATGCCGCCGGGGCCGCTCATGCCACCCCCCATTTTCTGCATGCCGGCGCCCCCCATCTTGCCCATCATGGAGGCCATGTCACCGCCGCCAGCATCACCACCGCCCCCTTCGGTCTTGGCAACAGCTTTTTCACGCAGTGGCGGCGGAGCCACACCAGAGGCTCCTTTCTGAGTGGTCCACTGCGGGTCGGCGTGGTACCAGGTCAGCGTTGCGTGATTGATTCCGAACAGACGCATGGCGGGAGCGGAGAATCTTGGGAGTACCACGTCTCTCAGGTACTTGAGCGGGCCTTCCGCCCGTTCTTTTTGCCGTTGGGTCAGGTTTTTGGCATTCCTTGAAGGGTTGTAGTGGTGGCCTACAAGCTGAATGACCCACCCTGCGCCACTTGGACCTTTCTCGCGGTCCACGGGGTGCATGGTCTCTTTCCACTGGTTGTCGATGGTGTCGAACCACTCGGTGGCAAGGTCTTCACGGTAGACCGGAACCAGCTTGTCTACGTGCACCCTCAGCATGCCAATAATCGGGGCGTTGATGGGGGCCGCCGGATCAAAATCCGGGTCACTCTCTGCCAGTTCCTTGGCAGGGTTCGGCAGCGCACCAAGTGCGGTCTGAAGCAAGGCCGGCCAGCTATCGTTATCGCCGCTGTCATCAACGAGGGTTTCTCCACCCCCTTTGATCTTGGTGAATTCGGACTTGGCGGTATCAAAATCCGTCTGGTACTTATTCCCCTCGTCGGCCACGGACTTGGCGTCTTTGGCAGGGGCTTCCAGCGGCTTGGTCTTCTGGAGTGCGCCCCAGGCGCTGGCGAAGAGGGCCGAGAAACCCACCATCAGCAGGGTAGAAGCTGCAAGCGCCCAGGGCTTCTTCCTTCGAATCATTCGAACCTGCTCAACCTCAGGTGGAAGCAGGTTGGTCCGCATTCGGGCATCGCCCAGCCCTTGCAAGCCAAGGCCGTAGGCAACCGCAAACGACGAGAGGTTTTCCTGGAACTGAGGCGCGCTGATGACCTCTTCGCCGGTCAGCTTCTCAAACCGCTCAAGGCGGTTGACCTCATGGTTCACGTTTTGCTGCAGGAACTTCATCAGACCGGGGAGTTTGAATCCATTCCCCAGGCCAATGATCTGCGCAATTTTAGCGCCACGGTTCACGCTCGAATAGAAGCCGATCGAGCGATTCACTTCGTTGGCAAAGTCAGTGAATACGCCACGCATGGCGCTGAAGACAGCCCGAGGATCTTGGGCCTTGGTGGCATTTCGTTTGAGGTGTTCCGCCTTGGCGAATGTCTGCTTGAGTTCCTTCGTCAATGCCCTGGTGAAGTGGTTGCCGCCAATCGGCACGTTCCGCTGCCAAATTCGGGTTCCGTCGGTAATGATCAGGTCGGTGTTATCAACGCCAATGTCTAGCAGAACGTAAGACGTGGGGTCAGTAGCCCCGGGTTCCTGGGGTGGTGGGTTGTCAAACGCAATGTAGTTATAAAGCGCGATCGGCGCCATCTGAATGAAATCGACCTCAACCCCGGCCATTTTCAGGGGGAGGATCGCCCGGTTGATCTGGTCTTTCTTCATGGCGAAAAGACCAACTTCGACCATCTCGAAGTCTTCTTCTTCAACTCCGTCGGCCGCCCCGATCTTCTGGTAGTCCCAGATCACTTCCTCAAGCGCAAACGGAATTTGCTGGCGGGCTTCGAATTTGACAACGTCCGGAATCCGGCTCTTCTCAACGGGCGGCAGCTTGACGAACTTCACCAGTCCGGCCTGCCCGGAAACCGCAATTGCCACCTTGGAGCCTTTGACCTCGTTACGGCCAAGGAAGGTGGTCAGTGCTTCACGAATCAGTTCTTCAGGCTCAGCGTCTGGCTGGCTGAGGATCTTGGGGTATTCGATGTAATCGAACGCCTTGGCCAGCACTTTATCAGGCTCATCACCCGGGACGAGCTTCAGCGCCTTGAGTGCAGCCTGGCCAATATCAATGGCCCAAACGGACTGGATTTTGGCCATGTCTGTAATCTCCCTGTCGAGTGGACAACGGCGGCAGCAGGGTCTGGCTGGGAGGCTCGATCTGGATCATGAAGACCCGACCGAAGTGGAAGCAGCAAACACGCTAGCAGCAGGGAATTGCATCGTCAACGGAATGGCCGTCGCAACGCCCAGGCGTGAACGCTTCGCGTCTCCCGGATGCCGGTTGTTTTGCCCTATGTGTTTAGACGCCGGTAGGGCCCCGAAAGTTCCCAGATCACGCACAGTTCTCCCCGAGCGTTCGAATTTCTACGAACGCTAGACTCGGGTCGGTTCGATCCAGGCGGCCCATTCAACCAAGTTTAGCACATGAAGGCACCTTATTGTGCCAACCTGCTCACACGTTCTCGGGCCCGGCACCACATCGTGCCGGTTAGGTAGGGCCGGTTATTCCCACGCGTCCGGTTATGCCGGTTCAACGACGAGTGGGCGATGCATCCATGGAGGGAGTGCCCGGATTGGGGAGCGGTAAGCGTCTGGCCAGCGGTTCATCGTCTGCGAACTCGGGAGGCAAACCGGGCGAGCCGGCCGGGTCGCCCAGAACTTCAACGCGGAAGTTGTCAAAATACACCTCTCCGGTTCCCGCAAGTCCCAGAGTGACATGGAACTCTCCGGCGGATGGGACCCGGCGGAAAAGGACCACTTCCCGCCACTGCGGCAACCCTTCACTGGTGCGAAACTGGAGCAGTTCTCCGCCAAGGTTGTCTCGCACCACAAGGCCCGTACTGCCTGCTGTCTGGGAGCGTGGCATTTTCACAAATACCCGGATCCGGATGAAGTCTTTCTCTTTCACCTGGAGCGTTGGTGATCGCACGGCGGCAATTGGTAGCGTATGAATGGGGGCCAGGGCATCCACAGCAAGCTGACGTGCCTTTTCGTACAGCTTTCCGTCAGGCTGGCCGTCTGGCCGCTTGAAGTCGGCCCGATCTGGCAAGTTCGACGGAGTGACCGAGAGTTTCAGGGCCGACTTGGTTGGCCCCACCCCTTGGCGCTGGTCGATGCTGATGGTGGTCTTGAACCCTTCGGACGGGTGGCTGGCGTCTGACCAGCCCTCGCTCTTGAGTTCACCCGGGGTTGCATCAAAGGTACCGGTGGGAATGCGATTGGAACCGAACTCTCCCTGGCTCCCCTTGATGAAAGTGAGCCAGTACGCGTAATGGGGCAAGGTTTCACGGGCGACCAGCGGAGGGCAGGCTACCGGACTGAGCAGCAGCCGTGGGCGTTTCTGAGGTAGACCAGCCGCGGTATCGGCCGCATCAATTGCCGCGGCAACTTCTCGGTAAGCACGGTCGAAATAAGAACGGGTCACCATCCGCAGCGGTTGAGAAACCGAACGAGCCTCAATCCAGGCGCTGGGGTAATCCTGACGTTCCATGGCATCGCGGGCAGACTGGATCATTCGACTGGCCTCGTCCAGCAGGTCCGAACTGTTTCGGACGGCAATTCCCTGCGACGCCATCTGGCCGTTCAGGGTGATCGTTTGCTGATACTCAAGCTCAGCCTGCTTGATTGCGATATCCACGGCACGGGGGCGAAGAGATTCCACCTTGGCTCGGAGCTGGTCGATGAGGGGCAGGTCGGTGGTCACTACCACGACCGAAGTTCCGTTGAAAACCGGGATCGTGATCCGGCGTCCCCCCGTATCTCGACGACTTTCCAGCGCCTGCACTTCACCCAGCGAAATCTCGAACGCCTGGGCACTTTCTGGCGCAGGTATCAGCAGATTCAGGTCTCGGTAGCCCATCTGGGTCGGCTGCCATTGGCCACCAGGCGCAAGGTCAGACACCAGCAACAGCTTGGTTCGGTGATCCTCACTATCAATACAGGCCACCTTGATTGTGGGGTATGCGTTCACTTCCTTGGGAGTGGGGGTTCGCGTGGTGCCACCACCGCCACCGATGGGGGCTGTGCCCGCCTTCGGGTTATACGTCAGTTTAACCTTGGGGTCTGGCGGATAGGCCGACCACTGACTGGGCGGCTCTGAGGCACGTGCCAGCAGCGGTTCCAGCAACTCGATTTCAGCGATCAGCAACGTGAGTTCGTAAAGTCTGGCGAGCCCGCCTGGCCGGCCGAGTTCTGCATCGCCCCGATACCCCACGCCTCGGTACCCAGCCATGAGCGCCGCATAGGTGAGCATCCGGATCTGGTCTGGCTGAACGGTAGGCCAGCCCCACCCAGGGGGAACATCTTCGCCCCACACGCTTTGACGAATAATGGAACTGGCCCCCGCAGGAATCCAGGCCCAGAAGAGTGCGTTGGGATTTTTGGTTGCGGTAGACTGCCGAGCGTGGCGCAGGTCTCTGTAAAAGTCGAGTGGTTCCAGAGAGCCGCCAAAGCTTGAGAGTTCGATCCCGATCAGGTCGAGGTTGCGGCCGTAGAGGGCATACTGAGGAAGCTGGTCGATCACGGTGCCGAACGAGAGGTGCGATCGAACATTGCTTGACCGGCGGATGGCCAGCACCCTGCGCCTGGTTTGCTCTAGTTCGCTTTTGCGGAGGTCGCGATCATCAGGCCGACCGAGGTCATCGCCCTGATTCCAGAAGGCGATCGAATCTTTGCCAGGGAAGGCCGAGGCCGCCGCCATGACCTCTGTTTCATCTTCATTGCCGAGGTCAGACAGACGCGGCATGACCAGGAACCCGAGATCGGCCGCCTTGCGAATCTGATCGGCATCGCTGTTCACGGGTAATTCAATGACATCAAATCCAGCCCGACGGATAGACGCCAGATCGGCACCCGAGGCGGAGATTCCACGAGGGAACCACGGCTGCTTGTCCTTCAGCAGCACGGTCCCCTGAAGCTGAACCCGGTCTGCATCGCGCCTGGTGGGAGCGGTAGGAGCTGCCTGAGCAGGTTCCTCGTCTCGATCGTTCGCATCAATCTTCAGGTCTGCCAGCGCCTTCGGCACAGGCGACACGTTGAGATCATCGAGCAGAATTTCAGATGCTCCGGGACCACCATAGAGGTTGATCACTAGCCGATCGACGTAGGCTCCCGAAAGCCGAACAGGCCGGCTGGAGCCCGCGCGAAGAACTCGTGCTTGGCGATCAACGGCCAGCGGAAGACTGCTAATTTCCACACGTTGCCAGCGGTCGGGTGTATCAACACTGGTTCCAGAGATCAGCAGGAAAGCCGGCTGACCGGTGTCTGGATCCTTATCGTCTGGCAAGACCACGCGAGCATAAAGCCGAACGCCGGTCCGGTTGGAACGGACGTACAGTGAGGCTTTAAGTGCGTCTGTTAACGGGATCCTGGGCAATCGATAACTATAGTAGAGAACGCTTCCCGCACCAGCTTCAAAGACGAAGCGTTCAGACTGACGTCCATCATGGGCCGAGAGCGCCGACCGCTCGTGAGTTTTGAGCAGAAACGAGGTATCCGTTTGCTCTTCACGCCAGGTGGGGACCGCCGATTCAAAGTCATCAACGATCGATGCCACGGGCGGTGGCTCATCCATCCCCAGATCGTCCTGAGCCCGCAGCGGGTTGAGCCCCATCAGAATCAGGACGGAACCGAAAATTCTTGAAAACCAGACGAAACCACGATTCATGAGTCTCATGGCGCAGGACCTCCTGTCCGGTCCAGAGCAAAACTGCCGCTTCATGCGGCAATAGGCGGCTGAATCTATCGACATGGAGAAGATCAGGGAAGGGCAATGCATGGCTATACACCGGTTGTATCCGTTCGGCGGAATTCAACCACGCCTCGTCATCCAGGGAAACCGGTGCACCGTGGCATCCTTTGGATTTTGGGGGGGCCTCCTGAGCGTGAATCTGACGGCGTTTGAGGACAGCCTAGCGGAAGCTCTGCTCTCAACCGGTGGTGAACCTACTCCTTTTCCACGGCATAGATGTTAGGTAGGCTGCTAATCCAGCAGGTATGTCTTCATTGCTGCCCGAACCTTGCCTTGCGGCTTAGTTGCCGACTGAAATGGCCCCTCTCCCTGAATACTGCCACATGAGGTTCCAGTACTCTTTCAGAATCGTCTCGCTCCATTCTCGACTCTCAACCACGTATCCGAATTCTTGTAGGTTATGAGGATAGATGTTGTCGGACCCGATATGGAACAGGGTGTCATCAATCATCCAGAGCTTGGCGTGGTTGGTAATCTTCCACTCTTGCTCCTGGTGCACCCAGCGATCACCGATGTCAGAGATTCGTAAGGGGGCCACTTCGAACGTGCCGGTCATCGTGCGGCCATTGAGTATCCCTTTGAATTCCCGAACAATTCCTTCAAGTGTCTCTCCAAATGAGTAAGGGCCGCCGCTTCCTGCCACACCCCCGGGTTCACTAAGCACCATCTGTACTCGTAACTTGCGTTCGGGGTCGGTCAGGGAGTTGGCAAGTTCTGCCATCAGAGCACGCGGCCAGTAACTTTGGTTCTGATAATGAAAGGCCAGATCCATCTGGCTGATTTTAATTGTCTTCTGAGCCAAGCGACAGGCTGCGACCACCAGCCCCGAAGCTAGATTTGAGAGCTGAGACGAGGTCACAATCCCTGAGCCAAACCGGCTCACGGCAAGCGCGGGCACGGACGCAATGGGGGTTGCGGTAAGCGTGGGCACGCCAGGACCGGCGGCCACACCGGGCTCGATTTTCCCCTGGTACCAAGAGAACGAATAATTCAAAGGGCCTGGCGGAACGCTTTCGGGCGTGCTCGCGGTCCAATTCCAGAGGTGGTCCAGATAGCGATGAGCCTCGATCGCCCCTGGTCCCTTGAACAGGGCCGATAGATCATGGACGGGCGCAACACCCAGAATGTCTGGCGACCATAGGTTATGCCCACCCACCAGCGCCACCCTGCCATCGGCCGCCACAATCTTGGCATGGTTCCAAGATGAAGCCAGCCCCTCGTTCGACGTACAGTGCCGGCACGCAAAAATTCGTAAATTGCACTGCTGCGTATCCAGTTCGCGCGTGACGCGCATCACAAAATCAGCCAGACCCTGGTTCGTATTTTGCGTGAACGGATGCACGCCGAAGAGAAAACGCACAGTCACGGGAAGCTCGGTGGCCGCCAACCGGGTAAGGCCGCGCTCGATGGCCTGCAGGAAGTGGCCTGTGGGAAAAGACTCCAATGAGGATAAATCGACCAAAACGCGTGCTTCCGCGATGATGTTTTCAATTGCGTCCAGGAACCGCTGGCCAGCAGGGTGCAGTTGTTCGTGGGCCGACGTAGGATACTCGCCGCTATTCAGCGCCCTGGCACCAAGCCAATAGGAATTATCGCCCGGGTCATGCCCCCAGAGATCGGGGGTTTGCAGAAGCTGAAAATGATCAATCGAGGTTTGCCTGTAGCAAAGTCCGTTGCCCGGGCCCAGTTCTCCACCCAAGGCCTCAAAGCAACGGTCGAGAAGCGAGGGCTGCGTGTTCATAAAAAGAGTTCCTCGGCAAGAGGCGATCTATGGATCGGAATCTCAGTTTCTGGAAGTTACGCGTTTACGTGTGAACATGGCCTGTTCGATGATATCGGCGGCAACTGCGCAACCATCAATAGCTGCGATTTCGGCCTGTAACGCTGCCGTTTTCTGGCGGAAGCTTGGTTGGCTCAAACAGCTCTGGATGGCCGAGCGTAACCGGTTTACCGTCAGCTTGGCCGGCAGCACAACCTGGGCAACTCCAAGCCATTCCAGACGTCTGGCCACTCCTGGCTGATCGTTCGTGATCGGAATTGCGACCATGGGGACCCCTTGCGTGAGCGATTCCAGTGACGTGTTCAGCCCCGCATGGGTAATGGTCAGTGCCGCACGTTGCAGCAATTTTAACTGAGGTGCGTACGAGACAACGATCGGATTGCCTGCAAATCGTGATGCAATCTCGGGCGCATTCTGATCGGCATTTCCCAGCGCGATCACGAGTTGGGCGTTCATACCGTCAACGGCCTGCGAAATCTTCTCGAAGAGATCAAGCACCCGATTCTGCAATGTGCCAAGAGATGCATAAATCAGCGGTCGGCCGTCGATTTGGTCCCAGGGGAAACCGTCGGAGTTTGGTTGGGAGAGGTGATGCCATGGGCCGGTATAGTGAAAGTAGTTCGGGCGTCGGGTACGTGGAAAATCAAAAAACTCTGGCTGCTGTGTGACCTCGGCTAAAAGCGTACCCTCACCCAGTCCCGCGCGCGGCGGTAGGCCATGAGAGGCTCGGTAACGGGTAATGAGGCCGGAGACCGGTTTCGCCACCCATCGCAGCATTTCGTTCCCCAACGCATTGCGAAGCTGGCCCGCCAACCCAGGCTGGTATTTCCAAGGTAACATTGCCGGGGGACAGGCAGGGTCGATGTTCATCGCCAGGGCGTTGCAGGCGTATACGTAGGGGAGTTGCAATCGTTCGGCAACGGCAGAGCCGGCCGGAACCAGTTGATCAATCACCAGGCCCTCAATCTGGTGGTTTCGCGCGGCTTCAAGCCCATCTCGCAGAACGACCTCCGTGCCCATCTTGAGCACATTGACCGTGTATTTGAGGGCCTGGAACGCCTGCAACTCGCCCAGGCGTCTGGTTTGCTCAGGAATGGAGCCGCGGGGAAACTCGTTTTTTCCCAGTGGGATGAATTCAAGGCCGCGGGCACGCACCTTGCCCTCGGCATCCAGCCGTGCTAACACGCTAACCCGGTGCCCACGCTGCTGAAGCGTTTGGCCGAGTGTGGTCATCGGGTTGAGATGGCCACTGAGTTCCGGACAAATTAAACCTAGGTGCATGCTTTTACCTATCACCGGCTTTCTGGCCGTGCTTACGCGTTCTTGAGTTCTAGCCGCAGGAGCAAGGGGGCCGAGGTCCGCAGCGTAACGACAGGCTTTGGTCTGATAGGGCTAGAGTCCCAACGGCTGGCCCGAAATTTTGTGAGCAGAGTGGCCATGATTAGCAGCGATTCCATCATGGCAAAGCTCTGACCCAGGCAAATTCTTGGGCCAGCGCCAAAGGGGAGAAACAGAAACTTGTTCTTCTGCTCCTCTTGGCCTGGTTCAAACCGCTCGGGTCGGAATGTGTCCGGATCTGACCAGAACGCTGGATTGCGCTGAATAGCATAGGGGCTAATGATCACCAGGTCTCCAGGCGCAATCTTTGTGGTGCCCAGCGTGTCGGGCGCAATGGCCCGCCGGTCGAACGTCCACACCGGGGGGTACAGTCTCAGGGCCTCGGAGATCACCATTCTCAGTCGCTTGAGCCGGGGCAGGTCGGCTACCGTGGGGGCACGGTTGCCAATCTCGACCTCCAGCTCTTGGTGTAATCGCTCCGCCTCATCGGGATATTGATCGAGCAGGTACCAGACCCAGGTTAGCGCATTGGCTGTGGTCTCATGGCCGGCAATCATCAGCGTCATGACCTCGTCGCGTAATTGCTGGTCAGACATCCGCTCGCCGGTTTCCTCGTCTTGCGCCAACATCAAGGTGGAAAGCAGGTCACGCGCATCGGGTGCCATGGCTTCAATTTCGGTGAGCCGCTGCCTGCGTTTCAGGATCAGGCCGTCCACAATGCGGTTCAAGCTGTTAAGCGCTTCTCGGAACTCACGGTTGCGACGGGTTGGGATCCAATCTGGCCAGCGGATTGGCCGGGTAACACGGAAAGCCAGGTTTCTCAAGATGATCGGAAAGACGCGGTTGATCTCGTTGGAACTTTCCGAAATATCCGCGCCGAAGAGGACTTCGGAGACTCCTTCGAGCGTGATCTTCATCATGTCTTCCGAGGCATCTACAGGCTCCCCTTGCCGGCATTGCCGTTCCCAATGCTCAGCAAACCGGCGTGAAATCCGCTCGAGGATTGGTCCGAAGCGCTGGACCCGGTGGCCATGAAAAGCGGGCTGCGCCAACCGGCGGTTCTTCTTCCAGAGCGGTCCGTGGCTCGTGAACATGCCACGCCCAAGCACCAGTTGCACGGCCTCGTAGGCCGGCGTTTCCTTGTCGTAGTTCTCAAATTGCTCCAGCAGCACATGCCTGATGTATGCGGGATCGCCGATCAGGTAGGCCTGCCGTCTTCCGAGCTTTAATGGCGAGATTCCCGCCGGGGTTCTGGCCCGTTCCTGGAAGCTACCCAGCGGGTCTTTGATCAACTCTGGAAGATCGCCGTAAATTGACCTGGCAACAGTCTTCAACATCACGTAAGCAACCTGGCAGGAAGTCCATTCGAGTCAGGATTGGCCATCTGAACCATCAAGCGACACCTATATCGGTGGTCGCATCGCAACTCGAACGCTACAGCCAGAGTATACTCAGAGCGAGCACTACGAGAAAGAGATGGCAGCAAAACCATAGCACAGCCCTTTCAATTTGGTACCTATGTCGTTTTCCACTGAGCCCAGCCCAACTTCGGCTACCAGACAGATTGACCTGGATGCGCTCAGCGGTTTCGCGATGCTGCTGGGAATTTAGTATCACACTCTACTGGCCTTCACTGGGAACTGGTGGATTGTGCAAGATTCTCACCCTCACGGGCCTACGCCTGGCTTACCGATGCTATTCACGGATTTCGGATGCCGCTGTTCTTCCTGATCAGCGGTTATTTCTGCCAGATGATTGCCAAACGGCGCGGGCCTGCTGGCCTGCTGTCCAACCGAGTTCAACGCTTGATTCTTCCGCTTTTGCTTACGCTCGTCACCATCTTGCCTGTCGTGAACTGGGTGTGGGACGGGGCCTGCAAGCGAACCCTCGAACAGAATGTTTGACTCCAGAGCACCAAACCCGCCGGGCTCCAACTGATGGAGGCCGCCCGCAAAAAATGACCTGGACCAGCTTCGTCAGTGACTTGTGTCTGGATATGACACGGAAGCCCCAGAGCCCGCGACCGGAGTGCGAGCGCTGGGGTGGGCTAGCATGCAAGGCAATGTAGAGGCCGTGGAGCTGCTGGTGGCACACGGCGCTCGCGTCAACAACCGCGATACCCGAGGCAACCGCCCGCTCCATGCCGCTGCCTTTCTGGGACACGATGCCGTTGTTTCCTTGAGTCTCTGGGTAAGGTGCATTTGATCAAACCCGTTTTTCAATCACCTCTGGTTCCTGTGGTACCTATGGTGGTTGAGTGTTGCTCTGGCCATGGTGCTGTTCCTGGCGAACTGGTTTCCCCGGCTATGTATGGATAGCCTGCCGCAGATCGTTGGGCTTGGTGGATTATTCTGGATTTTGCTCGCCATGATTCCTCAAATGTTCATGGGCGTGTTTTGCCCAATCTTGGGTCCTGATATCCAGACCGGGCTGATTCTCTTGCCACACTTGCTTCTGTATTACGGTGTGTTTTTTTGCTGTTGGGGTAAGGGTTTATGGAAGCAAGCACCCTCAGTCACGCGTATATCGCTGGGGAGTTGCCTTGCCTGTGGCACTCTTGATCCTGTTGCCGCTCGTAAGCTTGTTACGCGGATTGCCGTTGTATGGCGGTGTTATCCAGGCGCTGTATGCCTGGCTGATGTCTTGGGGATTGATTGCCCTTTTTGCGCGACAACATCCATCAAAAAAAGATTCTGGCTTTCCTACCTCTCTGACGCCTCTTACTTTTTATACCTCATGCATTTTCCTTGGGTGCTCATCGGGCTCTCTTGGGTCCGGCCCTGGCAGGTGCTATCGCTATTCAAGATTTTCCTTGTTTGTGCACTCAGTACAGCCTATCTCTTGTTTATCTTTCAATGCCTGGTCAGGAACACCTGGCTGGGTCGACTTTGGAACGGCAGGCGTGGCGGCACACCGAGGTAAAACCGCTTGAAAAGGGGACGAGCACGGGTTTCAGGCCGCCGGATCAAACCTGAGGCCTACAACAGCGCGGCCAGATTTTCGAGTTGCGTCTTGAGATCGCTGGGCAGCTTGTCGGATTCAAGCACCTGGGCGGCCTGATTATGGAGAGCATCAATCCACTGCGCCAGGGTGGCGTTCTCGGGTAAGCCCGCAACATCAACGAGATCTGCGTGAGAGTCTCCCTCCAGGTAACGCACAAGTTGAGCGAGTGACCTGAGTTGGGCCGAGTTGGTCTTCTGGCCCTCTTTCCAGAGCTGGTCGCCCAGTTTCTTACCAGACTGGGCCAGGCTTTTTTGAACTTCCGTAAGCGTTGCGGCCCGGAAGCCGTAATCATTCTTGAGGGTCTGGAACTGGTAGTAGTCGATTGGGATATACGTAACAGTGGTGTGAACTCGGGCCAAGACACTGGTGTGCGCTTCCTCGTCGCGCCACATACCGATCGCACCCACAATGGCTGGTGCCTTGAGTTCACCGATGGTTTGGACGGCGTTGGTCCCTGGTAGTGTTTTGGTGATAACCAGCGGTTGGCTGCTGCGGAGCACAACAATTAACGCGGGTACGGGAGCACCCTGGCGAACGAGGTATTGGCCCGGTGCCAGATCTAGAGACAGAACATCGTATCGGCTAGACGGATCGTTGGGCTTCTGGAGGGAATTCAAAATCATGGCACCGATCAGGCGACCAGCCGGTGAGTCGGCGCTGGCCGAAGCATAGCTCTCTCGGAGATCCTTGATTTCGGGTTTCGCCTCGAGATGTTTTCTCCGCTGATCGAGCTCCGTATCGTATTTCCCAAACTTCTTGGGCCACCGTGCTTTGTGCTCGCGGGCCTGACGTTCGAGTTCTGGTAACTCGGACCGGCCAGGGAAAAGGAAATCGGCCGTGATCGGGTCAAGATGTCGATCCAAGTGGGTCTTCACACTCACCCGGCAAGAGACCGCCGTGATCGGAATGGTTCGTCGTGCAATATCCTGCGCCATCATCTGAACACGTGCTGAGGGGCGCTCTTTAAGTAATTGGGAATCATAAGCCCGAACGAAGGCATCGTGAGCCGCCAGGTCGCGTGGGACCCTGCGCAGGCCCACCGCACCGGCAAGCTGGTACAGAATAGTTGTGGCACTTTCAGCGATCTGCTTCCCTTTGGGGCTTTGTGGCCGCACGCCTTGGGCCGCATAACCGCGTCTCAGGCTTTCTATAAAAGCGGCGGCGACGTAGGCGAAATCAGCCTCGTAACCTTCAATCACGGAGACCTGGCCACGCTCGCTACGGACCACACCGGAGACGTGATGCCGCAGGTTTACGACCCGGACAATGCGTTGAAGAACATCTGAGTTTCTCGGCAGTATGAAGAGCGAAGCGAAAAATTCGCTGGTCCCCCGAATTCTGTCGAGCGCTCGAACTGGCCCCTCATTGCGATATGAGGTGGTGGTGATGGATGGCACCAGCAGGGTCCGATACATCCCAGCCCAGGCGAACCCGACAAAATCAAGATAAAAAGCGCCTCGGAGCGCAGTCAGATTTCGTAGTGTGCAAAAATACCAGAATAGCCGCTTCGACCCACGCCTTTTCATGGCATCCCATTCGCCGTCGGGGATGCTGGGTAGTGGGACGATCTCCTGGGGAGACAGGTAATTTTCGAGTGACCCAGTAATCACAAAGTCCTCATCATCTACCGGAAGAGCATGGCCCGTATAGCGATACTCTGAAAAAATGCCAGTTCCCAAAATCAAACAGTTCAACCCAAAACAAACCGTCAGTAATTTATGGTTTACGCCTTTGACCGTCAAACCGAAGCCGGCTTTAAGCTCGGAGTCGGTCCGGCACTCGTGAGATACCACCCTGGCCTTATTGAAGAATTGCATTCAGAGTAACCGCCCCAACCCCGAATTTCGGCAGAGTCGAGCAGGATTGTTCGTTTCATTTTGCCCAAGCCCGACATTTTCTCGGGAGCATGTTAGGTTTATGGTGCACCCCTGAGGAGACACCGATGACCAACCAATCCGACGCGCTCGTCGTTGATGGCGCGTCTGCTTCTGCCGTTCCTGCAGAATTGCTCACGCTAGTCGCTAAAGTTCGTACGCTTCCCAACGACGTTCGCAACACGCTTGAGCCAGTTGTGACCGATGCCCTTGAGCAGGCCGCGTTCCGGTCCAGGGTGCTGGTGATTGCCCGCGAAGCCCTGGAGCGAATGCGGCATGATCTGGAACTGATCCGGTTCGACCTGGATCAGACCCGTCAAGAACGTGAAGATCTGCGCAGACGGTTGGCTAGCTTGGCCTGAGCTGGGTCCCGTCTGCAGCAGCTTCTTGGCTTACTTGGCAGCCGGCTCTGGAAGCGCCAGCCAGGCCGATACCACGCGGCCAACCTGGGCCAGGCTTTCGCCCGAGCACTGTTCGGGCAGGTCGGTGGCGCGATGCCAGTGCGTGTAGCTGAAGTCGATCAGGTCGGCAGTGGGTATTCCCACATCGTTCAGCGGAAGATGGTCATCCAGCACCTCGGGACCCCGCTGGTCCACAAAGGCCTTCGCCCCTAGCCGCTTGGCCACGGTCCAGAGTTCACGAACCAGGCGGCCTGCAAACTGGACGCTGTGCGGCTCTTTGGGGATCTCCAGATTTCGGTCCCCAATCATGTCCAGGACGATGCCGGCAACGTAGGTGTAAGCCGCCGTTTTTGAGCGGCGGGCTTGCTTGTACTGGCGGGCGAACTCCTTCGAGCCCAGAAAGTACTCTCCCTCGCGGTCGTACACCAGTTCTTCGCCGTCGAAGAGTACGAGGTCAACTCCCCAGGGGGTTGTCGATTGCGCCAGGTGGTTGGCCATCTCCATCAGCAGAGCCACACCGGATGCGCCATCATTGGCGCCCAGGAACGGGAGTTTCCGGTCCTGTGGGTCAAATTCCCGGTCGGGAAACGGTCGGGTGTCATAGTGGGCCCCGATCACAATCCGCTTGGTGCGCTCGGGGAACCAGCTTCCAATCAGGTTGGCCATCCGGACCGGCTGACCAGAAAGCGGATCCGCCGCGACAAACGGTTGCTCCTTGACCACGCCCCCCGCTTTCTGGAAGTGGGCCGCTACCAGGTTTCGCTGGCGAGTGTTGGCCTCTGACCCGCTGGGCCGTGGCCCCAGATCACAGATTTGCTTCAGGTAGTCATAGGCACGCACGGGATCGATCGGGGCGGGAGCCAGGTCGGCCGTCTGTGCTCGGGTGTCTTCTTTCACGGTGGGGTTTCTCTTGCGATCTTGCGCCAGTGCCAAAATCGCAACGGCGGTCAGGGAAAGGGTGCCAACGAGCAAGATGGCCCAGGGACGCAAGCCTGAGGAGCGTCTGGAGGGTTTCTCAACCGTGGAACTGCCAGCCAACGGCTGAGTTGCATCCGAGCTGGGACTGAGTTTTGCCATCTTGCATTGCCTTCACGGGGAGGAAACCTGGACATCCTTGAATTTTACGCAGTCTTCAATCAACGTTCAGAACCAAAAGCGATCAGCGGGGTGGGCTGCCCTCTGGCTGACGCCAGTTGCCAGGCCTGTTGCTCAGACCAAAAAATCTGGGTTGGAGGTGAGCAGGCTTTCCAATCGCTTCAGGGGCAGGCCCACGGCATTGTCAAAGCTTCCCCGCACCAGGGAAACAAACGGGTCTTTGTCTTGCAGGCCGTAGCCGCCCGCCTTTCCCTCCCAGTGGCCAGAATCTAGATAGGCCGTGCGTTCAGCATCGCTGAGCTTACGAACCAGCAAGGTTGTGGTTTCCACTCCCCCGAGCCAGGTCCCACGATCTGGACGAAACAAGACGAGCCCGGTGACGACGTCGATCTCTCGCCCTTCCTGAAGCTCGATCATCCGGCGAGCGTCATCGCGATCGGTCGGCTTGTTGAGTATCTGGCCGCCCACTTCGCAGGCCGTGTCGGCAGCCAGGATCAGCCCGGAGCCTCGACGGTAGGCAACCTCCCAGGCTTTCCGGAACGCCAGTTCGGAAACGTAGCGTCCAACATCGCATGGGCCAAGCGGTTCGGGCTCGTCGATCAGCGAGGGATCAACTTCGAACTGGAAGCCAGCATCGCGCAGCAACTGGCTGCGGCGAGGCGATGCGCTGGCGAGCACTAGCTGGACCGAGGTCATGTTAAAGGTCGCCACGGTCGGTGCTGCTTCCTCTTTGGAGACGGAACTTCGGGGTGAATCCAGAACGAATCATACGCCAAATGTCAGACCTGTTCCACGGTGAAACGGGCGGGCGGTTGTCGGGGGATCGGCCGCTGGCTACTCTGAACAACTGCTAAAGCGATCCGCGTGAGTCCGACGGAGCTTTTCTGCCAATGCGGGATGTGATCCAGGCGTTACTTGCAACCCTAGAGAGTGGTGGCGAGGCCCTGCTATGCCAGGTGGTTGAAACGCGGGGCTCTACGCCCCAAAAGGCTGGAGCCCTGATGCTGGTAGACCTATCCGGGGGCCAGGTGGGCACCCTGGGCGGCGGCTGCGTGGAAGCCGAGGTCAAGCAAAAAGCCGCCCGCTGTCTGGGACAGCCAGGCGCAGAGTTGCACAGCTTTCTGCTCGACCATGACTATGCCTGGGCCGACGGCCTGATTTGTGGCGGCCGGATGCAAATTCTGGCGCAATCGCTCCGAGGCGAACCTGCCATTGCCTACTACCGTGCCTACGAACGGCTGCTGACAGATGGTGCCGGCTTCACGGAATCCGTAGTCATTCAGGCTGGGCCTGGTTCAGGCTCGGTTGGAGATCGGCGACTCACCGATGCCGCTGGTGAGGCTGTTGCCCAGCTTTGCCTGTTGCCAGAGCCTACTGTCTTCCCTGCGCCGGCCTTGATTGATTCACGGCCCCGGCCCGCGGTCCAGCAAGGGGTTGCACTACTACCAGTTTTGCCCCGCGTGCAGGTGCTCATTGTGGGTGCGGGCCATATCGGTCAGGCCGTGGCCAGCCTGGCGGCCCAGGCCGACTTCGACGTCTGGGTGCTCGATGATCGGGCCCAGTACGCGAACCCGGATCGGTTCCCGAGTGCCAGCCGGATCATGGTAGGAGCCATCGACGAGTCACTGGCTCGGCTGAACCTGACGCCACGAACCTATGCCCTGATTGTGACCCGCGGCCATGGTCACGATCAGGAAGCCCTGGCGCGGCTGGCGCCCACGCCGGCTGGTTTTGTGGGGCTGATCGGCAGCCGCCGAAAAATCCGGATGATTTTTGACACGCTCAGGTCCGAAGGAATGAATGAGCAGAGCCTGGCCAGAGTTTCTTCCCCCGTGGGAATCCCCATTGGTTCCGAGTCGGTGGCGGAAATCGCGATCTCGATTGTTGCGGAATTAATTGCCCGAAGAAACCTCGGGCCTGATGCCGCAGTTCGCAATGCCATCACCCCGCGTGGGGCCTCTATCGCAGCCCCATGCGAGGTCAATGAATGATCGCTGCCATCGTTCCGGCGTGCGGGTTGAGCCAGCGCATGGGGAGACCCAAGCTGATCCTTTCCGTGGGCGGCACCCCGCAGATCGAACGGGTGGTCCGGGGCTTGGTTGCCGGAGGGGTGGCCAGGGTCATTTGCGTGGTTCCACCGGGCCATCAGCCGGGCGCACCGAAACTCGCGGAAACGGCCCAGCAAAGTGGTGCGGAGGTCGTGATTGCCGATCCCGCACCATCGCAGATGCGTGAGACCGTTGAAATGGGCCTCCATGAGCTTTCAAGAGTTCCTGGCTCACGTATTGATGCGGTTTTGCTCACACCCGGAGATGCGCTTGGGGTGACCGATGATCTGGTTCTTGAAATGATCAGCCGGTTCCAGAACGAGGAGCTGGACCTTGTGATTGCAACGTTCCAAGGGAAGTGGGGGCACCCGGTCATGATGCGATGGTCATTGGCGGAACAAATTCCGCAGATTCCCGAGGGCCAGGGAATCAACTCGCTGGTGAAGCGGCCCGGCTGGCGAATTGCCGAGGTCGCTTCAAAGAATCCCGCAGTGATTGCGGACCTGGATACTCCTGAAGATCTGGCACGCTGGTCGCCAAGGTTATCCGGCGGCTGATCCTTGGGAACGAGATCTGGCGCGTGATCTTTGAGGTTGGTTGGGGTGCTACCTTTTCCTGGACTGCGCTGGGCAAGTAGACTTCAGAACACCTTTCGAATGACAAGCCCGGCCTGGTGGGTGGAGGATAACACGTTGAGCGGCAGGCTTGCCCCTGGATATCCGAGGCGTTGGAAACTTGCTGGAAGCTGGCTCATTGTCTGGTTTCTGCTAGCCGGTACGGTTATGGCCCAGCAACCGGTCGAGAGTGTGTCTGAGGATGCTGCCATGCCGGCCGAACCAACGGCACCGGCGCTAGACGAACTCGACAAGCTGGCCAATTCCCTTGAAAAAGCCAAGAAGAAGAAAAAAGAAACGCAGGCTCCGTTCGAGTTTTTCCTGTCTCAGGTTGCCCCGTTTGATGTTTTGCCGCTGGTGAAGCCATATCACTGGTTCACGATGTCGTTTCAGATTCAGGCCAACGGTGCCCCGTTTGATGGCTTACTTCAAACCACGGCCGAGCGGGCCGGGTTGCCTCAGATCTCCTTGCCAGAGACTCCACGCGCCATGGTCTACTCCAGGCAGGCCCTCCTGCCTGCGGATAAGCGGGTCGAACGCTCGATCCAGATGATGCTGCCTCAGGTGCCGCCGTTGCCAGACACCCCTCGGCTGATCATGGAGGTGGCGCGGCCAGGCGCGTTTCGACCAGACGCTGGATTCGAATCGCCTATTCAAAAGCTAGAGACGCATCAGATGGTGGTGCTGGTGCTAAGTGCCGACCCGAACGCGTTCAACACCTGGGATCGGAAACAGGCCACGGTCCCCTCGTCGATTGATCGAGAACAGCGGGCCCTGGATAAGAACCGCTACTATCGCCTGGTCTTGCCGCTGAACCCGAGCCGACCATTCTTGTCTCCCCACCCGTTGACATGGACCACCATGAGCCATGTGGTTTGGGAGGGGTTCTCGCCCGAGCTGCTGGGCCGGGGCGGGTTCAGTGTTCAGCAAGCCATGCTTGACTGGGTGCAATGGGGCGGGCAACTGGTGGTGCTTGCCAATGCGCCTAACGCCGGACTGATTGAAGACAGCACCCTTGGTCCTTACTTGCCAGCCAAGATCTCTGGGCAGGTGGAAACACTGACAGAGAAAGACCTGGACGATCTCTCTCAAAGTTTTCCCCCACCCGTGTGGGGCAAAGACCTGGAAGAGTATGAGATTCCACTGGGCTTGGTGGTGGGACCAGGCAATGAGATGCAGCCACAGGCACCACCGATTCCGCCCCGGTTCAAGGCAATCGAGCCGATCCGGCCTGCGGATTCCAGGCCGATCACCGCCGCAGTGCTTGAGCCGATTGCGGACCGAGGCGCAGTGGTCATTCCATTCTCGGCCGAGAATCCCCGCGTCCTTGCCATCGAGCGGCGGGTTGGGCGTGGCCGGATCACGGTGGTTTCCATCAATCCCAATGATCCGACCCTCACCGCCTGGCCTGGGCTGGATACGCTGCTCCGCACCGTGGTGTTTCGCAGGGCCGAGGAAAAGTGGGACCGGATCGACACCAACCGCTACGCCTATACCCCGCTTGGGGCCAGAGACCTGAGCTGGGTTCGGTACACGGCGCGTGATCTGGGAACCACGCCCCCACCGGAACGATCTGACCCGTCTGCGGTTCCCGGATCGACGAGCGACCTGAGATTCTCCAAGCAGCCGGTAGCGGCCTGGATTGATACAACCTCAGAGATCCCCAACCTTTCTCGTGTCACGCTGGAGAAGTCGTCTGGCATCACAATCCCGAGTAACCGATTTGTACTGCGGGTAATGCTCGCCTATCTCCTGGCACTGTCTCCGCTGAACTGGTTACTCTGCCGCTTCATCCTCAGGCGCAAGGAACTGGCCTGGGTGATCGCTCCCATCATTTCACTCGGTTTTGCGTACGGGGTAGAGCGAGCCGCCGCAGTGAATCTGGGTTACGCCGTGGCCTCTGACGAAATTGATCTGCTGGAGATCCAGGGGGGGTACTCACGCGGCCACCTCACGCGGATTGCATCGATTTATTCAACAGGTCGGCATGATTACAGTATTAGCGAGGGGGATAACCCCACCTCACTGGTGTTGCCGATGAAGTCGTTTGACTCTCTGCGCAGAGAGGAAACCCGTTTCAGCCGGTTTGAGACAACCCCAGAGCCTCGCATGCGGGAATTCACGGTTCAGCCGAGAAGCCTGGATATGTTCCGCGCCGAGGCCATTGTGGATCTGGGTGGTAGTATCGTGCTGGAGGGAACGCCCGAGTCTGGAACCGTGGTCAACGGTACCGATCTCGAACTGCTGGATGCGGTGCTGATCGATACCTCGACCGGACGCGAAGTTGTTTTGGGCCGAATTGGTCCGTGGCCGGGCAGTGGCAGCGCCTCGGAATCGAATGAACATAAGAAGCCGATCAGCGGTCTTGCCGAACTGACGGAAGAGACATCCCTTGGCGCAGACAGCGAATCGGAATGGGCCGATCTGCCGAGTTTTTTGGCTCGGTTGCGTGAGTATCGCTGGGAATCGCCATTTGACCGGGGCGAGGTTCGGCTGGTGGCTTGGGCCCGCAAGACCCAGCCTGGCCTGACCGTCACCCCCGCCCTCGATCGCCTGCGAGGGGTACGGTTGGTGGTGGCGCACCTGAGTTATCCCAGGGTCGATGCGTTCGGCCCTCGTTATTTTTCCAGGCCCGTAGTTCAAGACGAGTCCCGTCCTACCGTTCTGAACAGCCGGTCTGATCTCAATTCCCAGGGTCCCTTCGTGGAGTCTTCTGCCCGATGATCGAGGTCAAGAACTTCACCAAGAAATATGGTGACTTCACGGCGGTTGATGATCTTTCGCTGTCGATTGGGACCGGAGAGATCTTCGGATTCATCGGCCCCAACGGGGCCGGCAAAAGTACAACCATCCGCTTTCTGGCCACGCTGCTGCGTCCCACCTCGGGCGAGGGCCGCATTTGCGGCCACTCCGTGGTGCAAGATCCCATGGCCGTGAGGCGCGTGATTGGATTCATGCCCGACGATTTCGGTGTTTATGATGGCATGAAAGTCTGGGAGTTTCTTGACTTCTTCGCCGTTGCCTACGAAATTCCCAGGGTTCAGCGCAAGCAGATCATTGGGAAAGTCCTTGAACTACTGGATCTGACCAAGAAGCGAGATGACTACGTCAACGGTCTCTCCAAGGGGATGAAGCAGCGTCTTTGCTTGGCAAAGACCTTGGTTCATGACCCGCCAGTGCTCATCCTGGACGAGCCGGCTTCGGGGCTCGATCCGCGTGCCCGGCTTGAAATGAAGGCCTTGCTCACCACGCTCGGTGAGATGGATAAGACGATTCTGGTTTCTAGCCATATCCTTTCGGAACTGGCCGATTTCTGCACGATGATCGGAATCATCGAACGCGGGAAAATGCTGGCGTCTGGCACTATCAATGAAATTCAGAGAAAGATCCAGAGCCATCGTGTTCTCAAGATCGATATCGCGGGCGAAGATCTGGATTCAGCGGCCCAGTTGCTGCGGAGCAATCCACACGTTCGCTCGGTGGAGCGATTCGACCAGACGCTGACCTGCGAGTTCTCTGGAGAAGATTCCGACAAGTCTCGCTTGCTCGGGGCCTTGATTGCCCAGGGGGTACCGGTGAGTTCCTTCGCAGAGCAGGAACTGAGCCTGGAGGAAGTTTTCATGATGATCACCAACGGGGTTGTGAGTTAAAGCGAGGCCCCGTGATGTTGTTCCGCGATAATCCGGTTCTTGCTCGCGAGTTGCTGGTCAACCTGCGGGCCAATCGATCGTTCTGGCTCCAGTTTCTGTACGTACTGGGGCTGGGCACGCTCGTTTTCATGGCCTGGCCAAACTCCGAGTCTGGCGGGAACCAGATTAGTTCTGGGGCCGCCCAGAGTTTGTTTGACCTGTTCTTTTTCGGGCAGTTCTTTCTGGTTGCGCTGGTCACACCGGCGTTTGCCGCCGGATCGATCAGCGGAGAGAAGGAACGAAAAACCTATGAACTTTTGCTGGCGAGCCCGCTCAAGCCTTCCACAATTCTTGTGGGCAAGCTGCTCAGCTCATTGACCTATCTGATTCTGCTGATCATTTCGACCTTGCCGTTGATGATCCTTTGCTTTTTGCTGGGCGGTATCTTACTATCCGAAATCGTGCGGGCCTATTTGATTTTGATCCTGGCGGCCGGCACGTTCGGTTTAATCAGCGTGGCCTGCTCCAGCTACTTTCGGCGCACCAGTTCTGCGCTCGTGGTGAGCTACCTGGTTATTCTGCCCATTGCGCTGGCCTGTGTGGCAATGGCGCGAACCCGCGATGCCCAGCTTCGCGATTTTGTTTCGATTGCTGTGCTGCCGCCCTGGTGTCTGGCCATCTGGTCGCTGGTAGTTGTGCTGGTGGGGCATCGACTTTTGCACCCGCCCGATGTTGGCAGTGAAGGCAAAGAGGTTGTGGACGAGGAAGAGGAGATGAAGCACGCCATTGGCGTGGTCATTGATCGTGACCTGTTTCCCGACAAACTGTTTGCCCCTGCCAAGCGAACGGATCTCATGCCCGATGGAACCAACCCGGTTCTAGATAAAGAGCTTCGTTCCGAGATTTTCAGCCAGGGAACGTTGATGCTGCGCCTGGTGATTCAGGTCAGCATGTTCTTATCCATTCCCTTGATGGCGGTGCAACTTTTTTTCAGGCCAGACTGGGCCGGCTATTACATGGCCTATGTCATTTTGTTCAACATGCTGGTGGGGCCCGTTTTCTCGTCTGGCAGCATTACCCTGGAGCGTGAACGCAAAACGCTCAGCCTGCTGCTGACCACCTTGCTGCAACCTGGTCAGATTGTGCTGGCCAAGTTACTGGCTGCGCTCAGGGTCTCTACGGCGCTCACGTTCTTGCTCACAGAGCAGATGCTGCTGGCGTACGTGCTGGTGGAGGAGCTGCGGGGTCGGTTCTGGACCCTGCTCGTGTTCCTGGCCATCTTGGTGGTAACCTGCCTGATGACCACGAGCGTCGGGTTGCTTTGCTCCGCGCTTTCGCGTCGAACCTCCACGGCCATGGTTCTGACGTACCTCAGCTTGCTGGTTCTCTTTGCCGCACCGGTGGCGGGAGGCCAGTTCCTGGCCAATTTTACAGGCACAACCGAGGACCAGCTCACGGCCTTGCAGATCACCAGCCCGTTCGCGGCGGCCTTCTCGGTTCCGTTACCTCAGCATACCGAGGCGCTTAGCTACCAGGTCGAGGTCAAAACTCAGGCCGTACCGATCATCCCAGGTACCGGCTTACCTCTGTGGGCCGGGTATCTGATCTTCAACCCACTGCTGGCTCTGATCCTGTTCGGTCTGACTTATCTCTGTTTCCGCTGGCGATGGTGGCGGGCCGCCGAGGCCGTGTAGGGCAGGGCCGAAGATCACGGTTCTCAAGCGGGCGGTTCATAATCAAGTTGCAGATGTGAGACAGCCCCCCTCGGCTGACTCTTGGGATTGTTTGAATCGGCAATCCCAGATGCGCCTCAGGATTTCGAAGCCGCAACAGGCCTTCGTCTCTGTTCAAAGCGTGAATGTCTGGCACTCAAGCCACAAGCGAGGTTCGTGATGGAGATCAGCAGAAACGGTTCCCGGCCATCCAACCAGGGGTCGTCCGATTACTTCACTGGCGCGGTCAGCATTGATCCCCTGTTTCAAGCTAGCCCACCCGCCCGCGCCTATGGGGCCAGTGTCTCGTTCCAGCCAGGCGCCCGCACGGCGTGGCACACGCACCCTCTGGGACAAACGCTGATCGTAACGTCCGGTTCTGGACGTGTGCAGCGCTGGGGCGGCGCGATCGAAGAAATTCAAACAGGAGACGTGATCTGGTTCCCACCCGGCGAAAAACACTGGCACGGCGCTTCCTCAACCTCGGCATTGACGCACATCGCCGTGCAGGAACAGCTCGACGGCAAGGTGGTGGAATGGCTGGAACATGTCAGCGACGAACAGTACGGCGCGTAATTCCGGCGATAACCGGTGGTCAGGGTTCCCACGCGCGCACGATGGCAGTTCTACGGTTTGAACCCCTGTAGAGCCAAGCACACAATCAGTCCACGAGCCTCAGGATAGGAATGGACCCGATGGACGGGATGGACAGGAATGATGACCAAGAGACCACCGGTCGGGTCTCGTTTTGGTCCATCCCATCCATTGCCGTCCATTCTTCACTTCCGCTCGTAAGCTTTGCGGTTTGATTCGGCCCTTGGCCACCGGTTTCAGCGTGCTAACGTTCATACGTTCGCATGCACGATTGCGTATGCCAAAACAAGAGTCAGGGCTAACTTGCCTCAGGCAATGATGTCTCGCACAATCTTGCCCGCGACATCGGTCAGCCGTTGCTCACGACCGCCATGAAAATAGGTCAGCCGGGTATGATCGAATCCAAGTAAGTGCAAGATTGTGGCATGCAGGTCGTTCACGTGGACCGGCTTCTCAGCGGCAGCGTAACCGAGTTCGTCGGTGGTGCCGTACGTTGTGCCCCCCTTGGAGCCTCCGCCCGCCAGCCAGGCTGTAAACCCCTTGGGGTTATGGTCGCGCCCGGTCCCGTTCTGGCTGGTTGGCATCCGGCCAAACTCTCCACACCAAACCACCAGGGTGTCATCCAGCAAGCCTCGTCGTTTCAGGTCGATGAGCAGTCCGGCCATCGGCTTATCGGTCTCTGCGCAGTGGAGCCGGTGGTTCTTCTCGATACCGCCGTGGGCATCCCAGTTTTCGTCCAGGTGGCCGCCACCGGAATAGACCTGTACGAACCGCACGCCACGTTCCACGAGCCGGCGTGCCATCAGGCACTTCCGGCCAAAGTCCGCGCATTTTTCGTCATCCAGTCCATAAAGCGATTTGGTTTCGTCACTCTCGCTGGACGTATCCACGGCTTCGGGTGCGTGGGCCTGCATCCGGTAGGCAAGCTCATAGCTGGCAATTCGGGCAGCGAGTTCGGTCTCATGAGGGCGTGATGCCTGATGCTCGGCGTTAAGCTTGCCCAGATAATCAAGCTGGTGGCGCTGCTCGATGCGGGTTACCGGCTCCAGTGGCGAGAGGTTCAGAATGGGGTCGCCTGCAGTCCGGAACTGGGTGCCCTGAAACGTGGCCGGCATGTAGCCCGCGCCCCAGTTGGGCGGACCGCCAATCGGGCCGCCCCTGGGGTCGAGCATCACCACAAACGCGGGAAGATTCTGATTGGTGGTGCCAAGGCCATACGTTGCCCAGCTACCCAGGCATGGCTTCCCCTGGAAGATGGACCCCGTGTTCATCTGGATCATTGCCGAGCCGTGAGCAAAGCTATCGGCATACATCGATCGGATGACGGTCAGGTCATCTGCACACCCACCCAGGTTTGCGTACAGCTCGCTAACGTCCAGGCCACTTTGGCCGTACTTCTTGAACGAGAAGGGAGAACCGAGCAGGGTTGCCTTGGAGACGGCCCCCTTGCGGACCTCCAGTTCGATTGTTTGGCCGTTCTTCTGGTTCAGGATTGGTTTCGGGTCAAAGAGATCAACCTGTGAAGGACCGCCGTACATGAACAGAAAAATGACGTTCTTGGCCTTGGGGGCGAAGTGCGGGGCCTTTGGAGCCAGCGGGTCTTCGAACGGAGCAGGTTCGTCGGCCCTTGCAATCTTGTTGAAGAATCCGTCTTCAGAGAGCAGGGCGGTGAGTGCCAGGCCGGTGAACCCCGCTCCAGTTTGCCAGAGGATTTCGCGCCGAGTGCGGCCACATGCGGTCATCGGTTCGCTCCGTTCAGAGGGTGATCAGGTCGTGAACCAGGGGGCAGGGCAGGCCTAGTCCATTGAGACAAATTCGTTGGAGTTGAGCAGGACCAGGCAGAACGCCTCAAGGGCTTGGGCTGCGGGATCAGGTCGATCTTTGTCCTGGGAGCGCTTACGAACCAGTTCTTCATGGCTGGCCAGGAATTGCTTGGCGTCTGTCCGTTCGGTGACAGAGGGGGCCCGCGCCAGGGCAAGTTCAAAAGCCCGCTGAATCTGGGCGTCACGATCGGTGCTTCGCTCCTGGATCAATCGACTGGCGAAGTGTCGCGCCTGGTCGTGCATGAACTGGGCATTGATCATGGAGAGGGCCTGTGGGGCCGTGGTGGTTACAGGTCGGCGCGGGCAGGGGTCGTTGGGATCGGCCGCGTCGTTGACTTCCAGTTCCGGCAAGATCAAGGTTCGCTTGACGTGAACATAGACCGAGCGCCGTGCGGCCTGGTCGGGGGCGGAAACGGTCCAGCCGCTCCCGGGTCGAGACTGCCCGGCCAAAACTACCTTGGCGATGGGCGGCATGACGCTGGGCCCGCCCAGGCTCCGGTTCAGGTTACCGGCGACCGCAAGCACGGCATCACGAATCGGTTCGGCCTCAAGCCGCTGAGGGGTGAATCTCCAGAGCAGCGTATTTTCAGGGTCTAACCGGGCAGCAGTTTCGTTCCACTGGCTACTGCGTCGGTAGGCGGCCGAGGTCACAATGAGCCGCTGGAGATTTTTCAGGCTCCAGCCGGAATCTCTGAGCTGATTGGCAAGATAGTCCAGCAGTTCCGGGTGGATGGGCGGCTCGCCCATCGCGCCAAAATCGCTGGGGGTTCCAACAATCCCCCGGCCGAAGTGGTAATGCCAGATCCGGTTGGCCATCACCCGCGCAGTGAGGGGATTTTCTGGCTGGGTGATCCAGCGCGCCAGGGTCAGGCGTCTGCCGGTAGTGGCCCCGTTCGCTGCGGGAATGATCTCTGGGCTTTTGCGGTCCAGGGCCCAAAGGTAGCCGGGCTGAACTTCCTCGCCCGGCTTGTGGGCATCGCCTCGAATCAAGACCTTGGTAGGCTCTGACATCGGTCCCTTGTCTGTGAGCCCGAGCGTTAGCGGCAATGTGGCCGGCCTTGTCGCTTCCAGCAGTCCAACCAGTTTCTCAAGCGGCTCGCGAGAGCCCTTTTCGGCTTCTGGAAACTTGCCGATCCGATCCCGGACCTGAGCGATCTGGCGATCAATCGCCGCGTTCAGATCTTTGACCCGCTGAACTTCCGACTCGGAAGCAAGCGGCAAGCTGATGCTCTGGATCTTATCGCGTACAAACGGCTGGCTAGGCGTGAAGAATGAGATCAGCCGGTAATAGTCGGCCTGGGAGATGGGATCAAACTTGTGGTCGTGGCAGCGGGCGCAATGGATGGTGATGCCAAGGAAGGTGGTGCCAACCGTCTTGACCATGTCGTCGAGCTGGTCAAACCGATCCATGACTGGATCGGCCGGTTCATCATCGATCAGCCCCAGCCTGTGTATTCCGGTGGCGGTTCGGGTTTCAACCGTATGATTGGGAAGCTCATCGCCGGCCAGTTGCTCCACCAGGAATTGGTCGTACGGCTTGTCCTGGTTGACAGCTCGGATCACGTAGTCTCGATACTTCCAGGCATTCGGCTTGGCGTCGTCGCGCTCATATCCATTGGTCTCCGCAAACCGAACCACGTCCAGCCAGTGGCGCCCCCAACGCTCTCCATGGTGAGGGCTTGCCAGCAGTCGATCCACCAGCCGCTCGTAAGCGCCGGGACGGGTATCTCCCAGGAACGCCTCGGTCTCTTCGATCGTTGGTGGCAGGCCGATCAGGTCGAATGTCAGCCTGCGGATCAGGGTTCGCCTGCTGGCCTCGCCCGCCGGGGTCAACCCTTCGGCCGCCAGAGCATGCAAAAGGAATGAATCTATTGGGTTCCTGGCGATCTCTTCGGAGCCGCCTGGTGCCTGGGGAACGGTCGGGCGTAGAATCGGCTGGAAGGCCCAGGGACGGTCATCATCGGCGGCTGGAGCCTCAGCCGGTACGAAGCTCAGCGCCAGACAAATGGCCAGCAGTTTTCGCGACAAGCCAGGCGAGCAGGTAGGCATGAGACCGGACCTCGGCAGGAATTGTCGGCAGGATGTTTAATTTTGGCCGGTCGACCTCCCGCGAGCAAGCGAGATTCCAGTCACAGAGACTTTATTTGAAGCAACCGGGCGTACGCTTGCGGCCTTAGTAAACGGCGCTGAAGCAGAATTCCTGGTTTGGTTCTGAGGGGTTCACAGTTGGTTCAAGGTCGATCGCCCTTGTCCGGGGTGTCATCTCACGGGATGATGGCTGACTTCGCCTTTGGCGGAATTGAAGAGCTCGGCCCAAGGTTGGCCCGTCTCAACTCCGCTCATTCCTAAATCAAGTTGACTGCGTGTATGTCTCACACAACCGAGAAGCGACTTTCATTTGGCTTACCCTGGCTTGATGATGCCCTTGGGGGTGGTTTACGACCGGGAACTCTGACCGTGATTGCCGGCGCCACCGGGGCCGGCAAGACCCAGTTAGGTTTGCGCTGGGCGAATGAGGGGGCCGATCAGGAAGGGCGTCGGGGAGTCTTTTTTGATCTGACGTCCCGGGGCGACCCACAGCACCAGGAAGATTACGCTTCTCGCCAGTTCAACTGGTCGATCGAAGAGGCCACGGAGCTATCTGCGCGGGTGGGGTCGATTCTGGCTGCGGACTTACCCCTGCCCGAACTGTACCGACCGTTTGCACACATTGGTCGCCGGGCAACCCGACCAGACGTTGATCCAGAGGCCTGGCACTCCTGGAAGACCGATATGGGGCGGGTCCTTCGCGAGGGGGCGACCTTTGCCTACGGTCAGCTTGCGCGTGGGGTTCGACGCCTGGTGTTTGACGGGGTTGAGCCAGCGGAACGGGCCTCGGACTCCATTCAGCTCGATTACTTTGAATACCTCTACGAAAAAGTGATCCGCCAAGACTTTGACTGGGCGGCCCGCGAAGTGCTTCGAGAGCGATACCGAGCGCACGAAGCTGAGGTTCTGGCCCGGCCCTACAACTCTACCTCCATTGGTGGTCTGGTGCTTTACACTGCGCCCCAGGTGCTGCTGGATGATTTGATTGCAGAGCCGATCGGTAAAGGAGACCTGTTCGCCACGGCGAACACCGTGATTGTCATGGGCCGCACACGCAACGCGGGCTCGCTCGGTCGTGCCCTGTGCGTGATCAAGCATCGTGGCAGTGCCTGCGATGATCGAGTTCTGACGTACAACATCGGTGCCGAGGGGCTGATTCCCTTACCGGCCTGAACTCCCTGGTGCCAGTTCCAATAGATGCCTAAGCCATGCCCCAATACACGTCATGGGGCATGGTCGAAATTGATTTTCCTGTAAAGGGTCCAGGCTTATCACTCTGTTGAGCCTGGAACTCGTTTTGGCCTATTTCTTTCAAGATAGATAAGTCCATAACTCCATGCAAAGCGAGGATAAATTCGTGGATTCCAAGGATAAAAGAGTGATTAGCTGGGGGCATGGGACCAACCTGGCTCCGCTTGGTTTTGGTGCCAGCGCACAGGCCGTAACCGTTCCTGGCTCTGTCCCAGCTTTACCAGACCTGATCGTGACCGCGCATTCGCGGAGCGGCGGGTGGGAAAGTCGGCTTTATCCAAGGAAACCCCTGGAGACTCCCTCGCCAAGTTCCCCGAACCCAACCCTCACGTTTGGCGCTTCGATCCGGGTGGACGCCCTGGACGGCTTGCGGTTCCTGGCACCATTGAACTGGAACGGTCGCGTTTTCCTGGTGGCGCTGGGGGATGAAGGGCTGGTCCTGCTGGAGTCTGCAGGTGGTTCTGGATCGCTCCAGCTTGGAAATCGGCAAGCGATCGGCTGGAATCCGGACGGGCAAACGCCGGCCATGGAGGTGGCGGGGGTTTGGGCCATTGACTGGGAAGGTGAGGGGCGGCAGGGATTGGTGGTTGCCTGCCATTCGGTTGAGGGATACTGGCCAGACGACGGCGCGTTGCCCCGTGCGCAACAGGTTGGTTTTAATCAGGATGCCGGCAACCCTGCCTATGACCAGGTTGGCCGCTGGCGAGGCCAAAAGCCGCAACCCGTGTTTCTTTGGTTCGCACAAGTCGATTCGCATGAGTCGCTGGAATTCAAGCCACCCGTCAAGCTGGGGCTTGATCTGGTTGGGAGCCTGGGAGAACGGCCTGCGCTACTGGTGGCAAACTGGTCGAGCCCCGGAAGCGCAGAATTGGTGCTGAGCAATGCCACGGGAATGGTTCGCGTCTTCCGTAATTTCGGCGGTCAGCGCCCACCGGTGATGATGGATCCACGCCCGCTCCGACTTGGAGAACGTCCCCTGGAGTTGCCAGACGCTCGAACCAGTCTGCTAGCCGCCGACATTGACGGCGATGGCCGCGACGAACTTCTGCTTGGCCTGGCGAGTGGTCGAGTGCTGGCGGTCCATGCTGGCCCTGGTCGAGATCAGGTCAAGCCTCCTTCGTTTCTGGTCGCGCAGTCAGACGAGATCTGGCTGGGGGCCGATGCCGTGGTGGCGGCATTGGACCTGGATGGCGACGGCGACGCGGACCTGGTTGTGGGAGACCGTGCCGGCCAGCTTTGGCAGATTCAAGACGAAGGGCGTTCCGGCAGTCCGGTGTATGCGTCGTTTCAGGAGATTCAGCCTGGCGGCGACCCATTCTGCCTTGAGCCGGATATTGATGGTGTTCTGGACGGTCCGCGATCGCCCAGGCTCGGTTTTGCATGCCCGGCGGTTGGTGATTGGTCGGGCCACCATCGTCCCGACCTGATTGTAAGTGGCGCGTCTGGCGAACTCTTGCACTTCCGCAACAACGGGTCGCCGAAACAGGCCAGGTTCGATAAGCCCCGGCCGATCCGTGATCTTGGCGGACCGCTTTTCACGCCACCCCGAACTCGGCCTGGCTTGGCGAACTGGTTTGGTTCCGGTGAGCTAGACCTGATCACGCTTGATATGCAGGGATTTTTGGTGGTTTATCCCCGTACGGGGCCGCAGGATGTGGGGCAACCCGTTCGGCTAACCGATCGCCTGGGGCGCTGGGTTCGCCTGGATGGCGGGTTTGGGCTGGCCGGTGGATGCTCGCTTTGGGCCGGTCCGTTCCTGGGATCGGATCGCAACGATATTCTGGTCGGGCTCTCGCGAACCAACCGGTTCGTGATTCCGATGCTTTGTGGAGAAGCCCTGGCTCTTGACGATTGCCCAACCGTCTTGTTGCTGGAAAACCTGGGCGAAAACGTGCTCGTTCCACGCCTGCTGCGTGAGCGTGACGGCCAGCCGCTGGTTGCCGGAACGGCAGGTTGCAGCCCCAACGGCGTTTTGAGAGCCGATGGTCAGTACGACCTCTTGATTGGCACCGCCGACGGGATGCTGTTTAACATCCCTCGTGAACAGTTGACCTGGTAAAGCGGTGCTCGCATCACGGGGTGTTGAGTCAATAACCGACTCAACGCCCTGTGATCGGCCCATAAAAATCGGGCCGTCGATCTGCGATCCGATTGAACTCCTGGCTTCCAGGCACGCGCACAATCCGCTTATTACGCGCCCTGGCCGGCTCGATATCCGCCTGAAGAATGACGGTGCCCGTAGCACTCGCCTTGGCCAAGGCTCGACCCGCAGGGTCATAGATCCCACTGCGGCCAATAAACGTGGCTCCGGCTTCTTCACCCACCCGGTTGATGGCCGCCGTGTACACCACATTTTCAATGGCCCGGCACGCCATCACATGCTCGGCCAGCGGTTCTGCACCTGCTGGCCAGTTTGTGGGAAGCACAATCAGATCTGCACCCAAGAGCGCTTGCACGCGTGATGGTTCCGGAAACGCGCCATCGTAACAGATCTGGATCCCAATTTTGAGATCGAGATCGGGCAGGGTTACAACGGTAAACGGCTCACCGCCTGCGTCCAGAAACCGGTCGACCCCCATGGCTGGCAGGTGGACCTTGCGGTAGCGCACCAAGAAGCCGCTCGGTCCAACCAGTGCGGCTGTGTTGTAAAGCTGGCTGCCGTCCTGTTCGATCAGGCCGAACAGGACATAAAGGACCAGCCGTTCACAGACCTCCGACACCGCCTGGGTGGAAGGGCCTGGAACGGTTTCGGCCAGAGTGCCGGCCTGATCTCTGGAGTCAATCACGTAGCCGGTCAGGGCACACTCTGGAAATAGAACCAGCTTGGCCCCAATCTCGGCGGCAGTCTGACACCAGTTGATCAGGTCTTTTCGGTTGCCCGCAACATCACCCAGCTTGGGCGACATCTGGGCTGCTGCAATCTTGATCGTTTCACTCATTGGATTCGGTTCCAAGCTCGCAGGGTTCACGCGTTTGCGTGCGCTGGGTGGAGCGCAAGCGTGGCGGGGGCCGGTGCGTTGTCTGGCTGAGGATCGAACAAAAGTGCAATCCGTTCGGCGTCTGGCGGGGTGGTCACCAGGCTGACCAAAATTCCGGCCACGGCCGAAGCGATTAACGCCCAAACGCAGGGGTCAAATCCAAGCAGATAGTACGGGCCAAACGCTGGCGGTTTGGGAACCGGCCCAATGCCAGGATCAATCCCTTTCAAGCCCATCATCAGCCCCGTGGCGTAAAGCGCGATGGTTGTACCAACACCAGTGGCCATTGAGGCCAGTGCCCCCACCGCCGTGGCCCTGCGCCAGAAACATGCCATGAGTGCCGGCACCAGGAAGGCGGCCGCCATTCCGGTTCCTGAGAAGATGATGACGAGCTGGAGGTATTCCGGGGGCTTGAGGGCTGCAATCGTAACAATCACGCCCACCAATGCGGTGGCTGCGTAGCTGGCTTTTGCCAGTTCGCGGTCGTTTGCCAGCGGCCTGAAGAAGCGCTGATAGAAATCTCTGACCAGTCCAGAGGCCACCAGCAGCAAGAAACCACTGACTGTACTCATCACCGCCCCGTAGGGAGCGGCCAGAATGAGCCCGGCAACGTACGGGTTTGCAAGCTTGGTGCATAACCTGGGCATCACTTCATCGGTCAGTCGGGCCTCGGCCAGGCCCGGCAAGATCGATCTGGCGGCCACGAAGATGATGATCAGTGGGATATAAATGATGGCGTTATAAATCGTCAGATACAAAATCGAATAGCGCAAGGTTCTTGAGTTGCGGAAGGCCATGAGCCTGACCAGCGTGGAGGGTTGGCCCATCCCCATCACGGCCCACATCACAAAGAATGAAAAGGCCAGGCTCAACGGCAAGAAGTCTCGTCCTGCGCCTGGCAGGGTGGCAAAACCAGGTCCGGCCGCTTCCACGCCTCGCGTGGTGGCAGCTTCCAGGCCGCCAGACGCCTGAAGCGCCAGCGGCAACAGAATCAGCACCCCAATGGCCATGATGACGCTCTGGAAAACGTCGGTCCAGATTGCCGCCAGGAACCCACCATACGTGGTATAGGCCACCACGGTTGTGGTAAAGAGCAGCAGGCCCACCAGGTATCCCTGGTCCCAGCCCGCTCCACCGGGAACCGCCGCGGCCACCCAGCCTTCCGGGAGCACCGTCTTGATAATCAAGGCCCCGGCTTTGAATTGGGGAATCAGGTTGACGGTCAGGAAGACCATGATCAGCATGCTGGCCGAGAGGGCCAAGGCCGGGCTCCCGAACCGTTCACGATAGAGGTCGGGCAGGGTAATTGCACCGGTCCGACGTGCAATCTGACCGATTCGTTTCCCCATGATCCCGAGGATGGTGACCGGGGCCACCATGTAAGCGCAGATCCAGAGCCCGACCGACCACCCGTAGGTGTAGATGTAAGACGGAACACCCATGAAGGTACCGCCACTCATAACGGCGGCCGTGAGTGCAACCGCAACGGCACCCAGAGAGCGGTTGCCCAGGAAATACTGCTTCAGAAACCCAGACTTGCGGTTGACCACCATGTTGGCAACCACACCAAGCCCCAGCGAGACCATCGTAAAGAGCACAAGCACCAGGAATGTGGCGGGGTGCCGCTCTGGGATATAGATCTCATCCATGGGTTGCCTCCTCTCGAATATCGCTCTCTAGTTCACCAGCGTGGTCACTGCCAAGATCATCTTCGGTCATGAAGAGGCCGGCGAACCACCAGGTGAGAACGAAGCAGCAGCCCCAGGGCAGAAACACCCCCCATACGAACCAGCTCGGAATGCCCCCAATCATGGGGATTGGCGGGATGGAGCCATCCTTGCTGGCCGGCTGGAAGCCCAGATATCCGGAGATCCCGCAGCACGCAAAGGTGGCAAAGCACCAGATGAGCAAGATGACCCAGGCTTCACGCCTGGAGTTGCGAAGGACCGGATCGTCCTGGGAAGGCGGATGCATCACCTGGAACGTCACTTTCGTGGAGCCAGAGGGAATCCTCACCCGTAGATCCGCGCCCGCTTTGGGGGGGGGGGATGGAGGGTGAGCTGAAATGCGGAGGGGGGCGATGTGAACCGAACGAGTGAGAGACCAGTCGCCGCAAGTCTGCGACCTTGGCGGGTTCGGCGCGGTTCTGAAAGCGTATCGTCCGTGGGTTTTGAGCTCCTGTCAACAGCCTGGCAGCCCAAGTGCATAACCATGTTGTCGCCAATCAGATTCGGCCACGCAAACTAGCGACCGCTTGAACAGCACGCGTAATGGCTTTCCTCAGAGCAAAGGCCGCAAGATTTCTGGTGCTGGTGAGGTGAGGTCCAGCCGAACGCCCGTGACGGGATGCTCAAAGACCAGTTGCCAGGCATGTAGCCAGTAGCCGGAATCGCCAGGCAAACCAGGTTGATCCAGCCTTGGCAGCCCACCCGCGGCATACAGCGGATCGCCCTCAAGCGGATGCCCGATGAAAGCCAGGTGAATCCGAATTTGATGAGGACGACCCGTCAGCAGATCCACTTCAAAAACCGTGCTATCCAGCCGGCGTTCCACAGGCCGGGCAATGCTTCTCGCCACCTTGCCATTGAGGCTGGCCGCATGAACCTTCCCTAATCGCGGATGGTCTTCCAGGCCGATACTGGCCCTGATGTCATAACTGGGACTTAACGCCAGGCCAGACCCCAGGGCCAGGTACTGCTTGTGGACCCGTGGCCAGTTCTGGCTGAGCGCAGACGCCGTACTTGCATCACGAGCGAACAGGACCAGGCCGGAGGTTGCGCGGCCCAAACGATGCAGTGGTCTTGCCTCCGGGAACTCCAATTGCACCAGGCTCAGCAGCGTATTCTCATAAAAACCCGCGCCAGGGAGCGTGGGTAGGCCGCTCGGTTTGCTCACCACCAGAATGTGAGCGTCTTGAAAGATCAGATCGAACGATTGCGGGGTCGCTTCCTCGATCCAGCCCGGTCGATTCCAGACCAGCACGCTGCCCGGTTTCAGCCGTTCATGCCCATGAGCCGGTTGGTTGTCCAGCAGCACTTCGCCGGCTTCCAGGCGAGCTTGCCATTCTGGTTCCGTGGAATGTGCAAAGTTTCTGACCAGGTAGCCAAGCGTTGTCTGCCCCAATGAGGTTTGGTCCAGCACATGCCGATAGCTGTAACCACGGTTGATTGCCATCGAAAGCTTCTCTGGGCCGGAACACGCTTGACTTGCGTCTGAGCCACGTTCGCCATTGGGCTGGAATATCAGGCAGCCAAAGAGCGGAAGTGGATTGGCGTGACTTTGTGAGCCTGACCCAAGATCCCTGGGAATGATTATGGACTGGCCCCCAGCGCGCTGCTTGCAAGGCTTCGGGTCAGGGATTGACGCGGGTGGGGCCTTCGGGCCTGAGCCTCGTCGAGGCTTTGGGCCGACCGAAAATCAGGCCGCCAATGGTCTCTGTGGGTAAGTCTTTGCGGACCAAACGCGTGGGCCGGCCCAGGGAATGAAGAACCGTTTCGGCCGCCTTGTAGCCCGATCGTACGGCCCCTTCCATGGTGGCCGGCCAGCCGGTGGCCGTCCAGTCGCCCGCCAGCACCAACCCTTCTACGCCAGATTGAGATTCTGGCCGAAGCTGCTCGATACCGGGCCGGGCCGAAAAGGTGGCGCCATGCTCGGTAACCACCCACCACCGTACGAGAGTTGCATCTTTGGTTGCGGGCCAGAGGGCCGCCAGGTCGGCCAGGACCAGGTCCCGCACCTGGGTCTTCTCCATGGTGGCCAGTTCATAGGCTGCACTCACCACGAGTTGGAGGTACTGACCACCGCCATCGGCAGGGGTCCGGCCCTGAATGGCCGTGTGGTTGAACACCCACTGGATGGTCTTATCCAGCACCACAGCGTGCTCTACCGGGCAGACCTCGCGGTCAAACCAGAGGTGAATTCCGGTGATCGGCGTGGATTTAATCTGTGCTGCCCCCTGAAGTCCTGGCAGCCGGGCTCTCATTGGTTCCGGAACCAGGTCGGTCACTCGGTCAAAGGGAACGGTAAGCACCACGAAATCGGCGGTAAGCTGCTGACCGTTGCGCAAGGTTACTCCGGTGCAGGTGCCGGATTCATCAAAATCCAGGCGTTTGACTCCGGTGGTCAGGCGAACGTCCACGCCCTGTTCGGCCAGCCAAGATTCCAGGCGTGTGCCGTAGATTTCACCCAGCGGTGCCGCTGGAATTTCAACCACGTGGCCTTCGCGGTTTCTCATGAAACCATCAAGCATGACTTTGCGGGCAAGGCTGATATCCATCCGGTCCAGCCGCTCATTGAGTGCCGAAACCAGAATGGTGGCCCAGAAGCGGGACAGAATTCGCGGCGTTTGGCCGTGCGCGATGAGCCATTCCTCAAAGCTGCGAGGATCATCGTCCTTTGCGTACCGGAGCGCAGCCACGGCTCGGCCAATCCGTAGCTTTTCCGCAAAACTGAGGAACTTGGAGCCCAGAAAGCTTCGGGTCAGGTGAAACGGGGCCGGCAGGGGATCGGCCGCCCAGATCGATCGGCCCCCTTCGGGATCAAAAAACTCCAGCCGTTCAACTCTGCGGAACAGGTGACGTACCCCAACGCGTTCGCAAAAATCAGTGAGATTGGTGCAACAGGCCATACTGACATGCTGGCAATTGTCTACCAGTTCGCCGGTGACCGGGTCGGTGAAAGAGCTGGCCCGGCCGCCGAGCCTGGGACGGCTTTCCAGCAGGGTAATTTTTACGTCTCGGCTGGAGAGACCCACGGCGGTGCCCAATCCGGCCAGCCCGCCGCCCACAATCAGGATATGAGGAGGCCCAGGCTTACCCGGCACCAGCACATTCAACTGCGAGTTTGCTTGCGCCAGTGCGCCAGCCCAGGCAGAGATCGGCTTTTCGTCCAGTTCGCTCATCGGGAACTCCCCCAGAGTGATCGTGCCATGATGGCCACCTTTCGGGCGGGCGAGAGGGCCACTCGCTCGCTCATCACGTCATAGTTGCGCCGCACGATCTCGTCGAGCAGGTTTCGGTAAATTCCCACAATGGCGCGGAGCACCGGCCGGCCAACCGGCTGAACTTGCCGCTCAAGCGGCCGGGCCTCCTGGTAAAACTCTCGGGCCCGTTGCGCGATATGGGTGAACAGGGCCCGCAGCTTTGAGTCGGTCTCGGGTGCCGTCAACTGCTCGGGTTTGATGTCAAAGCGTTCAAGATCTTCCAGCGGAAGATAAATTCGGCCCTGCATCGCGTCTTCCCGCACATCTCTTAAAATGTTGGTCAACTGCAGTGCCAGGCCGCAGGAAACCGCCAGCTTCTCTGCCCGGCCGTGGTCGGACTTGAATCCCCAGATGTGGATGCAGCAAAGGCCGACCGCTGAGGCAACCCGATAACAGTAACCGTGAAGCTCTTCAAACGTCCGGAAGTGCTGAGGCTCCACGTCCATGCCTACGCCGTCGAGAACTTCCAGCAGGTACTGGGTTGGAATGCCGTAGCGATGAACCGTATCCACGAGCGCAGGAAGCGTGGGATTGCGTTGGAACGACTGTTCGGCCGGCTCCTGGAGCGAAGCCAGCAGATCACTTCTCCACTGAAGCAAAGCCTGGTGCTTGTCGGCCACCAGGCCAGGTTCATCGGCAATATCGTCTGAGTGACGCATGAACGCATAAAGCGCACACATTGCCCGCCGACGGGCCGGAGGAAGCAGCAGGAAGCCGTAATAGAAATTCTTGGCGGTTGTGCGTGAAATCTCAACACAACGCTTGTAGCTTTCAGCAAGCGGGTCTGGGCCGGTCATCGTGAACTCCCGGCTGGAGCAGGGGCCGCAGCCTGGAGCCCTGAACCGGGCAAGAACCGATCTTTCAGGGCCCGGCCGATCAGGCGAACTTTGTCAAACTTGGACAGAGCAGGACGGCTGGTCAGAACATCAAAATTCACTTGCTCGATCCGGTCCAGAATCGCAAGCCCTCCACGCGTGAACAGGTCAACATCCACCGCGATGTGGTGGGGAACCTGCTTCACCAGTGGGCGGCCCGCATCGAACAGTTTTCTGGTCCGCTCAACCTCAAACTTGAGGAGGGCCCGAAACTCAGGGGTTATCCTTCTCGCCTGAATGTCAGACTCCGTCACGTTGAACCGTTCTCGATCTTCCCTGGGAAGGTAAATTCGGCCGATCTCCAGGTCTCGTGAGACGTCTTGCCAGAAGTTGGCCAGTTGAAGCGCAGTGCAGGTGGAGTCTGAGAGGGCTGCGCGTGGCTCGTCATAGCTGCGTGCCAGATACAGGACTAGCCGGCCGACGGGGTTGGCCGACCGAGTGCAGTAATCCAGCAGTTGTGCGTAGGTCTGGTAGTTGGTCAGAGACTGGTCTTGTTCGAAGGCGTCAATGAGATCGTGGAACGGCTCGGGCGGAATTCCGTATTCCTTGACCACCGGCTCAAGCGCCACGTAAACAGGGTGAGTGACCCGCCCTTGGTACATGGCGTCCAGTTCTTGCCGCCACCAGGCCAGCATCTGGCGGGATCGCTCGGGATCTCCCAGCTCATCTCCAAGATCGTCTGACCAGCGGCAAAAGCTGTAAACCGCCTGAAACGCGGGCCGCAGCGGGCGTGGCGTTAACCAGGTCACCACGCTGAAGTTCTCGTAATGGTCGGCAGTCAGCTTTGCGCAGTATTCTCGTGCTTCGGTCATGCTCACGGCTTTGGTGGCATTCGGTCCGAAACGTTCGAGGTCGGGGACGATATTCATGAGCTGTTTGGTGAGGAGTCCTTTCTGGGGAAAAACGCTGGCGTATCTTACCTGACCCAGGACGGCATGGCACCCCTCTTCACGGTTCACGGCCCCTGAATTAGCAATTCTAGCACTTGATCGCATGCGTTGACCCGAAGCCGTGGGCACGTTAAAAGGGCAGGGAATGGCTCCCGGTTTCTCGCACGCTTCCAGGGAAAGTTCCAAACCTGGAACGGGTACCAGCCGGACTTAAAGCCAAATTTCGGTCTTGAGACGCACCAAGGTTACGAAAAGGCGAGGGGCAAGCCATGGGCGAACACCAGAACCGCATGGGTGGATTTTCAGGTCATCGCTTGAGCCGGCGAGCCGCAATTCAAGCGCTCGGGGCTGCTGGAATGGCGGCGGTCTCTTGCGGGACGTTGCGAGCTTCGGCCCTGGAGGAGTTAAGTCGGCACCGGATCCAGCAGGTGATTGGTTTTCATGTGGCTGCCCCGCGGCCCAAATTTGTGGGCAAGAACTCGCATCTGGGGGATCATGGCGACCAGACTCACGACGACGTCTTGATTCTGACCACCGATCAGGGGGCACGTGGATTTGGGTCGGGCAGGCTGGAACCCGACTCGGCCAAGAAGTTACTCGGCCAACCTGTGAGTTCACTCTGGACCGACGGCGCCGGATCAACCGGGCTGCTCGGCCGATCTGACCATCCCCTGTTTGATTTGGTTGGGAAGATTCTGGGCAAACCGGCCTGGTCGCTGATTGGAGACCAGGGAACCCGTGCAGTTCCCGTTTATGACGGCAGTATTTACTTCAATGACTTGATCCCCGGGCGTGAAAAGAACGGGGTTGCCGGGTTGGTGGCCGAGGTGGAGCAGGGGATTGAACGCGGTTTCCGGGCATTCAAAATCAAGGTTGGCCGCGGCCATAAATGGATGCCCAAAGCTGAGGGATTCGCCCGTGACATCGAGGTCGTGTCGGCAATCCGGAAGCACGTCGGACCAGGAATCCGATTGATGGTTGACGGTAATAACGGATTTACCCTGGAAGAGGCCACTCGCTGGCTGAATGCCGTGGGCGAGAATGACCTCTTCTTCGTTGAGGAGATGTTCCCCGAATCCATAGCCGACGATACCGCCTTTCGTACGTACATCCGAAGCAAGGGCTGGAAGACCCTTGTGGCAGACGGCGAATCGGCCGGCGATGTCGAGTATTTCGACCCTTATCTTCGTGCAGGTTGCATCGATGTGGTTCAGCCAGACGTAAGAGCGCTCGGGCTCTCACTCGAATGGGCCATGTCCAGGCGCATTGCCGAACTTCAGCCTTCTGCCCGGCTGGCACCTCATAACTGGGGCTCGCACCTGGGCGGGTTCATGCAACTGCTGCTGGGGCGGGCCCTGCCAAACTTCCTGATGGCCGAAATCGATTGGAGCCGGTGCGATCTTTTTGATTCTTCCACGTTCCAATGGGCCGATGGCAAAGTGACTGTGCCAGACACCCCCGGCTGTGGCCTGGTCCTGAACGAGGACCTGTTTCAGTCCAAGTATGCGGAAAAGGCCATGAAATTCCAGGCGTCGTGAACCTGGTTGCTCTGGCCCAACACCCTGGGCAGTGAGGGATTCTTCTCCGAATACGAGCCTAAAGCGTCAGCTTGGAAGTTGCGTTTTCCGGGAGCCAGAGTCTATAAGAAAGCTGTGGACGCCGTGTTCCTACTAGCCCAACGCGTGAGTTTTGCTGTTGCGCTTTGTGGGTGGAAATCAAAAACAAGAGGCGGAAAAAACGCAAGGCATTCCAGGGAAAACCGTGGTTTCCATCAGACCGAGCTCGCCAAAAGTGACCCCTTCGGTTTCATAAAAAAATCGGAACTGGCCTCCGAGTTTAGCCCACCATCGTGCAGATGCCTCAGATTTCTCGGGCTCGGGTGGAAGGCAAATCAGGCATTCTGGCAACCAAAACGATTGGCCTGACGCAGACACCCAAACGCTGTGCCCGAACAGCCACTGTGGAAATTCGCGTCATTCAAGTAACAATCAGGCCACCCAAGGGACGGACCAGGCTTGGACTTCAAGTACAGAACGTCGTGTACGTACGAGAAGTCGGTGGTCCCGATGACGGCACAGATGTTTCATGGATTCTCGTAACATCCTTGCTCATCGAGACGAGACGATGGAGCAGATTTTGAAGCTAATCGAATACTATTAGGCACGCTGGACGATCGAAACGTTTTTTCGCAATTTGAAGTCCGGTTGTCGGGTCGAAAACATCAAACTGGCGACTGCGGACCGCATCTACAGGGCCGTAACCATGTACATGATCGTTGCATGGCGTGTGCAATACCTGACTATGATGAATCGAACAATGCCCAATACTCCATGCACCTCATTCTTTACGAATAGCGAGTGGAAGGCAGTGTGGACTGCTGTGGCCAAGAAAAAGCTTCCCAAGAAAGCTCCTCGGCTGGAAGAAATGATGGATCTTATAGCCCGGCTCGGAGGTCACAACAATCGAGACGGGGATAAACCTCCAGGAGCGGAATGCATATGGAGAGGCATGCGAAGGGTCGATGACCTTGCATTCGCCTGGGATGCCTTTGGCCCAGAGGCAAACCGAGATGTGGGTAATTGACAGGGTTCCACCCGAGCCAGAGAAAACAGAGGCATCCGCGCCCATCTGAGGAGGAAAAAGGGGTCAGGACTCTTTTCGACGCGAAAAGAGTCTTGACCCCTTTTTCCGCACGGGACCGCAAGCGACCGATCGGCTCAGGAGGACCATTCAGGACCAAGAACACCAGGTTGTTGGGCACTAATTCGAAAGAATAAAATGCGAATGCGCTGAACCTTGTGTTCCTGGCCCCGATCACGCATTGAGAGTTGGTCGCTTGCGCTTCCGGCTCGGATCGAAGTGTACCTGCCCGCGTTATGCCCAAAGATGTGGGTAATTGACAGGGTGGAACCTCGCCTCACCGCAAGCATGAATCCTGAGGTGAAACCAGCGTGGTGACGAGTTGGTGTATTACCTCGCGATCTCAGAACAAGCTCGTGTCCAAAGACATCCAGAGCCTGCTTTGCGCCTCTCTGCATTCCAAGAAGCGCAACTTCAAAACGCGTGAGCGGGGGAGTGTTTGTCTGTCTGTTTGTCAGGAGTTTCAGTCCAATCAGGGGTCACCTCACGAAACGGAATTTAAAGCACGTTAAGTCCGCGGGATGACACCCCGGTCGGGCGGTAACAAGCCTTTGCTTTCGCTCAAGATCGCTCGGCTTCCTGGAAGAGCCGATCATTGAATTTGTTCAGCTCGATGTCAGACCTGTTGATGAAGACGATCGCACCCACTCCGTCCGACGGGCGAAATGACATGTTCGTGCGTATCCCCGGGTCGCTGCCATTGTGAAACCAATGCGGTTGGCCCGCACGCTGCAACCTGACCCAGCACAGCCCTTGATAGGCCGGCGTTGCATGCTGTCGTGTGAGCATCAATCGGACGGTATCGGCCTCGAGGATCCGCACCTCGCCGAGAACACCCTGATTGATGTAAGCGGTCAGGAATCGGGCTAACTGGTTCACACTCGTGCGAAATGCTCCGTCCGGATAATTCGGGAAGCTCTACAGGCAGAGCGGTTGATATCCGACCTTGGATGCATTGCCCTCGACTTCGCCCCCGAGAATTCCGAATTTCTTGTATGCCTCGACGTCCTCGTTGACCTGCCCTTGGATCACCGGGACATACGGCACGGCATGCGACTCGCGCGGGATGCCCGACAGCATCCAACCCGATGTCTTCATCCCTAATGGATCAAAAATCCGCTCTTTCGTGAATGCGTCGAAAGATTTGCCGGACAATCGCTCCACCAGAAAGCCGAGCAAGCCGAACCCCACGTTGGAATACTGGTACTTCTCCCCCGGCTTCCAGGGATGGAAATTCTTCTCCTTGACGTAATACCGTCCCCCGATCGTGAAATAGCCTTTGATCCATGTCGCCAGGTCGATGCCCGGATCGCCGCAGGCGTAGCTAGAGCCGTAGGCCGAGCTGTCCGCGATGCTCGACCGATGGGTCAAGAGTGAACGAAACGAGATGAGCTTATCAGGATGCGATGGGTTCCTCACCGGAAAGGGAAGATACAGATTGATATCATCGTCGAGATCGAACTTGCCCTTCTGCCAGAGCTGCATGACGGCCGTGGCCGTCACGGTCTTCGAGATGGAGCCGATATTCTGGATCGTGCGCTCGGGGTCCATCGCCACACGTCGCTTGATATCGGCCCAACCATACCCTTTCGACCAGGTGATCTTGCCCGACTTGACAATGCAGGCCGCCAGACCCGGGATCTTCTGGGCTTGCATCTCGGCTTCGATGAATCTATCGAGCTCGGCGCTTGGGGCGGCGGCTTGAAATGTTCCTGCCCCGATGGCAACCGACATCGCACCACAGCCCATCCTCGTAACGAAGTCGCGGCGGGAATGCCGTTCCATGTGCAACCTCCCGGAATACGGCGATGACATGGGCGTGGGGTCGGTGGCATTGGCCTGCCGATTTTGGTGCCATTTGCCAGCCAACGGTCATTGCTTGTCAAGTTGCCCGTCAGTCTAACGTATACCTCAACCTGACGTCAGGTTGAGGCCATGCTCTCTGTCAGAATAGGGTCGAAATCCGAATTGATTGACAGCGTATGTCAAGGGACATAGAGTTCAACCTGACAGAATTCTATGAGGATCATGAGTAGGACGGGCAACGCATCGAATATCTTCGGGTCAGCAGCTTTGACCAGCACCAGGAACGTCAACTGGAGCAAGTCCAGGTGGCTCGGATCTTCACCGTCTAAGGCATCGGGCAAGGACATCCATCGTCCCCAACTGGAATCGTTGCTGGCTTTGGTACACCAGGGCAAGGTCAACGCCAAGCCCATCCGGGCTCACTGGGACGAAATCCTTCGGTCTAGCCACCTCAATCCGAGAGGGCACGGTGACTGCCTCGCTGATGCTCAGGAAGCTCGGCAACTACCCGTGTCAGAACAGCCTGGCAGTCGGGTTACGCGAACTGAGACGGATTGAACGGACCCTGTTTACTTGCGATTCGGGCACGAACAGAATCAGAATCCCTCGCTAACGCGCTTTGAAAGTGCGTTTTTTGAGTATGTTTCGCGAAACGCCCCTGATAATAAGATAGAAGCGAAGAATCCCTCGCTAACGCGGCGGGCTAATAGGGAAACGACGTCAACGGCTTTTCCAGGGATTCTGGTTCAAAAACCCAACTTCAAAGCTAACGCGTCGGGCTGTGTGGAGTGCGGTGCCTACGGCGACTAGGACGGTCTTTAGCTCTCCCGCCGCACCTTCCGATGTTCGGCCTCGGGTTGGTCCGGTCCCTACCCTCGACCCGGAATTCCGGGCCTCAACCAGGCTCCTGATGGTCAGGCGGGCGTTACAGGCTTGGCAGTGACGGCGGCTGGCCGCCCGGTACGTTAAAGAAAGAATGACTGCAATCATGTGTAATGCTTTTGAATGGCCGCTATATGGCCTTGAAAAGCTCTACTGTTTGGCCATTTGACCACGATAGAGTTGTTTTGAATGGCATTTTGAAAGATTTGCCGGAAAAGTCGAAGTTAAGTCACCGAAATTACCGAGAAATGATCTGGTACATCGAATCAACACCGAGTAGATAGAGTCCCACTGCGGTGAACGCCACGACGACCTCCACGGAATTGAATCGCCGACTGAGGCGGGACATCCGGCCGACACGGAGCAGTCTGGTTGTTGACGTAGAGATTTCTGCGCTGGCGAGCTTGTTGGGTGATCGAACGACTTTCAGTTCGGTTGCCTCTCAAAGCGCGGTGCAGAGGTTGGCTTCCCAGGACGGGGAGCTGTCGGGTCAGAGTTTTAAGGTTAGCCCAAGGAAGGGTCGGGACCATTACCCGCCCAAGATTCGCAACTCGCTGCTCACACCACTTCATACGGCTTTGGCTTTCAGGCTGCTGGATCGGCACGCCGTTTCCAGCGCCAGGGGATTGAACTTCCCTGGATTTTGCCTGAGGCAGCCCCTTGAACTCGTAGGCCCGCGCCTTGTGCCGGTCTCTCTGCCTTTGCTGCAGGGAAGATCGAAACAAGACGGAGGTCCAGCCGCGCCTGCTTCTAAGAGCGGTCGCGGGATGCCACCCGGGAAAGGAGTCTGAGCGGCATGACTATCGCCTCTTTGATCGTCGCCCTGCTGATCACGGTCGGATCTGATCCGGCTCAATCCCGGTCCGCGCCCATCCTCCTGGACTTCAGCGCAACCTGGTGTGGACCTTGCCAGGCGACCCGCCCCGAGGTTGATCGCCTCAAGGCCGACGGTTACCCGGTCCGCGTGGTGGATATCGATAAATCGCCCGACCTCAAGTCACGCTACAAGATCGAGCAAATTCCGACGTTCGTGATTGTCGATCCCGACGGCCAAGAACTCGATCGGCTTCCCTCGGGGGCCACAAACGCCAAGGCCCTGGCCCGTTTCTACAACGAAACCAAGAAGAAGTGGCAAGACGAGCAATCTGACGACGCAGAGCCAACCACCGACCGACCCGATTCTCAGGATCCAGGCTCAGACAGCCTTCACCGACCCTGGGAAACGGTGGTCCGTATCAAGGTTTATAACAACCTGCCCAAAAATCGTCCGTCGATCGGCTACGGGTCGGGAACCGTCATTCATAGCACCGAAGACGAGTCCATCATCCTGACCTGTGCTCACATTTTTCACATTGAAGAACTGCGTGAAACGCCGCCTCCCTCAAAGTTCCCGCTGAAGGTGAAGGTCGACCTGTTTGATGGTCGCCTCTCCGGTGGCAAGACACCCCAGGTTCATACGTCCGAAGTTGATATTCCGGCCGAGGTCATTGATTACAACTTCTCCGGCGATGTTGGTCTGATCCGGATCCGGCCCGGTCGAAAGCTGGCCAGTTCTCAGGTAGTGCCGCCCGGCTGGACCCCAAGAGAGAACCAGAAGCTCACCACGCTTGGCTGCTCTCAGGGGCACGATGCCACCGCCTGGTCAACCTATGTCACACGCACCGCAATCAAGCTTCAGACCCAAAATGGAATCTACGAGGGAACCGAGTGCGCCTTCCCACCCTTACAGGGACGCTCCGGCGGCGGGCTGTTCACGTTGGATGGCGTGCTGGCCGGTGTTTGCGATTTCAATGACGGCCCACGCGGTGAGCATGGCCTGTACGCCTCTCCCCGAACAATTCACCGGATGCTCGATAAGCATAAGCTTCAGGTTTGCTACTCAGGAAAATCGGGTGATCGGGCTCGTGAGCAACTGCTTGTCGATGGATCAAAGAAGCCGCAGCGCGGCCCCTCTTTGGCTGCTCGAGACTCAGCAGCACCGGAATTCAGGCTCCAAAGCCCCAGTAACGACAGCGGGGGCGAGTTGCCCATGCCATCGCCTGAACTCCTGGGAATTTCGATTCCCAAGGATGAAGTTGCTCAGCTGAAGCGGAAGTCTCGATCTCGAGTCAGCCAATCTAGCCGCACCGATAGCTGGCAAGGCCGAGATGACAGCCGAGACGTGGAACGCCCGATCGTTTCTGGTGGTATGGCGTTCAACGGCGATGACCAGCCTGAATCGAAAGATTTCACCACCGGCCTGCGGATGTCTCCCTCGGCAACCGGTGACCTTTTTGAAGCCGCTCCAGACGACCTGACATCCGTTGATAGTTCTGCCCAGCCCTCGTATTCCGCCTCAGATCAGCCCTGGCATCAGAAGTAAGGGATTTGCATCTGACGAAATCTGAACGAGCTAACCAATTCCGGGTTTTGGCTGGTCAGTGCACCTGCGGCTCTGGTCTATCAGAATTCCGCCGAGTCGCCCGATCCCTGAATGTCCTCGGTATCCAGCCCCATGTGTCGCGCCACGGCCAGTAACTGACTCTTGATGGCGTAGAAGCTTGCCGGCCGCTGATCGGGCTTTTCTTCCAGGCATGCCATAATTGCCTCGTTCAGGGTGCCCGGGATCTCTGAACGGATCTCAATTGGCGATTTGCGCATCCGGCGGCCGAGTGAACCAAGATTCATGCCTGGTATATCAAGATTGGCGTACTGACCAGTCAGAATCCGGTAAAGCGTTGCGCCGAAGTTGTAGATGTCGGTTCGCTCATCCACCGTTCGCTCGTTGACCTGTTCAGGAGCCATGTACTGCACGGTTCCCTGGATCCGGTTTTTCGGCTCGCCCTTGATCCAGGCGGTCCCCAGGTCAATCAGTTTGACTTCGCCCTTGTGAGAGAGCATCAGGTTGCTGGGCTTCACGTCTCCGTGATAAACGCCTCGCTTGTGCATGTGTTCCAGGGCCAGTGCAATCTGACTGAAAATCAGGACGATCTGACCAATATCCTTCAACTGGACGTGATCTAGGTCTTTCCCGTCGATGTATTCCATCAAGACTTCGACCGAATCGATCCGGAACCACCGTTTGATAACCCGTGCGTCATAAATCTTGATGATGCTGGGATGGCTCAGCCTTTGAGCCACCGCAAACTCATGTTGCGCCTGCTTCACATAAATGTCGTCATCGGCGGAGACCCGCTTCACCACTTTGAGAGCGTATTGTTTTCTGGTCTCTGAATCTTGGATCAAAAGAATGGAGCTACCCGCGCCGGCACCCAGAGCCTTCACAACTCGATAGTCAAGCGACGCAAGTTTTCGGTCAGCGGTATCGTTCATAACACAATTCAAACGGTGAAGGCGGGCTGGCCATGAAGGGATTTCGAAGAGAATCCGCCGAGATACGCGGATCCATGACTGTTCGTGACACTGGATTCGAAGAAGAAGGACCGCGTAGTTGTGTTCTCGATTGATCTGCAAACCGATAAATCTATCCAAGAGCACAGGTTGCTTTCAAGCCTTAGACTCGGATCCCCGATGCTCAGCAGACCTGTTGAGGCGTATAGGGGCGGTGTGAATCGAAGCGGTCGGTAGCAGAGCGAGTCAATTTGCGGTGGGTTTGAACTGCCTGATAGCCTTCAAACTCTGGATCGTTGATATTCAGCTTCACTTGAAGAGCCGAGCCCAGGCTGACGTCTTTCACCTTGAGACGGTTCCCCGCAAGTCAGGCTACGGCTGTGGGAACCAGTCGCTGCATCAGGGCGACCTTCAGGACGTCGTTCACAATGAGGCAAGAAACCAGCGCATACCCAAAGATGGTGGACATCTGCCACCAAGGCAGCGGCGCAAGACCAGGAAGCCCCAAAATTGCCAAGATCGTGCCTACAACCGCATTGGCCATGAGCGCCGTAATTACACTTTTGCTGGGCATGGTCGCCCAGAACAAGCGTCTTTCACGCGCAGACAGAACTGAGAATACCGCAAAATAGAGCAACACCAGGAAGCTAAAGGTGTGGAGTGGCTTGTCTTTGATGTTAGCGATTGGTGCCAGGCCAAAACGTGACCAGCAAACATACAACAAGGGTAGCGCCTCGGCGACCATCGCCACGCCCAAGACGGCCGACACCGTGATGAAGCCGCCAATATTCCAGGTCTCCGGCCTTCGGGACGGCCGAACATGATCGGTGGCAAGCGTGATTTTGGAGAAGTTGGTCATAAACGTAAGTAGAAGCATCGCAAAGGCCGAGACTACAAACTGACCGGTCACTACAAACGCGATGGCCACGAACGCCGACTTCAGGATTGCGCGGCTGATCTTGTTGATAATCCATGTCTGCACCCGCTGGTAGATGATCCGCCCTTGCTCGACTAACGCCACGATGTCTGTCAGCCCCTGGTCGGTCAAAACAACGCTCGCGGACCCTTTGGCAACGTCGGTGGCGCTACTCACGGCAATTCCAACTTCGGCCTGACGCAACGCCGGCGCATCATTGACGCCGTTGCCCGTCATCCCCACCACATGTCCGGCAGCTTGCAAGTGCTGGACGACTAAGTATTTGTCCTCTGGATAGACCTCGGCAAGCCCATTGGCACCTGCCAGAAGATCTGTCGCTTGACGACCCGGCTGTGCGCTTGCCGCCTTTAAATCGGAGGCACGCCGAATATTCGTTAAGCCGACTCCCTTGCCAATCTCGCAGGCCACGGCCAGTGCATCGCCGGTCAGCATCTTGACCGAAACGCTCAAATTGCGAAGTTCCAGAATGAGTTGCTGCGCATCTGGCCGGGGTAGATCGTACAAAGTGACCAGCCCAACCAGTGCGGGAGTGCCTGTTTCTGAGCCCTGCGCCACCGCGGGAGAAGGTGGCCGGAACGGCCGGATGAGGGAGACCGGGCCGATCCAAAACGCGTTGGTAATATCAAAACATGGGCTTGCACGCACTAGCGTTGAATTGATCAGACGTCGGGATGGTTATATGAAAGCTGCAGATGGTCGATTGTGTGGTTTCATTTCGCCACCGTTTCTAAAAAGACTCGGGGCAACAGGACACTGTTAGAACTTTTTCTGGCCGATGTCGCAGCTTGGGAGCCTCACTTGGTGAGGCTGGTTCAGGCAGCGTAGACGATTTATGGGCACCGATCGCATGCCTGCAAAAAGCCGCAGCTTCAGCAGCACTGCCCCATCGACTGTTTCGGTCGTTACCTGACGAGTAACCGTGAACGATGAATTCGAAGGTCGAGATTCCATGCCTCGGCATTATTTTCGCCGAGTACATTTGCCCTCACCGTCGTAAAACACTTTACCTTGGGCATCTTTCACGACCGCCGTCCATTTGTGGTTGTCTTCGTCGATGAATTTGATTGTTGACGTATTCTTCAACCCGTTTAGATCCGAGGTAAACGTGAAGGTCTTGGTGCTTTCGTCCCATTGCCCTTGCGTCTCCGACGTATTGCCGTCTGAATGGAAGAGCCACGAACGATACGCCTTCTTTTCGACATCGAACGAGAACATTACGATGGAGTCACCATCCGAATGTTTACCTTTCTCCTGCAGAAACCGGCCATCGAGCACCCATTCTCTGGTCAGAGCACCTTTCGCACAGGCTTCAACAGGCGTCCATTCAGCCACCCTACTGACTGACTCGGAATTCCAAGTGCCGACGAGGCGTTCGAGAACTTTCAACTCGGGCGGCTTGGATTTGGCTTGCTCGGCGGCTACGGCGGCAAAGGAGATCACTGAAACACAAACGATTGCCAGAAAGGTAAACCACCTCATTTTGGGGTCATTTCCGTTTCCTCGCTTCAGTGTGTACGGGTTTGGGACCAATCCATTTTAATGCAACCGACTTCGGAAATCATCAGGAAGCCCCGTTTGAACTTCGATTGTCTTTGGTACGCAAACGACTTGCAGCAATCTTGCTCCGGCAACCCTGCCAGAACAGGACCCCGTTTGAACTCGGCTTACCGGGTGAAAAGCCCGTGATTCCAAGCATAAAGCCCACCGCCGAGAACGACGATAGGCTCGTGTGGAAAGATAGTCGGGACGACAGGACGGCTATTGAACTTTTTCTCCGGGAAATTCGGGAGTGGGATGGAGGCTTTCGGCGGCTTTTCTCAGGGAATTCTGTGACCTGAGAATCCTATAGCGGGTTAGTCGAGGCGACATACTTTTCCAGAAGCGTGAGGAATTCTTGATCGTAGCTCTCATCGACATGATTGTTATTCCACAAGCCAGATGTGCGGACTCGCTCACGCCCGCATTTGATACCCAGCCAACCGGCAGATGGTGGGTTCAGAGGATTCTTCGCATAGTTGCTCAGAAGGGCAATGCTATTTCGCTCAATGACGCCTCGATCACTCTGTGGACCAGGTTCATCCTCGATCTTGATCCAAAGGAATGGCATACTGCGGATGTGTTGGCTTACGGCAATCTCCAAATGTTTTTCGCAATGCCCTACTTCCTCACGGGAAATGCCAAGCTGGATTGCCGCTTTTGATGCATCATTCCCGATGTCCCACGAAACGGCGTCTTGAAACAGGCCACAACCTTTGAGCGACTCGCCGACAAGAAGGCGAAAAATTGATCCTCGGTGATTTCCGCCGCCCGAACTCGTACCACGATGCTGAGAAAGTCGTTGCCATAAAGAACTTTGGGAGCCAGCTTTTAATGCGTGCGTCCCAACTCGGACAATGCGAAGACGATTGCTCCCATCAGAACACGTTTCTCCAGGTTCGAAGAAGAAATAAACGCCGCGATTCGGCCATCTCATTCGGCCATTACAAGGTTCCAATGTGTGTAAACCGTACAGGCGCACCTTGAGCGAATCAAGAATGCCATAGAACCGATTAAGATCAGAAGTTCTATCCCCCATTTTTTCCCAGCCAGCTCAGTTGCTCACCAATCTTGAGACCTTCCATTGGTACTTCAATGGCTACCTTTCGCTTCTGAAGATGGCCAATTAGAAATTCGCGGTACCTTTGTCCGGCAAGAAAAACAGCCGTCTCGAATTGGGGTATTACGGCTTGGATCTGCGAATTCACCCTATCAGCCCATTTTCGCCTGTCGGCGATTGGCATGTTGTTCAATGTTTTTTCGTAAGGTTCAATGATCTGATCGGGACTCACCAAACCATATTCTGCGGACAAAATAAACCACGGACAACCTCTGGATTCAGCAAAGCGACGCGCCTTCTTGAACCAAGACGATGCATATAAGTCTTTAGCTGTCGCGGGACGAGGAAGTTTTTCCCCGACACACGAAACAAAATACACGGTGTTATCAACTTTGGTAATTTGCTTCATCCAGCCCTCGCAATCGTCTGCTGAGCTTGGGTTGTATCCTCATCGGCCTCTACATCTTCGCCTTCTTCTTGAACATCGCCGGTGTATGCCACCCTACCGGTCGCTCGCTCGATCAGTGACAGCAGCTTCTTTTGCCGATCAACCATGAATTTATCAAAACTATCCGCTCGAAGCAGCAACGGGTCGATCAGATGCGATTTCAGAAAGCCATCGAGGTTCACAGAATTAATCTTCGGTGTAGTCGAATTGCCTGATTCTAATTTGGAAAGGTACTCGGATGGAGCAACACCGCCGATGATCCGATTGGTTCGATAGGAAAGCGGTGTCTTGTTGATAATTGAGTCATACACGCTCGGCTTTATGCCCTGCTTCTTGCACCAGTCCTGTGGGAAGATGTGATGTATGTCTACATTCTCACCGAAAAAGATCGTGTGATCGAACTTCTGACCAGAACGAAAATCCTGTGCGCCTTCCTTCATCAGCAATGCGTTCATGCCTTTGTAGGCTGCTGATAGTCGCATACGCATGGTCTTTAGTCGGTCGGCTCGGAACATCGTTTCACTGACCGTTGACGGTTCGGGGCCTCCTTTCAACCACACGGGCACTTCCATGAAGTCGCGAGCTATCCGCGTCTCAACCGCAGAGCCATAAAGCTCGCCGAAGACACCGTTCCAATACCAGCGAACGAGTTTTGCTCGATTCGCTTCATGCTCCCAGGCATCTCCAATATCTGCAAGAATTGCTGCCAAGGGGACAATCTGAGACTGATAAGGCAAGTCAAAGATGCGGTAGATATGCAGCATGTGCAAGAACTTCGCTGCCTGCTCAAATCCCCGTTCCACCTGCGTTTCAAATCGCTTGTATTCCTCAAGAGGAAGGTTCAGCAATGCTTGTCGGTTGCCAGATACGGCTGGCAACTCCTTGCCTTGCTTCCCGGCAGCCTCTGCCGCCCTGCGCCGTTCACGGGTGTGGAAAAGTGAGATGGCCTGAAGGAAGTCAGTGTTAGAAACCCCGGCGATAATACCGGTCTCTGCACCATCGGGTCGGAGCTTTTCGGCCAGTCGGCGATGCCGCCCCTTAGTGCCGTCGTCCCCGTACCAGTCCTTTCGCAATTCATGGCCGGAAGCCGCGTACATCGCGGTAACCAGCTCAAACGCATCCAGAGCCTTTCCCCCAGTGTTTACCTTCTCGAATACGACGCAAACGGCTTCTTTAGACGTTGATCGATCAAGAGTGATGACAGGGACTCGGTAATACTTGAAATTCTCAAGAACCTGTCGTTTGAACGCTCGAAACTCTTCGCGAACGGCCTCGTACTGGTCGCCACGCCAATGTTTATCGAATCCGTCTTGCCACTTGTCCCAATCAAAGACTTGGGAGACTGGGTACATAAGGGCAGCGTATTCGTTTTCGGCGGTGGAAAGATCCAGAACTGCTTCCCTTCCGAAGTCGGTACGAATGACGCGATCTTCGGGAACACCGACAATCGCTTCTTCGCGATCAGCCGATTGGTCCAATGCCTTGCGGATATCGACGTAGAACCATCGCTTTACCTTCTTGTTCTTCGGCGTGACCGTTTCGACAACCTTCCCCCGTAAAGTAACTTGGTAAAGCGAAGTCATTCGCTGCTGGCCATCGAGCAGTAGCGACTGAGGGGCGACTTGTTTCGATTCTGGCGGTGCGCCTTCAACCGTTCGAGGTTTGAAATTGACAGGGCCGCCGGTATCAAGCGACATTAAGGCACCAACTGGAAAAGCTCGCGACACCGAAGCGATCAGGCTCTTAATGCGATCCTCATCCCAAACCCAACTACGTTGAAAATCAGGCAACTGAATAATGCCACGATGACAGTCTTCAAGAAGCTTGTGAAGATCGAAAGGATTCGTCTGAAAAGTTGATGCAGCCATGGAGGTGATCCTTTCGTTTTTGGGGCCAATGTTCTTTATCGACGAGTAAAAGCAAGCGCGCGTTGTACATAACTTAGCAATTCCGCGTCGTTTATTGTTTCCGTCTCCCACGCGGGGTTCGTGTCATGATGAAAGCGGTTCGCGAACTCAACGAGTTCACGAAGTTCCTGCGTGTGATGCTGATTGAGAATTTCTTGTGGTGTTCCGACTCGTTGGTCACAAATACCACGGAATGGCCCAAGTAGACTGCCGGGCGGAAAGTGTTCAGGGCAAGCCACACGAAAGAATGCCTCGATTATTGGCCTAATCGATTTGGCCACTTCGCGATCGTTTCCATTGCTCCTAACCGCATATTCTCTGAGCCGCGCGTGACGACGATCATGCTCAGTAATGCAGTCTTGGTTGACATCCCATGAAGAGAGAGTTGATCCGGCACCGTCTCGCGTAACTTGGATAGCGGTAACGATGGTGCGGTCCGGGTGTTCGGATAAGCGGCACAGAAATGGCTTGCTGTGCGATAAAACGATTACTTGAGCAGTCCGCTGCACGAGACGACGAATCTCCTGGACGGTTGTTAATGCGCGATGGTCATCCAGGCTTGTAATTGGATCGTCGATGACGACAATCTTGTTCGACAGATTTGGATCCCGATCGACTGAGGCAAAAAAGAATGCCAGGGCGAGGGTGTTGCGGTCTCCGGCACTCAGCGCCGTTCGGAAGGAGGGAGTTCCGGGAGTTGTTGTGGTTCCGGCAATTGTAATAGGGTTCTCGTTGATTACGACGCTGTAATTGCAAGTCGGTCCACCACGCGTATCAGCCGCTTCCACGCTACCCAAACGGAAGCTTGCATTAAAGCGGCGTAGATAATCGGTGATAGCTGTCTGATACAGAGGAAAGACGGATTGGCGATACTGACTCAAAGCCTCTTTAGCTTGATCCCGAAGGCCCTCAGTGGCCGTCTTCGCAGCCTTCTCATTGAGATATTCGGTGCAACTCGTCGTAATCACCGACGAATGTCGTGCCTGAACGGATTTGAGCCGGGTGAGGTCCGATTCAATCGCCGCTACATTACCAGCAGCGGCCTGCTCCTTAACCAAATTGATTGCCTCGCTCGCATCCTGAAGCTGTTGATTTAACTGTACGATGCTAGCTCGATGCTGTTCATAGGTTGCAATCGCTGCCAGGGTAATCGCCGACAGTTGTCTCGGTTCAAGTGGCGCGGCCTGTTTTGCATGAAGCTCACCGAGTACGGCTTCACGCGCGGCACGCCACGCGCGAGCAATATCAGCGGTATCAACTGCAACTTGTGGAAGTTCACAGAACCTAGACCAAAAATGACGTCGCTCTCCACAGACTCGCATTGCACGTTCGAACGCAGCCGGGGATTCCTCGCCATGAGTACGTGAAAAGGACGTGATCGCCTCGGCGATTTCACGCTTCAATGTTGCATAGGCTTCGCTGAAATACGCACGGTAGTGTGCGATTAGTGCCGATCCCGAAAGATTCTGAGCACAAAACGGGCACGCTCCTGCTAGTCCAGCCGGAAGTCGGCGACATCCATCGGCTACCCACATTTCGCCCGATTGGCCGATGTTTGCGAGGTGCTCTTGCACTTGATTTACGGCATTTGCATCAAGTGATGGTAAGTCGCGGTGTAGCAATGTATTCAGCGGAGCAGAGTCAAGCTTCGGCAGGCTGATCGAATCGAATACGGGTGTTGTGCGAATCGGTTGCTGTTCCTTTGCCGCAGCAAGTTGTCGTTCCGCAGTCTCGATCTGTGTTTCGAGTAAGACTTTAGCCGACTGCAGGCAACAAGTGCCTTGCTTTTGAAGCGATTGTTCTGTTACTGATCTTGGCTCAACCAATTGAGCCAAGGCGATGATGGACGACACCCTTGCCACTCCTGTTCCTCTCGGCCCTGCACTCACTGAGCAGCAGGCTTGGGATATCTACCGCCAAGGCGAGGAAGCGGTCGTTTTTGCCCTGCTGACCTTGGCTCAGAAAGCGGGCGAACCACAGACGCCATCCG
>CAIYJE010000197.1 GCA_903926465.1 uncultured Planctomycetales bacterium
GCACATGGTCGAGCGTGAGAGCATCACGCCCTCGCGGGCAAAGATCCGTTCCAGCCTGTAGAGCGGCAGATGATCGATGTATTTGCTAACTGCCACGTGAGCAAGCAATCCCGTGCCAGGCAAGCCGCGTTCGATCGTTTCCGGCAGACGTGGTGCGGTGGCTACATGAGCCTGACAATCCTCACAAGCATATTTCAGCCGGATGTGTTCGACGACATGCAGGCTCGCGGGCGTGTAATCGAGTTGCTCACGCGTTTCACGACCGATTTCTTTGCGCTGTTTGCCACAGCAGGGACAACCACGAGCCTCTTCGTCCAAATTGTGGATGATCTGCTTCCGTGGCAGGGTGGCGGGCAGCTTTTTGCGACCACGAGAGCGGACCGTCGCCGAAATGTCCGTCGCCTCTGGGGCCACGGGTAAGTTGACCAGAGGAAGTTCCTCAAAGGCACTCGTGAAAAGCTACATTTGAGCCGGATTGAGCTTTTCACTTTTCTTGCCGTACAACTGCCGGAGCAGTTGATCGAGCTGATGCTGCATCTTCTCGATCTGAAGCTGCAGTTTACGCAGTTCCTCGGCCTGATCGCGGATCTGGCGATGGGCCGTTAAGAGATCATCAGGAAGAGGAATATCGGTCGAATGGCTCATGCTTTCATTGTACAATATGGCATGTTTCAATACATGGTAAATTTCTAGAATATAGTCATTTATCGAGAGTAAAACGTGTTCTTCGGCGTGTTGTTTTGAGGTCGATACCGCCTAGTACGGCGGCTAGTTCGGCCGTATTCCACTCGACCTGCTGGGCGTGGGCATCGGGCCAGCGGAATGTGCCACGTTCCAGGCGTTTCATCCAGACAGCCAATCCGTCTCGATCCCAGTACAGGATCTTCACGCGGTCTCGCCGCCGGTTGGAGAAGACGAACAGGTGCCCCGAGAGGGGATCTTGCTTGATCACATCGCGTGTCAGTTGAGCAAGCCCATCAAACCCATTGCGAAAATCGATTGCCCGAGCGCCACGAAAATCCTCACGGTGGCCGGAAGACCGATCATTGTCGCTCCTCCAGTACGTCGAGGAGGCGTTTCAGAGTGTAACAATCTAACCCCGCAGATACAGCGAGGCGACGACCAGCGGGAAGAATCAGGACGAGGGCGTCATTGGGCTCCGGATGATACTGGGAGATCGGCTTGACGATCACGGGCAGAAAAGTGGGTGGTGTCTCGGCCTTTTTCGCTCTATGGACTCGGTTGTAGAAGTGATAAATAAAACTGGGTAACGAGAGGCTTTCACGTAGGCAGAAGGCCTTCTGGGACAGACCACTATCCTGAAAACGACTGAGGACCTTGGGCCATTCCGAAACAGAAATCTTTCGCAGTTGCATCAATGATCTCCTCCACGCACGGCACCATCGGGCATGGAGGGATCGTCGCGAATCATCAGCCGGTTCGCCAGATGCGGTTCATCGGACGCTTACGAACGTCATGCGTCCGAACCTGGAGGCAACAGCATGACGGGCAAGCAACGACGCGACAAGTTTGTATCCGCTAGCCGCCCCGGTTCCGGAAAAGTTTCGGCTGCACGCAAGCGGCCACGCCTGGCCCGGGCCGGAACTTGCCCGGCAGGACCTCGGCGAGCTTGGCGATCACCGGCCCCGGATCGGCAATCAGCTCAGGGTACGACACCTCGACCAGCGTCACCCGCTCGTTCTTTCTGAGCACCTCGCGAATCTGCCGGCTGTGGTGCTCTTGCACCTCAAGAAGATGCTGCTTCTCAGATTTTGGCTGCTTTCCCTGACGGGCGAGCATGGCCCACTGGGAATCGATCACTTGCGCTGTTGGGCGCACCATGTAGATGACCGTGTAATGGTGCTTGCCCGGCAGACTCGGCAGTAGCGCCGAGATCACCTTCACCGCCTTCCCCTCGGCCTGCTCGATGAGCCGCGGGTTCTTGGGAAGCTTTTTGATATCGTCCCATTCCCAATAGCCTTCCGGGTTGTCCTCGTCGGCCTGGCGTTTGGCATCGGTTAGTGGCTCGATCCCACCGGCCCGAAGCATCTGCATCATGAGCGACGTCCCCGATCGGGGTAGGCCAGACACGATCAAAAGATCCATGGGCTCGATCGAGTCGTATTCTGACTTCCTGCGGTCGATCTCCGCCTGGCGGATCCGATCAAGCTCGCCCCGGGCGGCGGACCGGGCGGAGGCCAGGTCCCGCACGGCGGCCTGTCTGGATGCCTGCCGATGCCGCAAGTCGCGTAGCCTTGCGAAGTACTGCGACTCATGGACTGCAGCCCGCTCAGGCTGCCCGAGCCGGCGATAGACCCGCGTAAGCATCCGCTGCGCCCGCGGAAATTGAGGTGCGAGCCGCAGGGCGTTCTCCAGCGGCCGCACCGCTTCTTCGAATTGCTGCTGGCCCACGAGCGCGGCCCCCAAAAGGAAATGGCCATGGGGATTGCCAAACTGCAGGCCGATGCACTCTTTTGCGGCCTCTTCCGCCTGTTCGGCCTGGCCGGCGTGAAGGAACCCTCTGGCAAGCACTAAAAACGCCTGAGGGTTGTGCGGGTCGGCGGAGAGGACGGCACGGGCGGCGACCTCGGCATCGCCCCAGCGGCGGAGCGCCTGATAGCTCTGTGCCAGCATCAACTGTAACTGCAACTCGCCCGGGCTCTTTTCCTGGACTCGCTCGAGCGCCTCGACAGCAGCCGGATAATCCTTCTTCTGGATCGCGATCGAGGCCCTGATGAGATCGGCCTGCTCGGTGCGTCCAAACGTCTCGGCGGCCTTGGCGACCGTGGCGTCGGCCTCTTCAAGCAAACCGAGTTGCATCTGGCACGTAGCAAGCACCTGCGCGTAATCGGTGCGGAAGGGGCTGGCATGAAAGCAGTTTTCCAGGAGCGGCAGGGCTTGTTCGTAACGCTGGCCATACATGCAGGCTCGGGCGATGTTCCAGTCGTTCTCACGGTTGGTCTCGGCAGCCGCCTGACCCGGATCGTCGGGAATCTCGTCGATGTAACCGAGTGCCACAAACTGGTCAAGGAGTTCCCTGTTGGCCCCAGCCCCAAGATTTTTTCGTTCTTTGCGGGTCTCCTCGGGCTTTTCCCAGGTAGGCAAAGTCTCGACCGGCCGCCTTGCGGCCGAATCAAAAACCTCTTGGAGGACGCGACCTTCCATGTCGGCGCCGACCGGCAAGCCAAACCAGTGCAGAATCGTGGGCGCGACGTCAAGCAGCCGGGCCCCATACACGAGTTCGTCGTGCTTGAAACCGGGGCCACTGGCGATGAACACACCCTGCGGCCGGTGCCAGACGGTGATCCCAGCCGGGACGCGCGGCGTGAACTTGGGCCGAAGGTGATCGCAGTGAAACCCATGGTCGGAGACAAGCACGATCGCCGTGTCGGGGCCGGCAAGCTGCATGAGCCTGCAAAGAAACAGATCGTGGAGCTTGTAGATCGCGGTGACGACCTGCTTGTAGAGTTCGAAATCGGCCTCGGGGATCCCCTCCATCCGCGGCGGATGGTAGGGCATGAAGAGGTGGCTGATCTCGTCGACGGTGCGGTAGTAGACCGCCATGAAGTCCCAGTTGGGCTCGGTCTCCAGCAAGTGCGTGGCGGCATTGTGAACGGAGCAGGCCTCGGCAAGTTTCTCGGCAAGGGCCCAAAGCCGCCGGTCCTTGGTCTGATCGACCGTGTGAGCCGCTGGCACGAAGAGCCGGATCACCTGGTCGGGATCGATGTCGTGCGGGCTGACGCGAAGTTCGTTCATCGCCTCGGCAAGTTCGGGAGGCCAGTAGGTGCCGGGGGGCGGCGGTGGCCATTCGCAAGGATCCTGCCCGGGCTTCGTGTTGCGCAGGTGGCAGAACATGTTGGAAACTAGGCAGCCGGGATGATCCTGTTCGCCGTGGGTGGCGAACCAACTCACAACGTGGCTCTGCAGGCTACGTTCCCCAAGAATTTCCCAGAGCGTGCGGCACTTCCTCGTCGCTGCCGACACGGGTACCACGGCACCGGTGACAGGGTCTACTTCCGTGAACCCTGGCACGCCGTGGTGGTAGGCCATCTTTCCCGTGGCGATACTGGTCCACAGCATTGGGGAGAGCTGCGGTTCGAGGGTCGTCAGGTTGCCACTCACGCCAGTCTCAACAAGCCGGGCCAGGCCCGGTAGTTCACCAGCGTCGAGCAGCGGATGGATAATCTTCCAGTCGGCCGAATCCCAGCCAACGAGAAGGAGCCTTGATTGATGATTCATCCTCAGGCCGTCTCGGCGGCGGCCCCCTGCGTTCGGCGCAAGGCGCGTTGCTTGCTCACAGCTCTTGCCCCTAATACCAAAGCACCAATGCCAAGCGTCGACATCATGGATGCCTCAGGAACCGCGGTAACAGGTCCCGCGCCCGCGGCAATCGCTACGGTGCGGGCTTGCGTGGTGAGTTGGCCGAGGAGGTAACAGGTCCCGCGCCCGCGGCAATCGCTACGCCAGGGCTCGATTCATAGGCGGCCGAAATGAACTCGAAGTTCGTTCCATCCCAGGTGGCCTCGATCCAGCCATACACACCGTTGATTCCAAAGCCATCAGTGCCGCTGCTCAAGAATCCAAGATAGGAATTGGCTGCGAAGTTCTGGGAGACCTCGCTACCTCCAGTGTATGCGAATAAGGCATTACAGCCAAAGTTGCTGTTTGAAAAGTTACTCGCGGCACCGCCGATCGAGTCCCCTTTGTGATAGAGGGTCGGGGTAGCATAGTTGCCGCCATTGGCGATGCCCCCCTGGTTCAGCGTGCCGCCATCACCTCCCAGGTGGATCCCGGTGTAACCGAGGCTGTATTTGAGGCCTACCCCGAATTGGAGAATTCCAGCGAGACCAAAATTATGGTAGAAAGGAGTAGTGCTTCATTGGCTCAATCCGGCGTTCTGGCCGCTGATCGAACTGATGTCGAGGGTAACTATGTCGGCTTGCAACTGCGAGAGTCCGAGGATGCCGGTGCCCAAAGTAGCGCCCGCGGCTACCGACGCGGCGCGGCGACGGGCGGAAGAAGAACGATTGGCGAAATTCATAACCGATTGACTCCTACTCTGTTGTGTGGTTCGAAGTGCTCACCAGGAACGCTGACGCACTGCCACATGCTTCTACCTATCAGGTGTGACCTTCCGGGTATCGAAATGACCCTCATTACGCGGTAGCAGCGGAGACGACTAACGGACTCCATAAATTGAAGAAACAAATTATCGCCCCACCCCCCTGGCAGTCAACCCTCTCGTCGACTTTTTCAAGAATATGCTGCGTCATTGTTGAACGCCCCCGTTGCCCTGCTGACCGTGCGCGCGGGTGCTGATGGGTAAGCTGAATCGCTCAGGTGATGCGCTGGCCTGAGGCTTTTGGTCGTGTCGTTACGGCATAGATCAAACATGACGCACCGGTCAGGCCCAGGCCAATGATCCATGGAACCCCGCTCATCTCCACGGGGTTGGGTTTCTTGCCGGGCAAGACGCTGAACGCTCCAGTGGTTATTCGACGAACTTCCTCGGCCCACCGCTGATCTTGCAAGGCCTGCTGTTGTTGCTGGGTGTTTGAGGCCGAGTAGTAGAGCCATCCCGCAGCGCCCAGAAGCAGCATGCCGACGCTTCTAGCGAATCCTTTTCGCGACCAGCCGGATAAGTGGCCTGTTCCCGCGAGGATCAGCAGAAAAGCCGACTCAGTGAGAGCGTGAAATCTCCCACTCATCTGAAGACCATGCGATGGCTCCATCCGTTCAAAGTCCATTGCCGTGATCCAGTGGACCAGCGAGATCAAAAGGAGCAAAAGTCCCGTCGCAATCGCGATGATGGCAAAACGGTGTCGCATGGGCGCAGATGTTTCAGGAAGGCGACTGAATCTCGGTCTCATTCTTGGGGCAGGGGGCCGTTTTCAGTTTTTGGACTCCCTCGCGTGCCTGTCAATGGCTCTCGGCGCTGGTGTAAGGCGATTCCAGGAGGTTCATAGTACGGGTGGGCGAAGTCGGTTATCTTGAGAGAATCGAGCGTCCAGTTCCGGACGCATTCCCCTTGGGATTCAAGCTTCTCGAAGTTACGGTCAGGTATTCGTTCATGAACCCCTTGATGCTGGCGGCTTGTTTTGGTGTGAGTCTGCTCCTCACGGTCGGCCGATCAGGTGCTGCGGATGACCTGGTGATTGCCGATTTTGAAGGTGAGACCTATGGGGCCTGGAAGATCACAGGTGATGCGTTTGGCGCTGGCCCTGCTCATGAGCCGTTGCCCGGCCAGATGAATGTCGAAGGGTTTGTGGGCAAGGGCCTGGTCAACTCGTTCCACAACGGAGACGGCGGCACCGGCACCCTGACTTCGCCCGAATTCAAGCTTGAGCGCCCTTATCTTCGGTTCCTGATCGGGGGTGGCCAAGATGCTGAGAAGCTTTCGCTGAATCTGCTCATCGGTGGCAAGCGGGTTCGCAGTGCCACCGGTCCAAATACGCAGGCCGGCGGCAGCGAAAACCTGGCGCAAGAATCTTGGGACGTCGCCGAGTTCGTGGGCCAGACCGCCGTCATCGAGGTTATCGATCAGGCCACCGGTGGCTGGGGACATCTCAATGTCGATCAGATTGTCCAAACCGATAAGAAGCCGCCCGGCCTGCTTGTCAACGCCCGACGCGAATTCAAAATCGAGCAACCGCTGCTGAATTTGCCAATCAAGACCGGCGGTCCCAAGCGGAATGTTGCTTTGCTCGTGGATGGAAAGCTGGTGGTCAGGAACGAGATCGAATTGGCCGATGGAGAGCCAGACTGGTGGGCGCCCATGGATGTGAGTGCCTGGAAAGGGAAAACGATCACCCTGCAGGTCGACAAGTTGCCAGAGGATTCTCATGGGCTGACTGCAATTGAGCCTGCCGGCAGTCTTCGAGGGTCGGACGCGGTTTACCATGAGCCGCTTCGTGGCCAGTTTCACTTCTCGCCCAAACGAGGCTGGAACAACGATCCGAACGGCCTGGTATTTTATAACGGTGAATACCACATGTTTTTTCAGCACAATCCTTATGGATGGGGCTGGGGGAACATGCACTGGGGGCACGCGGTTAGCCCAGACATGGTGCGCTGGACCGAGCTAGGTGACGTGCTGGCACCGGACGAGATGGGGCCGATGTTCAGCGGCAGTGCGGTGGTGGACTGGAAGAATACGAGCGGGTTCGGTGAGGGTGGTGAGCCGCCTCTGGTCCTGATTTACACCGCCGCCGGAAACCCCACGGTACAGTGTCTGGCTTACAGTACAGACGGGCGGAAATTCACCAAGTACAGCGGGAACCCGGTGGTCAAGCAGATCACCGGCGGCAACCGCGACCCCAAGGTGTTCTGGCATGAGCCGACCCAGAAGTGGGTGATGACCCTTTACGTTGAACTCGACAAGGTGCACACGATCCACTTCTTCACCTCGCCCAACCTCAAGGATTGGACCGAGGTCAGCAAGACCGATGGCTTCTTCGAGTGTCCTGACTTTTTTGAGCTGGCCGTGGATGGAAACAACAACAATCGCAAATGGGTGCTCACGGCCGCCAGCAGCGAGTACATGGTTGGTTCATTCGACGGCATCCGATTCACGCCCGAGACTCCCAAGCTCAAGGGGCATCTTGGTGCCGGGTTTTACGCCGCGCAGACCTTCAGTGATATTCCGGCGAACGACGGTCGGCGGATCCAGATTGGCTGGTTCCAGACCCCCACGCCCGGGATGCCGTTTAACCAGGCGATGACCGTGCCCCTGGAACTCAAGCTCACGGGTACACCTGAAGGTCCGCGACTGACCTGGAACCCAGTGGCTGAACTAGAAACCCTGCGGGCAACGCCCAAGGTTATCGAGGTGGTCAACCTGACACCTGGCCAGGCCAACCCCTTGAGTGGCTTGAAGGCCGAACAGGTGGAACTAAGAGCCTCGTTCGAGCCTGGCACTGCCAAAGAGGTGGTATTCATGGTTCGAGGCGCAACCATTGTGTACGACGTGCTGAAGCAGGAATTGGTCGTTAACCAGCAGCGTGCGCCGGCACCGTTGCAGAACGGGAAGCAAGAGCTCACAATTCTGTGCGATCGCAACGGGTTGGAGGTATTCGCCAGCGATGGTCTGACTTATGTGCCGTTGCCGTTCTTGCCCAAGCTGAATGACACCGCCGTGAGTATCGAGGCCAAGGGTGGGGCCGCCAAGATCTTGAAACTCGAAGCGTTCGAGCTCAAGTCCGCCTGGAATCCTGAGCAGTAACCGTCCCTGGCAACGGGTCGGTGTCAATAACTTCAAGTGCCCCGGAGGTTGTAGGCCTACCGGGGCACTTGAAGTTGCGCAGGAGAGATGCGGGTTGGATGCGGTTGCCAATATTTTTGCAACTGCGGCTGTATCTTTTGATTCATGGATGTGCCCAAAAGCAAGCCTTGATGATGAGGCTGCATGTCATGGATGATATTCTGCGGAGTCATCCATGACACAAGTCCAACAAGATAGAACCACTTCGCGCTCGGCGCTACTTCAGCGGGCCTGCTCAAGGGTGAGCTTTTGCTGATTGCGAACGATGCCGAGTTTCAGGCGTTGTGCGTCGGTTGCTCCTGTGGCCAGCGTCTGGAAACTTCGAACTCCGAGCACGGTCAGGCCGTTGACCTGTTCGATGAAATCTCCTTGACGAAGCCCGATCTGGAACGCGGCAGAATCTGCGGCCGTGTCTACCACCATGACGCCAGTCGCACCCGCGGGTACTCCTAAAGCTGAGAATTCCTGGCCCGTGAGTTCGCGAAGCGTTGCGCCTTGCCACTTGGTTCGTACGGCAGTGGCGGCCGGTTGGTTTGCGGACGCAATTTCCATTTCCGGCGTGCAGGCCAGGGCCTTGAGCCGGAGCGACTGGACGCCAAACTGATCCATCGGGAAATTGACAAAGCCCAGCTTCAAGGCCGGCGATCCGTCTTTCACCCGGAAATCACCTATCTCGGCGTTTACAAACTGTGGGTCGCCGACCAGGGAATCGTGGTCGCAGCCCTGGGGTGCGTAGCTTGTTCGGTCGGCGTCCGAGATTGTGAACAGGTTATGGTTCACATCTTTGCCCCAGCGGGCAATCTCCATGATGGCCGGTTGGTACGGGCCCATCACAATGTTGCGGCTGAACACATCACCGCTGTTCTCAAACCACACATGCGGATGCAAGCTGTTGTTCAGAATGATGTTGTTCGTGGCCGTGCGTTGAAATCCTTCACGCATTTTCAGGCCGCCATGCAGCAGCAGGTTATTGGTGATCTGGTAGTTGGAAGACCCGTCGTCCAGGTCAATATCCCAGCCATGGTCACACCGCCAGCGATTATTGCGCAAGATTACGGGCTGGACCGCGTCCAGAAAGGGCAGGCTGGGATCTGCGGCCACCTGCTGGTCAACCACCCGCACGTCGGGTGACCAGTAGCGGTCTCGACCCCACGAGTTGAAGCTACCGTGATCGCCAGTTTCAAGCACCGTGTCAAAGATATCGCAAAACTCAATCACGTGGCCGCCCCAGCAGCCGTCGCCAATATTGATACCCGCGCGTGGGACGGCGTAGATTGAGCAATGCCGTACCGTGATCCCCTGTGCCATGGCAATCTGAACCGGTGCGGTTTGCTTCTCAAACCGTCCGCTGCGGGTAATCAGGCAATCTTCCACCAGGCAGTCGGCTGGAAAATCTTCGGTTTGTGGACCGGCCGTCCGATCCAGCATGCGGTAATCATTGGGGGTGGAATAGTTGAAGAGCGGGCTCCGGACGGCCCCCGGGTTGCCAACGAACGCAACTCCATTGGCACCAGTTTCCCGGATCAGGCATTGGCGAATGTGGATGCGTCGATTGAAGTTGTTCACAAAAATGGCGTTTCCGCCAAGCTGGTCAAAATCACAATCGTCAATTCCGGCGTCTTCGGCATTCTCAAAGATCACGGCTCCACCGCGGTAGATCGTCCAGTCTGAGCGGAGCAACGGTTCGCGGTTCTCCATGAAGGTACGCGCCGAGTGCTTGAATGTGAGGCCACGCAACGAGACAAACCGGACCCGCGTTTCTTGTGTACCTTTGAACTCGACCAGGTGACGCAGCCGTACGGCCTCCACGGTGGCCGTTCGCAGATCGGTGCCCGTGGGCGGCTTGACCAGCAACAGGTTGTGCGTGCGGTCATGAAACCATTCGCCAGCAGCGTCGAGTTCCTCGCGGATATTTTCCACGAATCGAAATTCTTTGTGCATCTGGCTTGCGCGGTTGTTTTGCCATCCTCCCTCATAGTTCAGGGATCCGTCGGCTTTTTTGCCAAGGATCCGCCAGTGCATGTCGCCCCAGAGCGCTTCATGCATGGCGTGAATGAATCCCCCTTCCGGATTGGCCCAGCGGGCCACCCGTTCAGGCGCAATTGCATCGGCGGCCGTGCCCCCGAATTTCTCCGCGCTCGCGTCGTAATTTGGATATCGGGCCATGGACTGCCGCTCGCCGTTGACAAAAAGCTGATCGATGCTCAGATCGGGCGGGGTCCGGGCTTCCCAGAGTTGATCGGGGCGTTGGCTCCATTCCAGTTGCAGTGGCATACCGCCACTGATGATCGGCTTGGCCCCAGGCGCTGCGGTGTAAGCCACCGGAAAGTCTTGAGTGCCGGAATCGACCGGGTTGAACCTGAGCGTCTCTGGGAGATAGTAAGTGCCTTGATGAATCGTGACCGTTACTGGTGCGTGACCAGCGAATTTACGAGCCGCCGTCTGGGCCGCCGCAAGTGTGGCCAATGGCTCGGCCTCGGTCCCTGGGTTGGTGTCATGGCCCAGGGCCGCCACATGGATGACGACTGAGGGAACTGGCGTCCGACCGAGCGTAGAAACCGTCGGAAGTGGAAGTTCGGCCTGGGCCTCTGTGTGCAGGAAGGTACTGCCGAAAGCAAAGATCCAGAGGCTGGTCTGGATGAGCTTCCATTGCCAGCAAGAGCGGCAAGGGAATTGTGTGATGGTCATCATGTTTTGGGTTTGCCAATGGGAGTGTCGGTTGATGAGTGGGCGTTTCACTATCCGGTTGAGTCTTGGTGATCCTGACGCAGGAACGATGTTTTGGTGATTCCAGCTCGTGAATCGTTGCTTCGACCACACCTTGACGCTGGTGCTCGGGCGTCTGTTTCGGCGTCCTCAGGGAAGCAGCCGGAACTCAGAGGATCACATCTGGGTCACGAGAAAAAATCACGATCTGTCCCTCATCCCCAACTTAGCTTGGAAGAGGTTGGCCGGTCCCGTACCCGTAGCGTCTGTCCCAATGGTGCCAGGCACCGCCTCAGGTCATCGCCTCGATCAGCTTTCCACGATATCGAGGAACCGAGTCATGGCTACAACCTCTTCACGCCTGATCAGTACGCGTTCCCGGTTCCGACGAATTCCGAGCCGGCGAGAGTCATACACGTAAACTTCGCGGGTGGCCGAACTGTCCCGGAAGTCATGCAGGTCGGCGTTGTGCAGTTCAAAGAATTCAGCATCCACTCGATGCAACGTTCCCAGGCAAACGTATGGGGAGCTGAGGTCAAGCACAACCACTTCACCAACAAATTCCGCAACCAGCGGCGAGAGGGGTTCGATTGGCTGCAAGGGGATTGGTTCCAGCGTGGGTTGGATGGGCCTGCGGAGGAAAACTTGGGCAAGACTGTCGCAGTTCGCCTTGACGAATTCTAGGGGTCGCCGTACGTTCCCGCCATCATGGTAGCAGTCCATTTTTCAAAAGCGTGGCGATTCATGGTATCCGCACTCTTAGTCGGGCTCTGGGCGAGCACAGCAATCGCTTGGCAAGATGCGCCGCCCGCTCGGCCAAGTGTGACGCAGGACACCGAGTCCCGAAGGCCAATCACACGGCCCACGGAAACGCTTGTTTCGGCCCCCGCGCCGTTACCCGCGCCCTTGCCAACCACGGACGTTGCCACCCCGGCAACCACGTCTGGTCGACTTGAGTCTGGCACCAGCGGCCCGTCGGTGTTGCTGTTAGCCAATGGGCACGTTTTTCAGGGCGACATCGTTGAAGATGGAACCGGTTACTACCTCAAACACAAAATTGGCGTGAAGCAATTCGCAAGGCGGAACGTGGAAGGGGTTTTTAACTCCCTCAACGATGCCTATCGCCATTTGCTTGCCCGTACACCCGCGAATGATCCCGACGAACAGATGAAGCTGGCACTCTGGTGCCTGGAACAAAAACTGACCGAGCCGGCCCGGACCCAGCTTGAAACCGTGCTCAATCTGAGCCCGGAGAACAAGCGGGCCAAGGCGATGCTCTTCCATCTGAATTCAAAAGGCCGGGCTCCAAGCGATCCGGAACTGGCCCGGGCATCGGCCGAGGTGCCTGACGAAATGACCAATGGCGCTCCCAGGCTCCTTAACCTGGAACGGGTCCGTGAACTCAACCGCCAGCGGGGTGCCTCATCGGGGCCGCCCATCATTCTTGATCTCTCGCCGCCCGTCGCGCTTCGCCGCTACCAGGAATTTGCCCGGGGTGTCCATCCCGAACTCCAGACCCACTGCGCCCGGTGTCATGACGCCGACTCGTACACCGGTCGGTTCCAGCTCTATCGCACCCGGACCAAGCGTGATCTGTCTAACGAGCTGATCTTGCGTGCGAATCTTGATGCCACGCTTCAGCTGGTGGATGCTGAGGATTTGAACCATAGCCGCTTGCTCAGTGTGGCGGCCATGACTCACCCACCCGACGGCCGGCCCATTCTCTCAGGTCCGAACCACCCAACCTATCGGGTCTTTCTGACCTGGGTCCGAAGCCTGTCCGAACAGACGCCTGGCCCCGCAGGCCCTGGCGCAACTGGTTCGCCTGTGGTCGCCACCGGTCGGAAGCCGTCAGGATCGCCCCCCACCGCCATCGCAACTCCAGCAGGAGCCGGCGATGAGGAGGCCGAGGAAGTTTTCGGAAGCGGTCGGTCATTCGATCCCTCAAGCCCACAGAACGGTTCCAATTTGCCGGGCTCGGCTGAGCCTGGCTCCATGGATCGGCCTGGCGGTGAACCGCTGAGCGGCACGTTGAAGAAGCCCGCAGGATCGCCGGCCCAGGTCAACGCCTCGGCCCCCACCGTGCCAGGTGACGCGTATTTTCCACCCAACCAGATGCCCAAGCAGATCAAGGTCGATCCCGGCCTGAAGAACGCGAATGGAGCTGCTGTGGGGCAGGGTTCCAGGCCGGACGTGAAGAAAAATGAGGATGGCACCGAGGCGATTGTGCTTCCTGACGGTTCGCTGGTCCCCTTCGTCTCTTCCAAGGCGCTCAAGGCCACGCCTGCGGCCGACGGAACCGACCCCGCCAAGCTCACCGCGACCGGCGGTGGGAAGAAGAAGGCAAAACTCGACCCCAAAGCCCTTCAGCAGTTCATGAATCGGCCCCCGGAAACGCCCACCACACCTGCGCCCGCCGAGGCCAAGTAGCCAGTTGGGCCGATCTGGCGATGTTCCGGTCTTTTAGCCGAGATCGGGCAGTTTTCGCGGAATGATCCAGCAAGAGTCGTGGTACTGCATGCCGATGTGGGGGTAATACTCACGAGCGGCAGGAGCGGCCAGCAAGATGAGCATGGTTTGCATCCCCGCTGCTTCGTGCAGCCGACTGATCAGTTCCTTGCCAATCCCTTGCTTCTGGACCGCTTGATCGACCGCCAGATCAGAGAGATACGTGCAGAAGTGATAGTCTGTGATGGCCCGCGCCAGGCCGACCAGTTTCCCGTGCAGCCGGGCTGTGAGAATCAGATCGGCGTGACGCAACATCCCCTCCAAGGTGTGGGGTTGATTCACCGGTCGACGCGCCGCAAGCGTAGATCGTTCAAGTAAATCTAAAAACTCGGCCACGGTGAGTTCGGGCTCAAGGGCGTATTGCAGCTCCATCGGGCATTCCTCCTGGGGTTTGGCGATGGCCGCCTCGGGCTCTGACTGCTGCCCATTTCCGTCTTGGATCATAACCAGGGCCGATTGGCTTGGGCATGGTTCGGTTTGTGATCTCCCGGATCACCAATTTCATCCGGACTATCAGGCCCGCCTTGACTGAACGGTTGTGAAGTCTACAACTCTTTCACAATGATTTGAGATCCGATTCCAAGCTCTGGAATGGTGGCGAACATGGCCGGACACGTCTATTTGATCACGGGTGGGGCAGGGGGAATTGGCAGTTCGCTGGCACAGATTTTGGTGGAACGTGGTGACAAGGTTGTGCTATTTGGCCGCCGCGTAGAACCATTGGAAGCCCTTGCGCTGGATCTGGGGGGAGCGGCCTCGGCTTTTGCGGTAGCGGGAGATGCCACCCGTGCGGCCGACCTGGATCAGGCCGTGGCTGCCGCGGTTGAGCAATTTGGTCGGCTGGATGGGCTGGCGCATTGCGTGGGTTCGATTGTGCTGAAGCCACTGCATCTCACGACTCCTGAAGAGTTTGCCACAGTGCTGGAAACCAATTTGACGACGGCGTTTCTGGCCGCGCGGTCGGTGGTCAATCATGTTCGCATGCATGGAGGCGGGTCGATTGTGCTGGTCAGTTCGGTGGCTGCGACCCAGGGTCTGAATAGTCATGAGGCGATCGCCTCGGCGAAGGCGGGGATCGAGGGGCTGGTTCGGTCGGCGGCCATTTCTTATGCTCGGCAAAATGTCCGGTTCAACGCGGTTGCGCCGGGCTTGACCCAAACTCCGCTGGCTGCGCCTCTGCTTCGCAGTGAATCGGCCAGGGCGTTTAGTGAGTCCATCCATCCTTTGGGCCGGCTTGGTCGACCGGAAGACATTGCCCGGGTGATTGCGTTTCTTCTAGGCGAAGAGACCAGTTGGGTCACGGGCCAGGTTTGGGGCGTGGATGGTGGCCTTTCGGCTGGATATGCTCCTCCGCGACCGGTCGCCGCCAAGTCCTGACCCGTTGCGCAGAGCTGGCCAGTGGTCAGGCCCAGCGGTTTCATTCCTCATGCTTGGATGGGATCACCCGTGTTGTCCTCTGGCCGAGAGATCCAAGCGTGAGTGAGATTCCCTGGCAGCCGCTGTTTGACACTATTTACCTTGGCTCGCTGGCAATCTGGATCGGCAGCCTGGCCTTCTGGCTTTTTGGCATCGCTCCCCTGATCCGGAGCCAACCGCCCGGTGATCAGTTCCGGCGGCTCCAGCAAGAAATGTTGGTACGCAGTTGTTACTGGACGCTTTACTGTACGGCTCTGGCGCTGGCGTCTTTGGTTTACGGGGCCTTGATCACCCCAAGCTTGCGTGGGGCGCGGGTCGGCGTGAGTGCCTTGCTCATGATTCTTGCGGCCGCAATCTTGTTCTATGTGGTCAACAGTCTGGTTCTTCCGCTTGGGAAGCCTGCCGTGGTTGGCACTGCCCTGGAGGATAAACTCCAGAGACGGGCGGGGCGGCTGCTCACGGTCGCCCTGCTGATTGGGCTGGTCTTACTGATGGTACAATCCCTGCGAGGAACGGTCGGGCACCAGTTGGCGGAATCGTCCAACGCTGAAACGATCCTCTGACCAGCAGTTCCAAAACCCCCACAGGTCGCTGAACTGCGGCAACACGAATTCCCGGCCACGTTGATTCGGTTCCAGGGAACGGGGCAAGAGGTCGCACGCCTCAACCGCGAAACGTAGAGTATGATTCAGTTGAACGCTAAGGAGATCCCCGGACCACCACAGTATCCTGTTGCCTGTGTCGGTTTGAGCAGATCAGGGGCTTTGTGGCGAAGTTCTTCCGGACACGCAAAACTTGGAACCGCTCGCTTCAACCCGGTTGCTGGCTTCGCTTCATCCCTACGAGCGAATTGTGCTGGCGTCTCATGTGAATCCCGACCCTGACGCACTTGGCAGCATGCTTGGGATCCAGAAGCTGATCCAGGCGGAGTATTTGAGTAAAGAGGTTATCCTCACGTTTGATGGCCTGATTGCGCGTGCAGAGAATCAGGCCATGGTCCGGGTGCTTTCGATTCCCCTGGTGCCAATCTCGTCGGTGGAACTTGACCATCGCACCGCGCTGGTTTTGGTGGACACGCAGCCCCACACGGGGCGCCGGGCGAGTGAGGCCACCACGCCGGTCGCAGTCCTGGATCATCATGAAACGCCAGGCGAGTTGACGGGCGTGAAGTTTCTGGACATCAGGCCCGGGATCGGGGCCACCAGCACCCTGGTGTATGGATACCTGACCGAACAGGAAATCCCGATTGATCCCCGGCTGGCCACGGCCTTACTTTACGCCATTGAGTCTGAGGTTGCCGGTTATCCTCGCGAAGCCAGCGCGGCCGACGATGAGGCTCTGGCCTGGCTCTACCCCCGTGCCGACAAGAATCTTCTGGCCGAGATTCGCAGCCCCCGCCTACCGCAGAGCTATTTCGCCACGTTCCAGCACGCCCTCTCGAACGCCTTTCTTTATGGAGAGGTGATTGTGGGCTACCTGGGCGTGGTGCCTCAGCCAGACATCGTGGCCGAGCTGGCAGATTTCTTCATCCGGTTCGACCGGGTGAACTGGGCCCTGTGCGCGGGGCTGTACGAAGATGAGTTGCGAATTTCTCTGCGGGCCGACCAGATTGGGGCGCATGCCGGAGAAGTGCTTCGCCAGGCGATCAACGGCCTGGGCTCGGCCGGTGGCCACGACAAACGGGCCGGTGGCTGCATTCGCCTCCAGGATGTGCGACCCGAGGCCGTGGACGCCGTACTGCGCACGCTCCGGTGTCGGTTCCTGGATCACCTGGAGGTTGATGAGCACCGCGGCCATCGGCTGCTGCAAGACAGCCCCCGGCATCCAATTCCCTGATCGCGCACAAGCGTGCGCACGGCCGTGAATTCGCCTGCGTGGTTTCAAAGCTCGGTTCCGCACTCCAGCCTTGCGCAAGGCGGTTTGGGTGGGCCCTGAGATCGGGCCAAGTTTTGAAGCACGCATCCAATGGCCGATTCCTGGCCGGTCGCTAACCTACCGCGGCTCACAATCCGGTTGCCAATGATAAGACAGCCGCGCCTGGCGGTCTCGTGGGGTTGGTTTTGTAGGCAACCCAAACGAGAACGCTCCAAGTTTTCTACGGCTGATACCCGGATTGCCGTGATTTGGTTCTAGGATGTCTTCATTGAGAACTCGCCTGGTGATCCAGGTTTGCGATCGAAGTTCGGGTTGGGGTTCACGGCTGAGATGGCATTCCCTGGTCTCTGTCCCAATCCCGTCCTCGGGGCGATGAACGTCTTGTTTTGAAAGAACTCGAAAGAATCATTTTTGTTTGGCACGCGTCCTGCATTGTCTTGTTATTTATCACGGTGAGTGCGGTCTGGTTAGGTTACGGTTGGTTACTGAGACCCATTCACTGATCAAGCCCCCCCCAACCCGATCCCTGGGTTTTCCCCTTCACGGGGGAGAGCCTGGGGATCGGGTTTTTTGTTGTGCTCCATGAGCAAGCCGTGGCTGGAACCCTTGGACCCATTCGCGTTCCTGATCGCCCTGGCTCTCCATCCGGGTCACTCGGTGTTCCGGCGGCTTTCCCTCCATATCCAACAGGCAGATCCCCCCGTGGGACGGGGATTCATCGCCACGGCACCCGGGCATGAGCCCACTCACCTGAGTGCTCGACCGCTTCCATGAATTTGCACAAGGTCTGTTGACAGAAGTCGGCCCAGATCTCAAAATCTTTCCTGTTGAGACTGAGTCTCAGGATCAATAGGGGCTGGAAGGTCTTCCAGCCAAGAGCCCGCCGATCAGGTTCTGTTGAGGATTCACCATGCAGGTACGAACGATTCGCCGGGGTTTTACCCTCATCGAGTTACTGGTTGTCATCGCGATCATTGGGGTCTTGGTGGCCCTGCTGTTGCCGGCCGTGCAAAGTGCTCGCGAGGCAGCCAGGCGGGCCCAGTGCGTGAACAACCTGAAACAGATGGGGTTGGCCTTGATGAGCTATGAGGGGGTGGCCGGGACCTTGCCCCCTTCACTGGTGCTCTCGGGCAAGGGTTCAACGGTGACCTGGTTTGGGGGCTGGAGCGTGCATGGGCGGCTGCTGCCGTTTCTGGAACAGTCTGCGGCCTTTAATTCGATTAACTTTCAGACCCACTACGAAACGCCTGAGAATATGACGGTCACGTCCACTGCGATTGCGACATTCATTTGTCCAAGCGAGATAAAACCCGAGCCCAAGGTTGAGATCGAAGATGGTCAAACCTTGAAGTTCGGCGTGACTAACTACGGTGTTTGCGTGGGTGACTGGTACATCTGGGGTGGTTTCAACGTAAATCTGACCAACCGAAGCGCGTTTTCACCCAACGCGAGTCGTCGCTTGGCGGAGTTTACGGATGGCACCAGCCAGACGCTCCTGGCTTCGGAAGTGAAAGCCTATCAGCCGGCGTTGCGGGATTGTGGAGCAGGCGGGTTTGCGAATATCGGCAATCCCGGGCAAATCCCCGCACCAGATGCAAATCCGGATGTTGTGGCCCCAGAGTACTCCTCATGCCTGAACCTCACGGACGGTGGTCACACCGAATGGCCCGATGGAGGTGCACTGCAGACCGGATTCACCACGGCTTGGCCGCCAAACAAACGCACTCTGGGTGGCCCCGGCCGCACTGTTGACGTTGACCTTGTCAGTATGCGTGAGAAAAAAGGCGGCCCCACCTTCGGGGCGATCACTGCACGCAGTTACCATTCCGGCGGCGTGAATGCCTTGCTGGCCGATGGTTCGGTACGGTTCGTCAAGGGCTCAGTCCAGGGCAACGTCTGGCGTGCACTCGGTAGCCGGGGCTTGGCCGAGATTATCAGCGGCACCGATTTTTGAACGGGTTCAACCCGTGCATGCCAGCCAATTGGGATGCCCGGTGTTGAGCCAAGCAGGGTGTGCGGGCTAGTCTATGGCTATCTGCTTTCACATAGACTGGCCCAGCCCCGTTTGGCTCCGGAGATTTTGCCGATGCGAATCCTTCTCCTTTCCAGTCTCGTCATCGGTCTTTTCCTCCCTGCGGGCTTGTTCGCTCAGGAATCTGCGCCTGCCCCGGCCCCGGCGGCGTTGCTGGAAAAGCCTAAACCAGATCGCCCGGCGATCTATGACGAGAAAGCCGATACCCAGCAGCTCATTCGCTCGGCGATGATCAAGGCAAATCGCGACCAGAGCCGCGTGCTGGTGATGCTGGGTGGTAACTGGTGCGGTTGGTGCCACAAGCTGCATGGCTTGATGCGCTCAGACCGAGAGATTGCCGCGATCCTTCGAGGCGAGTATGTGCTGGTCATGGTTGATAGTGCGGCTCCCGGCGCCCCGGAAATGATGGAGCAGTGGGCCGTAGACCAGAGCAAAGGGTTTCCCTACCTGGTTGTGCTGGATGGTCAGGGAAAAGTGGTCGCCCGCCAGGAGACCGGCGAACTGGAAGAAGGCGACCATCATGACCCCGCCAAAGTGAAGAGCGTCTTGGTTGCCAACCAGGCCAAGCCCGTTGAGGCCAGCGTCGTACTGAAGCAAGCCCTCGCCACGGCAGGGACCCAAAACAAGCGAGTGCTCCTGCACTTTGGCGCACCTTGGTGTGGCTGGTGCCACAAGCTGGACGACTTCCTGACCCGGCCGGAAATTGCGCCCCTGATTGCCAAAGACTTCGTGGAATTGAAGATTGATACCGAGCGAATGCCAGGCGGACAGGCAATCTTGGACCAGTACTGCAAAAAGCAGGAAGGGATCCCCTGGATGGTCATTCTGGATCAAGAGGGAAAGCCACTGGTCGACTCTCAGGGACCCAAGGGAAACATCGGGTACCCCGGCGAACCGCATGAAATCGCCCATTTTCTGACCATGCTCCGCCAGACCGTGCGTACGCTGAATGCGGCCGAACTGGACCAGATCGAGGCTGAACTCAAGAAAGCCGGTGCTGCGCTTCACCAACCAGCCGCACCTACCGCTGATGCCCAGCCCTCAGGCAATGCCGTTCGCCTGGTGGTACCCGTCACAGCCAGGCCCTAGTCCATTGCTTGGGATGGCGAGCCTCGTCCCGTTCCTCCTGCGGTTCTCCTGTAGCGGTTCACGATTGGGTTGCCAAGGTGGGGCAGTTGCCCTCGGCTGTCTCCTGAAGCTGGTTGTGTGTGCAACCCCATCCTGAACCGGTGCGATATTCTGGTGTGTGTACGGTACGGATGTTCCCCTCTGGAAACTACGGGTACACTTCTCCATGTGGTCGGGAGCTCGGGCTGATCTTCTGCCGCGTGTGGGTTGGTTCGATTCTGGGTGCAAGATGGTTGCGGTTCTTGTTGGAACCATTGCCGGGGGGTGACTTCAGTTATCATGACTCCGGCTTTGGATTCCCCGCTCGAGGTCTATTTGCTCGGGCTCGTTGATTTTGATGACATGCTGGCGCTTCAGCGACGTCTGCTCTATGAGTTTGGCGAGCGACCTGGTGGGGCGTTGGTGCTTTGTGAACATCCGCCCACAATCAGTGTGGGACGCGGTGGGAGCCGGGCCGAGATTCTTGCGGATGACGAGGAACTGCATTCCTGGGGTGTCCGGGTGCGCTGGGTGAACCGGGGCGGTGGTTGCGTGTTGCATCTTCCAGGGCAAATCACGGCGTATCTGGTGCTGCCGCTGGAACCTCGCTCAATTGGGCTGGCGAAGTATCTTGAGAATTTGAATCAGGTCATCAAGGCGGTGCTCCACGAATTCGACATGCGCACCCAGATTCATGCCGATGCCTGGGGGCTTTGTGTGGGGGAGGAACGTATTGCCACAATCGGCGTGGCCGTCCGGCGCTGGATCGCCTACCATGGATTTACTTTGAACGTCGGGCCGTTTTTGGCTCCCTTTCGGTTGCTGTCCGACCCTGGTCGGAGCGAGCCTGCCCGCGTGACCTCCATGGAGGCGCGAAGGCAGCGGCCAGCTCCGATGTCCATGGTGCGTGAGTCCTTGATCCGGCATGTCGAAACGATTTTTGAACTTGAACGTCATACGCTTTTTACCTCGCATCCGCTCATCAGGCGCCTGGCACTAACCCATGTCAACACCTACAGCTCAACCTGACCAAACTGAAAAGGTCTCGTCTCACAACCCCTTGCCGTCGCTTCCGATTCTTGGAAACGAGCCGGCAGAGGTTGAAGATGCGCCCAAGGCCCCCTCGTGGCGGCCCCGTTTGCCGGAATGGCTTCGTAGGCAGGTTCCAGCCACGGGCGGAGTGGGGTTCACCCGGGAACTCGTTTCAGAGTTCGGGCTCGAAACCATTTGCGAGAGCGGGAAATGCCCGAACCGGACCGAGTGCTGGACCCGGCGTACCGCAACCTTCATGGTGCTGGGCGAGGTTTGCACCCGACCCTGTGGATTCTGCGCCGTGCCACGGGGTAAGCCCGAAGCGCCGGCCGCCGATGAACCACAACGGCTTGCGGAAGCCTGTGCCCGGCTGGGACTGCGTCACGTGGTGATCACCAGCGTGACCCGAGATGACTTGCCCGATGGCGGTGCCGAGCACTTCAGGCTTTGCGTGGAAGCCGTGAGGGCCAGGACCGGCGCCACCATTGAAGTGTTGACCCCAGACTTTGAGGCCGACCCGGTTGCCATCGACACCGTGCTTCGTTCCTCACCCGACGTGTTCAACCACAACCTGGAAACCGTGTCCCGCCTGCAGCGTGCCGTGCGTCGGAAAGCCCAGTACCAGATCAGCCTGAAGGTGCTTGACCACGTCAAAAAGGCCAGGCCCGATATCCGGACCAAGAGCGGACTCATGCTGGGGCTTGGGGAAACAACCGAGGAGGTTATTGAAACCTTGTCGGATCTCCGCTCCGTAGGCTGCGATCTTGTTACCCTGGGCCAGTATCTTCAGCCCTCTGCACGCCACCTGCCCGTGGTGCGGTATCTACACCCCTCGGAATTCGACGAACTCGGACGGATTGCCCGTTCTCTTGGGTTCGCAGATGTGGCAAGCGGACCGTTTGTCCGCTCAAGCTATCATGCAGACGAGATGGCTCGGCCCAATGATGTGCTAGCGGTGCTGGCTGACCCACAAACAGACTGATTTCCAGACTCGGCCGCCCCTCATTCGGCGGCTCAGGTTTTTGTTGGAAGGCATGCCAACCTGGCAACTTCAAGAATCGACCGCCGCTGCCCAGACAACCGTTGGTCTGGGCAGTGGCTGGCTTGGCTCCCGGCTTCAAACCGGGTATTCCAGGGTCTCTTTCGAAGCGTCGTGAACCTGAGTCTCAATGGCCTCGGCTTCGGTGGTCCGGATTTCGAACAGTTTCTCCAGCCCCAGGACCTTCAGGCTATCCGCGAGTGATGGACCCAGTTCACACAAGACGAGCCCAATCTGGGCCTTGCGGGCTTGCCGATTGAGGGAAACGAGCCTGGCAATCATTTCTGTGGCCGTGAACTCGATCTCGCTCAGATTCAAGATCATGCGCCTGACCCTGGCCTGAGCCAGCAACTGTTTCAGTGCGGTGCCAATTTCCAGGATCAAGGACTGGTCATAAAGCGACCGAACATTCAATAGCTTGGCGACAAGCTGATCGTCAACCATCCGAGCCTTTACGTGCTTTGAAGCCGTCTGCATCCCAGGTGAACTCCAGCCGGTTTTGAGCTCAATATGTGTCAGGTGAAAGTGTACCAAGGTTCACTAGGTGTCGTCTTCTGAAAATCTCCAGCGCGGGCTCAAACGTTCGGTCGATCCACGCAGAATACCCGGAAACCGCTCGGGTTGACATTGGCTGGCCGGTCTTTTCTCGACGGTGCTCTTGAGGTCTGTTGCGGTTTGAGATCGGCGCAGTTCCGGTTTCTGCCGGTCGTCCGAGCTTGGTTTCCCCGCCCGCTGGTGATCGGTCTGGCTTCCAGTGGCCCAGATCAGGCCCTTTCCCTGGAACCGGCTGAGGGGGTAACCTTTCATAGAGGAAACAGTTGCCGAGCTTCGGCGAACGTGTGGATATGAATGTGGCAGGGGTTCCAGGGTCCCGGGCCTGTAACCACCAGCAACCATGTCCACTGCGGTCGGCCCGATCGAGAGAAATGCAGGAGTCTGGCTGTGAATCGTCGCCGTGATGCCCTTCGGAAGATACTGCGTGAAGAAGGGCAGGGGGCCAACGGCATGCTGGTGGTGTCGGTGGCCAATGTCACCTACCTCACCGGCTTCACGGGCGACTCTTCGGTGCTGCTGGTTTTGCCAGACCGGGAAGTGGTGATTAGCGACGGCCGGTACACCGAGCAACTCGCGCGTGAGTGTGCCGGGGTGGAATGCCATATCCGACCCGTGGGTCAACCGTTGTACGTTGGGGTGGCCGAAGTGGCCAACCGACTGGGGCTGACCTCACTGGCGTTTGAGTCGGCCAGTATTTCGGTGGCCGATTTTCAGGTCTTGAAAGATTTGCTGCCAACGGTGGAAACCCAGCCCACCCGGAGCTGGGTGGAACGTTTGAGAATGGTCAAGGACGCGGGCGAACTGGACCAGATTCGCCATGCGATCCAGCTCGCGGAAACGGCTTTTACAGAGCTGCGCGCCGGGCTGAAGCTGGGCCAGACAGAGAAAGCGCTGGCGGATGACCTGGAATTTGGAATGCGCCGGGCGGGTGCCAGTGGATCTGCGTTTCCTCCCATTCTTGCGGTGGGGGCCAATGCCGCCCTGCCACATTACCGGCCAGGAGCCACGGCCAGGTTGGGCGATGCCGACTTTTTGCTGGTCGATTGGGGCGCAACCGGGCCCGGGGGTTACCGAAGCGACTTGACGAGGATGGTCGTGACCGGTAAGTTCACGGATCAATTTACGCGAATCTACAACGCCGTGCTCGAGGCGCAAACTCAGGCGATTTCTGCCATTTGCCCTGGACGTACAGCGGGAGAGGTGAACGCCAGAGCCCGTGCCTCCTTGAGTGATGCGGGTCTGGCCGAGTACTTTACCCACGGGTTAGGGCACGGTTTTGGACTTGAGATCCACGAAATGCCGTTCATGGGAAGAGAACCCGATGTTCGCCTGGAGCCCGGTATGGTGCTCACGGTGGAACCGGGTGTTTACCTTCCAGGCTGGGGCGGGATCAGGATCGAAGACGACGTGCTCATTACCTCAGAAGGGGTAGAAGTTCTTACCAGCTTGCCACGTGACCTCGCGTCTACACTCAGGCCGGTTTGAACTCCCACTCAAAATTAGTCTCGGTTTCCGTCGTTCGGCCCCGAAACTGTCCGCTTGCCCTTGACCCCGGAATCAATGAGTCCACCCTCTCAGGTCGGCTCGATCATCCGGGTAAACTTAAGATCCCTGGGGCATCTGCCCTGTCGACTCCGGAGTCCTGGAATGTCGGACCAAGTACCAGAGCCATCAAACTCCCCCGACGTGCGTAAGATTCGCGAACTCGTTCGTTTGATGCACCGGTTCGACCTGACGGCCATCGACCTGAGCAGCGAACAGACCAGCATCCGAATTCGGCGCGGCCGTAGTGTGGTTGCCGCACCGGCGGTCGCCGCCGCTCCTGGAATGCAAATTCCAGTGGCCCCAATCGCCGTTTCTCCAGTTGCCGCGCCTGTGGGTTTGGCCCCGGCGGGCACGGTCACCGAGCCCACATTCATTCGCAGCCCGATGGTGGGCACGTTCTATGAATCACCAGCTCCAGATGCCAAGCCCTATCTGGTGGTGGGAGACACGGTTCGCATTGACTCAACCGTGTGCCTGATCGAAGCCATGAAAGTCTTCACCGAGATCAATGCAGGACTCTCTGGAAAGATCGTCGAGATCCTGGCCAAGAACGGCCAGCCGGTGGAGTTTGATCAGCCCCTCTTCCGGGTTGAGCCCTCGTGATTCGGGCTGACCGTGGCCCAGGTCGGTTGACGGTTCAGAGACCTGGTGCCCCGGCCCTGCTGGCCTGATTGGGGGCAGTGTTCATGGTTGGTACGCCATATCTCTGGATTCTTACGGTCTCAACCCTGCTTGATCTGGTTGTAGGCCTGGCGATTGTGTGGAAGCTCCGCCGACAACCGACCGGCCTCGGTTCGGCCGGTACTTCTCTCATTCACGCAGAAGGTCTGTTGACTGCGGTTTTGGGGGCGGGAGCCAGCTTGCTCATCAAAGTCGCGGTTCTGAAGCCGTGGGGGCTACTGTCGTTCGGAATGGTTCACCTGACCTTCCTCTTCTGCGCCCTGACCCTGCCCGTGCTAGGCGTCTGCTTGCTGTTGGCTTCCATCTTGCCTGGAAACCGCCGGAACACGCTTCTAAGTGGGCCAGCGCAAACGCTGGCTGCGCTTTTGATGCTTGGTGCCCCAATCTCAGGCTATGCCACGTTTATCGAGCCGTTTCGACTTCAGCTTGAGCAGGCAACCCTGGAGCTACCGACCGAACGGTTGGGGACCCAACCGATTCGGATTGGGGTTCTCAGCGACCTCCAAGCCGCTCATGTGGGTGAGTATGAGCAGACCGCCATCACTCGATTGCTGGAGCAACAGCCTGATCTGATTTTGATTCCAGGTGACTTCCACCAGATGGAAGACGATGTTTTTGAGCTGGAATTGCCGGCGCTCCGGGCCTTGCTCGGTCGCCTGCAGGCCCCTGGCGGGGTCTTTTTTGTCTCGGGTGATACCGATACAACCGAAGAGCGAGCCCCTCGCCTTCTGGCCGGAACATCGATCCAGTGGATCGATGATGCCGTGACCACCGTGCAAATTGGGGATCGCCGCGTGACCCTTGGTGGCCTGGGGTTGGATTTTGCGTCTGACTCCGCCAAGCGTGTGATCACGGCCCTGGAAACCACCTCCGACCCAACAGACGTGCGGATTCTCATGTCGCACCGGCCTGATACCGTGCTGAACCTCAAGCCGGGCTCCCGGGTGGATCTGGTGGTGGCCGGCCATACCCACGGTGGTCAGATTGTGATCCCCGGCTTCGGTCCGCTGATGACCCTGAGCGACGTGCCCCGGGCGGTTGCCGCTGGCGGCCTTCATCGGGTTTCCGGCAACGCCATTTATGTGAGCCGCGGCGTAGGTTGTGAGCGAGCGCAGGCACCCCGTATTCGTTTGTTTTGTCCCCCCGAAATCTCTCTTCTGACACTGGGAACACCCCCAGTTTCCAGAACGGCGAATTCGCCACCGGATACCACCGGACGCGGTATCCGTTCATTCTGACACGACCGAGGACTGGTATGTTCAAACGCATCCTTGTGGCGAATCGCGGTGAGATCGCATTGCGGGTCATCCGCGCTTGCAAGGAACTGGGCGTGGAAGTTGTGGCCGTGTACTCCCAGGCCGACCGGGGTGCGCCGTACCTCGAACTTGCAGACCAGTCGATCTGTATTGGCAAGGCACCTGGGGCCGACAGCTACCTGAATATCCCCAGGATCATTGCCGCCGCCGAAGTGGCCAACGTGGAAGCCATTCATCCGGGATACGGCTTTCTGAGCGAGAACCCACACTTTGCCGAGGTCTGTCGCGCCTGCAACTTTGAGTTCATCGGGCCGCCCCACGAAGTGATCCGGCGCATGGGGATCAAAACCGAGGCCAAGTCCGTGGCCGCTGCGGCCCGCGTACCGTTTGTGCCGGGTTCCGAGGGGGCCATCACCAGCGATGCCCAGGCCGCACGGATTGCTCGCGAGATCGGGTACCCAGTCTTGATCAAGGCCGCCGCCGGTGGTGGTGGTAAGGGAATGCGGGTTTGTCGCGAGGAAGCCACGCTGATCGCCAGCCTTCAGGCGGCACGCGTGGAGGCCGAGGCCGCCTTCCGTGACCCCAGCATTTACCTTGAAAAGTTCATCGATCGCCCCAGGCACGTCGAAGTCCAGGTGCTGGCCGATACTCAAGGCAACTGCGTCCACCTCTGGGAGCGAGACTGTTCCCTCCAGCGCAGGCATCAGAAACTCGTGGAGGAGTCGCCGGCCCCCACCCTGTCTGACCGCACTCGCCGCAAACTCTGCGAGGCCGCGGTTCGCCTGGCCAAGTATGCCGGCTATGTCAACGCCGGTACTTGCGAGTTCCTGGTCGATTCCGATCAGAACTTTTACTTCATCGAAGTGAACGCCCGCATCCAAGTGGAACATCCGGTGACCGAACTGGTGACCGGCATCGACCTGGTCAAACAGCAAATCCGCATTGCCGCCGGGCAGCCGCTCGACTTCAAACAGAGCGACATCGTGCAACGAGGTCACGCCTTCGAGTGCCGGATCAACTGTGAAGATCCTGATCACAACTTCCGGCCCTCGCCAGGCACCATTACCAAGCTACGTCTGCCGGGCGGTTACGGCGTGCGCTGGGATAGCCATGTGCGGGTGGGCTACAGCGTGCCCCCGAATTATGACTCGATGGTTGGTAAGCTCTTGGTGCACGCGCCAACCCGCTCGGAAGCCATGGCCGTGATGCGGCGGGCGCTGGATGAATTGCAAATTGAAGGGCTTTCCACCACAGCCGGACTCCATCGCAGGATTTTCCGGAACCCAGATTTTGCCGAGAGCCGGGTGGATACCACCTGGGTCGAACGCGTGTTCCTGGCGGCCCACTAAGCCAACAATCGGGGCAGGGAAGGGCGGGCATTTTCCCGAATCTGTAGGTTCGACACCGGTTCGTTAGGGAATTGTTCGCTCTTCTTCAAGCTTAAGCACGCACATGCTGTAATCTTGCAGTAATTCCGTAACAGTAATTTGCAAAGCAAGTTCGGTCAATCATTGGGCTGCGAGATCACGTGGCGTGTGCCTGGACGAAATAATCTGAAGCGTTCCGGCACTTGATTTGCGTTGGCTATGAATTCCAAGGTTGAGGGTGCCAAATTGCTCAGTTTCTGCGCACTCTGGGGCCCAGAACCGCGGTACGTATGGCAGGCTTGTTCTTTGGTGGTTGGATTTCAGGGATCCTGGTGGTTGATGAGCTTGCCAGGATTGGTCTGGATCTGCGGGTTCCGAACTGGCGTCTCTTGTCCAGGGAGGATACGATCTTGGCTCTGATTTTCCGCCGCCGGCGGTTCGTTCTTTCCCGGTGCGTCGCTGTCGCCTGGGAATGCTTGTGTATCAGCGATTCTCAGATGGATGGACTTTCATGAAAGTCGGCCTTCTCACGGGTGGTGGAGATTGTCCTGGGCTCAACGCCGTGATCCGCGCCGTCAACCAGCGTATCCACAACTCCGGCGGCTCCTGTATTGGGATCCTCGAAGGGTGGCGTGGGCTGATCAAATGCCAGACCCGTGAACTCCCCATCTCGGTGACCGAAGAGATTATCTCCCGGGGTGGAACGATCCTCGGTTCGTCACGAACGAACCCGTACAAGCGCCCCGAGGTCGATCTCCCGGCTCTTCGCGAGAATTTTGCCAAGCTCGGCCTCGACGCCCTGGTTGCGATTGGTGGCGACGACACCCTTGGTGTGGCAAATCGGCTTCATAACGACTTTGGCATGCCCATGGTCGGTGTACCCAAGACGATTGATAACGATCTCAACGTCACGGATTTCACGTTCGGCTTTGATACAGCCGTGAACATCGTGATCGAGGCGATCGACCGCCTGCGTACAACCAGTGAAAGTCATCGCCGCGTCATGGTTGTCGAGACCATGGGTCGTCAGGCAGGCTGGATTGCCTGCTTCTCAGCCATCGCTGCGGCCGCAGACTTTGCGTTTGTGCCCGAGGTGCCGATCGAGATGGATCGCTGCATCGAGGTGCTCAAGCGCCGCCGAATCGAAGGAAAAAACTACGGCATCGTAGTGGTTTCCGAGGGTTCCAAGTTCCCCAACCAAGACGAGATGACCCTGACTGGCAAGACCGATGACTTCGGTCACGTCCAGCTGGGCGGTATCTCGGCCATCGTGGCCGACAAGATCGAGAAGGCCACCGGCTTCGAAACCCGCTCGGTGGTCCTGGGCCATATCCAGCGTGGTGGCGCTCCTAGCGCCTACGACCGCGTGCTGGCAACCCGGCTGGGGCTGCACGCCGCGGAGTTGGTGGTGCAGAAGAACTTCGGTCGAATGGTCGCTCTCAAGGGCACCAAGATCATCGAAGCACCTCTCAAGGACGGTGTTTCCAACCTCAAGAACCTGGACCTGGACTTCTACAAGGAAGCCTCGGTCTTTTTTCAATAAGACGTTAAACCTTCACTGCAAGGGGCTTAGACCAATCGGCCGCGGTCATAATCGTGCAACTGGTGAGATTTTCTTGGGGTCACTATTGACCCCAAGAAGGTTTGGGTTTAATATTCCTTTCGCCGAACGACACTCTTGCCGCTTGCGACAAAAAGTGTCAGACTAAACAGCCGATTTCGAGTGGGTAGGGCCTTTGGTCTTGCCGCCGTATCAGATGTGGTCCAAGCAGGCCGGAGTGGTACTCCTAGCGAGTGACCTTTCCGGCCTTGAGCGTCGGCTGATCTTTGACAATCCGGTTGGTCGTTAATAGCTCTTGGTAATGCAAGTGCGTGTGAGACCCGTGTGGGGAGCCGGCGTGAGCTGGA
>CAIYJE010000198.1 GCA_903926465.1 uncultured Planctomycetales bacterium
CATGCGAGCAGACTTTGTTTTGGCCATGGCACGGATTCCTTGCGGTCGCGATAGTTTCTACCCTTGCTGTCCTCCAGGAAGCGGCAGAAATCACACCGGCACAATCATGCCAGATTACCTAGAATCGCGCAATCGCCCTGTTATTTCCACCGATCGCAGTGATTGTGAACCCGGCTGACTGGAAGGCACCGATATCGTTGCTTGCCCATCCAGGCCGGGCATTACCTCGTTGATCACTGCTGGAACCATTCGAATCACCCGTTCTTAGCGCTGGGCTGCCAGGTAATAACGCAAACGTTTGGGTCGATCCGCCATAGCTTCCCAAAGATGACAAGTAGGCATTGATCGGGCTTGCCGAGGTTCCACACTGGTTCCCAGAGGATCCGTTGGTAATGCCCGTTAAACTGGATGTTCCTACACCGATCAGGTTGGAGGAACCTGAAGAAATCCTACCGTAGACATCCGTAGTATTGCCGGCAACGATAGAATCTATAAGGGTAAATCTAGTTGCTGTTGTCGTACTATAAATGCCAGTATCGGTGTTATTTGTAATGGTAGAACTCACCACTGTCAGTGTTCCGCCATTCAACGCAGCGATGCCGATAATATTATTCGAAAAGGTCGATGCTGAAACACTGACCTGGGCTGGGCTGTAGGCTTCATAAATGCCGTAGGTGTTGCCACTAAACGTTGACCCCGTCACATTCAACGTTTCGCCCGTTGATACGAAGATGGCACCCCGTCGTCCATACGATGTCGTATCCGAGTTGCTCAGAAACGTTGAGTTCGAGACGGTTGTTGAAGCGGTAGAGACGACAGAGGGCATGGAAATCGCGGAGCCATAGCCAAAGCCGCTCATGGCAGAGGCCGCCACACTATTACTGGTGAAGGTTGACGTGTTTACCGTCAGAGTACCGTCTGAATAAACTGCTCCACCCGCAACATCGCCACTGGGATTTGACAAGCTGTTATTGGAAAATGTGTCGCTCGTGAGTGTCAATGTTCCGCTATTGATGATTGCCCCACCCCTGGCATTGGAACCACTCAAGCGGAACCCATCGAAGGTCAGGCCAGTGATACTTGCCGTGATGCCACTATTGATAGCAAGTGCCCGGTAATTGGAGGCCGAACCACCCCCCTTGATCGTGAGGCTACCAGCACCTGGGCCGGTGATGGTCACATTCTTGGTGAGGGCAGGAAGTTCGCTGAGCAGATTGATCGTGCCACTGAGACCACTTGCATCAATGGTCGTATACCCGCTTCCGGCATTCGCCTGGTTGATCGCCCAGCGCAGGTCGCCGCTGGTGCCTGACCCAGTGCCTGTATCGGTAAGCGCATTCAGCGTCAACTTCTTGTAAATGGCTTGCCCATAGCTGGCACTACTACTGCCGAAGTAGTTGCTATTTGTATCGGGAATATAGGTGGCGGTAATACTGTGGAGACCAGAGGGTAAACTGCTTGCCGGATATGTTGCAGAGCCTACGGTCAGGTTAATCTGCGATCCAAGGGTATTTGCCCCGTCATAAAACTGAACGGTCCCGGTGGCTCCGCTCGTGACCGTGGCTGTAAAGTTTAATGAATCGGTATCATACTTTTGGACAGTAGGACCACTGACAGTCGTTGTCGAGGCATAAACGTTCTTGAGAGCAAAGGTAGCTGGAGAACTACCAGCAACCACGGATGCCACGACGTTATAAGATCCAGTCGTTGTATTCGCAGTTACCGTAGCGCCGGCTGTGCCGGCACTGGTGATGCTTGAGTTTACCTGAGGAGAACTATTCCAGAAGACTCCGCTGATCACAGCATTAGGGCTTCCACTACCATTGATGATTTTAAACGTGACATTACCCTGAACATTGAAGACTGCGTATACACCACTACTGAAGCTGGTGAGAGCCTGGGAAGCCAGTACAACACCCGTTGCTGCATCGATCGCCTGAATCGTTTCCGAGCGTACATTATTCCCATCCCAATCCAACGCATACAGTGCGACCTGATGGACCAGAGTGTCTGTGTTACTTAACGCTATACTGAAATTGGAGGAACTGAACCAAACCGGGACCATCCGGTTGCTTCCTGTTGGGTACTGGGGCGCTCTCACATCTGTCGTTGAACCTGACCAGTCGATATAACTGTTCCCCGTGATGGCGATTGAGCTATACCCTGGAATACTGATTCCAGCAGTGGTGCCAAGGTAATACCCATCTGTGCCGTAAACGCCCCGCCACGATCCTTGATCTATGGTATCGAGCCTCGAAAATGTAGCCGCATTGGTTGGAACAGCGCCAGCGGTAGTGGTTGTGCTCAAGGTTCCAGACGCCCCTGAGCCAGGCCCGACAAACGTGACCACACCTCCAGCTACCGGTTCGCCAGTAGTGATCGGAGTGACCGTCGTCACCAATGAACTACCGTATGCGGTTCTAGTGATAGCATTCTGGTTGCCGCCGGACGTTGCGCTAATATTAAAACCGGCCGACTGAAAGGCACCGATATCGTTGCTCGTTCCCCCAGGCCTGGTATTGCCACGCTGATCAGTGCTTGATGCGTTGGAATCTCCTCTTCTGAGCGCAGGGCTGCCAGGCAATAACGCGATCGTCTGGGTGGAACCGCCATAGCTTCCCAGCGAAGACAGCAAGGCATTGATCGGGGAGGCAGTGGTTCCGATCTGGTTCCCGTTGGTACCGTTGGTGATCCCGATTAAACTAGATGTTCCGACACCAATGAGATTGGAGGTTCCGGAGGTAACCTTTCCCGAGATATCTGTGGTGTTTCCCGCGACAATACTATCTTTCAGGATGAAGGTGCTCGTAGATTCGGGGTTCGAGATCCCCGTACTATTACTAGCAAACGTTGAACTGGTAACCGTTAGTGGACCGCCTGGCGACGAAACTATTCCTGCACCAGTATTTCCGCTGAACGTCGAGGCCGATACCGTGACCGCCGTAGGCGAAAACGACTCATAGATTGCATCGCCTGAGTTATTGGAGAATGTTGAGCCAGTAATATTGAGTGTTTGGCCAGCGCGTACGAATATAATTCCAATTGCATACTGTGATGAAGATATCGAGTTTCCGGAGAACGTGGAATTCGCAATGGATGTCGAGGCCGACGCGGTTCCGCTTGTGGGCATGGAAATCGCTGCGCCGTATCCCCATCCGGCTGAGGCAGCAATCGTATTATTTGTGAACTGCGAAGTATTGACGGTCAGAGTGCCATCGCTATAAATAGCTCCTCCATCGATTTCACCGCTAGTCGTTGTTATTGTGTTATTGTTAAATGTATCGTTATTCAGAGTTAGATTCCCGCTATTGGTGATCGCCCCGCCCGCAGACCCCGCTCCAATCAAGGAAAAGTTTTTGAAGGTTAGATCGGAGATACTGACCGTGACACCACTACTGATGGCTAATGCTCGAAAATTGGAGGCCGAGCCACTCCCTTTGATCGACAGGTTACTCGCCCCTGGTCCGGTGATGGTTACATTCTTGATCAGCGTTGGTAATGCGCTGGCAAGATTGATGGAACCACTATTTCCACCCGAAACGAACTGGATCTCGGTATAGCCGTTGCCCGCATTGGCCTGTGTAACAGCCCAGCGCAGGTCGCCTGAACTACCGGACCCGGTGTTTGAATCCGTAAGCGCATTCACCTTATATTTCTGGGTCACCGTCTGAGCTACACCAGCACTGGTGCTGGTGTAGTAGTTGATATCACCTCCATAAACTACCGTGATCGTATGGAGCCCAGTCGTAAGTGCTGTGGTGGTGTAAGTGGCCGTAGTACCGGTTGCCGAATCAAGTGTTACCGTACCGAGCGTGGTAGCCCCATCCTTGAAGGTAAAGCTTCCTCCAGCCGTCGGCCCGGATGCTGTATGGCCGAGAGTCGCAGTGAAAGTGACATTGCCACCGGTGTAAATGGCACTGGCGGAACTGGTTACGGACGATGTTGTTGAATAGTAAACGTTTTGCGTGATCGAACTGCTCGTACTGGTAGCATTATAACTATCTCCATTATATACTGCGGTAATAGTGTGGGGTCCGACACTCAGCGATGAGCTGGAAATCGAAGCCGTTGTCCCAGAAATCGTTCCAGAGCCAAGTGATGTGGCACCATCATAGATCGTCACCGTGCCTGTGGCACCACTCGTCACCGTGGCTGTGAATGTGACGCTGTTTCCCGAAACAGATGAAGATGACGACGAAACCACGCTGGTGGTTGTAGCATACTTGTTGACTCTTTGGGTGATCGTACTGCTGGTGTTCGAATTATAGTTTGTATCGCCGCCGTAAACCGCCGTGATCGCATGATCGGTGATCGATAGTGAGGATATTGCATAGGTGGCTGTGCCATTAGAAATCGTTCCAGTTCCCAGGGTGGTCGAACCATCCTTGAAGGCGACCGTGCCGGTGGCGCTGCTGGGCACAGTTGCCGTGAATGTTACACTGCTGTTGTAGGTATTTGTGTATGTGGTTGTGCCGGTCAGTTGCGTACCTGAACTAGTGACTGTGGTTGTCGGAGTTGCCTTTGTAACGGTCTGGGTTACGGCACTGCTGGTGCTGGTGGCGTAGTTGGTATCTCCGCCGTATACCGCAGTGATACTGTGGGTGCCGCCAGTCAGGGGTGTTGTTATCGTATAAGTCGCGGAGCCGTTACTCAGAGTACCGGTTCCCAGCGATGTGCTTCCGTCCTTGAACGTGACCGTTCCCGTTGCACCGCTGGTCACACTGGCGGTATAGGTCACGTTCCCGCCGTAGGTGATCGAGTTACTGGATGTTGTTAGCGTTGTGCTTGTACTCGCCTGATTGACTGTTTGTCCACCCGTGACAAAGAACACATCGTCCATAAAAGCGGTCACATCGGCGCTGGTCAATCCCTGAAACTTCAGGGTGTGCGTGCCGCCCGTAACCGCGATCGGAGCGGTAGACTTCGCTACCAATGCGGAGGCGCTGCTCGTTGTGTACGTACCCAGGTCGGTACTATCCAGCAGTACCTGGATGCTCTGGTTGCCGGTTCCCCGCTGTTCGATCGAAAAGTAGAAGGTTGCGTAAGTGCTGGCGGAGATTGTGATATTCTGAGAGAAATAGGCACCCCCACCAGATCCCTGAATGAATGCTGCCTGGCCCGAAGTGCTGCGGGTGCCATCTGGATTATTGGTGCCAGCACCGGTCACGTTGAACCCGCTGTTGTTCGCGGCAATTCCCGCAGCTCCGCCGAAGTTCCAGGACGAATTGCTGGGGGTATATGTATACGCACCCCCACCGCTGCCTTGGTCCGGGGTCTCAAAACCGGCGTTGCTCGGCACCAGTTTGGATCCCAGATACCCGGTGCTGCTTAGGTAGTTGCCACCACCCGAATACACGGCTGTGATATTGTGATAACCACCGGTCAATGGCGTTGTCGTCGTATAAGTCGCTACGCCGCTACTGAGACTTGCTGCCGTGCTGTTCAGGGCCGTGCTACCATCCATAAAGGTAACCGTACCTGTCGCGCCTGTTGCTGTGCTTCCACCACTGGCCACCGTGGCCGTGAAGGTTACATTCCCGCCGTATGTTATCGTAGTATTACTGCTAGTTACCGAGGTACTGGTCACAGATCTTACGGTCTGGGTTGTGGAAGTGCTGCTTGAGGCATAGGTATTATCACCGTTATAAATCGCCGTGATGGTATGGTTACCACCCGATAATGGTGTTGTTGTGGTGAAAGAGGCTATCCCGCTCGTCAGACTTGTACCTCCGGGGTTCAGGATCAGATTGCCGTCCTTAAAGGTTACGGTACCTGTGGCGCCGCTCGTTACAGTGGCTCTGAAGGTCACGTTAGTACCATAGTTGATGGTACTGGTGGCATCCAGGGTGATTGCGCTACTGTTATTGGTTACGTTTATAGTTGACCTGCTGGTCAATGCCGTCGATACAAGATTACTCGTAGTTCCCGTCGGAGCATTGAATGTTGGCGTGCTTGCAGTTCCGCTACTGTAGATCGAGGCAACCTGAGAAGCTGTTAACGCCGTGTTATAGAATTGTAAATCATGCATGTATCCCCCAAAAAGAGGATCTCCTGACCAGTTACTTTTTCCAATATAATTACTAGACCGGGTTACATTTGAAGGAAGCGGAATATTTGTATAAGATGCGACAGAGACTCCATCGACATAGACATTCACGTGCCCACTGGTATCCATCGATACGGTATAGTTATGCCAAGCATTCATCAACCACTGATTGGCCACCTGCGAGTCTAGGGTAAAGACCCCGCTGCCATCTGTGGTTAAGAATTCGAGTTTACTACCGTTATCGTAGCGGTTCATAACAATTTCATCGTTACTTCCACTACTACTAAAATCGTAGAGTCTTGCCCAATTTCCACTCGTGGGATTGGCCCACACGCTTGATGTGAATCCGGTTGTAAAATCGCTGAGCCCGCTGGATGGCTGTATCACATAATTTGTGCTACCATCAAACGCTGGGTACGGATTACTGGACCCGCTAACGTAAGAGCTACTTGCGGCCCAGGTGCTGTTGCCTGAGTAAGCTGCTGTTAAAATGTGGGTACCTGAAGTCGACCAACTGGTCGTCAGGCTCGCACTTCCGTTTGTTACGGTTTGTGCAGAACCTAGTGCTGTCCCATTATCATAGAACTGTAATGTCCCGCCACTTACAGCCGTAGTCAAACCCGTCTTACTCAAGATTGTGGCTGTCAGTACCTCATTCGCCCCTTTCGCGATGGAGACCGCCGAAGCCGAGACACCCGTGACCGTCGCGGTAGCTGTTAGCAACCGCCGCCCTTCGAGTGATTCCATGCCCAGTAGCACGGAACGTCTCGTCGGCCGGCGAATCGCGCGCTGAAACCGAGTGCTGAACCGAGACTCCATATCTTCGAACCAGCTCAGCGCAGATTTCCTGAGCCGGTTGAGCCGTGACAGCAACGACTGCTTCAGCCGACGGCGCTTGAGGAGCTTGGAGAACAGCTTGTGGAGACGGAGACGGCGGAGCAGTTTCATGAGCATGGGTATGGTCCAGGTTGCGTGGGCCGATGGTTCAACGTCTTGTTCGGTGCCTTGGCGATCAGGGCGTTGGCCGGATATTGAGGCAGTGTGGGCTGGCCGCCTGTCTACGGCGTACTGCGGGCTTTTCAAAGTTTGGGTAAGTCGACTCAGAGCCCTGTGGACGATCTTTGCTCTTTACGCAAGCGATTTCAGATTTCATGATTCTTTGCGCACGGGAAGCTTTCTGACGCTCGGTCATCACCGTTCTCTACAGGCCCGTCTCGCCAAACAAGGCTAGAACAGCCCATTTCCACACGACCTCTACCGGTCGTTCATGGTGCTCTGACTGCATGGACCCAAGACTAGAGTTCCGCAATTTATCTCTTCGGGGTTTAGGCCCGAAACATAGGTCGAAGTTTTGAGAAAATTGATTTTTCGATGGCGAACCCTTTAGAGCCAAGGGCTCGGGCTCTCCAGTTGGGTCGGAAACCAATTCACTTACGGCACCACAGTTACGCACCCAGCGAAACCAAGCAACTACGCCGGCCCGTGTTTCTTTGACAGAACCATCGCACGAGACGTTAAGGCCGCGAATGAACCCGCGACACTCACCCAGGCCTGATACGGCGGGACCAGTACCCTGTCAATTACCCGCATCTTTCGCCAGTAGCTGTTTTCCAGGGTTTCACGAAAGCGGGGAACATGGCAGGTCTTGAGGGCTGAAGGCCCGAACCCATATGAGCCCAGCCCAACGGGCTGGGTTAGATAAGTCCCGATAAAAACTCTTGGGCTCCACGGGCGAGCCAATTCCATTGGTTCGCCCGTGAAGCCAAATACATCTAAGAATAAGAATTTTACGTTAGGCCCTAGATTATCCAGGGCGTTGCCCTGGGCTGATATGAATCGCCCCCTTCAGGGCTCCAGAGCAAACCCTGTTTTGGAGGTTTCAGGTTGGAAGCAGGGTGATAAGGGCAAAAAGATGTGGGTAATCGACAGGTACCAAGGTACGTATCCGAACAAAAACTCCCCGGAATGCGGCCCTGAAAGGGCGGCAAGCCGGGGAGTTATGCAAGGAACCTCGGCGGACAAAGCTTGTCCGCATGCCTGCTCAGGGGAACCGCAGGCTGTCTGGCTGGGAATCGAGGATGACCGGGCCATCGGCGTCGGGGGCCGCCTCGTCGGTAACCGGCTTGACAGCGGGGCGTTTGGCCACGGGGGCACCGGCGGTTGCCAAAATATGCCGGAGTTGGTCGGCCGAGGCCGGAACCACCATCTCTTTGTTCGAATTCGCCAGAATTTCTGAAGGGGTCACCGGGGCCGTGTAATACGCCCAGTCGGCCCTGTGATCGACCGTAGCCACCGAACCGCCCACCACGGCCCCAGCATACAAGCCCTTGCCTCGTGAGTAGGTCATCATGTCGGCCTTGAAGCGGGGGTCGGTCTCTCCGCCCACGCCGGCCCCAATGGGTCCGGCGGCGGCACTGGCGTCTACACCCAAAGTCATCTTGCCCTGGCCCAGCAGGAACCGCTCAATCGTCGCCCGTTCCTGGAACACCAGCAGCAGTTCCGAAGAACTGGCACCGATCTGAAGGCCCACGTTGCCGCCGGTCAACGTGATAAAGAACGGGTTGGACCATTCGCCGGTCATGGTGTCTCGCACCATCACAATGCCCCGGCCGTGCCGGGCACCACCAATGAACCCAACCTGGAGCATGTTCGGAAACAGGATGACCCCCTGCGAGCCACGAATCACCGGGGCCGGCACACCAAAATCAGGGTCGCGCAACATTGACTGCAGCAGCGCCGCACTTGAGCGAACGATATGGTCTTCCTTGGCCTGCTGCTGGGCGAAACCCGGAACCGCCGGGAGCAGGGCAAGCAAACCGAGCAGAAGACCAGAATGGCGTATCATCCGATGACTGTTAAGCCTCATGGGAGTCCCTTCCTCAAGGTGGGGTGAGTCGACGGAGTTCGGGCCCAAAAGATCCCCCAACCCCGATTTTCTGTCAACGCCGTTCCCGATCGCCTGCCGGCAAACCGCCATCTCAACGCCATACAAAGTGGCGGTTAATTCATTCCGCAAAGCACAATCGGCCAATCACCAGACTCCAAACACCCGTGATTCCCTTGACCCAGCCTTGCCATGGTCGGGACAATAGAAATGCCCGCCCTTTGAAATTGCCGTTTGCACGCCGTGCAAGGATTTGCCGCTCATGTCGCGAGTTGATTTCGCGGTGGCACCGGCCACCAGCCACCAGCCAGACGCCCTGGGACGTTACGGATCTTATGGCGGCCGTTTCGTGCCCGAAACCTTGATGGACGCCCTGAATCAACTGACCGAGGCCTACGAGAAGTATAAAGACGAGCCCGTCTTCCGGGCCGAGATGATCGACTACCTCAACAACTACGTCGGCCGCCCATCCCCGCTCTATCTCGCCCGCCGGCTTTCCGACCTGACCGGTGGCGCCGATATCTACCTCAAGCGGGAAGACCTGAACCACACCGGCGCCCACAAGATTAACAACGCCATCGGCCAGGTGCTCATTGCCCAGCGCATGGGTAAGAAGCGGGTGATCGCCGAAACCGGTGCCGGCCAGCACGGTGTAGCCACTGCCACCGCGTGTGCCCTTACGGGCCTGGAATGCACCATTTACATGGGTGAAGAGGATATCAGACGCCAGAAGCTGAACGTCTTCAACATGCGCACCATGGGGGCAGAGGTGATCTCGGTAACCTCCGGCACCCGGACCCTGAGAGATGCCACCAATGAGGCCATGCGTGACTGGATGGGCTCGTCTCTCAACACCCATTACACCATTGGCAGCGTGGTGGGCCCCCATCCGTTCCCGATGATCGTCCGCGACTTCCAGTCGGTGATTGGCCGGGAAACCCGCCAGCAGTGCCTGGACCGCGTTGGCCGGCTGCCAGACGCCGTGGTGGCCTGCGTGGGCGGCGGCTCGAACGCCGCCGGCATGTTCTACCCGTTCGTCGAGGATACCGAGGTCGAGATGATCGGGGCTGAGGCCGGCGGTTTTGGCCCCAAGGCTGGCGGGCACGCCTCTAGCCTGACCCAGGGTCGACCCGGAGTCCTGCACGGCAGCTTCAGCTACGTGCTTCAGGATGAGGACGGCCAGACCGAAAACGTGCACTCGATCTCCGCGGGACTGGACTACCCAGGCGTGGGACCCGAGCACAGCTACTGGAAAGACACCCACCGGGTGCGCTACGAGGCCGTTACCGACAAAGAGGCTCTGGAAGCCTATTATACGCTGGCCCGCCGCGAAGGAATTCTGCCGGCCCTGGAAACCAGCCACGCCGTAGCCCAGGCCATGAAGGAAGCTTCCCGGCTGGGTAAAGGGAAAATTCTGGTCATTTGCCTCTCCGGGCGTGGCGATAAAGACGCATACGAAATTGCCAGGCTCCGGGGCGAACCGCTCGTCTGATCCCGAGAATTTCCAATAATCCAGGTTACCAGCATGGAACCCAATCGCGATTCAGAGCGGGCCTTTACCCACAGCCTCACCGTTTTTTCGGTCTCGTCCGGAATGATCGGGGTCTGTTTGACCGCCATTGGCTTGGTCCAACTTGTGGTCAAAGGCCGCTCCGCGACCACCATTTGCGATGATCTGCTGGTACTTGATGCCGCGGTCTTTGGCGTGGTCTGCATGCTCTGCTACCGCGTACTTCATCATCAGATCCACAACGCAACGTCGTCACTCGACAACTGGGTCGATCGGATCTTTCTGTTCGGCCTGGCGCTAATGGTGCTTGTCTGCGGGATCTTTGCCTGGTCGATTCTCTGAGGTCCGACTTCCTCCTTGCCTGGGTGACGACCGATCCCGCCCCGGGGTAGGATGTAAAAGTCAAATTCCGAGTCCAGACCGCCACGCCTCCCGCTTCAAGCGAGGCGTTTTCCATCCAGGAACAGGCTTTTCACCCACGGGAAGCCAGGTTCCGTTCTCACCAAAGATACTCACGCCGTACCTCTTGACCTCCGAAGGCCCATGAACCGTATCGACGCCCTCTTCAGCCGCTTGCGATCCGAAGGCCGCCGGGCCATCATGCCATTCCTCACAGCCGGCGACCCCGACCTGGACACCACGCTTGCCCTGGTCCGAAACTGCCTGGGAGAGTCTGGCGCCCATCTGGTCGAACTCGGAATTCCCTATTCCGACCCAATCGCCGATGGCCCCGTGATCGCCGCCAGCTATAACCGCGCCCTGGTGCACGGAATCAAGCTAGACACCATCCTCTCCAGCGTCCAATCGTGGCGAAAAGAGACCGCCAATGACCCGCGCCAGAGCAGCGCACCATTGGTCACCATGGTGTCCTACTCCATCGTGTACAAACATGGCCTCGACCGCTACGTAACGGAAGCGGCCGCCGCCGGGGTCGATGGCCTGATTGTGCCCGACCTGCCCGTTGAGGAAGCAGCAAAGCTTGAGAGCCGCGTGGCAGCCGAGAACTTGAAGCTGATCCAGCTGGTCACGCCCACCACTCCGCGGGAACGAGCCATTCGCATTGCCAAAACATCGACTGGATTCCTCTACTACGTCTCTGTAGCTGGCATCACCGGCGAACGATCTCAGTTCCCGCCCGACCTCGCGGAAAAGGTCGGCTGGCTTCGAACCCAAACCGATATCCCGATCTGCATCGGTTTCGGAATCAGCAAGCCCGAGCACGTGCGGCAACTGGCCCCAGTGGCCGATGGCCTGATCATCGGCAGCGCCATCGTCAGGCGCATTCATGATCTCAGCGAGCAGGGGGCCTCTCGCGAATCCCTGGTCCAGGATATCGGCCAGTTCGTAGCCGAAATGGTCAAGGCCCTGGACTAACAGGGGACGAGGCAGCAGGGGGGGGCAGATATCACAAAACTCCGGTGGGCAGTCTGGACTTACTCATCCATGACCAAACCATCGGACCTGCTCCCCTCGGAATACGGCACGCTCTTGGCCACGGTCAAGGAACGTGTCCCGCGGCCCTGTACGCCGGCTCAAGGCGGTAAACACCGAACTCGTCGAGCTTTACTGGGACATCGGCCGGATGATCGGGGAACGGCAGTCGGGCGGAACGTGGGGTAAGGCTATTGTCCAACAACTGGCTGGAGATTTACAGAACGAGTTTCCAGGCGTGACAGGATTTTTAGCCTCGAATCTTTGGCGTATGAAGGCTTTCTTCGAAACTTACCGAGAACTCGAAAAACTCGCACCACTGGTGCGAGAAATTGGCTGGACTCATAACCTGATCATTCTGGTGCGATGCAGAAACCCTCTGGAACGCGAATTCTACCTACGGATGACCCGCAAATTCGGCTGGTCCAAGAGCGTCCTCATCCACCAGATTAAAAACCAGAGCTTTGAAAAATCTCTGCTCGGCCAGACGAATTTCGACCAGGCTCTCACGCCAGAGCTAAGGGCACAGGCCAAACTGGCGGTGAAAGACGAAACACCTTCGATTTCCTGGAACTGTGCGAAGAACACAGCGAGCGAGAGCTGGAGCGGGTATTGGTTGCCCGAATCGAGAACTTTCTGCGCGCAATGGGTGGCGTTTTTGCTTGCATGGGGAGCCAGTTTCGGTTGGAAGTTGAAGGAGACGAGTTGCTCAGCAAGACATTTTAAGGCCCTGAATACCAGTTTAACTGCCTTTGCAACAGGTGTCTGGTGGCACGGATGACTCTTCCGAGAGTCATCTATGCCACCTCCGAATCCAACAAAACGCACTCGCCCCAAACCTGGTGTTCACGGCCCCACTCCTTCCTTCGGAGTCGGTCGGTCGCTTGCGCTCCCGGCTCTGCAAGAAGAAGACGCTGCGCGGTCGTCAATGCCGTCGGTCATGGATGACTCTCGGAAGAGTCATCCATGCCACCAGTCAAGAGAAGGCCGCGCTCAGACGTTGGCTAAGATTTGTGTAATACGGATTCCAGCCAAGTGCAGTGAAGCCTGGGGCCGGGCTGTTTTTCGGGCTGAAAGCCCGGTTCATAAAGCCCAGCCCGAAGAGCTGGGTAACGTATCCCCCCAAGACCACCCGCCCTGTACGGGCGGTTCATCCGTGTGAAAGAGAGACGCCCTTACAGGGCTGAAAGACGATTTTATAGGCATAAACACAAACCCAGGCCTTCGCCCTGGGCTTTAAGAACGATCCTTTCAGGGTCGAGAATTCGATGCCTCTTGATAGGGGTTACTGAATTCGGCGGAATGATTATACATCCAAGAATCCCTCGCTCACGCGTCGGGCGAGTAGGAGTTGTCTTCGGGAGCGATAGTTCCCCAAAAGCGCAACTTCAAAGCTCACGCTCTCAGCTCGGTCAGGATAAGAGCAAGCACGCGTCATTGATCACACGTCACGGATGACTCTCGGAAGAGTCATCCATGCCACCTCCTCCGAATCCAACAAAACGCGCTCGTCCCAAACCTGGTGTTCGCAGCCCAACAAGGTCGTTCCGAGCTGGCCGCTCGCTGCGAAAGATGTGGATAATTGACAGGCTTCCACCCGAGCCCAACGATTCTCCAAGAATGGACGTGTGCCTGCGGTGGTCCGAGGTTTTACTCAAGACCGAGCCGGACAAACAAGTTGCATGTGGATTCAGGCGAGCATTTTTCTTCACCATTCAAGGGTTGAACATGAATGATTGCGCCGCACGCTCGGCTGGCTCGGGTGGAACCTCGCCCCACCGCAAGCTTGACAACCTGGCAATTTTACCAAACCGCAACTCTAACACTCATCAGAACTGGACCAGCTTGGAACCTACACTCAATTCTTGGGCGTAAAGATCAAGATCTCAACACGATTTGATGGCGGTGGAGAGTTCTCGCCAGCAGCGTTGGCCCCCGGCTCGGGTTTGGGTTCCCGGGTACCGAACCCCACGGCGGCCACCTTGCGCTGGCGAAAGAAGCCCAGGTCGAACAGGCGGTGCTTGGTTTCCAGGTAATTCTTCACAGCCCGGGCCTGGTCTTGTGTGAGAATGCGCGCGGTGTTCTGGTCTTGCGCCGAGGTGGCAAACGCCGCGATCACAATTTCGGCCGACTCGGGCGCAGCAAGGTCTTTGAACCACGTCACGAACTGGTCGAGCTGCGCGGCACCGTTCTCCGAAACAATGGCCGTGTCGGGCTCGAACAGGTCGGCACTGTTAAAAACCTGGCCCTCGCGGGTAGAGTTGGGCCGGTACAAAATCCGGTCGGTATCGTCGAAACCGCGTTCCTTGATGTAGCTGGAGATTGGCCAGAACCCTTTCACGGCCGAAAGGTTATCGTCGAGCGCACTCACGGCTTTTTCGCCCCGTTCGGCCAGGCTCATGAACTGCCGATAGGCGGCGTCATCGCGTACCAGCTTCCCTAACGTTCCTTCGCCACGGTTGATGGCTCCGGCAATGGCGTTGAATTCCTTCATTCCCTGCTCGGTCTCTCTGGTCAGGCTTGCGAGCTGGTTCAGAGATTCTCGAGTCGACTTGAACAAATCGCTCAGTTCCAGCGGTTCGGTGGTTAACAACTGGCCGCCGTCTGGGAGCGCCTGGGCATTGGGCTTACCGGGCGAGATCTCGATTACCTTGGGGCCGACCGCATTCTGCATGGCAATACTGGCCACGGCGTCGGTCCGGATGAGCGAGTGTAGCCGGGCGTCGATCCGCAGCCCGACCCGAATTGGGCCACCAGGCTCCACGGGAGGCTGAATAGATTCGACCACGCCGGCTTCCATGCCCTGAAGGCGGACCTTATCGCCCAGGGCAAGGCCGCTGATTCTGGCGAACGCGGCCTCGGCCCGGAATGTTGGCTGCCAGACCCAGTGGCGCTGGGCGACCTTGAATACGCCCCAGGTGGCCAGTGCCAAAACGCCAACGGCCAGTGTTGCATTGAGCAGGGCACGCCCTGGACTGATTTCACGCATGGTGACCCGCGTTTCTGGTTCCAGAGTTTGGGTCCTGGCCAGACCCAAGATTCACCAGCCGCTTCAACGGCGGTGCCTGCCCATAAAAGGGATCCACGTAGGCATGAGCATACACATCCTGGGTAGATTCACAGGCGTGCGCACACACCGCGCGAATCCTGGCCGCAACATCGGCCGAGAGGTAGTCACGGGAATCCTCGACCTCATGGTAGAAGTTTGTCAGGGTCCACCAGGTCTCCAGCAATGGGCGATCCATGCCCAGCGCGGTTTCTCCGAACGTGCGCACCACGTGATCTTTCAACCGCAAAACCAGGCCACCACGCCCAGGATCATTCACAGGCCGGGCCACTGACTCTACGGCATCCAGTGCGCCGGCAATCGCGGCATCGGTGGGCAGGCCGGCCAGGGCGGCCAGCAGTAACCCAAGGTCGGCGGGGTCTGAGCCCAAGATCGACACAAAGGCCGGCATGGCAATCTCCAGGTTTCCCCGGGTGATCGAGTCTGTGGCCAGCAGCGCATTGCACCACTGGTCAAACGTGGCGCGGTCGCAGGTGAACAGGTCCAGCCGGAGCATGAGAAAGGCCTTCCCGGAGAGTGTACACCCAGAGGTCTATTAACTATGCCAGTGCATGGCATCAACAACCGCCTGGATCACTGGAACAATTAGCACATTGAAGAAGAAGACCGCCAGCGTCGAACGAACCACGCCCCGGGTCGCCGCGCGGCCCACGTCGTCGGTGGATCGACCGGACCGCATCCCGGTCCAGCAACCAATGATACCGATCAGGAAACCGAACACGGCAGTTTTCAAGGTGGCCGGCACAATATCACGGAGCCAAAGGTGCTCCAGTGACTTGATGCCATACGCCTGGGGCGAGAGTGAGCCAGCCACCTGTTCCGTCAGCATTCCGCCCAGCAAAGCCGCAGCGTCCAGAACCACGGTCAATAACGGCAGCGCCAGAATACAAGCGAGCACACGAGGCGCGACCAGGGCCGAGATTGGCGGCGAACCCAGCACAATCTGGGCATCAATCTGCTCGGTTAACTCCATGGACCCGGTTTCTGCCGCAAGCCCAGCCCCCATCCGGCTGGCCACCAACACCGAGGCCAGCAAGGGCCCAGTTTCCACCAGTACGGCAATCGCCAGGATGCCGGGAAGCTGATCCTGATAACCATTGGCCACCAGCGAGCGGCGGCTCTGCAACCAGGTAACCACCCCCACGCTGAACCCCGCGGCCAGAATTACCGGCAGGCTGCCCCAGGCCACCCGCTCAAATTGGCGCAAAACCAAACCGGGGCGTTTAATGAGCACACCCGGCAAGGCCAACAGTGCCCGCAGGGCAAAGTCGATAAAGCGTCCGAACTCCAGGAATGACTCCGTTGCGGCTCCGGTCACCTCAACACCTTCTTACCTGGCCAGAGACCTGGCCGGAAGTGGACGTCAGGCCTACCCCTGACGCCCGTTCAGCCAACCGATTGAGTTCAGATCTAGGACTTTACGTCATCATCACCCAACAGAGACAGGATCGTCCATGGCCGTTTCAGGTCCGAATCCGGCACTCGCTCCTTGAACGCGCAGCCGGAGGGCGCAAGTGGAACCACAACCAGCCTGAGCTTTAAGACTGACCATCTGCCCATCAGTACGAGGGGGGTTGCCCGGTCCCTGGGCCGGGGTAGGGGCCGTAGACGGCTTCATCCCACCACTGGGGTTGCTGAGACCGAATCTGGTTGCGAAACAGAATTCCGATCAAAACCCCGGCCGCCGCGCCACCGAAGTGGGCCAGGTACGCCACACCCCCTGCGCTCCCCAGTTTTTCCAAAGACCCGAATCCCAGAAAAAGCTGCATGGCAATCCAGAAGCCAATGAACCAGAGCGCCGGAATATTGACGATGGCCATGAGTGGGAACGGAAGCAGAACCCGGATTCGGTTGCGAGGAAACCACACGGCATACATGCCCATGAGGCCAGCGATGGCCCCGGAAGCCCCCAATGTGGGGATGACCGAGTTGGGAGCGGCCAAGATTTGAGCCGCCGACGCCGCCAGGCCACACCCCAGATACGCTAAAATGTATCGCTTGGTGCCCAGAAACTCCTCGACGTTGTCGCCGAAAATCCAGAGATAGAACATATTTCCCAGCAGGTGCATCATGCCACCATGCATGAACATGGCCGTGAACAGGGTCATCCAGATCGGAATTGCCACCGGCCCCTGCGCCACCAGGTCTTCCGAGTCTGGCTCTTGGCTGACCAGGAAATTGGGCAAAAACGGATGCGGGGGCCGAGCCATCTCGAACTCATGCGTAATATCGAAGTTGTGGGTGATCTCGTAGGGAGTGGCCGCATAGGACGTGGTGAAAACATCCCCCTGCATCGTCTGAACGAGAAACATGAGCACGTTCAGGGCGATGAGCCCGTAAGTGCCTACCGGGACAATGTTCGAGCGTTCAACGTCACCTAAAGGAAACATGAGCAATGGTGTCCTTGCACGGTCGGGGCTTGCCCTTCGGTCTCAACTAAAGACCCCGCAATTCTACGGTCTGGGCCGCAGGTTGGCCGCAACACCGTGCGTTTTTTTGGCCCAAATCACAAAAGTATCCTGGCCTGCTCGTGGGAATTTCCAAGATTTCCAGCCAATCGCCCAGTCGGTCTCCAAATGAACGACCCTGAGGAACCAGGGGGCTGTCTGGGATTTCTTCCGACGAGCCGAAGCGGCTCAGGCCGACCAGAGGGCCTGAACCGGCGGCATCTGCTCCCACTCGGATCGGACTTTGGCCAACCCCAGGGCGCACACTTCAAATTCCTGGCTCAACCGCTGAAGCAGCGCTTCGTCGTGCAGATCCGCGAACCGGCTTGCCAGGTGGTAGGATCGTTTCCCCTGAATTCGCACGTCGAGCACGAGGTCTGGCGAGTTTTTGAGGCGCATCCGCCCAAGCACCTCGGGAAAGACGCCGGTCCAGAATAATGCGATGTCGCCGGCACTCCGGAAACATTGGTGCCGCTGCTCGTCATTGGTGGCGGCTGTCGCCTCCGCCAGCAAACCGGTGAGCGTGGTGGCTTCCCAAGCCCCCGGTTCCAGAACCAAAGGACCCGCCGCAGGCACAAAGCGTGCCAGCAGATCGGACACATAGTCAATCAATCGAGGATCTGCGATCCCCAGTTCCGCCTGAAATGTGTACTCCGTCAGCCCGCGAAAAAAGCGGCACAACGGATGCGTCGCGGAAATCTCTTGCGCCATAACCGTTTACTCCTGAACATGTTAAACGATATCCGGAGCCGTTCCACTCTCCACTCCCTGGCTCATGTTGCAATTCGTACGCCAGAAACTCAGTTTGATCAACTGGGTTACCCAGCAGTAGCCCGGACTTGAAACCGGAGGGCCATTGGCTGAGAATAGGTGTACGTAAAAGAAGGCCGGGAAGACCCGGTACTGGAGGTAGACCCAGCACATGAATTTGTCCGCACTACCGTTCTGGCCTGCCTGAACGAAAACGTGGCCAGAGAAATGGCGTGGGAAGCGGTCAGGGATGCTCGTCTGGATCCCGTTTCCGTCCTGCGTTTCCTGTGTCTGGGATGAGCGGCCTGGCTTGGACCCGAGCCCGGTTTGCTTCGCCGGCAGTCCTCCGCATAGACTCTCCCTGCCTTCTTGCGTGCGCCGCTTTCGCGGGGGCATGCAATAGATGGTTGGAGTGTTTTCTGTGCAGATCACGTTTCACGGGGCAGCGCGGCAAGTTACCGGTAGTGCCCATTTGCTGGAATTTGGGAACCGCCGGATCCTTCTGGATTGCGGTCTATTCGATTCTGACCGCCTGAATCCGGATAGCCCGAACCGCCACTTTACGTTTGACCCGCTCAGCCTTGATGCGGTCGTGATATCGCATGCGCACAACGATCATATTGGCCGGCTCCCCTGCCTGATGCGGGCGGGATACCGGGGCCCAATTTACGCCACGCCCGCCACGGCCGACATTCTGAATGTCATGCTGCGAGACAGTGCCCGCATCCAGCGCGAGGATGTCCGTCAGGCCGAAGCCCGACGCTCGATGGGTTATGACGATCAGGGTGCCATCCAGGCCATTGAACCCCTGTTCGAGCTGCATGACGTGGAATGGGTGGTTGAACGGCTTCAGCGACTTCCCTATGACGTTTCCACCGAGATCGTTGAAGGGGTCCATCTGACCTATCGTGATGCTGGGCATATCCTCGGCTCCGCCATGATCCAGCTTGACTATACCGAGGCCGGCACCAAACGCCGGTTTTTGTTCACCGGCGACCTGGGACGTCGGTCCATGGGCCTGTTACCAGATCCAACCATTGTTCGTGGAATAGATATTCTGGTTAGCGAAAGCACCTATGGTGCCAAGGAACTGGATTCTCACGACAAGTTGATCAAGCAACTGCACGCCATTGTGGCGCGGGCCAGCAGGCTTCGATCCAAGATTATCATTCCCGCCTTCAGCCTGGGCCGAACCCAGCGGATGATCTACTGCTTCCAGGAACTGTTTGACTTTCACAAGGTCAAGCCAATTCCCGTCTATGTGGACAGCCCGCTTTCCAACCGCCTGACAGATATCCACCGTGAACATCCCAAAGCCTACACACCGCGTGCCCAAAAATTGATGGATCGAGACCCGATCTACTTCGGCTCATCCAACGTTCACTACTCAACCGGTTGGGAAGATTCCCGCCGCCTGAACAATCTTGACGGCCCGCTGATCATCATTGCCTCAAGCGGCATGTGCGACGCTGGCCGGGTCCGTCATCACCTGAAACACACGGTCAGTGACCCCGACAACGCTATTGTGATTGTCAGCTACCAGGCCGAGGGAACGCTGGGCCGACAAATTGCCGAGGGCGAGGAACAGATCAAGATCATCGATCAATGGTACGACCTGAACGCTGCCGTTTACGTGCTGGACGGCTTCTCTGGTCACGCGGATCGCAATGACTTGCAATGGTGGTACGAGCAGACCGGTGGCAACATCGAACGCGCCTTCCTGGTTCATGGCGAACCCGAGCAGATGCTCTCACTCAGTGAGATCCTGCAGCCTCATGTCACGACCGACGTTGTGATGGCGGAACCACTTCACACCTACGAAGTCTGAGCCACACTTTTCACCCAGGTCTGGAAATTGCGCTTCTTTTGGAGCCAATGACCACGGGTGAAGCTTGGGCCCGCCACACTCCTCGGAGCCTGGGCTGTTGGCGAGATCGGTTCCGTGTCAACGTGCGCTCAACTAAGACTTCCTCGAACCTGTCAGAAATCGTGACGATTCATGAACGATGACCAGACCACGATCCAGGATCTGAAACTGCAGGTTCGCCAGTTTTCTCAGGCGAGAGCCTGGGAGCAATTCCACCATCCTAAAGATCTGGCACTAGCCTTGGTTTGTGAGGTGGGCGAGGTTCTGGAACACTTTCGTTACCAGACCAATGAGCAGATCTCAGAAAAGTTAGCCTCTTCCAGCGAGCAAACAGCGCTCGCGCATGAACTGGCCGATTGCCTCTGGCTACTCCTGAGACTGGCGGATGTGACGGGTGTGGATCTTGCAACTTCTCTCCAGGAAAAGCTGGTACTGGCCGACCAGAAATATCCAGTTGAGAAGGCCTATGGTAAACCCGACAAGTACACGGCTTACCAGAACCAGAATCCCACCTGAACAAGACGGAAAGGGGGGGCAGCAAACTCCAGGCCTGGTCAGAATTCAAGCCAGCGCGGAAAGACAGCCTTGGGACGAACGGGACTGATGGCGATTCACGTTCCACGCAGTACTTTCCAAGACAGGCTCAAAGCGCTGAGCCGAACCGTCAACCGCGATAACGGAGCTGCTGGATTGGGGAGCTCACGCAGGCGGATTCAATTCCAGTGAACGGCGGAGCCGGGCAGACCTGTAATGACCCACCATCTGGACAACCACCCGCCATTCACCAAGCGCAAGCTGGATAATCATATAAACCGAAGCAATAACCAAAATTTTTCCGAGTATCACGAATCCGGTTCCCGGCAGGTACAGGCCACAAACCGCAGCGAGCGCGGCTGAAACCACAGAACGAAAGAACGTGGTCCAGGGGAACGCAATCTTGCCAATATGTATTGCCGATACCAGCGATGCCAGACAAACCAGGAGAGAAATCAAAGCAGCGATGATTGCAAAGCCAATCGTTCCATTTGAAGAGCCAAACCAATCCAGGGTCTGCCCCAGAGACAACGCAACGGTGGAATAGAGAACCAGGGCCAATCCTAGAAATAAGAAAAGCGGTAGAACCAGCTTGGCACGCTCACCTCGGGCAGCAATGAGCGTTCGTCCACATGCGGTTAAGTTTCGAAATGTCGTGCCAAAAAGCAGAACACCAGCCACGGGACCCGCAGAGGCAAACGACGGACCGAAAAGAAAGACCGCAATCTGGGTTGAGCTCGTACACATGGCAACGGTCAAGCCTGCGAAGATCAGAGTCAGGCGTAAGTAATCTTGGAAGAGTCGGTTTTCTTCGTCAAGCCGACCGTCTTTCCGATGCCGGGCGAGCGATTGCAAGATCACTCCCACGGTTCCCGCATAAGCGACCTGCGGGGTGAGACAAATATTCTGAGCTGCGGCATACACGCCTGCGGCTCCCGGGTTAGTGAGCAGAACTTTGACTGCTACAAGGTCCATTCCATCGATCATCCGCTGAGCGAAGCCGCTGGCGGCATGGGTTCGCGAATATCCGAACACATTCGTGAACGACATCCGGTCTGAACTCAGGATTGGAAGTCCGCTTAAAATCCAGCCCAGGAGGCATTGAATCGCCGATGCCAGCGGCATTGCGGCTGCCGCCCCTTGCAAACTGAACCCGCGTTCAACGAGCAGGAACGCCATGGCCATGCGCACCAGCCAGTAGCAAACGTAGATGACAGCGCTGGAGGTGAACCGCCCCTGACCAGTGAGAATGAGCAAATAGATACCCGCGACCGTAGAGAGCGGGATATCGATGGCCATGATCCGAAGGGGATACTCTAGGCCAGGCGAACGGAGAAGGCTCGCCAGCCATGGTGATGCGAAGAACACAACCAGCGCTACACCACTCCCAAAAAGCAGGGCCGTGTGCAGGATAGCCTTGGCATACCGCTGACCCTGGTCATGACCGGCAACCATGGGCACGGTGGCACCGCCAACCAGCAAAGTGATCGGCAAGGCGCACCACTGTGTCACCAGAAACGAAACCGAGTATGTACCGTAATTGATCGCGCCCAAGGATCTTGAGAGATAAACAAACGCAATCATTCCGCAGACAAGCACCACAAAACGGGCCAGTGTCTGTACGGCACTGCTAAACGCGATATGTTTTCGAGTCACGACTGAATGCTCATGGCAAAGGCACGACCACATCGACGTCTGACAGAAATTCCAGGCAAAAGTAAAACCATTCAGAGCTCCCTTGCTGGCTATGGCTGGGCTGCAAGTCCAAGCTGTCACCAGGCGAGCCCGAAAGGTGATGACCGGCTCAAGAAACGATCACGCGAATTGACAGAAAGCAATCACCAATATTCACAATTTATCGACGTCTCAACCCACCCTTCGGCAAGATAGCATAACACCGGCTGCTCGGTTTTGCAGCACGCAAGATGGCTATCCCCACAATGCATCAAACGTACCCACAAGGCATCGTCGTTTCATCGCCATTCGGCCAAATTCAGCAGCATCGAGATCCGGGCTTGATCGTCCTCTACGAACGGTTCTGATAGCTCAGGAACCGAGGATCCTGTTCAAGTCGTACGGCTCTTTCGTGCCGTGAACGGTGTTCCCCGAGGCCAATCCTTTCAGAAGCAAGAACCGGTCTTGGAGAGGCTGTGACTTTATCAGAACCGTCCCGCCAAGACGTGAGGCATGGGGTGCCCTTCAACCGAGCCCTTGGGGCGGGGCGGTTGAAACCGGGCCTTCAGCCCAGAAAATAGCCCTGGGCCAATTGTTGACGCTGTTCCGCTGAATACGGATGTCGTTTCATTTTAGCGTGAACCGCCTGACGTGCCAGCGGAAGAAGGCCAGGGCTGGAATCACGTCCCTCCTGTGATTCCGCAAGCCAAACCAAAGAGGACGGATCGCGGAGTTTGGGGCTGTGGGCTTCGGCAGGACCTGCGTTGCCTTTAAGAAACGATCGGCTGGCAAAACGAGTACAAAATGCGACGGCCTGGGGAAGCCTGAACCTCAAAAGGTTGCCATGGCGAGAGCGGGAGCTACATTGCACAACCGCATCGTATGGGCGAGCGGCCCGGGCCACGAATCACGCCAAAATTCCTGGATACCCTGAGCGATCGAGCAGGCTGAGAGCCCTGGATTTCATTTCCGATCTGGAGGAATCGGCAGAACCGACACTCAACGGCGCAGGGTGTCGCAACCAGTCGGTGAGATTGTGACTGTTGATTCTATTCGTCTTGATCCGTTGAAAAAACCGTACAAGCCTGGGATCGACCATACAGAACGAACATGATCCTTCGAAAGGTTTCTACAACGATCTCGTAGGCCTCTGGATCTGGTACTTCGCAACTTTCAGAATCCATTTCAGTGCCGGCCGGCTTGAGAAAAGCCGTCCATGAATGTCCATCACTGAAAAGCGAATTGCCTTGTTTTCCAGGAAAACCGGGCGCATCCCAGGGTTCAAGGCGAATTGAACCGATTTCTGATCCAACTACCCTTCACCTGGCCGAATCAACGATGAATTTGATTCCAAGCATTCTGTTCCCAGGTCACGCTGACAGACGGGGTGGTTTTGAACGACCTTTGATTGAAGGCGTTTCGAGACCATACCCTGGGCTCGATGCCAAGCTTGGAATCAAGCGGTTTGTCGAGCAAGCGTTCTTGAACGCGCAAATTCAGACCATTGCCCAGCTCGGCCTCATAATCTCTACCTGGATTTTCCTGGTTTGCGTGCAGTGGAACAACGATGGGCTCTGGTTCCAACCAGACTCGGGAATGCACGGCCTGAACGGCATCTTTTGGGGCGATTTCGTACGTGCGCATACGCTGAACGCCTTGGATTATGCCCAGCGGTACTTTGTGCGTTACCCGGGAATTAACCCGACCTCCTATCCACCCTTGTTTTACTGGCTGGAAGCCGTGGTCTTTGCGTTTACCGGCCCATCTCCCTTCATAGCCAAGGGAATGGTTCTGCTATTTGCATTGCTCGGGGCGTTGTATACCCGGCTCTGGTTGTGCCGTTACGTCGCTCCACAGGTGGGCTATCTTGCGGCCATGGTATTACTGCTTCCGACGATGGTCACGTTCTCTCATGCTGTGATGCTGAACGTTCCGGCCGCTGCCCTGATGCTCGCTGGGCTTTATCACACCCGAAGATGGCTGGATCAACCGCAATCGCGGCAACTTTACCCTGCGGCTCTTTTCAGCGTGGCCTCGGTGCTTTGCTATTTTCCGTCGGTGGTCGTGGTTCCCATTATTGCTGCCTGGGTGATCGTTTTGGGTCCTTGGTCACTCTTGCTCCAGCCCCGCGTGATTCTGACAGCGATTGTCGGCGCCGTGATCCTGGTACCGTCGTTTTTGCTCGCCATGCAGTGGTCCACATCGCATGTGGCAATGACTTCGTTATCTGTACCGATGCTGTCTCAGTCCTACCCATGGTTGTATTACCCCAAACTCGCTCCCGGGGCCTTCACCTGGCCACTGCTGCTGCTGGCAGGCTTCGGAGCCGTGTCAGGACTGTTCCTCAAGAACCTTCGTGTGTCCACTATCGTGCTCACACTCTGGCTGGTGATCGAATACCTCTTCCTATCTTACCTCAAGGCCAAAGAAGACCGGTACATCTTACCGCTTGGTTTTCCCCTGGTTGGGCTGGCTGGAGTTGCGGTTGTCAGCCTGCAGGCCATGCTCGACAAACTCAAGCTTCAAGCGAATTCTCCAGTCTTCATGCAGGCGGTTTCGCTGGGATTAGTTTCCTGGCTCGGGTACCAGGCCTGGGTCATGCCCAGCCGACAAGTGAATGGCATGCGTGAAATTGCCGAGTTCCTGGCAGCCGAAGCGCCCACGGAATCCGTCTTTTATGACGGCCGTTATCACTCACTCTTCACCTATTACGTTCGAGCCAGTGACTCTGGGATGACACGTGGCGTTGTCCGTGGCGATAAACTGCTTTACACCTACAAGATGAGCCGCGGCCTCAAAGCTGAAGAATTCGCCTCCTCGCCTGCGGAAGTCCTTGAACTCCTGAAGACGGACTCGGGTTGTCAGTATCTGGTCGTGGAATCGGATCCCGGCCCCAAAGCCCGGATGCCAGGCATCTGGCTCCGGGAAATGGTGAAGCAAGAGCCCTTTGAACTGGTCCGTTCGTTTGAACTTTCCGGTTCAAAGTGGTCCAACACCATCGATGTTTACCGAATCACGGTTCCCATTGAGCACCCGACCACCTTCGACATACCGGTCCCTACCGCCGGCTCGAATGCCCGGATGCATGCAGCACCACTTTAATGCTCATACCTTCAGGTCTCCGTGTCATACTGCCTAATGCATAAATTTCAGGTCACAGGTCTAGACACATGAATGGCTCGTTACCTTTTATCTCGATTATCATTCCAACCTATAACCGGCCCAAGGCTCTGGCAGCTTGCCTGCTTGCCACGGCCGATCTTGATTATCCTCAAGATCGATTTGAAGTGATCGTGGTGCATGACGAGATCGGCTGCACCGTTGCTGCCTCCACCCGGAATGCCCTCAATACCAAGATTCAACTTCAAGAGTTGAATCAATCGCACGCCGGCCCCGCGGCAGCCCGCAATCTGGGTGCTGCGCACGCCCAGGGGCAGTATCTCGCGTTTACCGATGATGATTGCCTAGTTTCACCCGGCTGGCTCCGCGCGCTCTCAGATCACCTTTCAGCCGCCCCCAAATCGGCCTGTGCAGGCCATACCACCAACTATCATGAGCGCAATCGCTACTCTCAAGCATCTCAGATGATCAATGACTTCGTGGTCTCCACAACCCAATCCATGAAGTCTCCGTTCGTTACCAGCAATAACCTGGCAGTGCCTACCGCGGAATTTCTGAAGCTGGGTGGATTTGATACCCGTTTCCCCTGCGCAGCTGGCGAAGATCGTGAATTCTGTGTCCGCTGGAATCGGGCCGGGTATCGTCTCGATCAGGTTCCCGAAGCCGTGATTCATCATGCCCAGGACCTGAGTCTTCAAGGCTTCTGGCGGCAGCAATTTGGATACGGAAGGGCGGCCTTTCTGCTTCGCTGGATCCAGAAACCGGAGCCGACGGAAAGCCGGGTCGGCCTGGAGCGTTCCTCCTTTTACTACGACCTGCTTCGGTACCCACTCGAACATGGATTCAACCGGAAAAACGTTCACCTTGCCACATTGCTTGCCCTCTCGCAGGTTGCCGTGGCTGCGGGCTTTTTACGTCAGGCCATTGACGCACCACGTTTAACACAAGGTTTGCCGGGGGTCACCCACAAATGAGTCTGTCTGTCATTATCCCTGTTTACAATCGCTCAAAAGATCTTTCTCAGTGCCTGGGTGCGATTACCGCTTCGACCTTAGCTCCCACAGAAATCATCGTGGTGGACGATGGCTCCACGGATGATTCGATCAAGGTGGCCCAGCAGGCGGGAGCTCGGGTAATTCGCATCCCCGCCGGTCCCTGTGGCCCGGCTGTGGCCAGAAATCGGGGCGCAGAGGTTGCAACAGGTAAGATTCTGGTGTTTCTTGACTCGGACGTGCTGGTCCATCCAGATACCCTCGCCAAGATCGAAGACACGTTCAGCCGTCAACCTGGACTGAATGCGCTGTTCGGTTCTTACGATCAATCCCCCCCAGATCGTGGGGTGATCTCTCGATATAAGAATTTGCTCCACCATTTCGTACACCAGAACTCACGACGTGAGGCAACAACCTTCTGGGCCGGATGTGGCGCCATTGATCGCCAGACCTTCCTCAAGGTTGGTGGCTTTGATGAAAGCTATCAGAAACCGTCCATTGAAGATGTGGAACTCGGTAGTCGCATGGTCCAGCGCGGCCATACGGTCTGGTCCTGTCCAGAGATCCTCTCTACCCATCTGAAACGGTGGACCTTCTCCTCGTTGATTCGCACCGACATCTTTCAGCGCGCACTGCCCTGGTCACGCATGATTCGTGCGAATGGCTCGATCCCCAATGACCTCAACCTTGGGTGGGCCAGCCGCCTGAGCGCGGCAGCCGCATGGATGCTCATCTTTTGCCTGGCGGCTTGCCTCTTCTCACCCTGGGCGGCAGCCGGTGCGGGGGCGGCCATCGCTTTGATCTTGCTCTGCAATACCGCGCTTTTCCAATTTTTCCAGCGCACCGAAGGACTCCGGTTCACTTGCTGGGCCTTCAGCCTGCACACGTTCTACCTTCTGTACTCCAGCCTGATTTTTGCAGTTATCGTTGGCCCCTCGGCAATTTCGGGGACCAACCGTTCTGCCGCAAAATCGAGCCGCATGGCCTCATCCGGGGTATTTGATGGTCGAAGGAATCTGGCTGTCGAGGTGCAGTAATCCGCCAACCGGTCTCCCACGGACCCCATTCCTTGGTTCCCAAAGCTTTAGAATTTCCAGGCAGGCGAACCCTTGACGGTTGAGGGGCTCGCCTGTTCGCCTACACTGACTCGTGGTTGGTTCAAAAACCGCAACGGGAAAAGGTAGGCCAGGGCATGACTGCAAATCTGTATGACCTGGTTGTGGTGGGGGCCGGTATGGGCGGCCTGGCGCTGGCAGCTCAGGCGCAGCGCAGCGGTCGACGTGTGGCCTTGCTGGAATCTCATAGCCATCTCGGCGGCTGCGCGGGCTGGTTTGATCGAGGCCCGTACGTGTTTGACGCGGGTGCAACCGCACTCATGGGCCTGAGATCGGGCGAACCCCTGGGGCGGTTGCTTGAAGAGATTGGACTCTCTTTCCAAGGTGTTGAAACGCCCAGCTACCGGGTTTATCTTCCGGACCGCGAAATTGACATTGTGCGCGATGACAACGTCTTTGAACGGGCGATCCAGAGCTGTTTTCCCGGCCAAGAGGCTGCCAAACGCCGGTTCTGGCGATGGCAAGCCAGGATTGGATCCGAACTGTTCAGGGCGGCCAGCCAGTGCCCAAGACTGAGCTGGCGGAACCCCGCAGACCTGGCTCATGACCTGAGAACGCTGGGACCTTCCGGGATTGCCGCGGCCTCCACCTCCTTGATCACCGTGGCGCACGTCCTCAAGCTGCTGGGACTCGCAAATGATCGCCCGTTCCGGACCCTGGTGGCCATGCTCTTGCAAGACACTGCGCAGGCTGGCCCAGACGTTGTGCCTTTCGCAAATGCCTGCGCCTGCCTTCAGGCCTATCGCCTTGGTATGAGCCGGCCTGCTGGCGGAATGCGCGCACTGACCGAAGGCATTGGCCAGTGTTTTGCAACGCTTGGCGGTTTACTTCGCACCAGCACCATTGTTGATCGCGTTGATGGGCCAGACAAACCAGGCCCAGGCCAGCCGTTTGAAGTTTGGACCAGGCGCCGTGAGCGTTTTCTGGCTCGTGAAGTTGCCTTCAACCTACCCGTCGATCGTGCGGCGAGCCTGCTCGGTCGATCTTTACAGGGCCGATTGGCACGTTGCGAGCGAAAATCCAGGGCCGCCTGGAGCGCCTTCACCGGCTACCTGGCCCTGGATCGCGCTGCGATCCCGGATTCTACGCCCCTCTTCCATCAGGTCCTGCAGGATTATGAAGCACCCATTCACGATGGCAATCATGTTCTGATCTCGCTTTCTCCATTGGAAGATTCTGGATACGGCCCACCAGATACGCGGGTGGCAACACTCTCAACCCACGTCAGACCCGCGGACTGGCTGGAACTCGACCCAACTGCCTATCAAACGCGTAAGGCCGAGTATCAATCACGCCTTCTGGGTGCCCTTGACCGGGCCTTTCCCAATGGCTCGTCGGCCCTTCGTCATTCCGAATTTGCCAGTCCCAGAAGCTTCCTGCGTTACACCCGCAGAAGCCTGGGCGCCGTGGGCGGACCTCCCGTCTCCCGGCGCAACAGCAACCTTCTGGCGGTCGGGGCCGACCTGCTGGGACAAGGGCTGTGGCTGGTCGGAGATTCCGTCTTTCCAGGGCAGGGGACCATGGCCGTGGTGCTGTCGGCTCGCCGCGTACTGGAACAGCTTGCCCCGAGCTAGCGCGGTTTTCGGTTGCAGCACGCTCCGGTATCCGATGCCAGCCCGAATCGCAAGTTTTGAAGTTGCGGACTTGGGATTAGTGCCCGCACACTTGCAGCAGACGCTCCTGAACATAGTTTCGCGTTGCGTTTCGCAGGGCCAAGTCATGTGGAACGCAAAGGCGAACCGCAATAATCAGGATTCAGCCCCGTCATACACGAAGCTGGCGTCCCAGTGAACAGCGCGGCGGAATCACCAGTTTTCGGTCAATTTAAGCCATATTGGCGATAAACTTACCCCCAAGACCCGCCTCATGATGAACTTTAGGCTCATCGTGTCAACCTACGGCAACATGCCCAACACAACTGCAAAAAAGGGCTCCACCTTCAGCACTCCGAGCCCTATACTTGGGCCATCGCCGCTAAGGCACCAAGCCACGCGGGCGCTTCCTTTGGATTTGGCAGAGGCTCGGGGGGGTCCCTTCCAGATTTGAGGAAACGCCCGCGTTTTTTTTATTCAGGATAGACTATCAACGGCAGGGACAGCCCCCAGCGCCATTTGTGATCTGTCCCGCGAGATTTGAAACCCTATCCACCTCTGTTTCATGGGATGATCGCGTGGCAGAGTCACATGATGCTTGGCCTGCGCTCGATGCACTGATTGTGGCACCACACCCCGATGATGCGGAACTGGGAGTGGGGGGCACGATCGTTCGCCTGCAAGAACAAGGATGGCGCGTTGGGATTTTGGACCTGACCAGTGGAGAACCGACTCCGCTTGGCTCGCCCGCACGGCGGATCCAGGAGACCGAGGCCGCAAACCATGCGCTGGGGAACCCCTGGCGGTTCAATCTTGGGCTCCCGAACCGTGATCTGGAACCCACGCTGGCCCACCGACGGGCCGTTGCCGAGGTCTTCCGCAGGACCAAGCCTCGACTTTTGTTTGCGCCCTACTGGGAAGACGCCCACCCAGACCACCTGGCTGCCACCCGACTGGTGGAAGACGCCCGCTTCTGGTCCAAGCTCTCAAAATCTGACCTGCGAGGCGCTCCGCATCACCCGGCTCGGGTTTTGTATTACTTCAGCGTGCACCTGAGGATCGTTGAGCGGCCCAGCTTTGTGCTGGATATCAGCTCTGCGGCAGACGCCAAACGCGCAGCGGTGGAGGCGTACCGTTCTCAACTGATTGAGAATCAGCCTGGCGGGCGACCAGGCGTGATCGACGCCGTCTTTGATCGGACCCGGTTCTGGGGCCATCTGGTGGGCGTACAGCACGCAGAGCCGTTCGCAAGCCGAGAGCCGATCGGCCTGGCCAAGCTCGATTCACTGCTGCTCTAAGGCTCAAGCCAGATCGGGTTGCTGGAAAAAATCAGCCCAGGGTGGTTCTGACACGCCGCCCTTCAACTTTGAGCCGCCCCAGCCGATACAGCTCGATCACCTCGGGAAGCACGTCACACTCGGCTGCAAACACCCGGGCCGCCAGGGAAGCCGGTGTATCGTCATCCAGAACAGGAACCACCTTCTGGCTGACAATCGGTCCGGTGTCATAGGTATCGTCGGCAATGTGGACCGTGCAGCCAGATACCTTCACGCCCACCTCAAGAGCCGCGCGATGGACGGCTTCGCCATGAAAGCCCCGTCCGCAGAAGGCCGGGATCAGAGACGGGTGAATGTTCAGCACCTTGTGGTGAAAGCGTGCCTCGATCGGCAGCAACGAGAGAAAGCCTCCCAGAATCACCAGATCGGTCTGGTGAGACTCAATGGCTTCGAATACCAATCGGCTGAACTCCGCACGCTCCAGACCGGCCTTGGTAACCACCACGGCCGGCAGCCCAGCACGCTCGGCTCGCTCAATCGCACCAATTCCCGGTCGATCGGCGATCACCACCGAGATTTCCGCAAGCAGATCCCCGTGCTGAATCCGGTCGATCAGGTTTTGGAGCGTGGTCCCGCCGCCAGAAACACAGACTGCAATCCGGATCGGCGATCCAATCATGGGCGGGGTGCGGGGATAACTCGTCATTCAGCTCACCTTGCGGATGCGTTGGGAATCAACTCGGCTCAATTGCGCGGGCAGACCGCATCCACACCGGTTCCAGCAACCACTCAACGCTTGGGAGTGGAGGGAAGCGTGGTGGATCCGGTCACTCCTTGGCCAGGATAATACGTGCCGCCATTGACGGCAGTTCCCCAGTTCGAACGAAACCTGTCGCCCGAGTAGAAACCCGTGGTAGACGCTGGAGTAAAACCGCCGTTCGTCACGGTATTCCCAGTCATGCCTGAATGATAAACGGGAGCGACACCGGCGCCAGAAACCGACGAAGGCCCCCAGGTTGGGGCATAGCCACTGCCATAGACGGGAGCGACTGCCCCAGAAGCATAGCCACCGTAGCTCCACATAGGCGGCGTGCCATACGCGTACCCTGGATACTGCCAGCCATTCTGCAGGTTGACCTGCTGCTGGGTCTGCCACTGTTGCACTTGCTGTTCTTCATTGGCAAGCTGGGCTCTGACCCTTTGCCGGGCCGCGGTCGCCCGTTCGCTTTCCCTGGCTACGGGCCGCTTGGTTTTAGACTTTGAGGCAGGGTCCTGGGCACTCACAGCCCCATTGGCACCCAACACAAAGCACAGAGCCACGGCCCCCATGCGGAAACATTGCACCAGCTTCAGGTCGATTCGCATGGCTCGCCTCCCTACCTCAAATCGGATCGGTCGGCTGGAGATTGAGAACTCTCAACCCTCTCCCCCAGCAGCCTTACCGTACACGACTCACCCCAACCAAGCTACCCGAAGAATCTTGGTGGGGCGGAGCCGATCCGGTAGGTTCAAAACGAGGGCGAGTTCGCAAGCCAGGCGGTTCAGGCCGGAGCCAGACCGATTTCCCGGATCACCCCCACGCAGCGTTCACACAGGGTAGGATTGGCAGCATCTAAGCCCACGGTCGAACGCAAATTCCAGCAGCGTTCACACTTCGGGCAAGCCGAACGGTCTGCGACCACGCCCCGGGCCCCCTCAGACTCCTCCCGAACCTCGACTTCCGAGACCACACAAAGCGTGGTCAGCAGCTCTCGATGAGCGTCCAGGTACGCCGCCTGCTCGGGCTCTGCATAGACCGTCAACCGGGCTTCCTGATTACTGCCAACCCTCTTGGCCTTCCGCAGCGCTTCAATGGCAATGAACGCTTCTTCACGTAAACCCAGCAGTTTTGTGAACATCTCAGCCCGCGCGGGGTTGTCCCAGCGGGGCTCGGGCTGAGGCCATCTGGCCAGGTGAACACTGGAAGGGTGCCCAGGCTTGGCCGCCGGTACGTAGTCCCAGATCTCTTCGGTGGTATGCGGAATGAACGGAGCCAGCAGGATCGTCAGATCGTGGTGCAAGCGAGCAAGCACGAACTGGGCGGCCTGCCGGTGCCTGCCCCCAGGGCTTTCCGCGTAGAGGCGATCTTTGAGCACGTCCAGGTAAACACTGGAAAGCGTCACGGCGCAGAACTGGTAAATTCGCTGGTAGGCCTTGTAGAACTCGAACCGCTCGAGCGCCTCGGTGACCTCACGAATCACGCCGTTGAGCTGGCCGAGCACCCACAGGTCGATCTCCTGAAGCGTATCAGGATCTATCGCCTCAGGGTCAAAGCTGGTGTAGTCGCCCAGATTCCCAAGGATGAACCGGAACGTGTTCCGGATTTTGCGGTACGCCTCGGACGCCTCTTTGATACCCCGCTCACTCATCCGGACATCGTCCGCGTAATCCATGCTTAGCACGTACAGACGAAGCACATCGGCCCCGTACTGCTCGGTGGCTTTCACCGCCTGGATCACGTTACCGACCGACTTCGACATCTTCTCACCCTTGTCGTCTACCACGAACCCGTGGGTGAGCACGTTCTCAAATGGGGCACGGCCGGTACTGCCCACGGCCGTCAGAATCGACGACTGGAACCAGCCTCGATGCTGGTCAGACCCTTCCAGGTACAGGTAAGCCGGGTAGCCTAGCTCAAAATTCTGCGCCAGCACGGCCCGATGGCTTGAGCCCGACTCAAACCAGACATCAAGAATGTCGGTCCCCTTGCGGAGATGCTCAAGCGGGAAACGGACTGGATCTAGATCGGGAGGCACAAGTTCGGCGACCGGTTTTTGGTACCAGGCGTCGGCCCCTTCACGGCGAAACAGATCACGAAAGAATCGCACCGATTCCGCCGTGAGGTGATGCTCTTCGGTTTGCTCATTGTACAGGCTGGGGATGGGCACCCCCCAGGCGCGCTGGCGACTGACACACCAGTCGGGACGATTGGACACCATCCCCTCGATCCGGGCCTGACCCCATGACGGCATCCAGCCGACCTCTTCGGCAATCACTCGCATGGTTCGCTTGCGCAGATCCGAGTGATCCACCGCAATGAACCACTGGGCCGTGGCTCGGAAGATCACCGGCTTCTTGCAGCGCCAGCAATGCGGATAACTGTGACTGTACGAGAACCCGTGATACAGGGCCCCAATCGTACGCAGATGCTCAACAATCACGGAATTGGATTGAAACACCCCCTGACCGACCAGCCAATCTGGGGCCTCTGTGGTATACCGGCCGGCACCGTCCACCGGACTGAGCGTTGGCAAGTGGTAGGTCTGACCGGTCCGATAGTCTTCAGCACCGTGCCCTGGGGCCGTATGCACCAGGCCTGTGCCATCTTCTACCGTCACATAATCTGCCAGCACCAGCGGGCCGGTTCGCTCGATGAACACGTGCCGGTACTGACCGTGCTCCAGTTGTGCGCCGGTGCAGCGGCCCACCTCGGACCACTCGGTCACGCTCCGGAGCCCCATCACCTTCTCTACCAGCTCCGAAGCCAGCACCGTGTGGACTGGCTGGCCCGTGGTGGGGTCGGTGTAGCGGATTCCGCTGTAGGTGAGTTCAGGGTGCGCGGCAATGGCAACGTTGGCGGGCAGCGTCCACGGGGTGGTGGTCCAGATCATCAGGTGCCAGGGGCCCTCACCCCAACCTTCTGGAACCCCGTTGACCAGCGGAAAATTCACGTACACGCTTAGCGAAGTTTCATCGTGGTACTCAAGTTCCGCCTCTGCCAGGGCGGTGCGGTCCTGAATACACCAGTGAATTGGCTTGAGCTGGCGAAAGACATAGCCGCCTTCCACCAAGTCGGACAGCACGTCCAGAATGCTCCCCTCGTAACCAGGGTCCAAGGTCAGGTAGGGGTGCTTCCAATCACCCAGAATTCCGAGCCTTTGAAACTGGGAACGCTGAATATCGACCCACTTGAGCGCTTCAACCCGGCACTTCTCGCGAATTTCAGAGGCGGAAAGCCCACTGGCCTTGGAGCCAAGCGCCTTCATCACCGTATGCTCGATCGGCAGTCCATGACAGTCCCAGCCCGGCACGTACGGGCTGTCAAACCCGCGCAAGGAGAGGAACCGGACCACGGCATCCTTGAGCACCTTGTTGAGCAGGTGTCCCATATGGATATCGCCGTTGGCGTAGGGCGGGCCGTCATGCAGCACCCGTTTGGCATGCCCCTGGCGAGCCTGGCGAATTTGGCCGTACAGATCCTGTTCACGCCATCGCTCTTGAATTTGCGGCTCGCGAACGCCCAGGTTCGCCTTCATGTCGAACCGGGTGACAGGCAGATTCAGCGTGTCCTTGTAATTCTTCGCTGGAGTCGACATCGCGGACATGCCTTCTAGGTAGAGCTCAACCCTGGAGCAGAACGAACCGGGTCCAGTTTGGGCAACTCCCACTGGACCGCCATTGAAACCCAGCCGTAGTACTTACGCGTCTGGAAACGAGAGAGAGCGACCCTCGCAACCGGCGATACTCTGACTCATTTGGAGTCAACGTATCACGTCTGGCAAATCAAGGCGAAACTTGCCGCCTGATCCAGGCTACCGGATGAGTTCAAGCAGGGCCAGTGAAAGGTTTCAGGCATCCAGGCGGCCCAGAACTCCAAGCACAACCCGTCTGAGCTTTGCCTCGGCCTGGCCGGCCACGGCCAGGATCTCGTCAATGTTGACCGGCTCAAGGGCGTCTGGAAGGCAAAGGTCGGTCACAATCGAGAAGCCAAGCACCCGCAACCCCGCGTGGACGGCCACCAGGACCTCTGGCACGGTTGACATTCCAACCACATCGGCCCCAATTGTACGCAGGAAACGGTACTCGGCCCGGGTCTCAAGATTGGGACCGGTGACGGCGACGTAAACCCCTCGATGGGCAACGATACCCTGCTCAAGGGCAACCTCAAGGGCACGCTCCTGAAGCACCTTGTCATAGGGTTCGATGAGATCGGGGAAGCGAGGACCGAGCTTCTCATCATTGGGCCCGATGAGCGGATTGACCCCCATCAGGTTGATATGGTCTTCGATCACGATCAGATCCCCCTTGCGATGGAGGGGGTTCATGCCGCCCGCGGCATTGGAGACGATCAGAATAGAGCAGCCAAGCTCCTTGAGCACCCGGATGGGGTAGGTAACCTGAGCTGCCGAGTACCCCTCGTAGAGGTGAAACCGACCCTCCATGGCCACCACGGGCTGACCGCCCAGCCGCCCGCACACAAGTTGGCCTTTGTGGCTGACCACCGTGGATTGAGGAAAGTGGGGGATTTCTGGATAGGCAATGGTGGCTTCCGCCTCGATCTCGCGCGCCAGGCCGCCAAGTCCGGTTCCCAGGACAATTCCAACCCGCGCCTGACCGCTCCAGCGAGCCCGCACCGCGGCGACCGATTCCAGGACCTGCTTTGAGTCGTGATGAGTCACTGCGGAGAACCCCTCATTGGAACCACTCGGATCGGAGGCCAAGCCAGAATCGGAATTGGGCTGGCGGTCGTATCTTCGTTGGAATGCAAGACGCAATAAGCCAGCGAGCCCTCCGGTGATCCGGAGGGCCCGCTGGACTTGAATTCAGACCAAAAAATCAGGAAGCAGCTCAGATTTCGTCGTCGAGATCCTCGTCGTCGTCATCCAAGCTGTCCAGATCGTCATCGTCGTCATCATCGTCGTCTTCTTCATCGAGGTCGATGTCGTCGAGGTCCTCATCGTCCAGGACCTCGTCGTCTTCGTCGTCCTCAAAGTCATCGTCCTCATCGTACTCGTCGTCGTCGTCCAGCTCTTCATCGTCACTGTCATCATCGTCATCGAATTCATCGTCTTCGAACTCTTCGTCTTCGTCGAGTTCTTCGTCGATATCGGCGTCTTCATTCACCATTCGCAATGGCGTTTCCGAAAACAGCCCGAGAGCATTGAGCGAGCCCAGACGCTGAGAGAACGGCCGTTCCAGCATCTGCAGGGCTTCCAGGGGGTCCCGCATCGGGTAATTCCTCACGCTAAGAATCTGGAAAAAAAAGAAGGTGGTTCGGCGGGCTTCCAAACTCTGGTTGGCTCGGAAGGGGGATTGAAGACGAATCTCCAATCGCTTTGAGCCTTACAGGTAGTCTGAGGACCCTTCGATTGTCAAGTATCGAGCCAAGTCAAGCCCTGGCATGAGCGTTCTTGTCAGCTCACTCGAACAAGCTGGCCGGATGCAACTGACCGACCGATCGCTTCGGTCAGGCGAACCGTGTCGAGCGCCTGATCGGCGGGACAGCACGGCGGCCGGTCTTCACGGATGGCGGCAATGAAATCACCATCAATGCTGGTCGCGGTCTGGGCCACAGCGAGGGGCTGCATGGACTGGCCTGGTGACCAGATCCAACCCTGGGTTTCTGTGACCCGAATGCGGCCATTCTCCCCCTCGTAAGTAATTTCAAACAAGGAAGTTGAGGACACTCCCGAAACCGCGAGTGTTGCCAGAATTCCGTCAGCCAGCCGCACTGCCGCGGCCGTAACCACGTCCAAGCCCGCGGCAAGCCGCTCTTGAATGGCAGCCACTTCAACCGCAGGACGACCCGTGGTCCAGAGCAGGGCATCAAGCAGATGATCACCGGCGTCTGCAATAATACCGCCGCCTGAGACCCGGGGGTCAACCCGCCACGAGTCTTCGGGACCGGTATGCAACGCAAGCCAGGGTAAAGCCAGCGTGGCGGTGACCAGCCGAATCCGTCCAATGGCCTCGGACTGGAGCAAGCGTTTGGCCTCAATCAGGCTGCCGCTAAGTCTGTACTGATGTCCCACCCCCACCTTCAAGCCACGGGCACTGGCCACGCGTACAATATCATCGGCCTCTTGGGGGTTGGTGGACAGGGGCTTCTCTACGAACACATGGCAGCCGGCCTGGAGGGCGTCGATTGTGGGCTGAAAGTGGGTGCGATGAGGCGTGAAAATGGCAATCGCATCCAGTTTCTGACTGGCAAGCAGCTCACGGTGGTCTGCAAAAAGGGGTGGGGGCCCGCCATGCGCTGAACTCAGGGTTGCCTGAAGCGATTCCGCGGCTCCGCGGTCTGGGTCGGCCAGGCCTCCGATCTCCACGCCATCAATGGCGTGGAGCCGTTGCAAGTGGGCGGCCGCCGCCTGACCGCAACCCACCACTCCGACCCGAATTGGCCGGCTCGGTTTGCTCACTGGTAAACTCCCGAGATACCTGGCGGAACAGAATCTTGTTTCAAGGGGAACAAATCAGATTTTAACGCTCGGGCGCAAGCAAATCCGAAAGTTTCTCCGAACTCATCCAAACAGCCTGGTGTTGGGGCGTCAAGAGTGAAGCCAACGAATCAACAGCAGCGGTGCAAAACCAGCCGCCTCACACAATTCGGGCAGGCGGCCGGCAGTGCCACTCGGTCTGCCTGAATCCAGTCCAGAACTCGGCTGCGAGATAGATCCGGGGAAGACCAGAACCCACCTTGCCACCGGTTCCCGGATCCTGATACCTAAAATTTTAGGAATGAACCGAACCTGGGTGGAACCAGCGTTCTCTCATGTTTCCAGAAGCAACAAACCGCATCAAAATCCAGAGGATTGGGGTCGGCGAACAAGGGCTCCCTTGACGAACCGTGGTTCTCCTCTGTAAGTTAAACTTTCCTGATTCATGGTGGCTGTAGCGTAGCGGTTAACGCACCAGATTGTGGATCTGGGGATCGCGGGTTCAAATCCCGTCAGCCACCCTTGCCGTAAGTTCCACTGATAGAACGACTTAGGGCTAACCCATCCTTAAGTGATGGAGAAGTCTTCAAGGTTCGCAAACCGGAAAATTCCGGTTTACGAGCGGAACACTAGGTCGTGTGGACAACTAGCTGGGAATTTGGGTAGTTTTCGGCCTCCCCACCACGCCAAGGAAGGCCACCCATGCAGCACCGACACGCGATGTCCGACGCCGACTGGAACCGCATCAAGGATCTTTGACCCGGTCGATCTGGCCAAACAGGCTGGATTGCGAAAGACAACAGACTGTTTGTCGATGCTGTTCTCTGGATCGCTCGGACGGGTGCTCCTTGGCGAGATCTTCCCGAACGGTTCGGAAACTGGAACAGCGTCTGGCGACGATATGATCGTTGGGCCGCCAAGGGAACTTGGGAACTGATCTTCGACGCTCTGCAAGATCCCGACCTGGAGTGGCGGATTCTTGACTCAACGATCATCCGCGCCGATCCGTGCGCGGCAGGCGCGAAAAAAAAGCAAACGGCACAGGAGGCCAAGAAACCCAAGCCTTGGGACGGAGCCGAGGTGGATTCGGAACCAAGGTCCACGCTGCAGTGAGTGGGCTGTTGCCGGTGAAACTCATCCTGACACCAGGCCAGGCCGCCGATGTCACTCAGGCAAAAACCTTGATCGAAGGCGTTCCTTTTGAGGTGGTGATTGCAGACAAAGGGTACGACTCGAAGGAGGTCGTCACGTGGGTGGAACAAGCTGGTGGCGAGGCGGTGATTCCGAATCGATCGAACGCAACAAAACCCCGAGAGATTGATTGGTCGCGGTATAAAGATCGAAATCTGGTCGAACGGTTCTGGTCGAAGGCGAAGCAGTATCGTCGGGTTGCGACTAGGTTCGAGAAGAAGGCTCAGAACTTTCTGGCGTTTGTCCATGTGGCCTCGATCATGATCATGCTACGCTAACCTGGCCAGCCTAGAGCGC
>CAIYJE010000199.1 GCA_903926465.1 uncultured Planctomycetales bacterium
CACGGCAATGAACGTCTTGTACGGGGTGATGCCGACACTGGGCAAAATCACGTCCGAAGTGTGAGCCTGGCTGCCGCCAGTGGGCATGGTTGAAGTGACCGGAGTGGTTGTTTGAATTCCGCCGCCCGGCCCCTGGGGCGAACGAGGCAGCGCGGCGGCGTCGCTGGATGACGCGGTTCTTCGTGTCTGGCCAGTGTTCGGCGGTTTCAGATGGGAGTGACCGGTTGCGGGATGCTTGAGCGTAGTCAGTTCCGCGCGAAGTTCGGCTCGCCTGTGGCGAAAGGCCGTCGCATCCACGCGATCGGCCGCCAGGTTGGCCCAGAGATGTTTCAATTCGCGTTCGACGACCCTGATTTCATGCTGTATCAGGCTCTTCTGGACCAGCGTCTCTTTCGGTGTTGCGTGAGTTGTGCCAGCCCTGGAATGGCTCACGGTCACAGCCAGGGCAAGGTGCTGGAGGTGCAAGGGCGTGACGGCGCCTGCGTGCATGAGCTGGCGTGCTTCGAGCGCTTCCAGGCCTGGAATCTTCCGGGTCGGCTTGTGGCGTTGGGCGCGAATCATTGCGGGCCAAGTCTCAAGGTAAAGGTGTGCCGGAGCAACGGGAAACTCATACCCGCCGGCGTGGGCAACCACGTGTGAATTCAAGACAAAGCCGACGTGAGGTCAAAGCGAGCAATTACGGATGCGAAAGTCGGAAAAATCTTCAAGGGTTTGGTTCAGGATGAGGGAGCCTTGAAATTACGAGGCTACCGCCGCCATTCCATCAGAATCGCTAATACGGATACAGGAAGATCCGATACGAAGTCAAGAGGCTGAAGTGAGAAGCACCAAAGATAACACCATGAACCAGTTGAAGAGCTTCAAAGGCCAGCTTTTGAAACCAATTCTCCGCCAAGGTTCGCCAATGACAACGGCGGCCTGAATCGCCCCAGTTCACGCAACTCCAGCCCATGAAACAACCTCGGCTTCCCACAGCGTTTTATGTCGGGTCGTTATCAAAGATTTACGCGGTTTGGGCAGGTGTTCTTTAAGTTTACTCCCGAACGGGCTGGCAGCAGGGAGAAACCGCCACGGTTTTACGTGAACCGTTCAAGCTCGCTTACTGCCGAAAGCAAAGTAGGAAGCTCGCCTGTTTTCGTAGCATCTGGCCATAGGAGACGCACATTCGTAGTCTCTCTGGACCCGCCACCGGTTCCTGGTGCCCCCGGGACAAGCAGCGGTTATCATAAAATTTCAATTCTGATGCCCACGCCAGCTCCAGCCCCTTTGTACCGCCCATGAACCATCGCTTTGTCTTTGTCGATATCGACACCCAGCGCGACTTTATCGACCCCACCGGCTCGCTGGCCATCGCCGGAGTTGAAGAGATTCACCCGAACCTGCGCCGGCTTACGCAATTTGCCCGTGAACACGGAATTCCCGTCATCGCCACGTCGTGTGCGCACCAACTGGACGAGGAAGACCCCGAGCCGTTCCCGCCCCACTGCCTGCTGGGAACGCCCGGCCATGATCGCCCAGAAGTCACGGCCTGGCCAGGCTCCCAGATTGTTCCACTGGGTAAACCCCCAGCGTTCAAGAACGTCCCGCCCCACGTCACCCTGCATAAGAAACATTACGACCTGTTTACCCATCCGTTTGCCTCTGACCTGTTCCATCGTTATGCGGCCAGCGACCCCATTTTTGTGGTGTACGGCGTTGCCACCGACTATTGCGTGAAAGCTGCCGTTTTGGGCCTGTGCCAGCGCGGTTACCGCTGTCAGGTCGTAGTCGATGCCGTCCGCGGAATCCACCAGGAAAATGAAACTGCCGTACTTCAGGAGTTCGTAGACCATGGCGCCACACTCACCCTGACAGACAAAGTTTGCCAGGGTTAACTTTTCTTGAGATCTCAAGATCACCAGTTGTTTCACAGATTCCCCCGCACTTGTTCCGGCGGAACCATTTCCGATAGTCTGAAGTATGTTCCAGACGGGAAAACGAGTCTCTACACACAAGTTGAGGCACGTGCCCCGTCTGGAAACCGCTTTTTCCCTTGGTTCGCCCAACCCGCCGCTCCCAAAAGGGCTCCGATCTGGAGCCGCGGCGGGTCGCGTTTCCCTGTGGTCTGCCCATGGCCACATTCATGATGCACGACAAGTTCAAGAAACGGATTCGCGTAGGTCACGCAGACGATCGACTTCGGCGGCAAATTGCCACCGAAGCGGCTCGCCGCCTGATGCCTAAAATTAGCCCCGATCCCACAAGCCCTCGGCTCATCGACCTCTCGACCCTGGAGTACGAGGCGGCCAAACGCCAGGCGGTGGCCGTGCTCGGCCAGCGCGTTCGGCCGGGCGACCTGCCCACCGATGCCGAGGTACGCACCGAAGTCTTGCGGTTACGGAGTTCCGCCCCTGCCCCTGCCCCAGATCCTGACCAGGAGCCGACCGAGCCTGAACCCGACCCGGGCGCTGTCGCCGAGGAACCCGACCTGAGCCGCATGGCCGATCACCTGGATCGGTTCGCCATTTTCAAGCTGCGGCTCGAACCACTCCAAGAGATCAAGCTGGACCCGCGCTGGCATCCCGAGGGGGACGCGTTGTTTCACTCGCTTCAGGTTTTTGAGCGAGCGCGTGACGTTCGGCCTTATGACGAGGAATTCTTGCTGGCCGCCTTGCTCCATGATGTGGGGCGGGCTCTGGACCCAAACGACCCCGTGCCGGCAACCCAGATTGCCCTGGAAGGGACCCTGACCGAGCGGACGAACTGGCTGATTGTCAACCTTCCGGAGGTCCTTCCCAAGACGGGACGTCCGCCAGGAAACCGGATTCGGCACGAATTACGACAATCTCCCTACTGTGAAGACCTGGAACTTCTGGGCGAGATGGACCTGGCCGGCCGGCAGTGCGGGGTACACGTGGGTACCGTAGACGAAGCCTTGGCGTATATTCGTGCACTGGAAGCAGAAACCGCCTTCTCAACCGAGGATTGAAACGCCCGGTTTGAGATCGGGGCAACGACCGGAATCGAGCGATAGCCTGGCCCCGCGCAGGGGGTGGATCGACAAATCGTGAGCCTTTGATTTGGAAACGTGAGACCTTCAACCCTGGAGAGCTGCCAACCATGAATCACCGACCAACGATTTTCTTCGACATCGGGGGCGTGCTGCTGACCAACGGCTGGGACACTCCGGCTCGCAAGCGTGCAGCTGAAGAATTCAAGCTGGATTACAATGAATTCCAGACCCGGCATGAGATGCTCAAGACGGCCTTTGAAACCGGCCGCCTGGGCCTGGATGCCTATGTGCGCAAGGCGGTTTTTCACCGGTCTCGGCTGTTCTCACCCGATGAATTCAAGCAGTTCATGTTCGCTCAGTCTCAGGTTCTCGGAGAGACCCTGGCCTGGCTGAGGGAGCTTGCTGCCACCGGCAAGTACCGCCTGTTCACTCTGAATAATGAGTCACGCGAGTTGCACGAGTATCGGGTGCGGGCATTCCGGCTGGGTGAAATTTTCGACGCGTTTTTCACCTCGTGCTACCTGGGCCAGGTAAAGCCTGATGAGGAGATTTATCTGAACGCGCTGGGGATGACGGGCGGCCAGCGGGCCAGCGCAATCTTCATTGACGATCGGGCACTGAACGTGGAACCGGCGGTGGCCCTGGGGCTTAATGCCATCCTGTACACGGGGCTGGACCCACTCCGAGAGCGACTCAAAGAGTTCGGGGTCGAGTCCTGACTTCAAGGCGGCCAAGATCAAACCTGGTACCCCTGCACCCTCGTTGACCTTGCAGCACGGGGTACCAGGGGTAAGATATTCAGAATGCGGGAACTCTCACCCGTTTCAGACCGGCTTACACCGCGGGGATGCAGGCGTGCGCATTGCTTATTTTGATTGTTTCAGCGGCATCTCTGGAGACATGACTCTGGGTGCGCTCGTAGACGCCGGCGTTGATCCCGCGATCCTCTCGGCACAGGTCGAGCGACTGGGCATTGAAGCCAAGCTCACTTTTGAAACGGTGAAGCGAGCCGGGTTTCGGGCCACCTACGCCAAGGTGCTCCATCCCGAACAGAATGCACACCGGCACCTGCACCATATTGAGAAGATTTTGGATGATGCCAAGCTCCCCGAGCGGGCGAACAGCTTGGCTCGAAAAATCTTCATGAAGGTGGCCGAGGCCGAGGCCCGCGTGCATGGCTCGGACCTCAAAAAGGTCCACTTCCACGAAGTGGGCGCGGTGGATTCCATCGTCGATATCGTGGGGGTTTCCCTGGGCCTGGACCTGCTGGGCGTCGATCGCATTGAAGCCAGTCCGGTGCCCCCAGGACGTGGTTCGGTGGTTGCAGCGCACGGCCGCATGGCCCTGCCCGCCCCTGGAACGGCCGAGTTGCTCAAGGGAATTCCGCTGGCAGAGTCGACCGCCGATTTTGAACAGACCACCCCCACCGGGGCGGCCATTCTGGCCACGGTTGTCCAGGAATTTGGACCCGTACCCCCGATGATCATCGAGACCATTGGCTACGGCGCGGGCACCGCCGACCCACCAGGACTGGCCAACGTGCTTCGCCTGCTCATTGGCCGTATGGACGAAGCCCCCCAGACTGATCGCCTCTGGATGCTTGAGACAAATCTGGATGACCTACCCGCCGAACAAGTGGGACACGCCACATCCAGACTGTTGGAAGCCGGCGCTCTGGATGTGTTTGTCACGCCCGTGCTGATGAAAAAGAACCGCCCAGGGGTGGTAATCAGCGTGCTGGCAGGCCCCGGTAAAATGGGAGCGCTTGAAGAACTACTGTTCAGGGAAACCACCACGCTGGGCGTGAGACGATACCCGGTAAGCCGTCGCGCTCTGAAACGGGCACCGGTCACGGTGGAAACGGCCATGGGACCGGTGAAGGGAAAACTCGGATGGCCAGAAGGCCCCGACCGGCCACCACGGTTCCGGCCCGAATACGATGATTGCGTTCGTGTGGCACACGAGAAAAACCTACCCTTGCCACAGGTTTTTGAAGCCGCGCAGCACGCCTATGCCGAAGGTCGGATCTCTAAAGAGAGCACGAGTGCGGCCGCCCTAGGTGGACCGGCTCAGGAAAAATCCACGCTCAATCAAGGATGAATGAGTGGAGACTCAGGGTGAGCGTTCTCACCCTGAACTCAAGACCAGGAAGGGAGCTTCGGTGGGATTTTCTTGGGAATTTGAGGTGGGGGCAGGGATCTTACTTGCCCTGATTGCTGCAATGAACCTGTTGGGCCGCCGGCCGTCGCGGGGCGTTTCTCGCAGTGCGCACGAATGGCTGGTTCTCAGGGACCGGATCGAGCAACTGGAAAACCGCGTCCGTGCCCTGGAATCTACGCCTTCACGACCGGTAGCCGAGCCGGGACCACCGCCACCGGTACAGGTACCGGTTCCTGGTCGGCTTGGCGTGCGGCCTCATTCCAATGTTGCGGGCCCCAAAGAAGCGGTGAACGAGTTGCCTGCTCGGAAGGCCCCCATACAGCCGCTACCAACTCTGATTGCGGTTCCAGATCTCCGCGAGCAAGTGGCCGATCAGGCCCATGCCGTCCCAGTTGCGGACCCTGGTATGATCGCTATGGATGAATTTGGCCCCCAATATGAGAAAGTCTGTGAACTGGCCGGCATGGGCCGCAAACCGGCTGCTATAGCTCAGGAAGTGGGTCTCCCGCTCGAACGTGTGGAGATGATTCTGGGCCTCTACCAGCTCTGGGCCAATCCGCGGTCTCAACCCCATCATGAACCGGCCCAGCACGTACAGGCCATCGACTGATCTCCTCGGAAGAGCCGGCATGTCTTCGACCCAGAAAACAATCCTGATGGTCTATGCCGCCCTGGTGGCGGTTTGGCCCCTTCGTCTCATTGCGGTGGCATGGCTGTTCAGGCAGTTCCATTACCTCACGCTCAAATCTCCACGGTTCCTGCCAGAGAATCAGCCACTGGTCTCGGTGGTCATCCCCGCCAAAGACGAGGAGGCAACCCTGGGTCGGTGCCTTCAGTCGGTTTCCGATCAGAGTTACCGGAACCTGGAAATTGTTGTGGTTGATGACCGGAGCACCGACCGTACAGCCGACATTGCCCGGACCCTGGCCCAGGTTGATCCACGTATCCGCGTCCTCTCCATTGAAGCATTGCCAGACGGCTGGACAGGCAAAAACCATGCGATGCAGGAAGCCTGTAAACACGTGCGCGGAGAGTGGTTGTGGATGCTGGACGCAGACACACGTCACCATCCAGACGCGCTAGCTATTGTGCTGCAGTACACGCGATCTCAGAACGCCGTTCTGACAAGCCTCATGCCCGAACAGATCTGCGAAACCTTCTGGGAGAAGGTTGTGCATCCGCTTCAGAGCATTGTGCTCATGCGGTCGTTCTCACCGCTTGCCGTCAATAACGACAAGAAAAAATGCGGCTTTGCCAACGGCCAGTTCATCCTGATGCAACGGAACGCGTTTGAGCAGGTGGGCGGCTATGCGCCGGTGCGAGATCGACTGCTTGAAGATATTGCCCTGGCCCAGAAGTTCAAGGATGCCGGGCTGCCGATTCGTATGGCAATTGGAACCGAAATTAGCTCTACAAGAATGTACACCGGGCTCAGATCTCTGACCCGTGGCTGGGCACGTATCCTTTACGATGGGCTGGGAAGGAAACCGCTGCCCTTGATCGACAGGATCGTTGAGCCGCTTATCTTCAGCCAGACCGGAGATCTTGCGCTCCTGGTCTCGCTGGGACTGCTGATTACGGGTACAGCCAAGCCGTTCGCACTCGCCCTGCTGGCATTGAGCCTGATCCACCAGTTCCTGAAAACCACGCTGCTCTGGAAAATGTATCGCCTTTCCTCGCCCAGGACAGCGCATTACTCGCTCTTTTATCCGCTGGCCGGCCTGGTATCGGCCTGGATTTCCTTTCGCGCCATTGAAATGTGCGTGACCGGCCGAGTGACCTGGCGCGGAACGAGCTATGCTGCTCCTGTCGCCCGGGCCGCGAACCGCCCCAGTCACTCCAACGTAAAGTCATGACCTGATGTCTCAACGGATCAGCGGCAGCGTGGCCGGCTCAACACCCCTCACTCATGAAGCCGTTCCCGGCTCGACGCCAAGCGAAGCGGTGGCGGGAATTGCCGAAGAGTTGGCCAGGCAACAACCAGGCTGGTCACTTGCCGGCTGGGCTGAGCGACAGGCGGCATTGGCCAGGTTTCATGGCAAACTGGCACGCGATGCCGATGCCTGGGCCGACCTGATCCGTGACGAAATTGGCAAGCCAAGGATTGAGGCGGAGACGGAGGTGGTCTCTACCCTCGACGCCGTGCGCTGGACGGTTCGCAGAGCGGGAAAGTTACTGAGAGATCAGCGATCCAGTCCGGAATGGCAACGCTGGATGCTGATGAAGTCGGCCTGTGTTCATCAGCGGCCGTACGGCCTGGTTGGAATGATTGGCACCTGGAATTACCCCTTGCTGTTGAATGCGGCCCCCATTATTCAGGCCCTGGCGGCGGGCAATACGGTGCTCTGGAAACCTTCCGAATTTGCGACCGAATGCGGGCGTCGGCTCCATGAACTGCTGACGGAGTCTGGGTTAGCACCCACCGTGGCCAGTACGGTATACGGAGGCCCAGAGGTTGGCCGCGCTCTGATTGCCGCCCCGCTGCGCAAAGCGGTTTTCACGGGCGGGATTTCCGCAGGCCGCAAAGTGCTGGCCGACCTGGCCAGCCGTGGCGTTCCGGCCGTGGCCGAACTTTCGGGCTTTGATGCCGCCATTGTCACTCCCGGCACCTCGATCAAGTCCGCCGTCCCGGCCCTGGCCTGGGCCGCCTTTGTGGGGGCCGGCCAGACCTGCGTGGCGATCAAGCGAATTTACGTTGTAGGAGACCCTGCGCCTTGGGCCGCCGCCCTGGGACAGTATGCCAACACACTCACGGTGGGCCGTCCCGAATCTGGCCAGTTTGACCTGGGTCCACTGATCTCAACGGAAGCGCGCCGGCGGTTTTTGGCCCAGGTTCAGCAAGCGATTGAGGCTGGTGCCCAACTTCAGAGCAGCATCACCACAGCCGGCCAACCGGCAGACGACGGCTCCAGTTGCCGGCCCGTGGTGCTGCTGGCCGATGGGCCTGAGCCTGAGACCCACCTGGAAGGCTCGTTCGGGCCCGTGGTTGTGGTTCGTGGCGTGCCAGACCTGGCTTCCGCGGTGGCGGCCGTTAATGCCTCTGAATTCGGGCTCTCGGCCAGCCTCTGGGGCCCAGACTCCACAGCACTTTCACGCCTGGCACCCAGCCTGGATGTGGGTATGGTCACCATTAACGACGCCGTGACTGCGGCCGGCCACATGACCGCGCCATTCGGAGGCCTGAAGGCCAGCGGATTTGGTCGGACCCGAGGCGCGGCTGGACTTGCGGAATTCGTCCAGCCCCAGGCGGTTCACGTGCGTGGACCCGGTGGCCTCCGACCCCAGCTTTACCCCTATGCCGCAACCTCTGGTCGGCTGACCAGGCTGCTAAACTTCTATCGAGCGATGTACCATCGACCGGGCCGTTAATGAGTCTGATAACCAGAGAATCCGGCGGCCCTATCCATTTCTCGCTTGAGAAGATCGCTGGGGACCGCCAAAATACTGAATACCAAACCTCCAAGGTCGTACCACTGCCCGCCCATCAATCGCCGATCGGAAGACCTCTCGGCGACTTTATGTTTCGAGGAGCCTCTTACGTGCTAGCAACCCTCTCCCGCGCGGCCTTTGTGGGCCGCTGGGTTTTGTTGACCCTTATCCTGGGCTCAACACCCCTCGCATCCTACGGTCAGTCAAAATCCGAGCGAATCAAGACGCTCTTTCTGGGTGATAACGGGCACCACCAGCCTGCCCAGCGTGCCAGCGAACTGATTCCGGCACTCGCCAAGGCTGGAATTGACGTTGCTTACACAGACAACCTGGCGGATCTGAACCCAGAGAATCTTGCGCGTTATGACTCGCTGATCATTTACGCGAACCAAGACAAGATCGAGCCCGCCCAAGAAGCTGCCCTGCTCTCCTTTGTTGAAGGGGGTAAGGGGCTGGTTGTGCTTCACTGCGGCTCATTCTGTTTCCTCAACTCACCCAAGTACATTGCCTTGGTGGGCGGCCAGTTCAAGAGCCACGGCGCTGAGACGTTTACCACCGTGATGGACAAACCGGAGCATCCGGCCGTCAAGGGTCAGGCTCCGTTCGAGGCGTTCGACGAGAGCTACGTGCATGACAAACTCTCGAACGACCGGTTGGTCCTTTCTCACCGTGACGAAAAAGGCCGCGCAGAGCCCTGGATCTGGGTGCGTGAGCAGGGTAAGGGACGCGTTTACTACAACGCTTCCGGCCATGACGAACGGGTCTTCACGCTGCCGGCTTACCATTCTCAGGTCGCACAGGGAATTCGCTGGGCTGTGGGTCGTCCTGACTTCACCTATGAGACCAAGCCGTTCACGCGATCGCCCGGTAAGCTGCCAGACTACAAGGCTGGTAAGGGTGCCCTGATCAATGACATGCAAGATCCGCTTGATGTTGCCGAGTCGATGAAGCACCTGAGCGCTCCTGGCGGTTTTCTGGTCAATCGCTTTGCGGCCGACCCAGAGATTATCAAGCCAATCTGCATGAACTGGGACAACCGAGGTCGGCTCTTCATCGCCGAAACGGTGGATTATCCCAACGAGAAGCAGCCTGAAGGTCAGGGGCACGACCGGATCAAGATTTGCGAAGATACCAATGGTGATGGCGTGGCTGACAAGTTCACCATCTTTGCCGACAAGCTGAGCGTTCCCACCAGCATGGTCTGGACGCCTGAAGGCTGGATTATCACCCAGGCCCCAGACGTGCTGTTGCTGACAGACACCAACGGCGATGACAAGGCCGACGTTCGCAAGGTTCTGTTCACGGGCTTCAGCACCGGAGACACCCATGCCGGGCCCAGCAACCTGCGACTCGGGTTTGATGGCTGGGTTTACGGCACCTGTGGCTACGCTGGGTTCCAGGGCACTGTAGGTGGCAAGCAGGTCCGCTTTGGCCAGTCACTGTTCCGGTTCCGGCCCGATGCCTCTCAGCTTGAGGTCCTGACCTCAACCAGCAACAACACCTGGGGCCTGGGCCTGACCGAAACCAACGAAATTGTTTATTCGACGGCCAACGGCGAACACTCCTCCTACCTTGGCATGCCGAACCGGGCCTTTGAGTCAGTCAAGGGCTGGCTGGGCAAGGGGAACGCCAAGATGGCCGACCATGATCGGATGCGCCCGCTGACCACCATCCGCCAGGTTGACTGGTTTGGTGGATTCACGGCAGCCGCCGGACATGCTGTGTACACGGCCCGTCAGTTTCCACCGGATTACTGGGACCAGGTGGCGTTTGTCACCGAGCCCACGGGGCATCTGGTGCACTCTTGCCAGCTCACCAGAGACGGCAGCCACCTGGCCAGCCACGACCGGTTCAACCTGCTGGCCAGCACCGAAGAGTGGACCAGCCCGATTGCGGCCGAGGTTGGCCCCGATGGCGCAGTGTGGGTCATCGACTGGTACAACTACATTGTCCAGCACAACCCCACACCGCTCGGGTTCGAGACCGGTAAGGGGAACGCGTATGTGACCGATCTTCGCGACAAGACCCACGGCCGGATCTACCGGGTAATCAATTCCACCCGGCCGCTTGGCAAGGTTCTGAACCTGGCCAATGCCACCCCGCAGCAACTGGTAGAAGCGCTCAAGAACGACAACATGTTCTGGCGGATGACTGCCCAGTGGCAGCTCATCAACAAGGCCGATCGCTCGGTTGTGCCCGCGCTCCTGGCACTGCTTACCTCCAACGAGGTGGAGCCGGCCACCGGCGAAAACGCAGGCGCTCTGCACTCAGCCTGGACTCTAGCCGGCCTGAATGTGCTGGGCACCCCCGAGGTCAAGAAGGGGCTGGTTGCCGCTCTCAAATCGAAAGCTCCCAGCGTTCGACGCGCAGCCGTTGAGGTGCTGGCCAAGGATGCCGATACCGCCACGGCCGTGCTGGATGCTGGGCTCCTGAACGACCCCAACCCGGTGGTGCGGCGATCTGCACTGCTGGCACTGGCCGAAAGTCAGCCCTCGGAAAAAGCGGGCGCTGCCATCTTCGCGGCTCTACAGAAGCCGGAAAATTCAGACGATCGCTGGATTCCGCTGGCGGCCACGACCGCTGGCGCAAGGCATGACCTGGGTTTCCTCAAGGCGGCTTTGGCTGCCCAGGATGCCCCCGAAGCCGCGGGTGACGCGGTCCGGATTGTGGCTGAACACTTTGCCCGCAGCGGGAACGACAGCCAGCTCCCTGCTTTGCTCACGGCGGTAGAAACCGGCAATGGTGCAACCGTGGCGGCTGTACTCACCGGATTGGCCGCCGGCTGGCCCGAAGGCAAGGCTCCGACCCTGACCGCAGAAGTGCAGGATCGTTTGGTTGCCCGCATGCCCAAGCTCGATTCCAACTCGCAGCTTGCGGTTGCCCTGCTCGCCCAGCGCTGGGGGTTTGCCTCCAAGGTTGAGACGGTCCTGGGCACCTTGCGAGCCAGGCTCACCGAAGAAGTGGCCGATGAAGGTCGCCCTGAGGCCGACCGGATTGCGGCTGCCAAGCGGCTGGCCGCCCTGAATCCCGACCGCGAATCGCTGATCAAAACCCTCTCGGTGATCTCGGCCAAGTCGGCCCCCACCCTGTCCGTTGGCTTGCTAGACGCCGTCAGCCAGTCTGGCGTGGCAGACCTTGGGCCGGTTTTGATCGACCGCTTCAGCAAGTTCTCACCGACCCTGCAGCGTCAGTCGCTGGAGATCTTGCTCCGCCGCCCAGAATGGACCGGCACCCTGGTTGAGGCCCTGGAGAATGACACCATTGTCTCCAGTGATCTTGCCATCGACCAGGCCCAGCGCCTGGTTGGTCACCCCGACAAGGGTTTGGCCGAACGGGCTCGCAAGGTGATCGACCGTGGTGGTCGGCTGCCAAGCGCAGACCGCGAGATGGTACTCAAGAGCTTGCTGCCCATCACCGAGAAGACCGGCAACGCCACCCTGGGCAAGGTCGTCTTTGAAAAGAACTGTGCCAAGTGCCACAAGCTTGGCAACCTGGGTGAGCAGATTGGCCCCAACCTCACCGGCTTCTCGGTCCATCCCAAGGAGAAGATTCTCCATGAGATCGTGGACCCGAACAGCTCGGTGGAAGGCAACTACCGCCAGTACACCGTGGCCACCAACGATGGTCAGGTAGTGAGCGGCTTGCTGGCATCCGAAACCCAGACAGCCGTTGAACTGGTTGATAGCGAGGCCAAGCGGCACGTGGTGCTTCGCGAGGACATTGACGAGATGATTGCGTCTCCCAAGTCCCTGATGCCCGAAGGGTTCGAAAAGCAGATCACACCCGAGGAGTTCACGGACCTGCTGGAGTTCCTGGCCGCCAAGGGGCAGTACGTTCCACTGCCGCTAGACAAGGCAGCCACGATTGTGAGCACCCAGGGAATGTTCTTTGACAAGAAGGGCTTTGAGGAGCGGATGGTCTTCCCCGACTGGTCCCCCAAGACGGCCTTTGGCGTACCGTTCCACCTGGTGGACCCCCGTGGTGACCGGGTTCCGAACGTGATCATGCTGTACAGCCAGAACGGGATCATTCCCAAGGACATGCCCAAGTCGGTCAGTATCCCCTGCAACACCTCGGCCAAGGCCATTCACCTGCTGAGCGGCGTGAGCGGCTGGGGCTTCCCAGCCAGCCCCAAGGGAACGACCTCGATGATCGTCCGGCTCCATTATGCCGACGGCTCTACCGAGGACCATGAGTTGAAGAACGGCATCCACTTCTCGGATTACATCCGAGAGATTGATGTCCCCGGTTCCAAGCTGGCCTTCAAGCTTCGGAATCAGCAACTCCGCTATCTGACCGTTGAGCCCAAGAAGGAAACGAAGATCGACCGGATCGAGTTCATCAAGGGCGAAGACGGCTCGGCACCAATCGTCATGGCAGTCACGGCCGAAAGCCGCTGATTCATCAAGCGTGATCTTCTGGTGGAAAACAAACACCCCGGTCCAGACTTCAAGTCTGGGCCGGGGTGTTGCTTTAGCGGGGCTCATGATTACTTGGGCCAATCCTGTGAGATTCAAGCCCGAAACGCAAACCAGTGAATTTCCTGTTTGCTCAAAAAAAGACTGCGGCCTGAAACGCTGAGAAGATTGGGGAAGCGATCATACGGTTTGACCTGTGATTCTAAACCTCCAACCTCAACGCCTGGGGCTCCCAATATATTCAACGTCGTGAACGTTGCCACCGACAAGCCCCTGGCTCAGACATTCTGCAATTCTTGAATGACACGGCCTGGAGACGATCCATACAGAAGATTTGACCAAGCTGAGAAATTGCAATTCACCCTCCATATTGGTACGGTTAGTAAGCGAACCGGGCCCGTTGAGATGAGAACCATCAAAGCATAGAACCGTCATGGTTGATGAAGCGCAGGCTGATCAATACATCGAAAGAATCTACATACATTAACAGGCTAAACCAAGCATCCACATCTTGCCTGGAGCCAAGTCGAACCGCACAATCAGATCCACGCAGTTGCTTCCTCCTGAACAGATTCCAGAGCTTGTTGATTGTCAAGATGTGACGTGAACACCTCAGCTTGACCCACCCTGTGAATGTATGACGACCGCCAGAGTTTTTGAGCGATTCCGGTCCGAGAAACTGAACTTAACAGACTGACATTGATCATTCCAATCGTTCACCGATAGAGAAGTTGTTCAATAACCGTGTCCCAACTCTTAAATTCACCAGAACATCCGGAAGCTGCCCCGAGGCTGACAATGCAAGAAGGTAGCGGTCCCAGCGAAGTGGAGAACCGGATACTTGCGAAGCACGTTCCGGAACTCGATGGTATCAGAGGTTTGGCAGTTCTGAGCGTGATGCTCTTCCATCAAACGGTTTTGATACCTGTAACCTCGTTCGACAGAGGGTTTGTTGCATTCTCGCAAATGCTCCAGTATGGAGTTGACCTTTTCTTCGTGCTTTCTGGCTATTTGATCACCGGAATTCTTTATTACTCCAAACCGACTCAGCATTACTATCGCAACTTTTACGCACGCAGGACGTTGAGAATATTTCCGCTCTATTACCTGATTCTCTTTCTGGCCTTTGTCGTGTTGCCTTCGTTTCAGCACTCTAAAGCAGAAAAATGGGGCCATACCACGGGTTCTTCTCAGATCTATTACTGGCTCTTCTTATCCAACTGGTTCATTGCCCTCAGTGGTTTTGGCCCACGCAACGGCCTGGTGGACTTATCATGGACACTAGCCATTGAAGAACAGTTTTATTTGACCTGGCCAGTCATCGTACGGAGTTTCATTTTACAACAACTTCAACGCATATGTTATTTCGTATTAGCCTTCTCGGTGCTGACAAGAATTCTACTGTCTGTCTTCAATGCTCCGACGATCTGGAGTTGGATGCTGACACCAGCCCATCTGGACGGATTGGCAATCGGCTCTTGGATTGCTTTGGCATCAAGAGTGCCTGGGCGTCTTCAGAAAATCAGCCACCTCGCTGGATGGATTTTACCAGCCTCACTATTACTTCTGGGCATCCCTTATCTATTGCCTTCAGGTGGGGGCGTGGCACTGTTCAAAATCACCACCGTTTGTATCCCGCTGATCGTCTCACTGGCATGTGGCTCTTTCCTGATTCTCTCACTAACGGGCGCTCGGTCTTCTTTGCTCAACAGGATGCTTAGAAGTCAGTTTCTCACGCTTTTCGGAGTCTTCAGCTATGCTCTTTACCTGTTCCACAACCCGGTTCAAGCTTTGCTGAAGGGCACCCTGTTCCCGCCTTCACGCTTTCCCACTCTTTTTGGTTCTCCCTTGATCGGCCAACTTGGTTTCTACATCATCGCAACGGCGATTACACTTCCACTTGCCTGGCTATCTTGGCATCTCTACGAGAAACGCTGGTTAACCCTGAAACGGTTCTTCACGAGCTAAAACCCAGATTCCACAAGGCCGACCTCAGGCCATACAGATACTATTTAAATTCATACTCACATATAATCATTCTACGATTATCATTAAACAAATCACAGCGATTTGCAATACAATTTGCACATAAAACGAGTGACAAAGGGGGGTCGCGGCCGAAAGCAGCCAGCCAAGCGGTTGGGAGTACCGATTCAAAGCAATACCCCAGCCCAGACTTTTACGGTTGAGGCAAGCAGGTGAGATCTTCCCATCCCTCTTCCTTGTGACATGGAAGATCGAAGATCATCCGTGACGGGAAGCCCAGGTACACCGCGAAGCGAACCTTGTTCTTTCTAGACGAGAAAGAGCAAGCAACGCTGGCAAGAGTTTGCGGCTATCGAGATTGTGTTATTCACTTCTTCGGCAGGTACCGATCTGCGAAGTCGAGATAGAGAGTCCAGTCTTCGGGCGTGACATCGTGCGAGCCAGGCCGGATATGGTACATCAACGGTCCCCACACCCGTTCATTGGGCGCAGGCATCTCTTTGGCGTTGATCCCATCTCCTGTCAGAAGTCGGTAAACCGGGTCGGCACCTACGCAGCCCAGGTATTCACCTTTGGGATCGGCCCAGCGGTCCTCGACCGCGCTACAGACAAGCAACGGCCTGGGGGCGACGAGTGCCAGCAATTCGTGCTGGTCCATTGGCAAGGCAGCTTCGTTACCGTTGTACTTCACGAAATTGTTACAAAACCAGTGCGGGAACGAGGTGTTGATCCGCTTCACGGTCTCACCAAAATCGCGTTTACTGAGCGCGGCCCCTCCGCAGCCCGACTGATTGGAAATGATCAAGGCAAACCGGGAATCTTGTGCGGCGCTCCAGAGCACAGCTTTACCCAGTCGCGAATGGCCTAGAACCGCCACACGCTCCGTATCAATTGCGGGGATCGTTTCCAGGGCATCAAAGGCTCGGCTGAGCCCCCAAGCCCAGGCTCCAATTGAGCCCCAGGTTTCCCCCGACCGATTCGGATCCGTGGTCCCAGTCGCATTGAGAAACGGATGAATTCCGTTCTTGAAGCCATCGTCAAAATCCGGGTCAAAATCACCGTAATAGAATGTTGCCACCCCGTATCCGCGGGCGATCGCCTGAGGCACATCCCACCGGGTCGACTCTGCGCCTCGCACCTTCTCGTTGGCCTTGTTGTCCGGGTGACTCCCCTTGGGTTCATCACGGAACCAGCCAGAACTCAGGCGAATTGCCGGGTCGGCCTGAATCGAGTGATTCCCATTGAAATTCAAACCCAGAACTACGGGAATCGGCGTCGTCACGCCTTTGGGCAGGTACACCAGCAAGTCGACCGAAACCGTGTGAGGCGCGGTTCCAAAAACCAGTTCCAGTTGATAGCGAACGGCTTTGCCGCCGAGTGCGTTACCAGAACGCTCAATCTCACGCACCTGCATCGGAACCGGCGTCGATGGCGTTTTGCCGTATTCCTCAGACGCGAACAGCTTGAGCAACTCCAGCCGGCGTGCCGGCCAGTCGGCCGCATTGGTAATCGCTTTCCCTGACTCCATTTTCAAGGGATCAGGAAGCGTGTAAGACGCAACTTTGGACTCATCCTGGTTGATCGGAATCGAATCCTGGGCTTCCAAACCGGCTGCACTACTCATCAGCAAGAACCCCAAAGCCAATGCCGCCACCCGATACCCAGGCTGATTTAGAGACCTGAAGTCACGCACGTGCTTACCCCGCTTCCTGCTGCTTGGTTGGCAACCCTGAAGAGCTTCAGCCACAATTCGACCATCCAGGAACCGGTTTTCAGGCCAGGATTCCCTTCACTGGATGATGCTCTTCCACGCCGGTCAGACGCAGGTCCAGCCCCTGGAACTTCACGCTCAGACGCCGGTGGTCGATCCCCAGGCAGTGCAAAATCGTGGCGTTCAGGTCATGAATGTGGACCGGATTCTCCACAATGTTGTAGCTAAAATCATCCGTCTCGCCGTAGACCACGCCCGGCTTGATTCCCGCACCGGCAAACCAGGTCGGGAAACACTTGGGATGGTGATCTCGGCCATAGTTCTCTTTGGACAACCCACCCTGGCAGTACACCGTGCGCCCGAACTCGCCACCCCAGATCACCAGGGTGTCATCCAGCAGACCCCGCTGCTTGAGGTCTTGCACCAGCGCAAAGCAAGCCTGGTCCACGTCTTTGGTTTGCCGAGGAAGTTCGTTCGCCAGATCACCATGCTGGTCCCAGCCACGATGGAAGATCTGGATGAAACGCACGTCTCGCTCGGCCAGCCGACGCGCCATCAATGCGCAGTGGGCAAAAGAACCCGGCTTGGTCACCTCGTCACCATACATCTCCAGAATGTGCTTGGGCTCATTCGCAATGTTGGTCAGGTCCGGAATGGACGTTTGCATCCGGAACGCCATCTCGTATTGCGCAATCCGGGTCTGGATCTCAGGATCGCCCAGACTTTCATATTCTTGCTGATTGATCTGATCAAGGGCGTCCAGCATCCGCCGGCGTGTTGTCGAATCGACCCCTGATGGGTTACTCAGGAACAACACCGGATCTCCCTGAGACCGAAGCGCAACCCCCTGATACTTGCTGGGCAGTACGCCCGACCCCCAGAGCCGGTTGTAAAGCGCCTGGGCGTTGGACTTGCTGGACCACCGCGGCACCATCACCACAAAGGATGGCAGATCCTTGTTCATGCTGCCCAGGCCGTAACTGAGCCAGGATCCCAAGCTTGGCCTACCGGGCAACTGGTTGCCGGTGCAGATGTAGGTCACCGCCGGGTCATGGTTAATGGCTTCGGTCCAGACCGTTTTGACAATGGCCAGGTCGTCCACCATCTTCGCATGCCAAGGCAGCAATTCGCTGACCCATGCGCCAGACTTCCCGTACTGCTTGAACGAGAACTTGGACGGGGCAATCGGGAACCGGGCCTGGCCGCTGGTCATGGTGGTGAGCCGCTGCCCCTTGCGCACCGATTCCGGCAGGTCCTTGTCGTAGAACTCACCCATCTTGGGCTTGTAATCCAGCAAGTCCATCTGCGCGGGACCACCGTTCATGTGCAGATAGATGGCCCGCTTTGCCTTGGGAGCGAAGTGGGGCAACTCCGGCATCCCACCGTACTGCGTGGAGTCTGCCCGAATCGGATGTTCGGCCAGCATCGAGGCAAGCGCAGCTCCACCAATCGACACCCCGGCCCGGCCAAAAAAGTGGCGCCTGGTCAGCGAGGTCAGACGTTCACGAATCGGATCCATGGAATCAGTCCTCTATTAACCCTTGGTAACCACTTCGTCCAGGTTCAAAATCGTATTGCCGATCATCGTCCAGGCAGCAAGCTCGCTGGAATCGAGGCTCGGATCAGGCTTGGTTTCGCCCGTCTGAATGAGCTGTTTGGCCGCTTCCGGCTCGGCCTTGTAATGGGCCCGCACGTCATTGAGCAACCCGGTCAGGCTTGCCATTTCACGAGCCGTGGCGCGGCGACCGGTGGCCAGTCTAAACATGTAGACCAGGCGTTCCTCGTCGCTGGAACCCCCTTCACGCATGCCACGCTCGGCCAACCCGCGAGACGCTTCCACGTACTGCGGCTCATTCATCAGCAACAGCGCCTGCAACGGCGTGTTGGTTCGCTCTCTGCGCACCGTGCACGCTTCCCTAGATGGGGCATCCACAATGGTCATCTGTGGCGGTGGGCTGGTGCGCTTCCAGAAGGTGTACAGGCTGCGTCTGTGCACCTTTTCGTTGCCCGTGTCGGCGGTGAAGATCGCCGTGTTACTACCCACAAAACCAACGGCTTCCCACAGGCCGGCCGGCTGCGGTGGCTTCACGCCCGGACCACCCACCTTGTCGATCAGCAGGTTGCCAAGGAACAGGGCCTGGTCTCGCAGGGTCTCGGCATCGAGCCGGAACCGTGGACCACGCGACAGCAGCCGATTCTGGGGGTCTCTGGCCAGTTTATCAGGCGTCACCCGGGTCGATTGCCGATAGGCACTCGACATCAGAAGCTGCTTGATAAACCGCTTGGTATCCCAGCCGTTCTCACGAAAATCGACTGCCAGCCAGTCCAGCAATTCGGGGTGGGTTGGCGGCTCACCCTGAAGTCCAAAATCTTCGACCGTCTTCACCAAGCCGGTTCCAATGAACTGGAGCCAGAGCCGGTTCACAGTTACTCGTGCGGTCAGAGGATGCTCGGGCATGATCAGCCATCGGGCAAACCCCATGCGGTTCTTGGGCAGTTCTGGGGGCAACGGCGGCAGGAAGGCAGGCGTGGCCCGTTCCACCTGCTCACGGCGCTGATCGTATTCACCGCGGTTCAAGATGTAGGCGGGCTTGGGTTCCGCCCGCTCACGAGAAACCAGGGTCGTTGTGATCGAGTCATCAACTTGCTTGATTTCCTGGTCGGTCTTCGCCAGTTCAGCCTTGAGCGGGGCAACGGCTTGCTGGGCCTTGCTGTATCCATTTTCAATGAAGTAAGCGGTAAGGGCCTTGAGTTCGTCGGCCGAACGGGCAGCCCGCTCCTTCTTCAGAATCTCCTGGAAATTTCCGGGCAAGCCGGCCAGCTTGGCCGCCTTCTGGGTACGAATCCAGGCAGAGAGCGTGTCAAACTGCTGACCTTCCTGGGGGGTCCAGGTCAGTGAGCCGGCTTTATCCCAGTAGGCGGTTCCCCCTTGCTGGGTGAACGCCAGGCCAGAAATCTTGGTGCCCGGCTTGATCCCAACAGCTTGGGCTTCAACCTCTAAACGCACCCACTGTGCCGTTTTGGGCAGCGGCCCCATCGGCTTGCGTTCCGGCGTGTTGTCTGCGCCATAATCAATGACGTTCTCACCCCAGTAAGCCCGGTGCTTCCAGCCATCGCTGAACCACTGGAGCATGATCTCCTTGGGCGGATTCGTTGGGTCAATGAATACATAAGCGAAAAGCGTATCCCCTTCACCCACCGTCAAAGGTCGGGCCGATTCAAAGACCTGCTGCCCCATGGCCTCATACTGGCCACGGGCCGACCGGCCCCCGCTCAGAACCGGATGATCTGGGTTTGCCACCAGAGACCACGGCGTAGGACCCTGCTGCTTGGCACCTGGAGGCAGTTCGTCGTCGAACCAGACATAGTCCAGCCGCTCCACAAACTCGGTCTGGCCCTGATCCAGTGCAGAATCATAAGGGGTTTTTGCAACCTCTTCGCTGATCCGGGTTCGGGTTGCTCCCGCCTGGTCTCGAAGCTGGGCCAATTTCAGAGTCTGCTCGGGGGTTGGCACCTGAACGATTGGCGGATGCTTGGCGGCGTTACCGTCGAGCGGATTCTCATCGCAACTGTTAAACAGGGCGAATAGCGAATAATAGTCCTTCGCTCGCACTGGGTCATACTTGTGATCATGGCAGCGGGCACAACCGATGGTCATCCCCAAAAAGATGGTTCCGGTGGTATCAACCCGATCGACCACGTTGCGAACGTAAACCTCTTCGTCAATCGAGCCGCCTTCGCTGGTGGTCACGTGTGCCCGATTGAAACCCGAGGCAATTTGCTGATCAAGCGTAGGGTTGGGAAGCAGATCTCCAGCCAGCTGCTCGATCACAAACTGATCAAACGGCAGATTGCTGTTGAAGGCCCGCACCACCCAGTCTCGATAGGGCCACATCTCTCGGTAGTTATCCAGGTGCAGCCCGTGGGTATCGCCATAGCGAGCGGCATCGAGCCAGAACCGGGCCATATGCTCACCGTAGTGGGCCGACTGCATGAGCCGGTCAATCACTTTTTCGTAAGCGTCTGGCGTGGTATCGGCCAGAAAGGCATCAACTTCCTGCGGAGTGGGTGGCAGGCCGGTCAGGTCCAGCGTGACCCGGCGGATCAGAGTTTCCCGGTCCACTTCTCCATTGGGGGTAAGCTTTTCGGCTTCCAGGCGAGCCAGCACAAAGGCATCGATGGGGGTCTTGATCCAGCTCTTGTCTTGAACGGCGGGAATGGGCGAGGTCCGGGGCGCCTCAAACGCCCAGTGGTCAGCCCACGGGGCGCCTTGCTCGACCCAGGTTCTGAGCAGCTTGACCTGATCGGCGGTCAGTTTTCGGCCACTGCTCGCTGGCGGCATCAGGGAGTTGGCATCATCGGTTTCGATCCGGGCAACCAGTTCACTCTCATCCGGGTTGCTGGCCGTGACCGCGTGACCACCATCTTTGAGTGCGGCAAACATGCCGTCACGGGTATCCAGTCTCAGCCCGGCCTTCCGCTCTTTTTCGTCGGGGCCGTGGCAAGAAAAGCAATTATCGGCAATCAGCGGCCTGATCTGACGATTGAAGTCGATCTTCGAGCCAGGATTTTCGGTCCAAACGCCCATCGTGGAGAGGGCGAAGGCCACATTGACCGCCGCGGACATGAATAGCATCAAATCTCTCCCGAATCAGGGCGGGAACCAGGCAGGGTTCGGCAAGGAGTGCGATGGCGATGGAAGCGGGGAAATTTCACCGGCAGGAGCACCTACCCACATCCCTTGAAGCAACCCAGAGGGTTCAAAGGTCCAGCAGGCCCAAGATCATTTCAAGAAAATGATCCCAGGTTCGGCGCTCGGTTCTAGTATCCTCGAAGTTTCCTCGGAACGAAAGGGTTCTCCAGATCCCAAAGCTTGCCCGACCGAAACGGCCAGTATAACCCTGAGAGCACTCAAAACCGTTCCGATCCCATACCTCGAAGCAGCCGAACCATAAACACATTACGCAAACGTCCCCTGGAATGGTTCAGGTAGGCCCGAAGAAACTTACGACCCGAGCAGCCGGCCACTGGCAACGCGTCTCAAAAAATCGGAGAAAACTTCCGGTGCCCGCCGTCACAAAATCCCGAGTCGGGACGTAGAATTTCACCAGAAGTTGTCGCACAGGGCACAAGTTTCGGTTTATCTTCTCCCCTCTGGCTCGCGTGGGTGCTCGGATTTCGGTATTTCTTCTCTCCGCTGGCTCGCCTGGGCCGTTCAGATTCTGGTAAGGACACTTCGATGTTCGAGAAAATATTCGGATTCGGAAAATCCAAAGCGAGCACTTTCCCCAAGGATCAGGTACCTAAGGGGCAGCGTGTCAACCTGGACAAACGATTCGCGATCGTTTCCACCACCGCCTCCCAGGGGAGCATGTCCAAGGTCTACAGTGCGGTCGACAACCAGACAGGCCGAACGGTCTGCCTGAAAGTCCAGGATGCGGAAAAGACCGATGCCGCCTTGGCCCGTTCTTCCAATCGCCAATCGGAAGGAGAGATCGCCAAGCAGGTCATTCACCCGCATGTGGCCAAAACCTACGAGTACGGCTACTCGACCAAGGGCGAATACTTCATGGTCCAGGAGTTCGTGGAGGGGCACACGCTCACCCACGTCAGAAAATCAAGGGTGCTGGACCTGCCCACCAAGCTGGAATTGCTGGCTCAGGGAGCCGAGGCCATTGCCGCAGTCCATGCCGCCGGCTTCATTCATCGCGACATTGGCCCCCAGAACCTGCTGGTGACACGAAATGATCAGGTGAAGCTCATCGACTTCGGACTGGCGGTTCCAAATATCGAGCTCTTCCGGCGCCCGGGGAACCGAACCGGAACCCTGATTTACATGGCGCCCGAACTGGTACGCAGAGAAGAAACCGACGAACGGATCGATATCTTCTCATTCGGGGCCACCGCTTTTGAGTTTCTCACGAATCGCCTGCCCTATGATGTCGATCACAGCAACTCGATGGCCGTCATGAGGTCACGGATTAACGACGAGCCGAGAAAAATTGCCTCGCTAGCCCCCACGCTTCCCGGCAACCTCTGCCGCATCTTTGACCAGGTGCTCGCCAAAAAACCGACCGACCGCTGGGCAGAAATGGCCACCCTACCCGAAGCCCTGCGAGAGATCGCCGACTCGACCCCCTCCACCAGCCCTAAACAAGGCCAGACGGCCAGCCCCAAGAAAAGCCAGATCGATGAGGACAGCGAGCTGGAGTTCGATGACGAATTCTGGCGTTAATCTTGTGCACTCGGGTCGGACCTGCTGCACAAAACCAGTTCCAAAGACCTGGGGAATCTCCACAGATTCTTCCGCCTGAACGAAAAAGTTGACCTTGCCTGGCCTACGCGTTCCTGGTTTAAGGATCATTCTTCGTTTCAATTGGCCTCGGTGAGAGGGAGCTCACTGTAATGATTGCATCATTGATGGTTCTTATTGTTGGATTCCTGCCTCAGTTCGGCGATGTACCACAGGCCTCGGATGACGAGGTCAAAGACGCCAAGCGCTATCTCAAAGGCAAATGGAACCTTGTCAAGCTCGTGGACGGTGGTGAGACCATCGGTCCTGAAATGATTAAACGCAAACTGGCCAAAGACGGTCTGTTCACAATTGATAACCTCACGGTTCACAATTCTGATCCGGATAGTGGTGAAGAGAAGGTTCTCGCCTACCGGGTGAATCCTGCCGCCGATCCCAAGCAAATTGACCTGATCAATTCCAACAGTGCGACCTTCCGGGGCATCTACCGCTTCGAAGGAGACACACTGGCGGTCTGTATCAATCATGAGAACAATGGTCTGCGGCCAACCGAATTCGATTCCAAGTCTGGCACAAAGCAGCAGCTGTTCACACTCAGCCTGGCAGACTCCAACCCAGGCCCAGACCAGGCCCCACCCGTGAAGGTGGCAGCCGCCGTGCCCGTGGAACCGGTCAAGCCGCACCCTGCCCTGGCCGCACCTGTGGCCATTGAAGACTCTAGGCCCCAGGGAGATCTGTTCGCCGCAGCTCCCAAGTCTGAGATTCATCGCGTGACTGAAGTCAGTCGAAGCACTTCGGTTCCCGCAGAGATCTCCTCCTTGAAGATCGAAGGGCCAACCGGAGACGTGAAGGTGCTTTCCGAAGTGGCGATCCCCACCCACGACACCGAACGGAAGGCTACCCCCGGCGAACTTCAGCAAGCGCATGACCTGCTGACCGGCGTCTGGGATATCACCTCAGTCACCGACAACGGCGAACGCTACGGGGCCCAGCTCATCCAGCGCAAGATTGCGCAAGACGGCAAGCTCATCATTGGCAGCCGTGTCGTCCAGATGATCTCTCCAGACTCAGGTGCCAAGCGGATCTCTGGATACCGGATCAACCCAGCCTCAGAACCCAAGCAAATCGACATCACCACCGAGTTTGATAACGTCAAGAAAGGGATCTACAAGTTCGATGGCGAAGATCTGCTGATCTGCCTGAACAATGATCCAGACTCTCTTCGACCGACGAACTTCGATGCTCCCTCGGGTTCACAACGGCGCAGCATCCGGCTCCACATGAGCGATCCTGAACCGCCAAGCCATGCCGAGGTTCCCGCTCACACGGCTCCAACCGCTGAAGAGCTGGCCAAGCAGAAGCAAGACACGGTCCGCACCATGCTGGTGGGCTCGTGGGTCACCTCTGACTCCAAGGGAACCGTTACCACCGTACTTCGCCCAGACGGAACCTTTACCACCACCCGTGAGTGGTCCAAGGCCGTCAAGCGTTTGTTCGAGGGCGACACCAGTAGCGCCTCTGGACGCTGGTCTTACGAGAACGGTTTACTCCGCGCCACGATCCTGTCTAGCAGTGATCGCAAAACGGCTGGCCAAACCTTCTACGGCCGGATCCAGTCGATCGGCTCCACCACCATGGTGGCCGAAGACGGTACCGGCTCACTGAAGAACTACCGCAAGCTGCGTTGAGATCAGACCGGTCTCTTCACTCACGCTTTCAACAGGGGTGCCGGCAAGAGTTTTCACTCTCGCCGGCACCCCTTGTTTGATAAAGCGGTAATTCCAACATGCTTCGGATTTCTGGGACAGCTTCAAGCGGTTTCTATTTGCGTTCCACACGGCTTGGCCAAGCGGTTGAACGAAAATCAGGATCGTCGAATGGCCACAACCACGCGGGGATGGTTCGCCGCGTCTCGCACCGTGGGCTCCAGCGCCAGTAATGGCTCAGCCTCAAACAAGGCTCGGACCGGCTGTTCCTGCGGACTGCCAATCTCCACGATCAATGC
>CAIYJE010000200.1 GCA_903926465.1 uncultured Planctomycetales bacterium
CTGATGAGCGTCTTCCGGACTCTGAAACAGAGGGGCCATAACCCAGTATCCGCCGTGACGAATGCTGTTCGCGAGTACCTCAAGACCGGCCAACTCCCGCCGCTTCCAGGATCAAGCACTGCATTCGGCTGAATGGTTACGCAACTCGTTCATTTTCATTCACATGCGGCGATGTCGCCTTGACCGGAACCGGTAGTTACACCCTAATGATTCTGTAGAAAATGCTCAGGCTCAACCCATTTGAGTCGACGGTCGTCGAGTGAAGCGATTTTGCATTGCATGTCCTTCCTATCCTTGATCATTATTTGCGCCCGATCAAGGCTTTGGAATAGGCTCTTGGAGTTGTTATCGTGAATGATGGTATCTCACATGAGTTCTCCACGTTTTAAGTGTTAGCAAGAGTCATTCCCATGCTTGCAAAATTTCGTGACAGTCTGTTAGCGACTTATTTGAGATCACCATAGCATCCAACAAAATATAGAGTTGTACAGTTCTTAGGGAATCATGTCTTTCCAGAGAAGGGCATATTAACCACCGTTCATGCAGATCTAAAACTCAATCTTCATCCACGTGATTGGATCGAGTACACACTCTTAACTGGAAAGATGTATGAGCCTTTGACTCTAGACTTTCTGACTAAAAACTTAGCTCCTGGCGACATCGCGGTTTTAGCCGGTGTAAACTTTGGGCAGCACGTTGCAGTGGCAGCCCGCGCGATTGGTGATTCAGGATTAGTACTCGGTATCGAACCGCAGCCTTCAGCCTTATTACGAGCCAGTGCCAATCTAGCCAATAATGGCCTTAGTCATCGCGTTAATCTGATTTCGGCGGCACTCGGAGAGAAAGAGGGTTTCATTAAAATGAGTTGGTCTGACCCACGTAATTCAGGGGCAGCCAGTCTACTCGATGAAGGGGCCGGCATTAATGTTCAAGTTGTTCGTCTAGACAGTATTTTTTCGACGTTTTGCGATAAGCCTCCCCGGCTACTCTTATTAGACATACAAGGATTTGAAGGGTATGCCCTGGCTGGCATGAGTGGTCAAACATTGCCCAGTATCATTGTTCTTGAGATTGACCCTACGTTTGTTACTCGTGCGAACACGACTGTGTCTGCTTTATTAGAGCTTCTAAAGAGTAAAGGATATTTGCTTCACACCCTTAAAGGGGACAGAGTTGTAAACGACCAAACACAACTCGTCGAAGCAAATGTTGTAGGAGTGCTCCCTGACACATCCATCTCTTGGTCTGCCTGAATTCAAGTTTTGCCAATTTCCCTCCTCAACCTGGCGGCGGGTCGCTCGATAGTTAGATCGTGTAATCGAGCTAAATTGGCTATCTGGTCGGGCGTATCGGGTAGCTTTGAACTGATACCCGGGGGCGTCCGGCCTTGCAAACAACGAGAATTCTAGAACAACGGGAGCCTAGCGGCGTTGGCTTAAAAATTGGATTCATCTTGCAAGTAACGCCGGTGAACACACGGCGGCCATTCAGATGAGCAAGGTTCAAGATTGCAAACACTTCAGCCCAAGCCGATTGACTACATGGGGCAATATTTTTAACCGAGGCAGCATGCATTCGGTTAGCCGAATTGCGAAACGAGTTCCGTATGCATGCAAGCCGCCTAAACCATCCGCAAGCGTGACAGACAAATTCCGCGCGTCAGGTGCAGCCTATACGCCTTGTTTGCAGGCCTTGGCAAACGGCTCTCAAAAAACCTGAGATACCACCGCAGGCGAAAGCTCACCGGTCTACCGCAGCACTCTGATATGGCTGATTTTTAATCCTTTCACTGGAGACCAAATACGCTTTACTTACGCTGCCCGGTTGTTTAGGGTCTAAATCCAACCAAGAAAAACCCTAAAACTAAGCTAAGGGCTGAGAATCCTCAGCCAGGACAGCTTCTAGTAACTCCTGAGCAGACGCATGAATGATGTGGCTCGCCAGAAACTTAGGTCTGAAGACGAACGATGGACCAAGATTTCTGCCATCAATGTGACCAGTTGGAACTCAGAAAGCCGAGCGATTATCCGAGGCCATCACCTGAGTCCTGACTGCATCCTGAAAGCGACCTACAGCGAACTCCAAACCTAGCAAGTTTGGTTCCAACCCGCTGCGGTTTGCCTATTATGGCCTGCCGCCGCCCTGAATTCGCGGAGATAAAGCCTGTTTTTTGCTTGTGTGTTTTTGTAGAATATATAAATTCACATTCCTGACGACAGGCATGACAGTAGTGCCAACCGTTCGACAAGATTTGCGTCCCAGCGAATGCGATTGATGGGCGTTATCGTTTGGAGCGATTTTCGATGTCCAGAGCTACTGTGTGTGCTGTTTTCTCTGCCAAAAATGTTGCAGAATTTGTACGTCCAACACTGGATTCGCTGGCATTCTGCGACGAAGTCATTGTGGTTGATATGTTTTCAACCGATAAGACTCGAGAAGTGTGCGAGTCTTACCCGAATGTCAAATTCTTTCAGCGACAAGATTATATCTATGGCAATTTCAATTATGGACTAGACCAATCAACAAGTGAATGGATCATCAGAATTGATAGCGATGAGGTTATCACTCAGGACCTGCGTGAATCGATCCTGGAAGTGCTCTCAAATCCGAATCCAGAATTCAATAATTACTCGGCTTTTTGCCATCTCTATTATTTTGGAATGAGACTCCATAACGCCTGGGGTAACAAGTGGAGAACCATGCTCTTCAAGAAGGGAACAGCACGGTACGCTGTCCAGTCTGAGCATGAAGACCTGACGCTCACGGGCCCCTCAGGCCAATTACGTGGACACTATGATCACTTCACCAGCCCCACAATCCATGACTGGATCTCAAAATCCAGTTATTACATGGAAAAAGATGTAGAACGCCTGCCCCTCACAGCCCCAATGCCTCCCAGGAAAGTGTTGATCACCATGGCGCGGCGGTTTCGTGGTGCTTACTGGGGCAAAGGGAAACTGAAAAACGATGGGTATCTAGGATTTGTTGTGGCACTTTGGGCAGCGTGCTCCCTTGCAATTACGCAATTAATGATCTGGGAGAAATACGAAAAGGCCCGCCTGAAAGCAGCCGGTAAATTCCCGGATCATCCCAGGGCAGGCTAAAACGTTTTTTAGGAAGAGTTCCAGGAGGCTCGTTCCTGTCACTCCTTGGATCGTCGCTTTGGCTGAAAGGTTTACTCATGAAGGTCATCCATGTCTCCCCTGCTTCGTTCGGAGCCAAGGGGCTTTTTGGTGGCGGTGAGCGCTATCCCCTGGAACTTGCGCGCCACATGGCAAAGGTGACCCCTACACGGTTGGTAACCTTTGGAGACGAGTCGGTCAAAGAACGTCACGGTGAGCTCGAAGTCATTTCGATTGGCAAACCCTGGCATGTCCGAGGTCAGAGTTATAATCCGTTCCATCCGGCATTGCTCAAAGAGCTTCTGTGGGCCGATGTTGTTCACTGCCATCAGCGGTGCGTACTGGCAAGCAGTCTGTCTGCAGCGTTTTGTCGACTTACACGCCGAAAAGTTTTTGTGAGTGACCTGGGCGGCGGTGGCTGGGATATTTCCGCCTATATCAATACAAATTCCTGGTACTACAAGCATTTACATATTAGCAACTACAGCCGTACGGTTTATGGCCAGGCCGGCTTGGATCGCTCTGAGGTCATTTATGGCGGAGTGGACACCGAGCGGTTTTCACCTACTGAAACCGTGCCGAAAGAACCATTGGTTGTCTATGTTGGCCGTATTCTGCCCCATAAGGGCATCAATTATCTGGTCGACGCCATTCCCGAAGGTCTAACGCTGGAGATTATCGGGAAGCCGTATGATCTCGAATTCTTCAATGACCTGCAGGAATCTGCCAAGGGTAAACCGGTCCTGTTTCGGACCAACTGTGACGATCAAGAGATCATTCGTGCCTACCGCAGGGCCGCGTGCGTCGTACTTCCAAGTGTTTATAAAACACTTTACGGTAAAGAGACCAAGGTGCCAGAACTCCTCGGACAGACTCTGCTGGAGGGAATGGCCTGCGGTACGGCCGCCATTTGCACCGATGTCGCCAGTATGCCTGAAGTTGTTGTAGACGATGTTACGGGGTTTGTGGTCCCTCCGAATGATTCCGAGACCCTACGGGAAAGGCTGTTGGTGCTTCGAGACAATCCCGGCCGGGCGATTGAAATGGGCAAGATGGGGCGTGAGCGAGTTCTTGAGAAATTCACCTGGCCGGCAACGGTCGAGAATTGTCTGCGTGCCTACAACTCCTAAAATTTCGCAATTTACAGATCTTCCTCTGTCTGTGATGGTCCTTGCAAACTCAGCGGGATCACTCCAAGTTTAATCTCATGCGCATTCGCTTTTTGGACTATCTGCGTGGAATCGCGGTATTGCTCGTTTTTGGACGACACTTCGATCCGATTCCGACAGACCTTGGCTGGTTCAACTCTCCGTTCTGGTTGTGGAATGACTGGGGCTGGTTTGGTGTCGATCTGTTCTTCGTGTTAAGCGGATTCCTGGTGTCCGGCTTACTCATGAAGGAATTTAAATCCTCAGGTCAGGTGAAGGTCAAACGCTTTCTGATTCGGCGGGGTTTCAAAATTTATCCTGCATTTTATGTACTTCTCTTGATCACGGCACTGCTTCCAATCGGAAAACGACCCAGTCAGTATCCGTTGGCCTACCTTTGTGAATTGCTTTATCTTCAAAATTATGGACCAGGTATTTGGGCACACACATGGACACTGGCTGTTGAGGAACATTTCTATCTGGTCCTGAGCTTCTTTACGTTTTGCGCCATGAAGTACAAAGCCCTCAGGCAACCCCAGTTACTTTTACGTTTAGCGCTCACAGCGATTGGGTTAATCCTCGTAATGCGCATCGTTACCTGGGTGATTGTTGATGGTAACTTGCGCTATTTTGGCGCTTCTCATCTTCGTTTTGATGCATTCATCTGGGGGGTGATGCTCGCTTATTTTTATCACTTCAGAAATGAGCAGTTCATGGGATGGTTCGGTACGAAACCGAATCTCCTGCTCATTGGTGCTTTCGCCTTGCTTGTACCAGTCTTGCTCCTCTCCGAGAACCATCCCTTTGTTTACACCTTGGGCCTGACTTGCTTGCATCTGAGCTTTGCGATCTTCATCGGGGTCCTGCTCGCCAAGAAACCTGGGAACTCCTCGGGATCCTCTGCCGCATCGCTCCTACTGGCCCCGCTGGCCTTTGTTGGTTTTTACTCATACTCCATCTATCTGTGGCATATGCCGGTCAGGCGTATATTGCCCGTCGTTCTGGAGCGATACACCCGGCTATCCCTGACAGGGCTCCAACTTCTGAGCTTGTATATGATTTTGAGCGTGGTTATCGGCTATGTGATGGCCCGACTGGTCGAGATTCCCATGCTCGCAATTCGCGATAAATACTTCCCCTCACAATCCGTTCCGCTCCGGGTTACGGCCGATCAGCCTTCCGGTCAGCTCTAGTGGTTCACGGTTGGTTAAGGCATGCAAGTTCTTGTGGGAAGCAGGCGTGGTTCAGGATCTCTAGCCCCAACCACGTGCGGATCTGGAGATTCAAGCCTTGCCCTCCTGGAGACATTCCTTCGAGGTACGCACGGTGGTACTGGCAACCGCAGATCATTCCGCGTGTCGCTTGATTGAGGTTGTGGCTCCCAGATCACCGAATGAGGAAATCCCGTGCGGATTCATGGGCTTTTCTTGGACGCAGATGGCTCCAGCCTGTAAAGTTGGTCGTATCATTAGATTTTACCACGATCAGATTCGACTTTGCCTGTCATCTGATCATTGCAACTCCCCACCTTGGTTGTGTGAAACCGCTTGCGTTACGGGGCCGATCCGGTTGCTGTTTCTTGCCAGACGGCGTGCTTGGCCGGTCTGTAAAATCTTTTGAGTTTGTGGACAGGCGTCGTGAGTTGATAAGGGACGACGATGAGTGGTGACCGCAACCTCCTATTTGGCGCACTGGCAATGCAGGCCGGGCTACTTTCGGCCGACCAGTTTGCCGAAGCCTGTTCGATCTGGGCGGCTCACAACGTCGGGTCTCTTGCCAGTATTCTGTGCGATCAGGGCTGGCTGGTCGAGCAAGACGTGGCGCACGTGGAATATCTGGTGGAGCGAACTCTCACCAGGGCCGAAGGGGATCTCAAAGCGAGCTTTGCAGGGCTTTCCGGGGAGATTCTTGGTGTCTTGGCCACCGTGGGCGACGATACCCAGGGACGGCGGACCCAGGCGATCTGCGACTCATCGAGCACCGAGACCGACCTGACTTTTGATCTTTCGCCTCCCAAACATGGCCCGCGTTATTCCCTGAGTCGCCTGCATGCGGCCGGTGGCATCGGGGAAATCTGGCTGGCGCGTGACATGGATTTGCAACGAAATGTCGCCGTCAAGCGGCTCCATTCGCACAAATCTCCCTCCGCCAACGCCCGGATGCGGTTCCTGAGAGAAGCCCGCATCACCGGCCAGCTCGACCATCCCGGCGTGGTACCCATTTACGAACTCTGCCTGGACGAAGTTACGGGCCACCCTTATTACGCCATGCGGTTCCTGCACGGACGAACCCTGACCGTGGCCGTGGAAAAGTACCATGAGGCTCGCAGAACACAGGGTAGCGACCCACAGACTTTTGTTGGCCTGCTGAACGCGTTTGCGATTGTGTGTAACACTGTCGCCTTTGCCCACTCCAAGGGAATCATTCATCGCGACTTGAAGTGCGAAAACGTGATTCTGGGAGATTACGGCGAGGTTGTGGTTATTGACTGGGGGCTAGCCAAAGAGGTTGGCAGCTACGACCTTGATCCAGCCATGGAGGAAATGCCCTTCGTTACGGATGCGGTCAATCCTCTGGCCACCCTGGCCGGCCATATCCTTGGCTCTCCCGCGTACATGGCTCCAGAGCAGGCAACCGGCCGGATGGACCTGATCGGTCCGCAAACCGACGTCTATGGTCTCTGCGCCATGCTTTATGAAATCCTTTGCGGCCGCCCCCCTTTTGTAGGCACCCAGACTCAGGATGTGCTGTTCCAGGTCCGTGAAACCGTACCTGTGAAGCCCAGTGAGATCGCGCCTGGGATTCCGGCGGCCCTTGAACAGATTTGCATGCAGGGGTTAGAAAAGGCTCAGGCCAATCGCCCCCAATCGGCCGATTGCCTGGCCCGAGCGATCCTGTCTTGGATCAGCGATCTGGCCGAAAAACGCCAGGCCGAAGAGGAACGCGAGCGGTTCTTCGCACTCTCGTTTGACTTGCTGGCGATCATCGACCACCAAGGCCAGTTGCGCCAGATGAGCCCTGCCTGGGAACGGCTGCTTGGCTACGAGCGTGCGGAGCTTACCGGCCGCCAGTTTGACGAGTTCATCCACCCGGAAGATGTTTCAAACTCGATCCAGGACCTCGGGACGGCGGCGAACCCAGGCAAAGGCTCCCCACTCAGCTTCGAGTCACGCGTGTTGCATCGTGATGGCTCGCCTCGCTGGTTTTCCTGGCAGGTGACTCCCATCCCTCAGGAAAAGTGCGTATACGTGGTGGGCCGCGACATCACGGCCCTCAAGAAATCTCAGCAATTGTTTGAGGGCATACTGCAATCGGCCCCAGACGCCATGGTGCTCCTGAATGAACAGGGGCAAATTGTGATGGTGAACCGCCAGACCGAGCGAATTTTTGGGTACACACCAGGCGAGATGCTGGGCCAGCCCGTTGAGATGCTTATCCCCCAGCCATTCCGTGATCAACATCCCACGCTGGTCGCAGGGTTCTTCAAGCACGCCACCACAAGATCGATGGGTTCCGGGCAACCCCTACCCGGCCTGCGTAATGATGGGCAGATTTTCCAGGCCGATATCTCGCTCAGCCCGATCATCACCGAAAATGGGACCCTCGTTGCAGCCTCCATTCGAGAGATGCCCGACCGCCCCCCGCATCGGCCACCCACTCAACACGATTGACTGATGATCACGGTGCGTCTCTGACGAAATCCTGAGAAGATCGCTTGAGCGACCGAGACTTCGGCTCTTACTCTGCGGCAGTACCGATTCAAGGGAGCATGATCAGCCATGGGTGGATTTGGACTGGTCCTGGCCGCGTTGCTGGTGACCCAATCTGAGCCATTGGCCGACTCGGGTGCCGCAGTCTTGCCAGCCCCCCTGCCGCCAGCCGCCACGGCTCCACGGGTCGAACCCCAAAATCGGCCGATCGGTTCCGGACCTGAGTCTCCCAGGCCAAAACTCCGAACCATCATGCCCATGCAAGTCCCGCTCCCGGCAATCACGCCCACCCGGCTTCCGTTCCAGGGCGCGGGCACGCCAGCAACGGTCTATCGCCCCCTCCCGTTCTATCATCTGGGGTCCTACGTCAGCCCATTCCGCCCGAGAATTTTTCAGCCAACCGGCGGCCGATAATTTGGAGAGCCTTCACCGGTTCCAGTGACCACCGCGGCCTCGATCCCAAAAAAATCTGACGAGATCGGCCGGTATGAACTTTTTGACTCACGCGGACTACTGATTTCTTGACAGCCTCTTGCTAACCCGTTGTGATTAAGCTTACTCATCCTGAAGCGGTTGGTAATCGCGATCCACTCGACCGTATGTAGCACAAAGAGCCCGCACCTCATGGATTCCCCGGAACAGACCGCCGAACCCGAGTCACTGGCCCACCGTCCTGAGCAGCTTTCAGGACTCGAAACTAGCTGGACGATGATCAAGTCGGCGCACAGCGTTGGGCCTGAGGGCCAAGCCGCCATGCGGGCCCTGATCGGTCGCTACCATGATGCGGTAGAGCGCTACATACGGCTCAAGATGCGAGACTCAAACCTGGCCGACGAGGTGCTGCAGGAATTCTGGACGAAACTGCTCACGCACAAACTTGCCGGCGCAGATGAAAACAAAGGACGCTTCCGCGATTACCTGAGAACGGTACTGCACCGGCTGATCGTGGATCACTTCCGGACCAAGAAGCTCCAACCCCTGCCGCCAGGAGACCTGGTCGATCCCGACGACCAAGACAAAGACTACGACCGAATCTGGCGCGAAGTCCTGATCCGACGTGTCTGGTCGAGGCTTGAAACCTTTGAGGCGATCACCCCCAAAAATCGATACGCCACCGTGCTCCAGCTCAGAGTGAGTGCACCTGAAGCGCCGATCGAACAACTGGCGGAAAACCTCTCGAAAAAACTCGACACCAAGATCACACCCGAGGCGTTCCGAAAAACCCTTCAGCGCGCTCGCACCAAATACCTCGAACTACTCATCGAGGAATTACGTGTGACCATCCATCCCGCTACCCAGGAAGATATCGAAGCCGAAATCAATGATCTCGGCCTGGGCACCCTCTACCGTCGTTACTCCATGGCCCAGCCCTGAGCCTGGAATGCATGATGCAAAAAAAGACAATTCTGGAAATATAGGCAAAATAGGGTCTTTGTTTCCCTTTTTACCCAAAATGCCTTTCGGCCGCTTGACCGCCTAATAACACGAGCTAAACTTACTAAGGTTAAACACCTCCGGTTGCTGAACCGGCCCGCTCCCTGAACGTACACACAACAAACGGACACCCAGCGGGTCTCCTGCTTTCACGGGTTCCAGGAAGGTACTCCGATGCTGGTTCTTTCACGTAAAAAGAACGAGAGCATCATCATCAACGATAACATCACCATTACGGTGGTGGAGATTCGGGGTGACAAGGTCCGGCTCGGCATTGAGGCACCCAAAGATGTCTCTGTGCATCGTCGCGAGGTCTACGAAGCAATTCAAGATCAGACACGGCGGGGAAACCCTATGCCCATTCCGCCAGATACCGGCGTTTCCTGACGGCTCTCCCCGTGAGAGCCGTTTGAAGAAACACCCCCGACTTAGCGTTGCGCCTGGTGACCTGTTTTTTTGGCTTCACACGTTCTTCTGCTGCTTGACTAACTTCACAAATTCGCGCATCCAAGGTCCGTTATCGGGCCACCCGCGTACCGTGACCAAGTTTCCGTCGGTCACCACCGGGCAGTTGATATATTTGGCGTTAGCCGCCGTGATATCCGGTTCAAGTTCCGGATAACCGGTCATCGTTTTGCCGCTGGCGCCTCCCGCCACAATTACCAGCAACGGTCCATGACAGTTGGCCGCAATGGGCTTATTTTGCTCGACAAAATGGCGAACAATCGCCACAGCCTTGGGGCGATTTCTTAGATATTCCGGCGCACGGCCACCGGGCAGTACCAGGCCGTCATAGTCTGAGGGATTGACCTGATCCAGGCCCAGGTCGGCTTCCACCCGGTAACCTGGTCGCTCGACATACGTATCAAATCCAGGTTCAAAATCGTGCACGACGGAAAGAAACGCCCGCTTCTCGGGGGCGGCAATATCCACGCGCCACCCCTCCTCTTCCAGGCGATACTTGGCGTAGTAAATTTCCTGGGATTCGCCGGAGTCACCTGTGATCATCAGGAAACGAAGCATGGGATCGAACTCTTTTTCAGAGAAGCTTGAGATGGCCGATTACGACAACCTAGCAGCCGATCCAGACGATTGCAAGACGCCCGACATCCTGAAAATCTGCAAAATCTGCTCCATGTTTTTTCCAGCCTATTGACCAGGCGGCCCAGGCCCCTTACAGTATTAGCTCACTGGTTTGCTTGGCCCCGTCGTCTAGCCAGGTCTAGGACACGTGCCTTTCACGCACGCAACACGGGTTCGAATCCCGTCGGGGTCATTGCTTTTACATCTTGTTGTTGTGGTTCTGAGGAGGTTTCTCTCCCTCAGACTTCATTAGCTTCATCACCGTCTAATGCGACGGGCTGAAAGCGATCGATCAGGGTTGCCACCAGGCAGTCGCTGGTCACGTTGGTGGCGGCTCGCGCTCGGCCCAAAATCCAATCGACCGTCAGCAACAACGGTACGATTGAAGTAATCAATTCTTCGGGAATGATTCTGACCGTCCGTAACACGAGCAACAGCGAAATCAGGCCCGCCTCGGGAATACCAGAGATTCCAATACCGGCAATCACACAGCCAAACGCTGCGGTGGCTTGCTGGGCCATGTTCAGATGAACTCCGCCGGCCTGTGCCACAAACAGAACCGCCATCGCCTCATAGAGCAAGATCCCATCGTTGTTGAGGTTTGTTCCCACACAGGCTGAAAGCCGGGCCGCCCTCGGCGAAACTCCCATCCGGTCCAGACATCGCAGTGTCACGGGTAAGGTCGCCAGGCTGCTGCCGGTCCCAAGCGCATTCACAATAGCATCACGACATCCACCCCAGAACCACCTCAGCGGCCGGGCCACAACCAGGATGAGCCAGCCCTGGTAGACAATCAGCACCTGAATCGCCAGGCCGAGCAAGCCAACTCCCAGATAAACCGCCAGCCCAGCGAGCGGTTGAAGGCCAAACTTCCCCACCGTGGCGGCCACCACACTCAGGACTGCGAGCGGTACCAGCTGCACCACCCAGCCCACAATCACCTCGGCCGCGCGAAACAAAGTGGCAACCAACCGCTCCAAAACCTCAATGCCCGCCTGACTACCTGCCATCTGTTCTCGCTTCACCACCCGAAACGCCATGCCGGCAAGCACGGCCAGAAAGACCAGGCCAATCAGTTGATTCTCAACCCAGGGTCCAACCACCGAGGTTGGGATCAGTTTCAAAACGTCTTCCAGAAAATCGATCCTCCGACCCGGTTGGACTTTCTCAGCCAACCGCCCATATTCCGACTGGGCCTGACTGTAGGCCGCCGATTGCGGAATCTGAAGCGCCAGCCCTGGATGCAGCAGGTTGGAAATTGCCAGACCAATTCCAATGGCAAGCGCACCGTTGATCAGGCTGACCACCAGCATTACACCAACGCCCTTGCCACGAATCTCGGTGCGAAGAAACGCATCAAGGATGGCAAGGAAGAGCAGAGGCGCGGCCAGCGCCTTGATCAGGTCCAGGATGATCGTTCCAATTCTGGCAAACGGGGCCGCCTGGGGACCCAGGTAGAGACCAAGACCCACCCCGATGATCAGGCCCACAAGCACCCGCGCAGCGAACGGGAATCTGGCCCACCTTCGGCTCTTTCCGACAGACTGATCATCCATGGCACCGTGATCTCAAAGTAAGGAGAGGCGAGAGAGTCTGGAAAACTCAGTGCGCAAGCTCGATCTCTGCCCCCATGGCTTCAAGGTGAGCCACCACGCAGTCGGCCAGAATCGGCACGTTGTAACCACCTTCCAACACACTCACCACCCGGCCGTGCGCATGAATTCCCGCAATATCCAGAATCGTGCGCGTGAGACTGGCAAAGTCTTCGACCTCAAGTCCCAGGTTACCAACCGGGTCCAGCGCATGGGCATCAAACCCGGCTGACACCAGAACCAGCTCTGGACGGATCCGATCTGCAAACGACTCCAGCTCTGTTTGATATCGAGACAAAATCTCAGAGCGTGATGTTCCGAACGCAACCGGCAGGTTGCGTGTGGTGCCCAGGCCGGCCCCTGCCCCGGTCTCGTCCTCTGCGCCCGTACCGGGATAAAACGGCCAGCGGTGCATCGACAAGAAACCAACCCTTGGATCTTCGTAGAAGGTTTCCTGAGTACCGTTGCCGTGATGGACGTCAAAGTCCACGATCAGGATCCGACTCAGTTGATGGGTTGCCAGCGCATGCGCAGCCGCCACAGCCACGTTCCCATACAAGCAGAACCCCATGGCGGAAGCCGGTCTGGCATGATGTCCTGGCGGCCTCACCGCGCAGAAGGCCCGCTTGGTTTTCCCTTGCAGCACCGCATCTGTGGCTTCAAGCGCCAGCCCGGCGGCCAGCCGCGCAGCCAGTTCCGACCCGCTTGAGACCCAGGTGTCGGTTTCAATCTGTCCGGCCCCGCCGTCAATCGCTTCCTGCAGTTCCTTGAGATAATTCGCGGTATGCACCCGAGCAAGTTCGGTGTGGCTGGCTTCTCGCACCGGCCCCATGTGACACGTGAGTGGAAACCCCCAGTGCTTCCAGGCCTGGAGGATTGCCGCCAACCGCTCCGGGCGCTCAGGATGCTCGGGTGGTGTCCGGTGCTCGAGCATCCGTTGATCGCTGAATAGCCAGACTGGGGACATGGGTTTGATGTCCTTGGGAGAGCGAAAGAGGACAAGCTGCACGATAGTTCGGTCTCGGCAGCGCAGTCAATTGCCTGGAATTTGAGGGGCTGACCTTCGGTTTCTGACGAAAGGCGTGAGCCGCAATTCCAATCTTAGTAGAATCATCCAGCATGAGTACGACTACCCGGTCCGGTCGACGAGAATGGCTGGCCATTTCAGTACTGACCCTGCTGGGCGCTGTCATCCGCTTCTGGGATGCGGGCCGGTTGGGAATTCTGCACTTTGACGAGGGAATGTACGCGCTTTCTGGATTCTGGATCAACGCCTCACGGGGGCTGGCCAGCCTCGATCCATCCATTGCGTTTTACGCCCCGCCGGTCATTCCCACCCTGATCGGCCTGATGTACCTGCTTTTCGGGATCAGTGACACCTCGGCCCTGCTGGTTTCACTCCTGTTCGGAACTCTCACAATTCCGACCGCCGCTTGGCTGGCCCGCCGCGTATTTGGTCCCGGCGCTGGGGTTTGCGCAGCGGCCCTTGTGGCGTGCTACGGACCACAGGTTGCATTCAGTCGTGTGGCTTTGACCGATGCAACCTTTCTTACCAGTTTCCTGCTGGCACTAATTCTGGGAATTCGGTTACTTGACCAACCGGGATTGGCTCGCACCGTTGGGTTTGGTTTGGCCGTGGGGTTAGCCCAGCTCACCAAGTACAACGGATTCCTGGCCGGAGTTGCCGTGGCGGCGGCAGCCCTGCTGCCCCTCTGGAATTCACGCCCTGGCTCGCGCGTTCAGGTTTTGCGAACCCTGGTCTGGGTTGCGGCGGGTGGAGGTATTGCCCTGGCGGTGTACTACCCCTGGTACCAGTTCGTCCAAACACGCGTGCCAGGTGGATACCCCGCGCTGGTTCAGCACCACCGGGGTTACCTGAGCCCCATCTCTCGATGGCCACTCAACGCCCTGACTCAGTGGGCGGAAGCCATCACACTCGCCGGTCGATGCACCGGCCCGTTCTCCTGGCTACTGGCGGCTTGGCCCCTGGCCTGGGCCTGCACGCTGCTGGTTTCAGGGAAACCACAAATTCCTGAGATAGCCCCACCCACAATCGGCTCACGATCTCTCTGGCTCGCGCTCCCGGCTGGTGCCATGACCCTGGGCTTGTTACCCGACCTTACCTGGTGGCTAATGCTGGCAGCGATACCCGTGATGCTGCTCAAGCTGGATCCCGCGCCCCGGGTTCTGGGCACCGCCGGCCTGATCCTGACGATCTTGACTCCGCTGTACCACCCTTACGCGCGGCTCGCCCTCCCCTTCAATGTTTTGAGCCAGATCCTCCTGGCCGGCTGGATGGTGACTCTCTGGCAGCCACCCGAATCCACCCTTGGCCTGATGCATGGATTGACGAAGCCCAAACGATGGTGTTTGCTGGCGGGGGCCTTATTGTTCCCGCTGTTGCTTCGCCCGCTGGCCGGGGCCTGGCCCATTCCCGCACCGGGACTGCTGGCACCCAGCGATGGCCTGCGCTGGTTGTCAAGCCGGGAGGAAGCGAAGGGGGCACTGAACGCCGTGGTGCCGGAGCGTGTCTACCTTTTCGGTCGGCCGTCCTTACTCTATTACCTGAGGCTTGGGGGCCAGGCCCAGGTAATCCGGGTTGGCGATGAAGCCGGACTCAACCAGATTGGACCGCCTCCGGTGGGGGCATCCTCCGGTCGGGAACGAGTCTCGGTGATTGTCGATGGGGCGGTTCTGGGCCCGGACTCCCTTCTGAAGCGGCCCCCATGGTCCATCCGATCGCCTGGGCAAAGAAACTGGAACCAGGGAAACTGGGTCACGCTGCTGGACCTTGACCCAGGTCTGGCGTTACGTCCGGACACATCACGGGTCTGGAACCAGGCTCCCCCTTCCCTGACTGTGGGTGCGGCTGCAGACCGCCTGGCGATCCAGACCCAGATTTTTGTTTTTCGAAATACCGAATCCAAAGGGACACCCGATGCCCGCTGACCTCTGGCCCGACCCGACCGCGCTCGGCCTGGTGACAGACCTTTACCAGATCACCATGATGGCGGGGTACGCCGCCAATGCCATGGCTGATAAGCCGGCGGTCTTCGAACTGTTCGTTCGCAGATTACCGAAGAACCGGTCCTACCTGGTCTTCGCCGGGCTTGAGCAGGCGTTAAGGGATCTGTTGCGACTGGGATTTTCGGATGAGCAGGTCTCTTATATCCGGGGCTTGCCCGCTTTCCGCCATGTTCCAGACGCCTGGTTCAAGCAACTGCGTGATTTCCAATTCACGGGCGATGTTTGGGCCATGCCTGAGGGAACCATCTTCTTTGGCGGTGAGACCCTACTCAGGGTCGAGGCTCCGCTGGCTCAGGCGCAGCTTGCGGAAACCTTTTTACTCTCAAGCCTGGCCTATCCCACGCTTGTTGCGTCCAAGGCGCTCCGATGCGTTCAGACCGCCGGATCTCGACCGCTTTTTGATTTTGGTGCCCGCCGCGGCCACGGTCCACAGGCCGGCTTCCTCTGTGCCCGTGCTTCCTACCTCGCAGGTTTTGCTGGCACCAGCCATGTGGAGGCAGCGCGACGGCTGGAGATTCCGGCAATCGGCACCATGGCCCACTCGTGGATTCAGGCCTTCCCTAACGAACTTGAGGCCTTTGAAGCGTACGCCCGCGTATTTCCGGATTCCACCACGCTTCTGGTGGATACCTATGACACGCTCCAGGGGGTGCGCCACGCGGCGACCATTCCCCAGGCACACGCCATCCGACTTGATTCAGGCGACCTGGGACCATTGGCCCAGGCCTCTCGCACCATCCTGGATGAGGCAGGCCGATCAGAGATGACCATCGTGGCCAGCGGTGATCTGGACGAGTGGAAGATCCGGGACCTCATTGCCACTGGCGCCCCAATTGATGCCTTTGGGGTGGGCACGGAACTGATTACCAGCCGCGATGCGCCGGCACTGAGCATGGTGTACAAGCTGGTTGCGGTGGATGGCCAAGGACGGATCAAGCTGGCCCCCGGCAAGAAGACCTATCCGGGAGCGAAGCAAGTTTGGCGGCGGCTAGACTCGGTCGGGCGGTTCGCCGGCGACCAAGTCACCGCAGCCTACGAAACGGCCGACGGTATCCCCCTGCTCCAACAGGTCATTGCCCAGGGTCATCTGGTGGGTGACCTGCCTGACCTACAATCTATTCGCACGTACACTTTGGCGCAGGGTCGGGCACTGCCTGAAAACTTCAAGGGCCTCGACGCTGGACCCGCGTACCCCGTGAGCTATAGCCAGGCGCTTGAGGAGGAAGCGATTCGGGTGGGACTGACCACGGGCTGAGACGAACCGGCAACCGGGCGGATCGATCGGCTTTGCAGCCGTTTTCCGTTCCACGTGGAACCCTGCACTGGCATTGACCGATCCCACCATGGATGGCATGGTTTGCTGGCCCACAATCCATGCCGGCGCAAGGAGGCGCGATCATGCCCAGGATCATCAGCGTCGCCAATCAAAAGGGTGGCGTTGGCAAAACGACGACCGCCATCAACCTAGCAGCGGGACTGGCCAAGGCCGGCCGCACCGCCTTGGTGGTGGACATCGATCCCCAGTGCAACGCAACCAGCGGCCTGGGAATTGCCGTGGCCGAAAGACACCCACTGGTGGTCGGCCGGTCACTTGCCGACTCCATTGTGGATACCAGCCAGGAACGGCTCGCCGTCCTGCCTGGGTCTCATAGTCTGGCCGATGCCGATGCCCTCTCGGCCTCAAACCGGCAGCGAGCCAGCCAGCTCCGGCAGCAGCTCACCACAGAGCTGAACCGGTTCGATTATGTTTTTCTGGACTGCCCCCCCTCGCTTGGCCAGCTTACCCGGGCCGCCTTGGGGGCCTCCAACGAGGTCTATATTCCGATCCAGTGCGAATATTTTGCCATGGAGGGGCTGTCTCAAATTATCGAACTGGCACGCCAGGCGAAGGCCAAAGACAACCCAAAGTTGGAAATTGGTGGGATTGTGCTGACCATGTATGACCCCTCCCTCGAACTTGCTAACGAGGTTGCTGAAGAGGTGAGGGGCTATTTCGCCGATACAGTATTCATGACGATGATCCCGCGCGACGTGCACATCAGCGAGGCACCTAGCCACGGCCTGAGTGTGCTCGAATACGCGCCCCGGGCCAGAGGGGCCCGTGCTTACGCCGAACTCGTCATGGAGGTCGTTGACCGTGAACCATAATAAGCGACGTCTCGGGCGAGGCCTTGCCTCGCTGCTCGGAACTGAGGAGGGTGGTTTCGAACCGAGCTCGCTCGAGTCCGCCGAGTTAATGCACCTGGCCATCGACCAGATCGATGCCAACCCCTACCAGCCCCGCAAACAGTTCGACCCGTCCGAACTTGCCGCACTGGCCGATTCACTTCGCCAGCACGGTATGCTTCAGCCGGTCCTGGTTCGCGCGGTGGAGGGACGTTATCAGCTCATCGCCGGCGAACGGCGCCTGCGTGCAGCCATGGAGGCACACCTGCACCAGATCCCGGCCCGGGTTCTGGAGCTGGATGACCAGCATGTCTGCGAACTGGCGATGGTTGAGAACCTCCAGCGCGAGGATCTTAACGCCATCGACAAGGCTGTGGCCTTCAAGGGTTACCTTGATAAATTCGGCGGCACCCAGGAAGAACTCGCCGGGCGGCTCGGTCTCGACCGCTCTACCATTTCCAACCTGATCCGGTTACTTGAACTTCCCGAAGAGGTTCAAGACGCGGTCCGGTCCAAGCAGATCAGCCAGGGTCACGCCCGTGCCCTGCTCGGCCTGCCCGACCAGGATTCGATGATCGGCGCCTGCCGGAAGATCATTGCCGATAACCTCTCGGTGCGGCAGACCGAAGCGATGGTTGCCACCGGGGTACCGACCCCGGCACGTACTCGAACCGTTCGAATCGACGGTGCGCACGGCGAGACCAAGGCGCCCCACCTGCTCGAACTCGAAGGTCGGCTCCGTGAACGGTTCGGGACCCCCGTACTGATCAAAGCCCGTTCCAAAGAACGTGGCCAGATTGTGATCGACTACAGCAACGCCGAGGAATTCGAACGAATCAGCGCCCTGATTCGCGGTTAATTCCCACCGCCACTGACGTGAAACCACAGCCGAGGCCGCCGCTCCCCTTCCGGAAGCGGCGGCTTTTTTTCTTTCCAGAAGATCGTCACATTCTCATCCGAATGAAATTTCACGACTTCTCATAATCGAGCTTGATCAAAAGACCAAGGTAAGGTACTATCCTCTTGTCGAAACGTACGGGGCGTAGCTCAGCCTGGCTAGAGCGCCTGGTTTGGGACCAGGAAGTCGGAGGTTCGAATCCTCTCGCCCCGATTAATTTGCCGCTATTCGGCTCTTTCGATTATTCTGTCGAGATGCTAGCGTTTAGAAGAAGCCCATCCGATCGATTCACCTCGGAAGATCTTTTTTTTCATGGATGATTTTCGAGATTGAAGGTCATCTCAGACTCAATCGACTCGGTCGCATGACTTTGAGTCGACATGTCATTTGTGCATGGTAGCTCTTTCTTCTCAGGGCAACGGATCGCTGACGTTCACCATTGAGAAGCTACTCGAATCTTGAAAAACCACGAACTTCACGGATCAAGTCTGCGACGTGACCGCGCAAGACACACGTGGTTCTGGTTTTCTGGTTGATCAAATCAACCGGGCTTCGTTCTTTATTCCTGCCAATATTACGGACGGCAATGGACGGTTGACGGTGGCGCGACACCCGGCTTGCATCGAGGGTTAAAGGCCCGTTTCCAAACATCCTGAAATAAAACCCTATAGCGGTTAATATCTGCGTTGCACACAGAGTGAGCTCCTTTCCTGGCGTTCCTTTTCCGAATGTAGGACAGCCGCCCTCGGCTGTCTCTGAATTCCTGGGCCGTTACGAAGATGACAGCCGAGGGCGGCTGTCCTACATCGAACGAAGATCAAGACACTGAGGCGTGACACTAATCAAATCCTTTCGTGTGCAACTCAATCGTGAACCGCTATAGTTGTTCTACACGAGTCCAATCGCTCTCACAGGGACAGAGTCACCAGGTTCAGCGCACTCGCGGAAGGGCTCTGAACCGAACAGGAGCACACGCCTTGAAGTAACGCTTTGGGGATCTGTGCCCGCAAAATAATAGCCGACGGGGTACCCCTCTTAGCCCGATGCGTGAGCTTTGAAGTTGCGTTTTTGGGTCCAAAGCCCACAAAATCGCAGCGGACGCGGTACTCCTGTTAGCCCGACGCGTGAGCGAGGGATTCTGGTTCCTTGAGCGTTTGTCAGGGGTTACGATCCGAACAAAGAGAAGCCCCAAGAGATCCTCTCGGGACGCTTCTGGATCGTATCATGAAAGAATCCCTCGCTCACGCTCGCGGCTGGGTTTGGAGTACGGGCCTCCAGCCCGGTAAACACCGGTTTGCTTCTGGCACCCAGTCCTGCCCCACGGTTATGAAATTCGTCTGATTGGTGACATGAATACACCATCAGACGAGCGAGAATCGACCGCTCCAAGTCGGTCGATTCTGAGCGCTCCTTGCATCGTTGTCCGGAAAGCCTGGGCAGTTCGTGCGTCAGGTCAGGACTTGATCGACCTCAGGCCCCTGCCTCACGGAGGGAGTCATTCTCCATGAAGGCGTAGCACATCATGTGTAGGATGTGCATTTGAACGTCCTCGGCCCGGCCGTAGTGCGTGTCTTCCACCACAATCGTGAAGTCAGAAATTTCGGCCATGCGGCCCCGTTTTGCACCCACCAGGGAAACCACGGTCACACCATGCTTCTTGGCAAACTCTGCCGCCTTGACCAGGTTGGGCGAGTTACCGCTCACGCTGATCAGGATGAGCAGGTCGCCTGGGCGGGCAAAATTCTCAAGCTGGCGAACAAACACATCGTCGTAGCTGTAGTCGTTTCCGAGCGCAGTGATCCAGGGGGTGTTGTCCGCCAGTGAGAGCACTCGGAATCGGCGACTCAACTTATCAGACGCACCCTTGCCAAGATCGACCGCAAAGTGAGAAGCGTTGGCCGCGCTTCCGCCGTTGCCGGCCACAAAAATCTGCTGATCCTTAGTCCAGGCGCCCTGAAGGTACTGCACCACCTTCACCACGTCTTCGGCCGAAATCGAGGCCAGTGCGGCATTCTGCTTCGCCACGTAATCCTCGACCCAACCCTTCAGACTAGCCATGACCTTCTCCTTGATGACGTGGAATGCAAACAGATCGGCTATTCAAGCGTGATTTCACGTTCCAATCGGGGCGACTCTCAATCCTATACTCTTCTCAAAATCGCGGAACAGTCAATCCGAACCCGGTCATGAGGGCTCGCGAGTTCGCCACAGCAAACCACAAGTCCCGAGCCATGAACTGAGGCGAACGCAGGTTGAAGCTCGCCAACTCGGCCTCATTCCCAGCCCACCCTGGTCCACCCAATCATGACTTGGGGGTTTGATAAAGCTCTTTGAGCGCACTTGCAAGTTCGGGAAACTCAAACACAAACCCTTCCTCTTCGAGCCGCTTCGAGACCACGTACCGCCCATGAATCGCCAGGTCGGGGTCTGTTCGCAATAGCCATTTCGCCCCCAGTCGAACCAGCCAGGCTGGGGCAGGTAGACCAATCGGCATCCCCAAGGCGTGCCGTAGTTCCTTCATGAATTCTTTCTGAGGGACCGGCTTCGGTGCAGACGCAATATAAACGCCTTGCATGCGCGGCTCGGTTAACCCACGCTCAAACAGCCGATTCAGATCGATTTCGTGAATCCAGCTCATCCCCTGGGTACCCGATCCCACGGTTCCTCCCAGGCCAAGCCGGGCAAGAAACCCCAGGCGTTCCAGGGCTCCGCCCCCTGCACCACGATTTCGCCCGATCACAAAACTGGTTCGTAGCACAACCCCGCGTTGCCTGGGTAGCAGGCTCGCTTGGAACTCCGCTTCCCAGGCTCGCCCCACAAATGGCGCCAGGCCGTATCCAAACGGAGAGTCCTCAGTGCAAATGACCCGTGGTGGATCTCCGTAAATGTGCGCAGTGCTCATCTGAACCCAGACCGGAGGCGGCGAATTCAAGGTCCGCAGGGCCGCACCCAGCACCCTGGTGGCTTCAAGCCGCGAGCGAAGAATCTCGTCCTGATGGTCTGGCGTCTTGATACAGTCCACCGTCCGACCCACGAGATTCACCAAACCGGCCGCCCCTTCAAGCACGCCGGCCCAGTCTCCCAGCGTGCGAGCATCCCACGTGACATGAGTCCACGGCCCAACCGCCCTCGGCGCTTGTCGTGAAAGAATGACAACCGCCTGGCCGGTAGCCACCAGATAGTGGGCCAGTGACACACCTAAAAACCCGCTGCCACCGGCGATCACAATGGGTCCCGGCCTGGAGAGGTTATTCATGAATGGTGTTCAGCCTTGAGGGTTCAGCGGTTTTCAAACGACACGCCATTGAGGGATATCCAGGAGCAGTGGTCTCATCGTAGTCAATTTCCAAGGGCATGGAATCGAGCTCGACCGAAATCACGCGGGCCCTGGGGAATCCTGGACGAACTCTCTACTCTTTTGCGAATCGCGACGAACCTGGCAGGCGACCAGCCTTTCCAATGAGGATGCGCTGACCGAGCCGAGCCGGGCATAGCTCTTTTCGTTACGGCCAAACAAGATCGAGCCCCAGAACCGGGCAAAAGACAGCGTCGATGTTTCACGTGAAAACCAGATGGACCCGTTCTCCCCTTTTTGAGATCTGGCACCCACCCCGCTGATGTATGCCCGAGGCGAGTTCGGCTTCCCATCCAGCGGAAAAGCGCACGGATGATGTACCGGGTAAGAATGGTCCAGCGGAGTCCTTCCCAGACGGTCCAACTCTTTGACCGGCTTGGCTACGGAGCGTGAGTCAGTGCTTACCCGAGGCTTTCCTGTCTCCGTAGAATCGGGCGTCCAGAGATATTCTGCGTAACTGAGTTGGGGTATTGGCTCAGAAAGGTTGCCCACGGTGATGATGAACCGACGCCAGATGATGATTGCTCCGATCGCCGGCGGAATGATTGCCACCACGTTCGGACGGACTGGCCTGCTGGCTTCCGTACACCAGACCGGTGACCAAGACCCAGCCGAGATCATCTTTCTGGGTGGCGACATCATTACGATCGATGATCACCGGCCCAAGGCCGAGGCGGTTGCCGTGACCGGTGGACGGATCATTGCCCTTGGCAGCGCAGACGAGGTGCTCAAGCGGAAGGGCGCCAGAACCCGGGTGATGGATCTGGCCGGACGCACCATGCTACCCGGCTTTATTGATGGGCATGGGCACTGCTTCGCCGTTGGGTTTCAGGCCTCTTCGGCCAACCTCCTGCCCCCGCAAGACTACACCGTCTCGAATATCCCTGCTCTGGTGGCGGAACTGAAAAAATGGGCCACGTCCGAGATCGTCAAACGGTACAAGGTGGTTTTTGGCTTCGGGTATGACGACGCCCAGCTCGAAGAACAGCGGCACCCGACCCGGCATGAGCTGGACGAGGTGTCAAAAGAGTTGCCAGTGGTGGCCATTCACCAGTCGGGGCACCTGTGCGTCATGAACTCGCGGGCACTCGAACTGGCTGGGATCACGGCGGAATCGGTCGACCCACCCGGCGGAGTGATCGTCCGGGAAAAGGACAGCAAGACCCCGAACGGCGTGCTTGAAGAAACAGCGTCGATGGCGGCCGAGATGAAGCTGTTGCCAAAGCTGGCTGACGCGGAACTTGATGCGCTCGGGATTCGGGGGATGGAGCTGTATGCGGCCAACGGATTCACCATGGTCCAGGAAGGTCGGTCGCTGGCCAGTATCGACAAAACCTGGATGCGGCTCGCGGACGCTCGCAAAATGGTGGTCGACCTCGTGTCTTACCCGGATCTTGTGGCGACCGACGAGCCGTTTGGCATCGATACGCCCTGGCACTCACGAACCCTGAAGAATGGTTACCGGATCGGCGGGGTCAAGCTTAGCTTTGACGGTTCGCCCCAGGGGAAGACAGCCTACCTTTCGCACCCCTATTTCATTCCACCGCATGGTCAGGAGGCAAATTACAAGGGGTACTCTACATTCCCCGATGAGGAAGCCAATCGTAAAATCGCCCTCTGTTATAAGAAGGGCTGGCAGTTCCAGATCCATTGCAACGGCGACGCAGCCAGCGACCAGATGCTCAGTGCCGTCAAGGACGCGCAGGCGAAGTTCGGCAAGGACCCAGCGCGGCGGGACGTGATGGTCCATTGCCAGACCGTGCGCGAGGATCAATTGGATACGATGCAGGAGCTGGGCATCTTCCCGTCGTTCTTCGGAATGCACTGCTACTACTGGGGCGACTGGCACCGAGACTCGGTGCTGGGCGCGGAACGCGCAGAGCGGATCAGCCCGGCGAGGTCCGCGCTCAGGCGCGGCATGCCGTTCTCTCAGCATCACGACGCCCCTGTCGCCTACCCCAGCGCCATTCGAATTCTATCTTCGGTTGTCACCCGGCGCACGCGCAGTAACGACATCCTGGGCGCCACTCAGTGCATACCCGTGGATGTCGCCCTGAAGTCGCTCACTCTCTGGGCAGCCTATCAGCAGTTTGAAGAGCAGAATCGTGGCTCGATCGAGGTCGGCAAAATGGCCGACTTTGTGATCCTGGACAGGAATCCGCTGAAGGTGCCGCTCCTGGAGTTGGCCGATTTGAAGGTCGTAGAAACGATCAAGGAAGGCCAGTCCATCTACAAGGCAACAAGTCCGTAAGGTCAGAGCCTGCTTTGCTCACCTGGCAAACTTTCGAACGTGGGATCGCTCTGATAACCCCCCAGTTCCTCATCGCCTGGAGCGAGCGAGGAGCCGGGGTCATTCTTTACCGCCGTACTCGATAATCGCAGCAAGTGCGGGCTCATTCACCCAGCGCTGTTCCTGGAACTGGTGCGCGTAGCCAACGGGCGATACATCGCGGAACTCGCGCATCCGCTCCTTCTCTGGATCGCCCATGTCTCGGAGTTGCTTCCTGAATGTTGCCCGGGCGTTAGGATTGGCACCTTGCGCCAGTAAGAGCCTGGCCATCGCATCATCGTGCGGAGCGAGCGTGACCACCGCGTGGAAGATCGGGGTATGCCCACCGAACCGATCCGCATCAACGGCGGCCTGTGTATTGGCGTTGGCACCGCGATCCAGTAACCATCGCGCCGCATCGAGGTCATCATACTCAACGGCCAGATGCAGCAGCGTACCCCCAGAGACCGGTGTCACATGGAGCCCCTCCTCAGCTTCCACGCCTGGAGCTGGAGGGAAGATTTCCTCCGTTGTGAAACGCCGATCCAGGAGGGAAGGCTCTCGCTGAAGGTGAGACTCCAGCAGATCCAGGCGTCCGCGATGGAACGCCATCATCGGCGTATCGGGCAGATCGGCGCCTGCGGCGGCAAGCACTTCCAGGCACGCGCTTCGACCCTTGGCATTACGGGCATACGTGCAAACTAGCATCCGGAACAGGCTGCCAGGGTCCTGGCCTGGTGTCTGGAGATTCACACCGTGGTCCAGTAACCATTTCAAGGCCTGGGGCGCCAGGGTCTCGCAAGGCGCATGCACAATCGGATACGTCCCATTCCAGAGCGCATTCACATCGCCGCCGTGCGCAACGAGAAGTTCCATCATCGGGATGCGTGAGTCGGAAAGCGCGGCTCGCATCAAAGGGCCATCGCCCCCTTGATGGATATCCGACCCATTCTCAATCATCCAACGCGCCATCAAGAGCCGCGTCTCACTGGGTGCCTCACGCGGTACGCGGCATTCGGCTACCCACGTCAAGGGCCCGTTCCCTCCGTAACCCAGTGGCGATTGGTGAAGCGTCGGGTGGGCAGCCATCAACTGCTTGACCTGCTCCAGATTGTTGGAGTCGATCGCCTGCTTGAGTTGCTCCACCAAGGGCAAAGAGTCGGCCGAATGCCCTGAGTTCAACATCGCTCGGCCCCTCAACCACAATGCCACCCTGCTCGGTTCAAGGCACGCCTGCCTGGCCCGAAATCAGATTACCCTGCGGGAAATCAATCTCCCGCAGGGTTGAGCGAAGTCCGGTTGCTCAGAATCGATCTGGATCAATCCTGACTCACGGCTGGAACAGCTTGGGGGCCAGCGTGGTCAGGTAGTCTCGCCAGTTCAGCCAGGTGTGACCGCCGGTCCCCTCTTCATAGACCACCTTGAAGCCATGCTTCTTGAGCATCTCAACCGTGGCACGCGAAGTCTCAAGCAGGAAGTCTTCGTTCCCCGTGGCGAACCAGACCAGCTTCACACCCGCGCGGACCGCGGCGTCATCAAGCTCGGCTTTGTGCCGTTCTTCCCAGCTCGGACCGGTTTGAGGTGGGGCGCCTGGACCACTACCGGCAATGCCAAAGATCCCCGAACTGAAGACTCCAATGTAGCCAAAGTCTTTGAGGCGGGGCGTGGCGATATCGAGCGTCTGAGCGCCCCCCATTGAGAGGCCTGCAATCGCCCGATGATCGCGGTCGGCAATCACCCGGTAATTCTTCTCGATCAGCGGTTGCAGGTCGCTGTTGAAGTCTTCAACCATGCCGCTCATCTGCTTCTCGAACGAGTTGCCCGGCCCGAACGAAAACTGCCCCACGTGCCCGTTGGGCATGACCACGATCATCGGCTTGGCCTTACCGGCCGCAATCAGGTTATCCAAAATCATCCCCGCGCGGCCCACGGTGGACCAGGCATCGTCGCTGTCAAACGCCCCGTGGAGCAGGTAGAAGACCGGATATTTTCCTTCCCCCTTCTCATAGCCCGGTGGGGTGTAGACGTGGGCCCGGCGGAAATCCTTGAGCGACTTGGAGAAGTACGTCAACTCGGCAACCGCGCCATGTGGCACATCCCGGGTGTCAAACGCCTCAGAGCCGGGTACCACCACCAGGCTCCAGGTGTTCGCGTTCGCTTCGCTGGTCGCCGGGTTCCGAGGGTCGATCACAGAAACTCCATCAACCTGGAAGTTGTAGCGATACGCGCCGGCCGGTAGTTCGCCCGGTTCAAATGCAATTTCCCAGACCCCGTTCTCTCCCTTGGTCATCGCCGCGCCCTGACCGATCCCAGGAATGTCGCTGCTGCCCAAGCTCACCTTGGTGGCATTGGGGGCCAGCACACGCATGGTCACCTTCTGGTCCTTCCCAACCTCGGGCGAGACGACCTGCGGCGGAGGACCACCCTGGGCCTGGAGAGATTGAGGCGCAAGGCTCGCACTCAAAACCAGCCCGCACAAAGAAAACCAGCTTCGCATCTTCATGGTAAAACTTTCTGGTGGCAGATAGATGTGCCTGCAATCCGCAAACTAGCGTAACCCCTGAGTTTGCCCGGCACGAGTCCTTCGAGATGTTATTCACGCCCCTACAGGGTTCAGCGTTTTTCAAGCCGCTGATGCGCCTGGAGCAATCCTCGCGATCTGTCGTCCGGTCTAAGACAAAAACGTCTGGACCCGCTCAAGGACCTCGGCTCGGTCATGATCTACAACCATCAGGTGATCCGAACGATCAAGCCAGATCAGCGATCGATTGCTTGTTCCAATCGCATCGAAAATTGCCTGAGCACCTCGGGGTTCAACCACACTGTCTCGCCGCCCCTGGAGGATCAAGGTCGGCACGGCCACCTCGGAAAGCCTCGGCTTGAGCTGCTGGATCAGGTTGAGCGCACTCAAGGTGGCAGCCAGGTTGAAGGTTCGGAACCGTTCTTCCCTGGCAAAAAGATGTCTGGCTTCACGATCCCGAATTGGTGGTGAGAAACGGGGAACATGGGGCACGAACCAGCTTAGCCACCTCAGATACTGCTCGGGCTTGAAGAGCGGAACCCGATGCGCATGGCGGATGGCCAAGAATGGGGCAAGCAGTACCAAGCGAGCGACCGGCCGAGAAAGGGACAGCCACAAAGCCAGTGTGCCGCCGGTAGAAAACCCAACCACCGCAACCGGTCGCCCGTGCGTAGCCAATTGGTCGAACCCCTGTTCAACCGCGTGCGACCAGTCTTGCCAGCGTGAAGCGGGCATGACCCAGCCACCGGTTTTCTCATGCCCAGGTAGAGTCAGAGAAAGAACGAGGTGGCCTGCCTTGCGAAGCGAATCCGCAAGGGGTTCAAGTTCATAAGGGCCGCCCCCCAGTCCATGAACCAGCAGGCAAGACAGAGGTAATTCGGCCCGGCACTCAGTATCCACCAGCCTCGTTTGTTCCACGTGAAACCTCGGGTTGCCGTGATCTCCCGGCGAGCCGATCCTTGAGCTCATCCAGAATCTCCGCTGTCCGGCTTGCACCAATCCGATCGCAGCCCAGTTCAGCCACGGCAATCGCTTCGTCCAGGGTGCGAACTCCGCCGGCGGCCTTCAGCTTGACATGGGCGGGTGCAGCCTTGCGCATCAGGATCAGGTCGTTGTGGGTGGCTCCACCGGTTCCGTACCCCGTGGAGGTCTTCACGTAATCCGCATTCACCTCGCCGCAAATCTGACACAGGCGAGCGATCGCATCTGGACCCAGATAGCAGTTCTCAAAGATCACCTTCACAATGGCCTTGCGCCCGTGGGCCGCCTGGACCACGTCGGCGATATCGTGCCGAACGTCATCCCAGCGACCGGAGAGTGCCCAGCCCACGTTGATCACCATATCGAGTTCCGTGGCGCCGTCGTCCATGGCCCGTTCGGCTTCGAACCGCTTGACGTCGGTCCGGTGCCCGCCGTGAGGAAACCCGATGGTGGTTCCAACCTGCACCGTCGTACCCCTGAGCACCCGTGCGGCCAGTGGGACGGCATAAGGCTTGATGCAGACGCTAGCCACGTCATAAGCTGCGGCCAACCGGCAACCCGCTTCCAGTTCGGAGTCGGTAAGGGTGGGGCCGAGCAGTGAGTGGTCGATTCGCTTGGCGATTGAGGCGTAGGTCAATGTCATCCGGGGCTCCAGGTTGAGACGGCCTTTGCGCCTGATCCAGCATTGGTATGGGTCATTGTCACGCACCATCCCAGAACGGGCAAGACAAAGCGTCGGATCTCTCAAGGGCGATTCAAGGGCTTCAGACTTCGAGTTCGCGGCTTGCGGGGCCTTACCGGCGGAAGCCACTTCTTCCGGGTGGTCTGCACGATTGGGTCTGGAAACTTGGCCGAGAGATTGGGCCTGAAGATCAACAGCAAGACCATCGGCAGGTAGAGCACGATCAGGGCCCCGCCATCATCTAGGTACCAGAACTGTGAACCCAGCAGCAGGGCGGCCGACATGGCAATCAGTTGCCCGAGGTTCTTTCCCATGGGCCAGACCGACGCAACCACGAACGCCAGATACAAAACCAGAACGGGCAGCCGGTAGGCGGGATCAACTCCGGTCCAAAAACTCTCGGCGGCAGGTTCTTCACTGCCTGGTAACAATCCGGCCTCACCCAGGGTTCTGGCACCCAGGTCACGTGCCCAGAAACCAAACTCCGGAACGGCAAGCGCCAGGGCACGGCCAGACCCCAGTACAGCCAGGGTGGAGACCAGGAACCGAGCGGATCCTCGTCGCCAGTAAAATCCTGTCCAGAGTGGGATCAGGCCGATAGCGGCCGGCATCCAGCCTGCGGCCATGCCAATCAGTCCACCGGCAACTCCGGGGCGCCGGTACTCAAAGACCGCCAAGACCAGCAATGCCGCCGGCACAAGTTGGCCGCTATCCACGAGTGCAATTCGGGTGTACGGAAGGATCTGGTAGGCAACCGCCATGGCCAGCCCGATGGTGATCCGCTCATAGTGCTTCCAACCAATCAGCACCAGGCCCAGGCAAATCCCCAGATGCCCGAGAGCTGCCGCGGTTCGCTTGAGATAGAGCGTGGGTGCACTTCGAATGGCCCGGGTGATCACGCTGGTGACGAGCTGACCGGAATCGGCATTAGCCTCGGGTTCGGCCTGGTCATCGGTTCGACTTCGCGCATGGGGATCTCCCGGGTTCCGCTCGGTCCCGCTCTGCTCGGGGATGATCATGGTCTCGATCAGAATCAGACTCAGCAGCCCCGCGTAAAAAAATGCCAGGCCACCCACATTCAGGTTCGGCTCAAGTAACGGTCTTCGGGCCAATCCTAGATCCAGTAGACACCGTGCCAGCCAGACTGCCGTACCCAGAAACAACCAGACGAAGGCCCACCATTCGTGGGCGTTCCGGTGCGAAGCCAGCAGAATAAGCCCCGGCGCCAGGGTGAACAGCAGCAGCAGATCGAGATTGCGAAGCGACCAGATTCTTTGGAATTTGAAGAAGAGCGCAAGGCAGGTCAATATCGTCAGAAGTAGCCAGACGAACGGGGGTAGGCCCAGGCCACTATCCAGGCCAGGAGCCACCGTATGTTGAACAGGCACAGGTAAAGACACCAGGCACACCAGGACCAGATGACAAGTTGAGATCACCGGATGGTACGCGCCAGGACGAGCATCCGCAACCGTCCTCCGGGGATCGGTTGTGCGATGAGACCGGTATTTGGCGGCTGAGTGAACCCAGTCGCGAGGATCAGGCCAGGCTCGTCATTCCGACGAAAAGGGTGGTGCCTCGCCGGCAATCTGGCTGAGCGCGTTCCGGGCGGCTCGCTGTTCCGCGTCTTTCTTGTTGGGACCCCAGGCCGCCGCAAACTGACGATTCCCGATCTGGGCTGCAACCTTGAAGCACTTCGAGTGGTCGGGACCCTTCTCGTCGAGCAATTGGTAGGTTGGGGTTTCTCCAAACTTGCGCTGGGCCGACTGCTGGAGTCCGCTCTTGAAGTTCTGGCCACCCTGATCCTCGGCCGCCTCTTCCACCTCTTGCGAGAGGTGATGAACGATGAAGGTGCGGGCCGCCTCGATTCCACCATCCAGATAGATGGCACCGATGAGCGATTCAAACACTGCCGCTAGCACGGAATCTGGGGTCTGTTCGGAGGTGCCCATCCCCTTGCCGAGCAACAGGTAATCATCCAGCCCCAGGAGCCGAGAAACCTTGGCACAGGTGCGCCGGGAGACCACAACCGATTTGATGCGGGTCAGAACCCCTTCGAGGGATTCGGGAAACTCATGATAGAGCCGGTCACAAATCACCGTTCCCAGGATGGCATCGCCTAGAAACTCCAAACGCTCATTCGAGGCCAGGCGGTGATCCGCACCAGACGCATGAGTGAGAGCCGACCGCAGCAGGGCTCGATCTTTGAAGGTGTACGAAAGCACCCGCTCACATGCGGCAAGATTCGCGTCATCGAGTCTCGATGTACCATCTAGCATGGCGAACCATTGCGGATTTCGAAGGAGGAATTATCGTCACGAAACTAGCGGCACGGATACACTGCTGTCAACCCGTGCGACTTGTTGGCTTGCATCAAAACCACCAACCACCGACGATGGTTTGCCTGTTAGCCCGTGTCAAAGCTATAAAGAGGCGATGCACCAGAACCTGGTGCTTCAACCGTTCCTGCTCAGCAAGCTGCTCTCAACCGGAGGATACCGTGGTCTCCGCCAAGGATTTCAAGCGTCGTATGGTTGTCGAGATCGATGGCACGGCGCACATGATCGAGCATATCCAGGTGCAAAGCCCGTCCGCACGTGGCGCCGCCACCCTTTACAAGGTCAAGGCCAGGAACCTCAAAACTCGCAACCGCGTCGAGAAAGCCTACAAAGGGACCGACACCGTCCCCGAGGCAAGCTTCGAACGGCGCCCGATCCAGTTCCTGTACCGGGATGACGAAGCCTACCATTTCATGGACGCCGAAGACTTCAACCAGTTCTCGCTGCCCGCCGATGACCTCGAAGACCAGATTCCTTACATGTCCGAGAACATGGAAGGGATCGAGTCGTTGCTCGTCAACGACGAGATCATTGGGATCGAACTCCCAGACACGGTGAATCTGGAGATCACCGATACCGCCCCAGGAGCACGTGGAAACTCAGCAACCGGGCGAACCAAACCCGCCACCCTGAGTACCGGGCACGTGATCCAGGTCCCCGAGCACCTTGACCCCAATATCGTTGTGAAGGTCGATACCCGCACCGGCGAGTACCTGGGCCGGGTCAACTGACCAGGCCGAACCTGGCTCTGCTCCGTCTGCCGCCTGGACAAGATTGGGGTCTGGGCGTTTCACGTGAAACGTCCAGACCCACACCTAGCAAATTTCTGAAGTGCCGGGTTCCGTTCCAGGAACCCGCCCTCGGCGCTCAGTCGTGAATACCGGTCTCGGGAATGGAAAGCTCACCGGGATGGTTCAATAGACCCCAGCGAAGTCGACCACGGTGGATCAGCCAGTGCCCGCACGGCACCAGAACCGGTCGAACCAGCAGTGCATCCAAGGTGATCCCAACCACGAGCGCAAAGCCTAACTGACGCAGCGACGCAAGCGGACTGGTCAGGAACGAGGCAAAACTGCACACCGTGATGGCCGCCGCCGAGGTGATCAGCCCACCGGTACTGGCCACTGCTTTTTGAATGCCGGGCTTCAGGCCGAGATGCCGGACCTCTTTCTGGAGGCGGCTCATCAGGAAGATGTTGTAGTCCACCCCCACGGCCACCAGCAGCACGAACAGGAACAGGGGCACCTTCCAATCGATCCCCTCGGCTCCCAGCCAGGCCACAAACACAAGGTGGGTTGTGCCCAGCGCAAAGAGGTAACTCAGGACCATCGTTAGGACCAGGTTCAAGCAAGCCCCAGGGTCTCTGAGTGCCATCAGCAACACCACAAAAACCCCCAGAGGCACGATGATCCAGATCTGGACCTGGTCTCGACGGGTCACAGCCCAGATGTCGGCCGATTCCGCGTTCGCCCCCGCAATTCCAAAACCGGCAATGGGCACCTCATCTTGCTCATGCAAAAAGTCACCAATGCGATGCCGAAGTGACGTGACCTGATTCATCGCGTCTGTGGAAAAGAAGCGATCGGTCTGCGTGATATCAATCCGGGCATGATGCCCGTCTTGCGAAATATACGCCTGAAAGCTTTTCCGAAGTTCTGGAAATTCCCGCACCGTGGCCGGCGTGATCAGTAGCCGGTCCAAGGCATGCCGGCCAACCGGGTCCGTCAAGATGTCGGTAACCTCGGCCTGGGCTCGTTTGGCCCCCTCCACAATCTGACTGGCCCCTTCGGCCGCAAGCGACAAATCTCTGGCCAATTGCTGGCGGGAATCCACGGGGGTCGCCCCCTGGGCTTCGCCCGGCTTTCCATGCCCCTCAACCGGCGGGACGCCGGGAACAGGAGTCAGGGCAGGGATCGGCGCGGAACGGCCCAGTAGTGCGGAAGAGGCTTGCGCAAAACTGGAGGCGATCGACCGGCTGGCCTCCTCGGGGGTACCCGTGAGATCAATGCCCGTTGCCCGGCGCAACTGGAGCGCAGTCTGAAGCTTGGCCGCCCCCTCAATCAACCCCTGTCGTAACTGGGTTGCCCCTTCCGCCATCCGCGTGAATCCCTCGTTGACTTCGGCCAGTCGAGACGCCAACCGAGCAGGCTGGAGCGGGCGTGGATCTCCCAACGGTTGAGTTGCCGAGCGTACCTCGGATAACCGTTTCTGACGCGAAAGCAGCCGGCTCAGGTCATCAATCAGGGCCAGCCCCTCCGAGTTGCTCAGATCCGAATCGCTACCAATAACCACCGTCAGGGGGGCCACCGAACCGGGCCCGAATTTCGTCGCAATCTGGTGGAACGCCTGAATCGCGTCCCGATCCCTGGGCATCTCGCTGATCACATCCTGGAGAAAATGGGTGCGGGTTCCAAAATAGACCAGGGGGGCCATGAAGACCAAAGTGGCTAGCCAGGCCGCCAGTGGACGCTTCAGAACCAGCTGGGCGATGCGTGCCCACAGATCGCCGTGTGGGCGAGTCATGCGGTGAAATGACTGGGGCCGAAGTTTGGCCAGGATCACCAGCAACGCCGGCGTCAGGCTGAGGCAAGCCAGCAGGGTGATCGCCAGCCCCAGCGCCACGCTCGGTCCCGTGCTTGAAAACAGTTTGAAGCGCGTGGTACCCATGAGACTCAGGCCCACGATCACCGTGCCCGCGCTGGTGGCAATGGGCTCAAAGGCGGCCCTGAGGGTTTGCCGCATCGCCTCGGCAGGGTCACCGGTAATCCAGTGCTCACCAAAGCGCCAGGAAAGGAACAGGCAAAAATCGGTTCCGCATCCGAACAGAATCACAATCAAGAAGAGTTCGACCAGCGGAGAAACTTCCCAGCCGGCACCCACCAGCCAGGCCAGGATCGAGCGAGAGACCACCAGACCCACCCCGATACTGATCAGCGGGATGAGTGCCAGCAGTGGCGAACGATAAACATAAAGCAGGACCGCCAGCAGCAAGAACACCGTGGCAATGGCCGCGCGATCCAGCGAGGTCTGCACATCGGCCATGTAATCACGGCCAATCACGGCATCGCCACTCCAGGTCAGCTGGAGTCCAGCGGGCAGTGCCACCCCCTGAGACTGCTCAATCAACCAGCGAACCGCGTCTTGCGCGGCCGGCGCCACGAACGAAACCGAGAGCGAGACCAGGACCAGACGCATGGTCCCGTCCTGGCTTTTCAGTCGTTCCGTGACCTCGGGGCTGGCATCTGGACCAAAAACTTCCACAATCGATTCCGGGCGGTCGGCCCGATCAAACCGAGCGACCAGTGCCCGGGCATAATCTTCGTCGGCCTTGGTCAACCCGGTCGGACGCTCAAGCACCGCAACCGCGGCCGAGCTGTACCACCGATCGGGCCAAACCTTGCGCAACACCCGGTTCGCCTGCACCGACTCGGCATCGCCAGGCAGCAAGTGTGCCTGCCCCTCGGCCGCCAGCCGTGTCAGATCTGGGGCAAGCGACAAGAGACAGGCTGCCAGAATGAGCCAGAAGACTGTGATCCAGGCCGGGAACTGGCTCACAAACCAACGATATCCCTGGAGCATGAACCCTTCGTCCTCAGCCCTGGCCCTGCACATCGCAGCAAAGCCACACGCCTTCAAAACCGCAGAACACCCATTTGAACGCCCTGGAACCTCAACCAATTGTCCTGACTTTTGGCTTAACGTCCAAGCATTTCTTGTCGTCAACGTAGTCGAAAGGCCCGGAACCGTCCGACCAGACCAAGCGGCAGCCCAAAAATCCCGCTAGAATAATTCTATTGTCTGACACCACCCGGGGAGCCGGACCTCAATGAGCGAGCTGACCGATCGGATACTCGGCCACGTATCCCGACCTGATTACCGACCGGCAACCTTGAAGACGCTCGCCAAGCGGCTGGAGCTACCGCCCGAGGAGTACAGCGATCTCCGCTCGATCGTCAAAGAGCTGGCCCGGAAAGGGCAGCTCGAATTCGGGAAAGACCGAACGGTCAGAGCCACCGCCAAGGTCAAGGCCGAGTCCGGGGCAGTTATTGGCACGTTCCGACGGTCCGCCAGAGGATTTGGCTTTGTCCGTCCCAAAGCTTCCACCGGCCGAGACAATGATATTTTCATTGCCCCGGATGAGGCGGGTGACGCCTCCACCGGCGATGAAGTTGCCACCAAAATCACCGGCAAGTCCAACAAAGCGACCGGGGGTCGCCAGGGTCGAATCCTGCGCATTGTTTCCAGAGCCACGGCACTCTTTGTGGGATCCTATTTCGAGAGTGATGGCGAAGGATACGTCAAGATCGACGGCTCCACATTCAACGATCCAGTGCTGGTGGGTGACCCGGGTGCCAAGGGGGCCCAACCTGGCGACAAAGTTGCCCTGGAAATGGTCCGCTATCCTTCACCGGTCCGGATGGGTGAAGGGGTGATTACCGAGGTCCTTGGCCCCCGCGGCCAGCCAGGGGTGGATACCCTGACCGTGATCCGGGCCTTTGGCATCCCTGATGAATTCGATGCCAGCGTGCTCGACGATGCCCGGCACCAGGCCGACCATTTTCATGAAGATGAGCTTGGCTCCCGGCTCGACCTTCGTGACCAGCTCACCGTGACCATTGACCCGGCTACCGCCCGCGACTTCGATGATGCGATCTCACTGGACCGCGATGAGAAAGGGCACTGGAGGCTTGGTGTTCACATCGCCGATGTCAGCCATTTCGTAAGGACCGGCTCGCCCCTCGATCGCACGGCCAGGCAGCGGGGGACCAGCGTTTACCTGCCAGATCGTGTCATCCCGATGCTGCCCGAACTTCTCTCCAATGGCCTGGCCAGCTTGCAGGAGAACCGAACCCGGTTCACCCTGACCGCCTTCATGGAGTTCGATCCGGAAGGCCGGCGCACCTCAATGGAATTCGCCCGATCGGCCATCAGGGTCGATCAACGGTTCACCTACGAGCAAGCCTTTGCTGTGATGTCTAACCAGCAAGTCGAAGGGATTGAGGTCACCCCCGAGGTCAAAGCTCTGCTCGGCCGCATGCTTGAGCTGGCAATGATCCTCAGAAAACGCCGGTTCCAACGGGGCTCGCTGGAACTGGTGATGCCCGATATCGAGATCGATCTCGACAAGACCGGGCAGGTCTCAGGCGCGCATTTGGCCTCCAATGACCAGAGCCATCAGGTGATCGAGGAATGTATGCTCGCGGCCAACGAGGCCGTGGCCGAGCACCTCACCGAACGCAAGGCATGGTTCCTCAGACGAGGCCACGCCGATCCCGATCCCATCAAGCTCAAGAACTACGCCGAATTTGTGCGCAGCCTCGGTTATCCCGTGGAACAGCCCCAGAGCCGGTTCGAACTCCAGAAGATCCTCGCCTGGTCAGATTCCAGACCAGAGCGACACGCCGTTCACTTCGGGCTCCTGCGCAGCCTTAAACAGGCAACCTACACCATTGAACCAGAAGGCCACTTTGCGCTGGCCTCAGAGAATTACTGCCACTTCACATCCCCGATTCGCCGCTACCCAGACCTGCAAGTTCACCGGCAACTGGTGAGCCTGATCGAGGGCAGGACCCCCAAGGCCGATCCCGACGAACTCGGCGTGCTGGCCGAGCATTGCACCCGGACCGAGAAGCGGGCCGAAGCGGCGGAACGGGAGCTGATCAAGATCAAGCTTCTGACCCATCTGGAGACCAAGATTGGTGAACTCTTCCATGCCGTACTCACGGGCGTGGAAGAGTTCGGCCTGTTCTGCCAGCTCGTGGAATTGCCAATTGATGGCCTGCTGCACGTGACTAGCCTGGCCGACGACTTCTACTACCTTGAGGCCGAAACCCATTCGCTGGTTGGCCGGCGGTCCGGGAATCGGTTCAGACTGGGTGACCGGATCGAGGTCCGAGTGGCCAGGGTCGATATCGATCGCCGCGAACTTGACCTGATTCCCAGCGAGCATCACTGGGATCCTGAAAACGCCCCGTTCAGCCGCGTTCCCGGGGCCCGCCTGTCCGGTCGTCGCAGTGCCGGCGCTCGACCCAGTCTGACGATCCGCCGCGCCAAGGACTCCGGATCAGGAACTCATCCGGGTTCCCCGGCGCGACGGAAGCCAGGGGGGTTGAAGAGTACGAAAAAGGCCGCCAAGCGGGGCAAGAAGAAACGTTAGTCGGCAGCACTCTCACGGCGGCCAGCGGCCACTAGGCCGAATGCTTCTTGGAAACTTGGGTCGCGGCCCGGGCCGAGGCGATCAGCTCGGCCTTCATGATCTTGATCACAAGCTCGACCCCGCCGGCCACGCCTGGAACGATAAGGTGCCAGCCGTTGCATTCCCGGCAAACGCCCAGCAACTCGTCGGGCTGATCCGCTTCCGGTTGATGCAGTGTCAGAAGGTCTCCGCAACTCGGGCATTCTGGTTCGATCGGTTCGAACTCGTCTGAATCACCGATGCTCCCGGCAATGAAAATTGAAGAGCTCATGGTGTTTGAATGCCTCTCCTGAACGACCCAAACCTGTGCAAGTGAGTGATTCTGTTCGGGCTCGGATCTCCACAGTCATCCGCATCCCGACACCAGGTAAAGACGCGGACCCTGGAGCGGAACGAACAGAACAACTTGCCCGGCTCCGAAGAATCTCCAGCACTCTTTCTCTGATGCCCCTTGGTTCGCACCAAAGAATCCAAAACCGCACAGAAGGGCGGACGGATACCCCGGCAGCATTTGAACTTCTCAAAACCTGGTCGAGAGCACAGAATCTTCGAGCGCCTGGCTGATCGAAGGGTCCCTGAAACGCAATCGCTCGCCGCCGCATCGAATCCAAGCCTCAAGGAAGGGGCACGACGATGAGAAAAACGACTCCCGTCTCAGCCAGCCTGGCTCTCACTTTCTTCCTCGCCTCTCATGCGTCCATCCCGGCGAGGGCGGAAGATCACAACAAGCCGCCTCATGCCAAGGCGCAGACAGGGCATCGCGCAGTCGAAACCCGCCAGGCGCCAGGCCAGGTTCAACGATCCACGGAAATGGTCCGGCCGGGTGGGGCCTCGGTCACCCGTTCGGTAGAGGTCAATCGAGCCGCCAGGATCGTAGAAGCCGATACCCGGGTGGTTGGCCCTAGGGGGGCAACCCTGGAACGCCATGTCGAGGTTGAGAGATCTCCCTACGGCATCGAGCGTGAGATTTCTAGCACTCGCCCAGGAGGCGCCTCTCTCGAACGATCGGTTCGGGTGGAGCGGGACCCGGTTTACATAGAGCGAGACAGCTTTGAATACGGTCCGGCCTGGGGGATTGGCGGCCCGCCTCCCGCGCCCCGTTCAACCAACTTCGAGTTTTTTTTCGGCCCACCAGTCATGGCTGCCCCGATCATGCCCGGGCCCGTGTTCATGGGACCGCCCGTGGTTGAAGTCGTTCAGCCTCCACCTATGATTGTGGCCCCCACGCCGTTCCGAACCCAGACTGCTCCCGCAGTGGTGGTCGATCCCGTGAACATTGAGGTTCAGCACCTTGCGAGCAACCATGCCAAAAGCCGCCAGGATGCCTGCCGAAATCTTGGACGCATGGGTGACGCCAGCGCCGTGGTACCGCTGATGGAGCGCCTCAAGTTTGACAAAGATACACACGTGCGAGAGGCTGCCGCCTGGGCACTGGGTGAGATTGGCGACCCGCGTGCTGCGCTCTATCTTCAGAGGGCGTCGATCTACGACAAAAAAGGGCCAGTGCGGGATGAAGCCAAGAAGGCCATCGCCCGCCTTGAGTTTGAACCGTCGGTGGCCACCCAGGTGGCGAGTTCGAAACTGAACGGTGAAAGACCGAGGGCAAACGCCTCACAAGACCCCAATGTGAGTCAGGTGAAATCGACAGGCACGCCAGTTCCACCTCCGCCGGCACCCGCAGCAGAAGGACCCGTGAGAGCCAACACCAGACAATCGGGTTCAGCCCCATGGCCTCCCAAAGATCAACCGATGACGACCACCAGAGTCCCGTCGCGCGGGTCCTCTTCTCCGGTTTCAAGAAGTACCGACCCAGCCCCGATTGTGCGCCAGGATTCAAACGACGCCGATCCACTTTCGAGCCCGTTGCCCGCGCTCGATCCGCCCCGCTGAACTGGTCATCCACAGGCTCAGCCCGAAAGCTGGGGCAGGGCTCCCTGACTATCACCCAGCCGATCCACGTGACTTTCCATGCGGTCCAGCATGGAGAGGAACAGGTTGTTCAGTGGAGTTCCACTCGCGTACTTCAGATGGCGGCCGGTGCGGATTGTGCCCGATCCGCCACCCGCCAGCAAGATCGGGAGATCGTCATGATTGTGGCGATCTCCGTCTCCGATCCCGCTACCGTACAGGATCATCGAGTGGTCCAGCACCGTGCCGTCCCCCTCACGAATACCACGCAACTTCTCTAGCAGGTAGGCAAACTGTTCCACGTGGAACGTATTGATTTTCGCGATCTTGGCCTGCTTGTCTTTGTCATTGCCATGATGAGAAAGATCATGGTGGCCTTCGGGAACACCCAGGAACCCGTAACTTCGACCAGAGCCTTCGTTGGCCAGCACGAAGGTGATCACCCGGGTCAGGTCGGCCTGGAAGGCCAGCGCCATCAGGTCATACATCAGCCGAATGTGTTCTTTGTAATCTGACGGAACTCCGGATGGCCGTTCCGTACCCGGCGGTACATCGGGAGCCGGCTGGGAAGCGAGGGTCAACCGCCGTTCAATTTCCCGGACGCTGGTCAGATATTCTTCAAGCTTGCGAGCGTCGGTACGGCCCAGGCGGTCCCGCAGCCGATTCGCGTCTTCATTCACGAAATCAAGAATACTCTGCCGGTACCGGCTCCGCCTGGCGGAGCTCTGGGTCATGCCGGCCGAATCGCCATTTCCAAACAAGCGATCGAACAACGACCGGGGGTTCACCTCCTTGGCAAGCGGTGTGCTTTCAGAACTCCAGGCGATGTTGGAAGAGTACGCACAGCTATAGCCAGAGTCACAGTTGCCGGCCTGCGCCGAGGGATCACAGCCAAGTTCAAGCGAGGGGTACCGCGTGGATTGGCCAATTCCCTTGGCCGCCACCTGGTCCACCGAGATGCCCACCTGAATGTTCGCGCCATCGGTTTTGCGAGGATGGGCACCGGTCAAAAACGCGGAAAGGGCACGGGCATGGTCACCACCACCGTCTCCCTTGGCATTGGCATTTTCTTGCGTGAGACCAGAAAGGACTAGCAGTTCCCGCTGAAACGGCGCCAGGGATTGCAGGGTGGAGGGGAGCCTGAATTGAGCCCCGTCCTCACTGGGTGTCCAGGCTTCCATGTGGACACCGTTGGGAACGTAAAGGAATGCCATGCGGCGGGGCACTACCCCCTGGGTATCACCCTCGGCCATGGCCCACGGCCGAGATGGCCCCATGATCTCCAGCCAGGGAAGCGCGAGCGCTGTTCCCAGCCCCCGAAGCACAGTTCGTCTTGAGATGCGTATGTTTCGACTCATTGGACCGAACCCTCCTCGCGTGAGCGTTTGCGAAACGGATCGCTTTTAACAATCTCAATGATCAGCCGCGATAGCTTGTGAGAATCGCTGGCCGTGCTCTGCACAATGGCATCCACCGCGCACCGATCGGTAGGCTCAAGCCCCCGGCCCAGGCCGTAGATCATCAGCTTCTCGGCCAGTGTCCTGGTGAATTGCTCGGCTCGCTCTTTGCGCAGATAAGCCTTCAGCCCCTGAACGCCATCGAACTGCACCCCACCAGGGAGCACACCAGACGCATCAACCGCCGCATCTCCATCTTGGGTCCGCCAGCCACCCACCGCATCAAAGTTCTCCAGTCCAAAACCCAGGGGATCAAGCCGGGCGTGGCAAGAGGCGCAACTAGGATTGACACGATGCTGTTCCATGCGCTGACGCAAGGTCCCCTGCAATGGTCCTTTTTTATCGCCGTCCAGTTCTGGAACATTCGGCGGCGGCGGGGGAGGCGGGGTCCCCAGGATTTGCTCCAGCACATATCGACCCCGTTTAACCGGCGACGTCCGGGTCGGATTTGAGGTCAACGTCAGGATGCTGCCGTGCGTCAACAGTCCGCCACGCGGAGAGCTAGCCGGAAGCATGACCTGCCGGAACTGGTCCCCCTGAACACCCTCGATCCCATAATGGCGAGCGAGCCGTTCGTTCACATAAACATCCGGACTGTCAATCAGGTCGAGCACGCTGCGGTCTTCTCGAACCACCGAGTCCAGGAACAGCTCGGTCTCCATACGCATGTCTGACCGCAACTGATCCGAGAACGACGGAAACCGGCCCTTGTCTGGTGACGTATTCTTCAACTGACGCAACTGCAACCACTGACCACCAAAGTTTTCCACGAGCGCGTGAGAGCGTGCATCCGCCAGCATCCGCCGCACCTCCGCCTCAAGCGTGGCGTCGTCCTGAAGCCGCTTCTCTTTGGCCAGCCGCATCAAATGTTCGTCGGGCATCGTCGACCATAAAAAGTACGAAAGCCGAGAGGCCAGTTCCCAGTCGGTCAGGGGACGGGTGGGAGCCCGCTCCAACTCTTCCCCCTTCTTGCGTTGGTCGAGTTCCACCCGGTAAAGAAACTGAGGGTTCACAAGCACGGCCTCAACGGCCACCTGAATTCCCCGCTCAAACGGCTCACCGTCTGCATGAACCAGTTCTACCAGGTTCACCAGCCGCTCCACTTCCCCATCACGTACTGCACGACGATACGCCCGCTGCAGAAACGGGTGAAGAGTTTCCCGTGCCGCGGCGCGCCAGTCGTCATCCTTTTTCGGCTGCCTCACAATCAGCTTGCGGTGCGACGCCGGTAGACCGACTGGAAGGTTGCCCGAAACCTCCAACGACCTCACCATCAGATTTCGATCGCCCCGCTTCTTCGGGTCTGGATCATCGGGCGCATAGTAGTCGTTCAGAAACGCCAGCGAGACGGTGTGCCGGCCCTGCTTCAAGGCCACCGAGTGACTGTACCGTCCGGGTTCATTCTCGCTCGCGGGGATATCAAAAAGATGGACGTCCTTCCCATCGATACGGAGGCCGGCCCGTATTGGCTCTTCCCCCGCCTGGGTGCCATACGCCACATACTCAAATTGGTACTTGCTGTCAGCCGGGGCATCAAAGATGGCCGTGATCTCACCCGCCGATGCCAGAACACGCTGCTGCCCCGAGACATCGCCACCTGACAGCTTGGAGGAATCCAACGTCACAACCGGCCAGAGCCAGCCATTCTGGGAGCTCTTCAACTCCGCACCCGAGATCACCAGATTCCGGTCAAGCGTTTGGGCATCACCGGAACCAGGTCTGTAAAAGTCGTTCAGAAACGAGAACGAGATGGTTCGCGGACCGGGACGAGCAATCGCCAGTTCCGTTTCATATTCCCCAGGATGTCCCTCGGTGGCTTTGACCTCATGAGTCCGAAGCAGTGTGCCACCAAGCTTGACCGCCATTTTCGCCGGTTCAGAGCCCGCCTGCTCTCCATAGGCTCGAACCTTCAGCAGGTATTTCCCCTTCTCTGGAAACTGGAACGTGACACCCAGCTCTCCGTTCGATCCCATCCTGCGCCCGCCCACAGCATCAGAAACATCCGCAGCAGCCCCCTGAAGTTCTTTGGCATCCCATTGCTTCAGAAGAACCGCCGCGGATCGCGGCACGACAATCGCCTTCTCGGTGAGTCGCTCGGCCGCCGTCAGATATTTCTCAAGCAAGAGCGGGGGAAGGGTAAGCACATCGCCAATCGTATCGAAGCCGTAACCCACATCATCCAGCGGGAAGTCGTCGGCCGGGTGCATGTCCACCAAAAGCAGGTCGCGTACCGTGTTGCTGTATTCCACCCGATTCAGACGCCTGAGGGTGACACGGCCTGGCTTTGAAATTGTGCAATCGACTTTGCTCACCAGCGACTGAAGCGTTTGCACCAATCGCTGGCGCACCTCCTTGGAAGGAGCCTCTTCACCGGCAGGGGGCATGACCTCAGATTCCAGATCCTCAATCAGTTGTTCCCAGGTTTTCAGATCGGTCTGCACCGCCGCAAGGTCCGGGTATTTTGCAAGGTTCACGCCACCCTTGGACTTATCTGGCTGGTGACACCGGGCGCAGTAACGCTCCAGTAACGGCTTGACCTCATCAAGAAAAACCGCCCCATCATCAAAGGCCAGAACCGAGAACCATGGAATACCTAGCGCGCATATGGCCACACCAGCGATCAGCCGTAACCGAGAAATCAAACCGCGAACTCGGCGGACCATGCCTGCACACTCCACGGCTTCAAGCTGTCAATCAAAGGAGAGAACATCAGCACAAATGATACCGAAGGTCGGAAACCACCTGGAGATGCAGTTTAACGCTAGGGGGCGAATGATTTCGTGAGGCAGGGGCGTCTGGGGGTGTACGTTTGCAACCACAAGGCCGAGAGTTTCGTCGCAACTCAACCCCAGCATAGTCAGGAAGCAAACGAAATTATTATAGCCCCAGGGCGAGCGGCCGGACACACTGATCTTAAAAGATCCATCCACACAGCCACTCACGTGTTCAGATTCAGGCGGGTCTTCGGGAATCTGATCAAGTTTCTCACAGGCAATGGTAGTCAAAGCACGGCAATCCCTGAGGAGGCATACGCCTTCATCTGAAGTCAATTGCGCACCCAGAAAGTCGGCGATGACGGATTGTTAACCCAGGCTGGAAACCGCAGTGAATCGCGGTTATCGTCTATCATGGCGATGGCCTTGCTTATTTGGGGCAGAGGATGCGTCTAACCCGTTACCCAATGATCAATAATGCCATCGCGTTAGTGTGCGCCGCGAAATTCGCGTGAAATATCCGGGCTTAACATCCTTCGCCGCCAGTAGGGGGGCAGCCATGAGGTCCACGAACGGCGTTTGCAGCGCTTTCTGTCTGCTTGCAATCTCTGGCGTATTCGGTGCTTTCAGCACGCCTTCCGCGTGGTGTCAAGACACCGAGAAGGCAAAATCCAAGGCTGTCATCGAGCCGCTTACAAAGGAACAGCAAGAGGTCCTGCTCAAGCAACGGATCAGCGGCGGGATGGGGTATACCTTCCGACAGTTCTCGAACCAGTTCCTTGCCATGAGCCGGATCGAGCTGCGGTATGGAATCGGGCTCATGACCGCATCGAAGGAGATCTCTGGGACGGAACTCCAGCCTGTATACCCGCAATTCTACAAGCCGACTCTACGGGAGCTTCTCGACGTAATTGCGTTGCAGACGAAATCGCAGTGGAAATATGACCCAACCAGCAAGTATTTCCACAGCGAGTTAGAAAACGGACCCGTGAAAGACCTGGCGATCTTCGATTATACAGGAACCGAGAGTGCCAAGCCTTACCAGGTAACGCTCCCCGAAGGATGGCAGGTGGTTGACAAGGGGCACTGGACGATGTTTGTTCCGCCCGTGTTTCCGATAGGAATGGACATCTACGAACTTGGCTCCTACTCAGCAGACGCGAAAGACGAGGCGGAACTCCTGAAGCGAGTACCCAAGGAGGTTTCCCTGGAATGGGCAAAGCGAGCCAAGGACGAGATCGACCCCAAGGAGTTCACGCCAGCAAAGGTGGGCCAATACGACGCGATTTATTTCGAGACAATGATGCCGTTACAAGATGGAAGGATGGTTCGTTGGCGGCAATGGACCTTCATGGTCGACAACAGGTGCTACGGAGTTGTGAGTACGATCTTCCCTCAATTCGAGAAGCAGATCTTCCCAGATGTCCAATCAATGCTCGCCTCCTTCAAGATCAAGGCATCTAAATAAATTAAAGTAAAGACTATAGAAGACTAGAGAACAGGCATTGCGTCCCTGAACCGGCTCTAGAGATTGGGTAACCCAGGTGTCTTCATCAAGAGGAAGCACTCATAACGATTGCCCGGGCTCAGCGTGTCGATCCGACCCTGAGCCGGTGCTACCACGGCATTACCCGCTGCGTGCGCCTCGCGTTTTTGCAGAGTGAAGGTGGGTTAGACCGAAAGCGATGGATCGAAGATCGGCTCCAGCAACTTGTGGAGATCTTCTCGATCTCGGGGTGAGGTGCTGGAAATCCACTTTCAAGTTCAGGTTCGCATTGAGCTGGCCACGGCCGAAGCCAGGTCAGATGAGGACGCGGCCAGGCGTTGGGACAGCGTCGAATCCACTCAGATTTTGGGTCTTCTGGGACGGGTCGAGGGCCGTGCCGTCCACGGATCTTCCGGCCAGTCATGTTTAGGATACCGGCCGCGCAGGTCTTTGCGGACCTGGTGATAGGTGTTGGTCCAGAAGCTGCGCAAGTCGCTGGTCAGTTGAACGGGCCGGTAGTTGGGGCCCAAGATCTGTAAGAGCAGGGGCACTCGGCCGCCGGCAATCCTGGGTGTGTCTTGCCAGCCGAACAGTTCCTGGAGCCGCACCGCCAGACTCGGCGACTTTCCTTCCTCATACAGAATCGGAATTCGACTCCCGCTTGGGACCACCTGGAACTCAGGTGCGAGTTCCTGCACCATTCGAACCACCTCATAGCCCAGAAATCGAGTCAGGTAAGGGCTCAGAGGCTGTTCACGCACCTCCTTCAGTGTTGTGCGGCCGGCGCAAGCTTGCGTCAGGATTTCTACAAGCACTTCTGGACCAATATCGGGAAGTTTGCTTGTATAATCGCGCAAGAATGTTATTCGGTTGAGTAATGCGCTCGCTTCTGGATCCGATCTGATGATGCTTTCCGCCTGATCCACCAGTGCCTGGGCCAGGGCCTTTGCAGCCAGTTCTGGATCAACCGCGCCATGGGTTTGCTCACGGATTGCAAGGTCAAAATACCGAGTGGAGACAACCTGAATTGCGCGACCTCGCTCGGGTTCAAATCGGACGACCCGTTCTTCACTCATTGCCTCTGGCGAGAGCGCCATCAGCCAGTCTGGTTCAATCGCACAGGCCATCTGAACCCGCGTCTCTCGGGCGGCGGTCCTGCCCCGCCGATCATCGCGCAGCCGGATCGCCACGAAGAAATCTCCTTCACGTACCCGGCATGATGGGTCTAGACGTACGCCCCGGCCTCCCACCATCACGCCGGCCGAGGGATCATTTTCACGCCGTCGACATACCCGGTCTGGATAAGCCATCAGCGGCAAGATATCGATACTGTCATGGCCGGGATCTGAAGTAGGGATGGCAGGAATAAGCGCCGCAGCCTGACCGGAAATCCGTCGCATGACCCGCGACAAGTCGTCCCTGACCATGACAACGCGTCTGGCGGTGGCTGCGTCGATGCCCTGAGCTTGCAGGTTGGGGGAAAATCGCTGGGCTTCCGCGTACTGCACCGCCTCAATCCGCTCTTCAAGGTCGGAACGTGTGCTCTCGCCGGCAAATCCGGCCCGTTGAGATCGTGCCGAGGTACCGCCAGCGGGGCTCGCACTCAGGAACACGTCCTTTTCCTCAATCACACTGGCGCAGGCAATCCCCTGTTCCTCAACGCCCCAGGCCGAGGCGGCGATCAAGAGCCTGGCAATCCGGGGGTGGACCGGAAGTTGAAGCATGAGCTGACCAAGAGGCGTGATCTGGTCAAAGTCGAGCGCTCCAAGCATGGTCAAGAGCCGGTTGGCCGCCTCAATGGAAGCCACCGGTGGAGACTCAAACCAGCCAAATTCCTGGGGATTCCGACAGCCCCAGGCATGGATGGCAAGCAACGGGGCCGCCAGATCGACCCTGCAAATTTCTGGAGTTTCAAACGGCGGACGCCGCTGATGCTCACGTTCACTCCACAACCGCACGCAGCGGCCAGGGGCCTGCCGGCCAGCACGGCCGGCCCGCTGGTCGGCCGAAGCCCGGCTGATCTTGCCCAGCTCCAGACGTTCAATTCCGCGATCCATGTCCATCTGCGCGAACCTGGCCAGACCGGTGTCAATGACCGTGGTCACACCATCAATGGTCAAGGAGGTCTCGGCAATATTGGTCGAAAGTATCACCTTGCGTGCGGTCGACCGGGCCAACGCCCGATCCTGCTCGGCCAGCGGAAGACTTCCGTGCAGCGGCCGGATCTCCAGAGCATGCGTCTGCGCAAGCGGGGCCAATAATCGGGCGGCCGTGCGAATTTCGGAAGCGCCCGGCAAAAACACCAGAATATCCGCAGGGTAGGGGATCGGGCCTGGCTCGGTTTCGATCATGCCAGCTACCGCCTGGGCCGCCTGAGCCGCCGCTGGTATCCGTTGTTGTGCAGCGGGCGCGTAAGAAACCGTCACCGGATGCGTGCTGGCCTGCACGTCAAGAATGGGGCAGCCACCCAGAAACTCCGAGACCGGCTGGGCATCCAGAGTGGCTGACATGACCAGGATCTTGAGATCGGGCCTGACGGTTTGCTGAATCTCACGCAGCCAGGCCAGCGCCAGGTCCGAGTGAATGGATCGCTCGTGAAACTCGTCCAGCACCACCGCCCCAATCCCGTCCAGAAACGGATCGGCCAGCAACTGGCGGGTCAAAATCCCTTCGGTCATGATCCGCAGCCGCGTGGTTGCCACCGTCCTGCGCTCGAATCGGACGTGATAACCGACCTCTCGACCAAGTTCCCAGCCCTGCTCCCACGCAATCCGTTCGGCCACGGCACGCGCAGCAACCCGCCTGGGTTGCAGCATCACCAGCACAGGATGCGTGCAGGGCAGCAGGTCCGCTGCAAGTAAACTGGGCGGGACGCGAGTCGATTTACCAGACCCAGGAGGGGCGACCAGAACGGCGGACCCTACCGAGCGCAGCTCGTTCACGAGTCTGGGTATTTGCCCCTCAACAGGCAATGGCTTTGCAGTGGTTCTCATGGGGAGCAGGATCTTAATCTGTATGCAAGTCGGTCAGAAACTATTTGCAATTCGAATCCGAATCCTCATGGATTCCTGATTCGGCACCACATTTGCGGTTCACGATTCCAAGGTCATTTGCCCTTGCCTGAGATGAGAGTGCTCCGGTACTTTTCTTGAGATCGGTTCATGCAAAGTCCTGGATCACTCATGTCCGCATTCTTCAGTTTAAGCTTGGTGCTGCTACTCGTTCCACACGGTGAACCACTTTCGAAGGTTCACGGTGCGAGTTTCGTTCGATCTACACCCTTTGCATTTGCCACTTCATCTCACACGGATCTGCTCAATTCTAACGTATCAGACCGCCGGCAACTTGATTTCGATTGTGTGGAAATTGAAGAGGATGATTCCGACGATCGCGAGCAAGATGCATCAGGAGATCCTGATCATGAATCGGATCTTCGCGTATCCTCTCAACGCACATGTACACAAATTGGCCAGCGACCATCCACCTGGCAGCAGCTTCAGAAAATCCGGCTTCGCTGTTAAATAATTTCGGGAACCCGCGTGGTACGCGTGTATTGAGCGCAACCGCCAGTCCCTCCAGCACCTGCTTTCATTGAGATCTGACTGAGTTCAAGCAGACGGTTGCTTGCCGGCCAGATCCCTGGTTCATCCAGGCCCGTGAACCGTGATCCAGAATGGATTAACGGCCACGACTGGGCCTGAGCGCGACCTCATAGGTCCTTCGCAGGCCCAAAACCGACGAAATTGAAGTATTCGCTGCCATCCGCATTCTCTGATTCAAGTGAGATCTAAGCGATGAAGCTCCATTCCGGACTCAGGCGAGCGCTCCGTAGCCCATTCTTCGCAATTCTTGTCATCCAAGGATTGCTTATCACAGCCCAGACGCAAGCCCAGGATGTTAGTGGGGCCGTGACCAAGGTTGATACCCTGCGCAATGAGATCACGATTCAGCATCAGGCACTTCACCGCGAAGTTCGGGTGCAGTTAACGCCCGACGCCACACTTCGTGATCCCGAAGGTAAAGACCTCACAATCGAGGAACTGAACGCCAAACTTGAGGAGTATGAGAAGAACGGGATCAAGAATGGCCTACGTGTAACGGTCACGTCGGCCATGGTGGCTTCGTCGATCGGAGTCCAGAAAGAGACCCCCGTTCGACCCTTCTTCCAGGAACTGCTCTTTAACATCCAGCACAACCTGTTCAAGCCACTGCTACTATTCTTCTATATGGGATTCCTGGTCCCATTTTTGAAGATCAAGTTCGAATTTCCGTACGCGATGTATCAGGCCCTCACCATCTATCTGTTGATTGCCATTGGCTGGCATGGCGGTGAAGAACTGGCACAATTGGACCCAGCCGTCATCGGCTCGGTCGCCGGTTTCATGGGAGTTGGATTTGTTACCAACACGCTGATTGGCCTGCTGGCATACGGCCTGCTGACAATTAGCACCAAGATGCGGAGAATCGACAAGGCAACCGTGGCTGGGTATTACGGTTCAGACTCCGCGGGAACATTTGTCACGGCACTTGGTGTGCTGGCTGCCGTGCACATCTCTTATGATGCCTATATGCCAGTGATGCTGGCCGTGATGGAGATTCCCGGCTGCCTTGTCGCGCTGTTCCTGGTTTCACGACTCAGGCAAAATGGCATGGATCCGGCCGGAACCATGCCCGATGAGCCCGGCTACAACCCCAATGCCGTTGCGCCCCTTTCGGCCGGCGTGGACGATGATCATGGACATGAGGCGACCCCCGCTCAGGCCATATCTCAGGAACTCGCCGAGGCCCTTGAGGAAGAACGCGAACTTTCACTCGAAAAGCGAGAAAAGCCAACCAAGTATGGCCCACGACCGGGCGGTGTCTTCAGTGCCAAAATGCTTCACGAAGTGTTTTTCAACCCCGGCCTGTTCCTGCTCTTCGGTGGAATCACAATCGGATTCTTGAGCCGGCTCCAGGGAGCCGACGTCGTTCGTGACGACGATAACTTCTTCAATGTGCTGTTTCAGGGAGTACTCTGCCTGTTCCTGCTGGAAATGGGCATGACTGCATCCCGGAAACTCAAAGATCTGCGGACGGCGGGCCTGGGCTTTGTTCTGTTCGCCCTGCTGGCTCCGAACCTGTTCGCCTTGATCGGTATCCTCTCCGCCCATGCCTACAGCATGCTGACCCACAGCCCGTTCGAGCTGGGAACTTACGTGCTGTTTTCCGTACTCTGCGGAGCCGCTTCCTACATTGCCGTACCCGCAGTCCAGCGACTGGCCATTCCAGAGGCCAGCCCCACCTTACCGCTGGCCGCTTCACTCGGCTTGACCTTCTCTTACAACGTGACCGTGGGTATCCCGCTTTACATTGAAATCGCACGTGCCATCACCAAGGCCTGGCCCGTCATTGGCTAAGAAGTTGACTGCGGATGCATAAAAGAAAAAGCCTGGACGACTCGTCGAAAGTCGTCCAGGCTTACCCTACAAAAGCTCGGCAGCTTCAATCCCACCAGAATTCAATCAACCGACTGAACGTCGGCCAGGGTATCCCCTGTTGGAGGAAAGGTACTCGGAAATTCCACCGCCGCCAACTCTCCCTCCGCCACCAGCTTTGTGGGAGCAAGTTTCCGGTTTGCCACTCGAAGCGCCGCTGGAGATTTGGAGCGGGTCTTCATCCGATCAAGACCCTGAATTTCGACATGCCCCCGACCACTTTGCTCAAACTCCTCCGCAAAATGAAGCAGCATGTCACAGGTGGTGTGGTCGATCATGGCCACCCCACCCCTGAAGAACAAAATCACATTCTTTGCTTCAGAAGGCACTCGGTCGAGTTCTCCAAGTAATGCGGCCGAGTTGAAGCAGACCAACGGCCGATCAAATTGAAGGTGGTAGGTATCTTGCTCCATACCTCGATCCACAACCGGGTTCCGGAACAATTGTGTGGCGTTGCCCAGGGCATACTTAATCGTTTCGCCGAAACCGAGCGATCGGCCCGCACGACTCCAGGAATCTCGCGAAACATAAAACAGGTTGATCAGGAACTTCAAGACCATCCCCGCGATGATCCCGATTAGCAGATCTTCTTTGAGCGTGACCGCAATCGTGAAGGCAAAGACGAACAGTTGCTCTACACCGACCTGCGCCATGTGCTTCCAGATCCGGAACTCGAACATCTTGTATCCGGTGTAGATCAAGATGGCCGCAAGAGCGCTATAGGGAATTAACTTGATTGCGTCTTTGGCAACGAACAGGAAGATCACCAAAAACACCGCGTTATAGAGGTTGGCCCAGAGGGTTTTGCCACCACTGTTGATACAAAGCTTGCTCTTAACACCACCAGGAATAATCGTGAGTCCACCCGCCAGGCTCGATGCCAGGTTAGAGACCCCCATCGCCAGCAGCGTGCGGTCCGGATCAGACCGGCGCTTGTAAGGATCAATCTTGTCAATGGCCTTGATGGTCGCCAACGATTCCACACCATCAATCAAAACCAGGATCAGTACGCTGGATACCGCGGCCCAGATCAAAGACTGATCATTGATCAATCCACGGAAGTCAGGCAGCGTGATGCCGTGCTTGAGGATATTATCCGGCATCTGGATCAATCGCTCGCTGTCAATCTTCAGCACCTGGCCCAGAATCATTCCAATAACCACAACCACCAGGGGCGGCGGGACAGGCAACAGCTTACGGATTCCGTTGATGTGAAGCACAAACATCAACACCAGGCAAATCATGCCGATTCCAAAAACCGTGGGGTCCAGAGACCGCACGGCTACTGGAAATTCCTCAAGGATCGGAAAGAATCCTTTGGAGTGAAATTCCGTACCCAAAAAGTGCCCAAGTTCCTTCACGACAATCAGAAGCCCGATTGACGCGAGCATTCCCTCAACAACCGCCACCGGCAGCATGGCGCTCAACCGGGCCGCGCCCGCCAGGCTTAACCCAACCTGAATAATCCCCACCATGCAGATCACAGCCAGGAGTAGCGGATATCCGGCAACACGATCTCCATGCCCAAGCGCCACCATGGCGGCCAGCAAGGCTGGGGCAAGACCGGCCGCAGGGCCACTGATGGTAAGGTAAGCCCCGCCCAAAAATGGGAAAATCATACCGGCAATAATTGCCGACGTCAGACCCGCGATGGCTGGTGCCCCAGAAGCGACAGCAATTCCCAGCGAGAGCGGCAGCGAGGTCAGAGAGACCATCAGGCCGGCCATCAGATCCGATTTCCAGTACTTCAGTCCGGCCACGCCATTTTGTGGCTTCTCAATTTGCGATGCGATTGAACTCATAAGACAAGCACTCCACGCGCGGCCTTGGACCGCAGTATGAAACGGTATGCAATGGAATCAAGAAGGTTGCCACCATGACCAGGTCATGCAGCTCAATTACCCAGATGCGGAATGCAAAAGCGCAAGCCTCGCACACCACACATAAGCTCCAGTCAGAAAATCCCCAGAGGGACCAACAACTAGAATTCACCTACCTATGCAGTTGATTCAACAGCGCAAAACCGAGTGTGCCTGATCTCGAATCAGAGGAGTGAGCAATAAATTTCGACCAGCAGCACCGAATAACAACTCCACCACTGGCGAAGTCCAGTAGGCAGCGGCATCCATCCGCAGAGCACGATGAGATACTTCCGCTTTACTCGACGGATCTTCTTCGAGTTCAAGTTCCTCACGAACTTCCTCGACATAACCGGGATCGGAATCTTCACGCCGATCCGTCGGACAGCTCGGAACTTCGGATGCCGGTCGCAGCAGAATCGTACTTTGGTCAGCGCAAAACCCTGAACCGTTACCGGCAGCATCGCCGGCAAATTGTCCCAGCATCGCTACAAGCAAAAGCAAAGCTGCCATGATTGGGCCGCCTGGTAGAACGGAACTATCGCTAGTATCCGCTCAAATCCAGCGTGAGGGAAGGGCCGAATCGTTCAGCTCCAAAAAAACCATTCAACCGGCACCATTGGCACCTCATGACCTTCCTAAACCCCCTCCTTGCCGTACCATCCCAAAACACCTGAGAGTGCTATTTAAAACAACAAAGCCACCCAGACGTCTCGTCTGGGTGGCTTTGTTATGCACTTTTTATTCACCCGTACAGGTCGAAATGGAACTCACGCGAACAGGCGAGATTCCGCCTCGGCCTTTACCAGCTCGCGGGGCTGGTTGAGGTGGTTGTACACGATGGTGGCCGGGTCAATCCCCACGGCATGATAGATCGTGGCCAGCAACTGGCCAGGATGCACGGGATCATCGGTGGGAGCCGAGCCGGTCTTATCACTCTTACCGTGAATATGGCCGCGCTTCATCCCCGCGCCGGCAACTACGGCCGTATAACAGTAAGGCCAGTGATCGCGACCGTCGGCACTATTGCCGTTGCCGGAGGTGCTAACCCCCTTCTGGGGCGACCGGCCAAACTCACCCACGGCAACCACCAGGGTGTCATTCAACAGGCCACGCTGATCCATGTCGGTCAGCAGGGCAGATAGCCCCTGGTCAAGCATGGGGCCAGACCGATCCTTCATTCGGCTTGAGAGGTCGGTGTGGTGGTCCCAGGAATGAAGGTCACTGTTGGCAACCTTAGGCCAGATCACCTCAACCACCCGGGTGCCGGCCTCAACCAAACGCCTGGCAAGCAGGCAGCTCTGGCCGAACGTGTTCCGCCCGTACATGTCTCGCAGCGGCTCTGGCTCTGCCTTCAGGTTAAAGGCATCACGGGCCCGACCCGAGATCACCAGGCTAAGCGCCTTCTCGTAGTAAGAGTCCAGGTTGTACTCCGAGACCGCTTTTTCCATGTCGGGCATGCCCGAATCAATCAGCTCACGCAGTCTGGCCCGCCGCTCCAGCCTGAGGCTGAAAACTTCGGGGCGGAGCTGGAGGTCGTCAATCTTGATCCGGTCCATCTTGGCCATGTCATTATCGTCACCGTCTGGAAAGAGGGTGTAAGGATCAAACGCTTTGCCAAGGAAGCCGGCCGAGCCTCCCTTACCAACCACGCCCGACTCCTGCAACGGCCGCGGAAGCTGGACGAAAGGCAACATCGGCTCCGTGGGTGGCTTGAGCCTGATGATATTGGAGCCAAAGTTGGGGAAGTCTTTGGCATTTGGCGGCTCAAGCTGACCGGAGGGGCTCACCTTGTCGGTGGTGTAGCCGGTCATCATCTGATAGATCGCGGCCGTGTGGTTGAACAGTCCGTTCGGCGTATAGCTCATCGAGCGGATGAACGTGAACTTGTCCGTCACCTGGGCCAACCGTGGCATGATCTCGGTCACCCGAATGCCCGGCACCTTGGTGTCAATCGGCTTGAAAGCCGAACGCACGTTATCAGGCACATCATCCTTGGGATCCCACAGATCAAGGTGACTCGGTCCCCCTTGCAGGTAAACCATGATCACACTCTTGGCCCGACCCCACCCCGGCGCAGTCTTGGCTACCTGGGCCGCCTCGATCCCTGCCGACGCCGCCTGCAACTTCAACATCGAACCGAGCGAAAGGCCCAGCAGGCCAGACCCACCCACCCGCAAGATGGCACGTCGGGACACGCCCAGATGCGGGTCACAGAGATCCTTGCCAGACTGGCCAGGAATAATGAGCATGTGCGAGGTCTCCTGAAAGGGTGGTTGAGGGACAGTGATCAGGCAATCTTGTCTCAAGCTTGAGGGGAACGGGCTGTCGCGTCCAGATCGTCCCCTCACAAAATCCAAAATCGCGAACAAGGCCGAGGTCAGTGATTGAACAGGAACGCCGGGCTGTTGAGCAGGGCCCAGGCAATATCCTGAGCGACCGTCAGCCTGCGTGTAGCGGCCTGACGAACGCTCTGGTCGATATCGACCCGAAGCTGTGTTAATTGAGGATCGACCGGAATCGGCTGCTTGGCCAGTTCCACAGCCTTTTTCAGGTCAGCCACGCGGGGATCTTCGGGCATGGGAGCACGCGCGACATCCAAGGCCTTGACCTTGTCTCGCCAGGCGGTGTCCATGACCTTGTGGTAACCCACTAGAACCGATTTCTGAGCCTCGGTCCGCACTTCCGGAGCCGTGGCAATGATCGACCGAAACTCTTCGGGCAGCCCCAGGCCAACCGGTTTCGCCCCCCGGGTTGCGGAGAGGCGGAACCGACCAAGCTGGTAGGCGTTGCCATTGAATTTGTGGTGGAACTTGATGGTGAGGGTTGTCCCCTCAGCCGCACTGATCGGTTCGGCCGTCTCAAAGGTGGCCCAGTGGGTCACGCCCCCGATTGGCGAAACCGCCCAGCCGCTGCCGGCGTCGGTGGCGTTTCCATCGACGGCCTTGGCCACTTCAAAGTTCACCTGACTGAAATCGGCCAGGGCGTTGATCAGTTTGACCGGCTTGGCCTGATCTGGTTTCCCCTTGGGGGCGGCCAGAACCTCGATCTCGGTCAGCACAAAGTTACCGTCGGGTGCCCGGCCGGGGCCTTTGTTGGGCAACCCTTCCATGGGCAACACTTCCAGCCTCAGCCCTGTGATCTCGGCAAGATCCACATCGGCCGTGAAGGTCAGTTCGCCCGGCTTGTTCTCACCCGAAACCAGCACCGATCGGTCGGCCTGCTTGACCGGGGTCGAGCCGTTATTCGCCTGGAGCGCGGTTGGATCCAGCATCAGCCAGCGCTCAATGGGCGATTGTTTCCCCTCCCATTCGGTGACCCGGGTCGGGATGGCCGCTTCAACTTCTTTCAGTTCTTTTTCAAGGGTCGCCACCCGTTCAGCCTGGGCTTTCTGGGCTTCGGCCAGCTTGGGGGCAAGTTCTTGCTGATAGGTTGAGAGTGCGGTCTCGGCAGCGACAATTCCAGCCGACCGGTCCCGTTCCAGGGTCGGCCGCCGCAAGGCAAACTCTCGCTCCTTGTTGACCAGCAGTTCCACCAGCTTGTTGTGGTCTTCATCCACGCCCTTGACCTGGTCCAAACAAGCCTGCACCTCAGAGGCGCTCGCGGGCCGGTTGAGAACCCGAACAAACAGGTCATTGATCAGCTTCTGATCATCGGCTTCACCAGCCACCAGCTTGGTCAGCTCATTCTCCGGGTCGGCAATGGCATCGGCCACGGTGGGTCCGCTCACCAGCGCCATCACCGGTCCAAGCTGCAATCCGCTGCTTCGTTCACATTCGCAGGCACTCTCACGCACCGGGCGGCCAAACGTGGAGAAGAAGCCACTTGGCAACTCCACGCCCGAGTCCACCAGTTCCGCGGCCCGCGTACCGGCTGGCACCCCTGGAATCTTGGTTGTAGTGCCCATCACGCGGTAAACCGCGTCGTAAAGCACTTCCGCCGGCAACCGCCGCGCCACGGCATGAGAGTAATTCGTTTTGTCGTCCGCATTGAACGGATTGCTGGCAACCGAGAGCTGATACGTCCGGGACTGGGTGATCAGCCGCATGATGTGCCGAACGTCAAACCCGCTCTTCACAAACTCCTGGGTCAGGTAATCCAGCAGTTCAGGATTGCTGGGTGGGTTGCTGGCCCGAATGTCGTCCAGCGGCTCAATAATTCCCACGCCCAGCATGTAACCCCAGAGCCGGTTCACATAGCTGCGGGCAAAATACGGATTCTCGGGCGAGGTCAGCCAGTTCGACATCTGCTGACGTCGGGAAGCCCCGTCCGCATCGTGATGGGCAGCCGAGTATGGGAACTTGGGGGCCGCCACAACCTTGGTTCGGTCATGGATCACGTCCCCCTGGTTCGAATCGCTGATCTTCTCAAACAGGGGCTTGGGCGCTTCGACATCGGTTCCACCAATCGTTTTGCCCTCGGAGGCAGGATCGGCCTCCAGCTTGGTCTGGGCAAAGTACGAAGCGGTCTCGTAATACTGATCCTGTGTCCACCGTTCAAACGGGTGGTCATGGCACTTGTTGCAGTTAAACCGAACCGCCAGGAAGAGCTGGGTGGTGTTCTCCATGGTGGCTGTGGGCTCACGGAGAATCTTGAAGTACGATGCGGCCGGGTTCTCCTTGTTCGAGCCCGAGGCCGTCACGATTTCACTCACAAACTGGTTGTATGGAGTGTTCCGCTCCACATGCCCGCGAACCCAGGCGCGGAAGGCGGTGGCCCCCTCAACTCCCAGGAACTTGCGGTTGACCTGCAAGAGGTCGGCCCACTTGTTGGTCCAGTATTCCACGAAGTCTTTGTTGCCGATCAGGCGATCCACCAGCTCCGTGCGCTTCAAACGCATATCTCGGGGATCGGCCAGAAACGCCCGCACTTCCTCCGCCGTGGGTGGAAGGCCCGTGAGGTCCAGGCTGGCCCGTCGAATAAACTCGGCATCGGTGCAAAGCCCGGAAGGCTGAATTTTGAGGCGGTCCCACTTGGAGGCCACCAGATCATCAATCTTGTTCCAGGACTCATGGGCCTGTGGAGTGAACCCAGACCGATCACCCATGACCGTGAGCGTGGTGGCCGCGTAGGCCCCTTCAAACCGGGCCAAAATGGGTGCTTCCCCGCGCCTGAGGGAGGTCATCAGGCCGGTCTTGTTGGCGATCGAAACTTCGTTGTTACCGCTTTCGATGAACGCTTCGCGGGTCACGTCTCGGCTTGAGCCGTCGGTGTACCGAGCCACCACCCTGAACTGCTGGCGGTTGCCAACCGTCTCAATTGTGGGGGTTTGCGGAGCAATCGAGATCTCGGCCACCCGGGGGCCGCCAGAGTCGAGCTTGGCCCCATCGGCAATCCAGCCGCGAATCATCTCATAGTACGGCTCTCCAGGTAGCGTGAGCTGGCCGCCCGCGTGTGCCACCGCACCCGTAGGCTTGAGCAGCATCAGGCTGTCATCGGGCGAGGCCAAATTCACGCGTCTGGCGGCCAGTTCGTCGGTCAGGGCACGAACATCAAAGATCGGGTCATAACCGCGCAGAGACAGTTTGAACCCAGCCTTACCGCCGGCCGAGCCATGGCAGGTACCAGCGTTACAGCCCATGCGAGAAAGGGCGGGGGCCACATCGCGAACAAAGCTAATTGCAGCCGTTGCGGCACTGCCCTGAACCGAAACCGGCACCTCGGCAGACTGGCCACCAATGCGCAGGGTTAGAGTGGCGGTGCCATCTTGCTTGGGGGTAACCAGACCCGTGGGGCTGATCTCCACAACCGCCGAAGAAAGGGTCCGTTCCGCCAGCCGGGTCACGTCGAGACGTTGACCAGAGGCAAGCCGAGCCATAACGACCAGTTGCTCATAAGCCTGCTTGCTGGCGAGATCAAGCTTGGCGGGCTCAACCGTGAGTGCCGCAACAGGGCTATCGCTAGGCAGGGTTTCGGTCTCAATCGCTTCTTCGGGACGAAGGCGATCGGCACGTTCAAGCACCCCGGCAACTGAGCCTGGAGCAGCGGCTGGAGCGGCCGAAAACTGGCCGACAACGGCACCCGAATCGGCCGCCAGCAACCGTACCACGCCGTCAGAGCCCGCACATGCCACCACCTGACCATCACCACGCAGCGCCACGGCGTAAACCGCACCTTCGGTCACCGGCACGGTAGCCACACGCTTCAGGCTTTCCTTCTGCTGCTTATCAAGCTGAGCCCGCTCTTCCGATGTACGCGAGGCTGGCTCTTTTTTCAGAATGTTTGCCGTGGCTTCGTCAACCTTGGTCTCATCAAAGGCGTAGTCATAAACGTCAACCTGCCCCTTGCTGTCCAGGCCGCTGGAAATCGCCAGCCGGTGGCCGTCGGCACTCACGCCAATTCCGGTGATTCGACCGGGCATTTCTTCCAGGAACGCAATCTTGTTGGCATCGTCACCAATCACCCGGGCGGTCTCGCGGAAGATCCGGTAAATCTTGGGCACACCGTCGGCCCCACCAATCACAATCTCATTCCGGCTGGGATGCCGAGCCACGCTCGAAACGCCCCCTTTGAGCGCTCCCGGGGTAATCGACGTGATGTTGTCAATAAACCGCTGCGTGGCCACCTCGGTCAGCTTCACCGACATGTCTCGACTCACCGAGATCAGGTTGGCCCCGTCCTTCGTGAAAACCGTATCCAGCGCCCAGTCACTATGAGAGCCCATGAACAGAATCTGCTGACCCGTTTTGGCATCAATGGCACGCACCGAATTGTCGGCCGAACCGAGCGCGATCTTGGTGCCATCGGGCGACCAGCTCGCGCCATAAACCGTGTCGTAGGTAACGGGAACCGAAAGTGCCAGCTTGCCCGTGGCCACGTTCCAGATCTGAACCTCGCCCATCCGGCCAGGCAACCCACCGGTGACGGCGAGCTGGGTACCATCGGGAGAGAACGCCAGCGCCTCAATTCGCTCAGAAAGCCCAATCAACCGAGCCACCAGCGCAGACCCATCGGCCTTCCACAGCAAAACCTCATGGAACCCGGCCACCGCCAGCAGTGAGCCATCGGGTGAAAACGCCAGGGCAGGGACGACTGGGGGCCGGGTGTAAACCGGCGGGTGATCCACGTCGTACCGAGAAACGGCGTTGATCGGCGTATCGTCCTTGGCCCCTTGTGCAATCCAGAGGCGGATCAAGTCGCGATCGGCCTCGGCGATCGGTGGCTTATCCTTGGGCATCAACGCCTTGCCGTCGGCACCTGGGGTGATCTGGTTCAGCAGCTCACTCTCATCAGGCTTGCCGGGAACAATCGCCTCCACCTTGGACTCGCCCCCCTTGTAGAGGCGGTCCGACAACGTCATCACGTACCCGCCACCCGCTTTGGATGGCTGGTGGCACCCCTGACAGTTCGCCTGAAAGATCAGACGGATCTGCTTATCGTAACTGACCTGGTTCGGGGCCACCGGTTGGTCGCCAGCTTTGGCGGCCAGCGGCACCACAAGCAAACTCCAGGCGGTCAGCCGAATGACGCGGAAGAGATTGAGCCGGATCATCACCAGAAGCTCCTTTGGAGCAGCGCTGTCGCAAGATCTTCGGGGCATCTTGATATGGCGGAACGTAAGCCGACCTCGACCACCTGCCAGTCGAACCTGGGGGACGAAGCGAACCAGTCTCGCAGGCTCAGTGCACAACCAAGAGGCGGGAGGTACAGGCGGGAAGGCAAATCCAGACGTCGTCATGAACCCCGAAAGACGGTGTTCTTGTTAAACAAGAAGATAACCCAGAGAAGCCCCGTTGCCAAAAGAAAAAACGATCAGGGTGACATCAACGATCAACGAAACCGATTGCAACAATTCAATCCTGACGAAAATGCGGGAATTCGCGACACCAGGAACCTCAGAACCACTGGTCATATGACCACTCACTGGGGCACCCTGGGCGGCGCCCTGAACCCACCCCAACCGCCAGCGAGCGTGCAGCTTGCGCCTTCCACGGCCACAGAACCGGAAGCTGGAGGACAGCCGAGGGCGCTGTCCTTGGGTTCCAACTCTTCTGATCACTCGTGCATTAACTGACGCAAGGCCACCAACCGCTCCTGGAGGTGGGCCCGACCATCCGGCTCCGCCACCTTCTTCCGCCAGTTCTCCGGCAAAAACTTAATATCCGTACACTCAAGCACGGCCGCCAGTTCCTGGGCTTCTTTTTCCAGGCCCTGGGCCGAGGGCAGGAAGTTGGCAATGGTCTCGGCCAGGTCGTCGTAGGTCACCAGGTCACGGTCCGAGGTAAACGCTTTCCGCTGGGCACCAAGCAGCACGCTTTCCAGGTCTGCACCGCTCAGTTGCTGGCTCTCTAGCTTGACGTGAATCTTGTCGATGGCCCCCTCTTCAACCTTCACCTTGTTCTTCTTGGACATGGCCCGAAGCATGGCCCGCACCTCGTCCTCGGTCTTGGGGTAGAACAGGGGCAAGTGCACCTCCGCACGCCCTTGACGCTTGAGGTCAATCGGCAGAGCGTCGGGCCGCGAGGTCATGAGCATCCACAAAATCTTGCCGCGGTAGCGAGTATCACCCATCTGGCGGGCGATCATCGAGAAGACCCGGCTGGAGGTCCCGGAATCGCCACTGGATTGCCGGGTGCCCAGGGCAGCATCGGCCTCGTCGATAATCACCACCACGGGCCCCAGAGACTTCAACACGTTCAGAACCTGCTCAATATTCCCCTCGGTCTCACCCACGTACTTCGATCGGAAGTTCTTGAGGGTGACGCAGGGGATGCCAATGGTGCCGGCAAAGCATTCGGCCAGGAAACTCTTGCCGGTGCCGACTGGCCCGCAAACGAGGTAACCCATCGGCACCGACTCCAGCGCACCGCGCCGAATCAGGGCACAATCTTGCCGCAGCCGCTCCTTGATCTCTTCCTGACCGACCAGCATGTCCAAGGTGTAATTCGGCTCCACAAACTCCAGCAAGCCCTGGCACTGCTGCTCAATCAACTCTTTCTTGAGTTCGCTGAACTGCTTGGTATCCACACGCCTGCCGGTTGTTTTCGCCTGGCGGAGCAAAACCTGAATGCTGTGCAGGCTCAGTCCGTTGGTCAACTCTGCAAGCTGAGGCGGCGTAAAATCGGTGATGGCCGCCATGTCAATTCCCCCTTCATCCGGCGAAAGGGTGCCCTGCCACTGAGAAAAGGCCAGGCGTTCCGCGCTATCCGGCAACGGGACCTGAATGGACGAGACGTGGGGATTTTGCAGCAGGCGGTCATTCACTTCCGAAGGCCGGGCCGATACCAGCAGAAACAGCATCGCGCTCTGCTTGACGTACGGGTTCTGGGCCCAGCTCAAGAACCGGACCAGGTTCGCCTCTTGCTGGTCAGAAAGGGTCGAGAGATCACCGGCCGGCACCAGATGCTGGGCGTACTCGAACAAGATGCAAAGCCGGGGTCGCTTGCCCGGATCAAGCAACAGGAACTTCTCGATCATCGCGTCAAGGATGGGCAGCAACCGCACCGGATCGCGCGGAAGGCCCTTGGGGTCGCCAATCAAATCCGTGACGTCTTGCAACATCTTCAAGCGGCGCTTGGGATCATTCCCAGGCAAAACGCGAATCCCCCGCGCCAGATCATAAACCAGCACCATATCCCAGGCACCAAACACCCGCGTGCCCAGGAAATCAATCAAGCCCTGATACGTCTCTTCGGGCTTACCGGCTACCTCTGGACCTTTGAACAGGTCGTGCACGTCGCCATGCAACACAAACACGCTGGCCGTACCCGAAGAATACCGATCGGCCAGGTCTCGCACCCAGCGCGGGTACCACTCTGGATAGGCATTCCCACCCTGAGCGGGTGGGGCAGAAGGTGTTGCGGAATTAGCAGCAGAGGCAACCGACGGATCAATGGGTGCAACCACAGCAGGAACCTCAGGTGAACTCGTAAAATCGTTCAGGCTTCAGCACAGACGAAAAAACTCAGCCCCGATCGGTATCGTCGATCGAGCCGGCCTCGCTGGTCAAGCATTTCCCCGCCAAGATTGAGTCCGATGATTCCAAACCCCAGCCCTGCCAGCACGGAACTGAGCAAAACCAAAATCCATGCGTGCTTGCAACATCCTATCCCTTGACTCCGCCTCGACCTTTCAGAATAATCACACCGATCAGGTACCACACATAGTAACATTAGTGCGCTTTCGAGTTCGTTCCTTGATCTGCAAGCGTCAGTATTGAGATGGGAACTGAGATTCATGCCCCGACCTGCCCGAACCAGTCTGACCTTGATGGCACGCATTGCGGACTGCCGTGAAGATCAGGCGGTCTGGGGCGAATTCGTGGAGATTTACGGCACCCATGTTGTGCGGTGGTGCCGCAGTTTCGGGCTGAATGAAGATGATGCGTGTGACCTGTCTCAGAATGTTTTGCTCCGCTTCTGGCGTCAGGCCAAGGTCTGGCGTTACGATCCGCGAAAGAGATTCCGATCCTACCTCAGGCGTATCACCGAAACCGCCTGGGCCGATTGGCAATCGTCAATTGCAATTGGTGCCCCAGGCCGCGGCGGGTCCGAACTGTTGCGCCTGCTCTGCCAGGTTCCGGCCAGGGAAGACCTGATCTCGCGGCTCGAAAATGCGTTCGATCAAGAGTTGTTTCAACGGGCTATGGTCGAGGTTAAGCTAAGAGTCGAACCGCATACCTGGCAAGCCTTTGAACTATTGGCACTTGCCAGCCTCTCTGGCCAAGAAGTTGCGGAACGATTGGGAATGAGCGTACATGGCACGTACATGGCCCGCCACTCCATTCAGCGCATGATCCGTGAAACCGTTGACCGACTCGAACAAGAGATCTGCGAATAGCACAACATGTCTACGCACACCACCTGCCCAACCCCAGAGACATGGCAACTGTTGCTCGCGGAAACCTGCGATGAGCATCAGAAATCCGCCCTGCTGGAACATCTGGACTGTTGCGCAGACTGCACCGAGTGTCTGGGCCAGCAGGTGGCCGAGTGGAACCTAAAGTCACGCGCAGTCCAGACAAGGGCTGCGGGCGATAGCCAGACAACCCGGCAGATCATTGCCCAGCTGGCGGAAGTGACGCCCAAGATCACCGACCCGCTTCAGGCCGAAGAAAATCTTGCGCCAGCATCTCCTCCAGAGATCCCCGGCCTGAGCAACTTCGAGCTGGTAAACCAGGGGGAATGGGCGTGGTATACCGCGCCTGGGAAACCGAACTCAACCGACCCGTGGCCGTAAAATTGCTTTCGGCAGTGGCGCTGGCCAGCCCAGCCGCGCGGGCCAGGGCGCGTAGAGAAGCCCTTACACTGGCACGGCTACGCCACGCCAACATCGTGCAGATCTATCGTTCGGGCGAATGGAACGGCACCCCGTATCTGGTCATGGAATGGATGCCCGGAGGCTCGCTCCAGAAGCTTCTGGAGCAGGGCTCCTTACCAGAGCGCCAGGCCGCCACCCTGGCACGTGACCTGGCCCTGGCCCTGTGCGAAACCCATGCCCTGGCGATCGTGCATCGAGACCTCAAGCCCGACAACGTCTTGCTGCTACAGGCCAGCAAACCAGGAGAGCCGCCCCAGGCCAAGCTGGCCGACTTTGGCCTGGCCCGGCCTGAGGGAGAAACCAGCTCCAACCTGACCGAAACCGGTATGATTGTTGGTACGCCCAGCTATATGGCCGCCGAACAGACCGGGCTCGATACCACCCTGGGGGGCGTGGGCCCGGCCACCGATGTGCATGGCCTGGGTGCAATCCTTTACGCCATGCTCACCGGCCAGGCCCCCTACGAGGGAAAAACCTCCCTGGAATCGCTGCAACGGTCGGCCCAGGGGCTCGCTCCCTCACTGAGCTTGTGTTGCCCACGGCTTTCCCCTGACCTCAGAACCATCGTCGAGAAATGCTTACGGCCGGTTCCCGCCCAGCGATACCGGTCGGCCGGCGAACTGGCCGACGATCTGAACCGGTACCTGGAAGGCCGGCCGATCCACGCCCGACCAATCTCCCCGCTCGAACGACTGGCCAAGTGGGTTCGAAGGCAGCCGGCCGCAGCCGCACTGCTTGCCCTGATCATTGTTCTTGCCGCCGGGGCCGTTCTCAGAGACGCCTACCTGCTTCGTAAGGTCTCTTTAGCCCTGCGCGAAAAAGACGAGGCATTCACACAGGTCCACGATGCACTTGTTCGTGAGCAGGCCGCCGACGGCATGGCCAAAACCGCGATTGAGAAGCGGCAACAAATTCTGACCACGGTTCATGATGAAGTTGTGAACCGCCTGATGCGCAGGGGGAAGGCACTCGATCCCTCTGACCTCGCTTTTCTGCTGAATATTCGCGCACAGTACCAGGATTGGCCGCTGGAACCCGATCCCCTGACCGCCCGCAAATTCCGCGCACAGGGGCTGCTCACGCTACGACGGGTATTTTTGGATCAGCATCATTACGAAGAGGCCTACCAAACGGCCCTGCTGGCGCGGTCGGAGTATGATCGTGCCGTGAAACTTGCCCCCGCTGATCCTGAACTGGCCAAACAGCGACTTGAGGCCAGCATCTGGGTTCATGATTGCCTGATCAAGACCGATCGCCACGCGGAGCGAGAGTTAATCTCTCGGCAATTGATCGAAGAGGCAGAGCAGCTCGTCAAAGTAGACTCTTCGGGGCGCAAGTTTCTGGCCTATGCTCTGATTGAGCACGCAACCGATTTACTGGAACTCAAGCAGTTCGAAGCATCAAAAGAATCTGCCGCCCGCGCGATTGAACTTTACAAACAGTGCGTTCAAGAAAATCCCACCGATGAAATGCTTCGACGCGATGAAATCCGGGCCAATTACAATGCAATCCTCTGTTATAACCCCGAAGGCCATTTGCCCGGGAGCCAGGTTCCCCAGTACCTGACTCTGCTGAAACTCACGGAAGACGCCGTGAATGCGTTTCCCCAGAATCGGCTGCTGTTCCAGCATTTTCAGCGAGTTGCCCTGGTCGACCTGGCAGGCGGCTACCTTGAACTCGGCCAGTTTGACCAGGCGATGAAAGCCGTGAACCGCAATCTGGAGCTCTGCCGATCTGTGCTCAACGTTTCCGACGACAAACAGCAAGATGTGGGCACATTTTTGGATGGGCTGGTCGACTGTGCCATTGCAAAGTTTGAGATTTGCTTTAGCCAGGGCCGGTTCCAGGAGGCCCGGGCCGACCTCGAAGACGCGGTCAAAATGGCCAGGCTCAACCGAGACAAAGAACCGGCCGTTTTTGAGCGATCGTGGACCCTGATCAGGGTGATGTTGCGCTGGGCCGATTTTCTGACGATCGCACAGCAAACGGATGATGCGCGGCGACAGCTGGAGGAAGTGTTCGAACTGACCAAGCAATGGGATAAAGAGAAAGACCATGCCCGGCATGTTCACGACTTGCAGAGCGTGACCTTGTCCCGGCTGATCAACCTGGCCAACGCCCAGGAAGATCATGCCAGTGCAACACGCTGGATTGGCGAAAAACTCAAGATCGCCACAGACGAAGAGCGTCCCGAGTTGAGCCTGCTGCTCAAAAAGCACACCAGTGTGCCAATGCCAACCGCCGGCATCGTCAACGCGAGTGAAATGCCCTGATTTCTTGCTGTGTAGTTCGCCAGCCAGGTTTGAGTGCTGAACAGGCAACACCATCAGCCGTTATTGCTTCTATTACTACTCCGTTAACAGCTAAGAAGCCTTTTACATATAAGGGCGTTTGTATCGTTTCAGCCAAATGCAGTAAAAACCTTCAAGCTCAATATTCCTGAGCCCTGGAAGGACGATCCCGACTGTAGCCCAGGGTGAAACCCTGTGGTAGCGTGAATGCCCTATTTATAGTCTTGGAGCTATGGCTCATAGGAGAGGGGTGGGTCTGGGAATTCCCAGGGTTTCACCCTGGGCTATAGTCGATAGGGGTAGGGAGGACACATTGGTTTGTGCCCCCCCTCCCTCCAAACCGTACGGGCGGTTCTCCCGCATACGGCTTTCCCGAAGGTGGTTCACCTTTGCAAGGACTGAC
>CAIYJE010000201.1 GCA_903926465.1 uncultured Planctomycetales bacterium
CGCAATGCATGGCTGGGGGATGATGAAGCACTTCAAAAGCACCTCGCCAATCGCCCCGGCCAACCGTATGGAAGACCGTCAAACCGCACGCAATCATGCAAGGCTGCATAGTTGCACAAAAACATTAGTGTGCCTGCACCCGACCATATGGACCAAATGGACGGTTATAGACCTTAAGAAGAACCTGCTTAAAACACGAGAAGCCGCCCGGCGTTCCCCGGACGGCTTCTGCTTCCATCCGCCCATCCCGGCTTCTCAGCCCACCAGGCAAAAGGGATTTGTGCCCTGTAGGGATTGTGCATCTTCTCTAGGGTATTTGTTTTGCCTATTTTGTTTTTTGTCTCCATTTTTCTCGATTTTCCCATCCTGGAATGGCGAGCTAAGGTACTGGAACCGTAGGATGGACCGCAGGCTGGATGCCTGTGTGCTTGGGTGCATGGTAGACTTGGTGCAAGTGGTTGCCTGGTCTTGTGGGAGAATGGCCATGGGTTCAGCTTGGACGGCGTTCAGGGGGAAGTTGGGGCTTGGCAAACAGAAGTTCAAGCTGCGTCGTGGTGTGCATCTGGGCCGGGTCGAGGGTCTGGAGCGGCGAGAGGTGCTGAGTACGCTGCCGAGTGGGTTCACCGATTCGGTGCTTGCCAGCAATCTGATTCAGACATCCATGGCGGCGGTGGCGCCTGATGGGCGGATCTTCCTGGGGCAGTTGAACGGAACGCTGCTGGAGATGCCGAATTCGCAGTCTGCACCGATCAACCTGGGCACATTCCAGAGCAGTGCCAAGGCCGGCCAGGCGCTTCTGGGCCTGGTGCTTGACCCGAACTTCCAGACCAATGGGTGGATGTATCTTTATCGGGCGATGGATAGCGGCAAGGGTCTGGTGAATGTGTTGAGCCGGGTGACGGTCAGCGGCAACGGTTTCATTCCCAACAGTGAAGTGGCCCTGTTTGTTACGCCGCAGTACCAGTTTGTGGCGGGTGAACCGCCGCATAACGGCGGCGGCATGGTGATTGGCGCGGATGGCAAGCTCTACATTCCCACGGGCGATCAGGGGAACTCAAAGAACGCGCAAAGTCTGAATTCCCTGGCCGGCAAGGTGCTGCGGTTGAACCTGGACGGCAGCATTCCCAGCGATAATCCGGCCTATACCACGGCCAAGGGGTTAAACCGGGCGATCTATGCCGTGGGTTTGCGCAACCCGTACACGGTGGCGGTGCAGCCAGGAACGGGCGTGATTTACATCAACGACGTGGGTGAGATGTCGTTCGAAGAGATTGACCAGTTGAAGCCGCGGGCCAACTTCGGCTGGCCCAATGCCGAGGGGTTCAAGGGGCAGAAGAAGGGTCAAACCGCTCCCGTCTATGCGTACTCGCACAATGACGCCGATACCAATCCGGCCGGCACGGCCGTGATTGGTGGTGCGTTTTATAACGTGGCCCAGCCCTCGTTCCCTGCCCAATATGCCGGCAAGTATTTCTTCGCCGATTATCACAACGGCTGGATCAAGACGCTCGACACGCAGACCCACCAGGCGACCAGTTTTGCGACCGGCCTTGAGGAAGGGATCACGCACATCGTGGCCACTCCCGACGGCCGCCTGCTTTACCTGATTCTGGACCAGACCACGGGGATCAGCACGCTGCATCAAATTGCCTACGCGCCCAACTCGGCCCCGGTCGTGGCTGCGCTGGCGAATCAGACCGTGCCCTTGAACCGGGCCGCCACGTTCCAGGCGAGCGCCTCGGGCACCGGGCCGTTTAACTACAAATGGTACGCCAATGGCAGCCTGATGCCGGGCCAGACCTCAAGCACGCTCATCCTGCCGGGCGAGTTGAAGCTGAACGGTACCACGGTCAAGGCCGTGGCCACCAATGCGTTTGGCAGTGCTACCACGAATACGGCGGTTTTCACCGTCTTGAACGAGAATGCGCCTCAGGCGTTCATCACGTCGCCTGCGGTGGTCAAACCGTACAAGGCTGGCAGCACCATCGCGTTTGCCGGCTATGGCCTGGCTGGCAACAATCAGACGCTCGGTAAAGAATCTCTGGTCTGGACGTTCGACCTGCTGCATAACGATCACACGCATCCCAGCGTTTATGTGACCAAAGGGGTTGCTTCGGGCAAGTTCCTGATCCCCCACCATGCCAGCATGGGGTCGATTGCGTTCCGTTTGAACCTGACGGTGACCGACGCGGCCGGCATCTCGACCACGGTGTCCAAGGTGTTCCCGATCCAGGGTTGAGCCAGAGCAAAAAGAAAACAGTAGGAACAGCAACAGCCAGCAGTCTCAGGTGTGGTAAACCTGAGTCCGCTGGCAGTGTTTATTGCTTAGCTACCAAAATCAAACCGAGTGTGTCGGGCTTAAAGCCCCTGGGTGCCGGTCCGAACAGCATCGGTCAGGTCCAACCATGTGGTGAGTGCGTTATAGAACTGTGCATTCGTCAGATTGGCCTGACTCATGTTGCAACCAACGACGTCAGCGTTCTCAAGGATCGCATTCGTCAAATTGGCTTTTACAAAAACTGAAAACTTCAATCCGGCCTTCTTCAGGTTCGTGTTCGTGAGATCGGCCTGATTGAAATTGAGTTCAGCCACGTAATCCCATTTGGTAAAGTTCATTAACCCCAGGTCATTGGTATTCAGACCTTGGAGGTCGGCATTGCGAAAGTTGGCACCTTCGAACGTCGACTTGAACACCAGCGCCCCGGCCAGATTCGCCGATTCGAAATTCGCGCCATTGAAGTTTACGTCGTAAATCCGTGCTCCAGACACCCGCGTACCCGGATATTCCGACGAGAAGCTGGTCTGGGTCAGGTTGGCCTGGCTGAGGTTTGCGTAGCGCAAACTCGCATGATTCAAGCAGGCCTGAGACAGGTCGGCTCCGGTCAGGTTGGTGCCACCCAGGTCTGCGCGTGAGAGATTCGCCCTGACGAGCTTGGCCCCGGTCAGGTTGGCATCGTAGAGGTTGGCATAGCGTAAATTCACACCCGTCAGATCCAATCCGGCCAGGTCGGCCCCCTCCAGGTTTGCTTCCTCAAGATTTGCGCCCGGTTCGATGGTGTAGGTCTCACCATTGACGGAGATGACGACCGAAGGGTGGACAGTGACGGCGGCGGGCACTGCTTGCACGGTGGAGGTCAGAGTCTGGCGGCTCACGCTTGCGTTTTTGCTGGGTGTGCCGGTCAGGGCGTGTTTGGCAATCGCCGATTGATGTGGACCCTTGCTCGTGGTGTCGGTTGGGTTACTCGCTGAGAGCTTGGCATCGCGCAGGATTGCGCCCGTGGTGTTGGTTGAGGTCATCGTGGCTTGGTGGTAGGCGTCGCCGTTTTACAAGCGGGAGACACGGTCTGAGTGGTGTTGTGGTAGGCAACCGGGGTACCGGTGGCCGGCACGATGGCCGGGATGGTGGAGAGCAGGATCCGGGGATCACAGGCTTCCACGGTCAGGGCGGTGGCTTGGCGTCTGGCCTTCACGCGGGTATCACGGGTACGTGTACTAAAGTTCAAAAAGCCATTGTTGTAACCCTTCGAGCAGATGAAAAAGTCGCGGCGAATTTTCCGCAGAGTACGAGAGGGGTGTTTGGGCGGAAATCTAACAGCGAGTCCGGAATATTTTGGAAGGTTTGGGTTTTTGGTGAGAAAAGGAATCAGAAAAGGCTTTGTATTGATCGTGGATTGCCAGGTATGGCCTATGTTGCGTGTTGTAGGCTGAGAAGGCGTTTGAGGGGTAAGAGGAGACATCCTCTGGGGAAGGTGCGACAAGTGAGGATTGAGGAGCCACGAATGCCTTGCTGACGCGTCGGGTAACTGAGGAGTGAGGATGAAGGCAAGATCCCTGGCGGGGTGGGCGAGACCATGGCCGGCGATTCCAGTTCCGCTTGTGGAGACGGTGCTTTCCGCGCTGTGCTCATGCTTTTCCCACAGCCAGGGGTGTCCAGGACCCGAGAATAAGAGGAACAGACTTGCGATCGCGTGTGGAACCGCTATTGTGAAAGTACGGAATTCGCTTGCGGTTTCCCCCCTGCCCGCTTTGGCCGCACGCGGTTCACCTGGGTCCGGATCATTCCTCGGGGTCACCGGATCGGTTTGCGTTTCGTCCCGCCTTGCCTTCCCTGCCCAGTTTGGCGCTGTGAGTGTGGGCGTTCCTGCCCCCTGGGTTGTTCACCGCCTGATCAGGGTTGAATCTACCCACCCACCGTCCGAGCTTTTGCATTCTCGCCAGGAGATTTTTTGATGCTTTCGCCGAAGCCCTCCGCGACGCGACGCGATTTTCTCAAGACCTCGGGAACTGTGGCGGCCGGATCCGCCTTTACCGGCCTGAATGTGCCGCTGGTGCATGCTGGTCAGGATAGCACCATACAGCTCTCGCTGGTGGGCTGTGGCGGACGTGGTACGGGTGCCGCCAGCAATGCGCTTTCGGTGCAGAGCGGCCCGATCAAGCTGGTGGCCATGGCCGACGTGTTTCAAGACAAGCTCAATGGCAGCTACAACGAGCTGAAGAAGCAGTACCCCGACGATGACAAGATGAACGTGCCCGACGACGCCAAGTTCATTGGCTTCGACGGTTACAAAAAGGCGATGGATATCCTCAAGCCGGGCGACGTGGTTATTCTGACCACCCCGCTGGCGTTCCGCTGGCCCATGTTCGAATACGCGGTCGAAAAGGGCCTGAACGTGTTCATGGAGAAGCCGGTCACCGCCGACGGTCCAACCTCCAAGAAGATGCTGGAGATCAACGAGAAGGCCAAGGCCAAGAACCTCAAGGTGGCCGTGGGTCTGATGTGCCGTCACTGCGTGGCGCGTCAGGAACTCAAAGAGCGGCTGGACGCGGGTGAGATCGGTGATCTTACGCTCATGCGTGCGTACCGCGTGGCTGGCCCCACCGGCTCGGCCTTTGCCGGCCCCAAGCCCGACGACATCAGTGAGCTGATGTACCAGATTCGCCGGTTCCACTCGTTCTTGTGGGCCAGCGGTGGTGCGTTCAGTGACTTCCTGATCCACAACGTGGACGAGGTTTGCTGGATGAAGGGGGCTTGGCCCATCGAAGCCAAGGGGTTCGGCGGTCGTCACTACCGTGAGAACTTCGTGGACCAGAACTTTGACACCTACACCACCGAGTACACCTTTGAGGATGGCTCCAAGTTCATCCTTGAGGGACGAACGATCGAAGGGTGTTACCAGGAATTCGCCAGCTACGCCCATGGCACCAAGGGCTCGGCGGTCATCTCGTCGTCGGGTCACTCGCCGGCGAAGTGCCGCATTTACAAGAGCCAGAAGATCGGCAACAAGGCCGACCTCACCTGGGCGTTCCCCCAGCCAGAGCCCAACCCCTACCAGCTTGAGTGGGATCACCTGATCCAGGCGATCCGCGGTAACCAGCCGTACAACGAAGTGGAACGGGGCGTGATGGCCAGCCTGGTGACCTCGATGGGTCGGATGGCCTGTCACACCGGTCAACTGGTCACGCTGGAAGATATGAAGAACTGTACTCATGAGTTTGCCCCCGACGTGGCCAAGCTGACCATGAACGGCGCAGCTCCACTGCAGGCCAACCCCAACGGCAAGTACCCTGTACCACAGCCCGGCCTGCTGAACGACCGCGAGTTCTGACCGGTACGGGTCTCTGTGATCAATCGGAACGGGAGTTGCCTTTGAAATTCAGAGGCAGCTCCCGTTCGCGTAGGCAAACTGCGGATTTGAGAATCCATTTGTGCGGTTGTCCAAGACCTTCACCTGCGAAATCTAGGCTCGTCTTTGCCTGGGTCTAGAGCCCTGAAAATCAGGCGTAAAATGATCTGCCTTCAAAACACTGGCTCACAGAGCATTGTACGAAGAGCATGACCCGAGACCTTGCCCCTGGTTGGTGGGCCCACTGCCAACGCTGTGGAAAATCTGAGTCGCTGGCTGCCCTGGGTGGCGTGCGAATGGACGGCTGGTCGTGGGGGAAGTGGAGCCTGCTCTGGTGCCCTACCTGTCGTCGGCTCCGACTCTTGAAGATTGACCGCAAGGTGCCGCCTGTCGGCAGCACCGCGAAGTCGGCCGGTCCAGGTTCACCCACTCAAACCTGAAATACGTCAGGATGGAAGGAAGCGTGTTGTCATGATCCATCTGAGTTCGCTGGTGCGTGACCTGAAAGCCGAATCCGCCTTCACGGTGCTGGCCTTGGCCCGTGCGCTCAAGGCCAAGGGTAAGGATGTGGTGGAGCTGGAAATTGGTGATAGCCCGTTCCCCAGCACGCCGGCGGCCAAGGCGGCCGGTATTGCGGCGATTGAGGCGAACCAGACCGGTTATGGGCCCAGCTTGGGGCTGCCGGAGTTTCGCGCCTCGGCCGCGCGGTTCGTGGTGGAAGAGTTTGGAATTCCGGCCGGTGCCGAGAACGTGGTGGTGGCCTCAGGGGCCAAGCCGTTCGAGCAGTATTTTGCGGAAGCACTGCTGGAGCCAGATGATGGCGTGTTGATTTTCAGCCCCCATTTTCCGACCTATGAGCCGAACCTGGCGCGGGTGGGGGCGCGGCCTGTGATTGAGCCGTTGCGCTCGGTGGATTCGTTCCGGCCACGCGCCGAGGTGGTGGCCCGGTTCTTGAAGACCGATGCTCGTCCCCGAGCCATCTGGCTGAACTTCCCGCACAATCCCACCGGTGGCGTGGCCGAGCGTGCCGATCTGGAAGCGATTGCCGATCTGGTGCGCGGCAGTGACGTGATGATTTTCAGCGATGAGCCGTACTGCCACATGGTGTGGGGCGAGCACGCGCGACACCACTCCATTGCCAGCCTGCCCGGCATGCTAGACCACACGCTGGCGGCGTACACGTTCTCCAAATCGTACAGCATGAGCGGCTGGCGGATTGGGTTTGCGGTGGGGCCTGTGCCGCTGGTCGAGGCGGTTGGCAAGCTGATCAATACCACGGCCTCTTGCAGCCCCCCCTTCGTCCAGAAGGCGGCCCAAGCCGCGCTTGAACATGACCTGGAAACGCGTGAGCTTTACATGGCGCGGTTCCAGCGCAAAGTAGAACGGCTTTCCGCCGGTCTGGCCCAGATTGAAGGCATCAAGGTGATGCCCCCCGTGGGCACGTTTTACGTGTTTCCCGATGTGCGGGCGATCTGCAACCGGCTGGGGCTCACGTCTCACGGTCTGGCGCTGTACTTGCTGGAAGGTGCCGATGACCAGTTTGGCGTGGCCTGTTTGGGTGGCGAATGTTTCGGCCAGGCCGGGGCCGGCTTCCTGCGGTTCTCGTGCGCCGAGCCCGACGAGCGGATTGAACAGGCTCTGGCCTTCTTGCCAGACGCGTTCAGCCGAACCAGCCGAGTGGCGGCCTTCCGCCGCGAACACCCGGCGCTCGCCTTGCATCAGCCGTATCTGGAAGTGATCTAGTGTTAATGTGTTCGATTTGCCGAAACTTAGAGGCAGCGAAACTTTGGGATGGAAAGTGAAGAATGGACGGTATGGACGTCATAGACACGGATCAAGCCAGTCTGGCCTGGTCTGGTCTCTCATGTCTGTCCATTCCGTCCATCAGGTCCATTCCGATCCTGAGATTCTTGGACTCATTTTGTTTTTGTCTCTTGGGCATTTTGTGGGACTACACTGGTACCCGGTGATCATCACGCAGTCAGGCCTAGCCGATGGCTGGCCGGCCCGTCTTACTCCGGCACAATCAGCCGGATTCTGGCGTGCGCTCCAGCGGTTCTGGCCTCGGGGTCGGCAAACAGCCGCAGCTTTCGGCCCTGTAGCCGGGTGGCCGGGTCCAACTTCAGTGTGTCGCCATCGTGCGCCTGTGGGAAGCGAGCGATCACCAGCCCGTCTTGGGGGGTAAGCGGCAGAATGCGAGGCTGGGCCACCAGCAGCAGCGGCCCGACAGTCGCCCCGGCGGGTTCCGTGCGTACTGTCAAGGTCCAGGGGCGTGCCACGCCACCCGGCTTCACCGCGTAATACACCAGCGTCTCCTGGCCGGGTTGCGGTACCGCGCACTGGGCCGAAGGGTTTCGGCCAGCCGAGGTCCAGGTCTCTCCGCCCAGTTCGCACTGGCTGAATACCGAGACATACCAGGGTAGGTCCGCGCGGGGAGGCAGGGTCAGTCGGAAAGCCCCTGCGCGTTCGTAAGTGGTGCGATCCACCAGAATGCTGCGGCAATCGTTCTCCCAGGGGCCACTGGCCGGCCGACCGGTGCGCGCCAGCACCAGGCAGCGCGCATGGGTAGGTTCTGAAGGCCAGCGCCAGGTAAGCAGCACTACGTCGGGCTCAGTTCGATCGCGGTGGGCGTGGAGGTAGCCAGGGTCTGGCAGATAGACATACGCCAAGGGTGTGCCCACCGTGGCCAGCCCCTGATGAAACACCAAGGGCAGGTAGAAGCAAGGCCGGGGCGGGTTAGGATGAGCGTCGATAACTCGCCCGGGGGCTACCTCATCCAGCCAGGTGGCGCTCATCGCTTCAAAATCGGCCGCGCGTTTGCGCTCGCCCGGATGCCAGTCGGGCCGCTTGGCCAGCCGCGCCACCCGCAGCTTGCCACGTGCCACCGGCGTGTACCCGAGCGTCAGCGGCGCTTGCGATTCCGTGCCGTCGTCCACCACGCGCAGGTCGGTCACCGGTTCTGGCGGCCGGCCTGGCACCGCCTGTAGATGTACCCCGTGTGATGGATGCAGCTTGCCGTCCTGTCCCTTGAAAAGTGCATAGATGCCGTATTGATAAATCTGGCCGTCGTTCAGGTCGGTATCCAACGCGGCCTCGCGGGTCGATTTGAGGATGACACCATCGCGAATGTTCCGCACCGGTCCCTCTTGTCTCCGAACCACCCGCACCGCGGCGGCCTCTGGCGGTGCACTCCAGCGCAGGCGAATCTGGGCCCGATCGGGTTCGATGACCACCTGACGGACCTCGTCAATGCTCAAGAACGGCCCGGTAGCCACCCCCAGCACCGAGCGCACCCCCCGCCGCACGGCGAATACGGCGTAGCCGTAAGCCACGCCGGGGCTCACCGAGCTGTCGGTCCAACTGGTCTCTGGCACCTGCGCCACCAGGTCGCCGTCTTCGGCATGGGCCGGCTGCCGCTGGCTGTTCCGGAGTACCTGGTATCTGCAGGGGCCCAAGCCATCGGGCGTGGGCGGGTGCCAGCGCAGGGCGATGCACGCGGGCCCCAGATCGGCCGTGAGTTCGGTCGGGCCATCGGGTGGGCAGTGTTGCAGGCCGCTGATCGCTTCCGGGAGATCGGCGGCCAGGGTCAGGGCGTCACGGTAAAGCTGCCGGGCGGTGGCCGGTTCGGTACTGGCCAGCAGGTCGGCCTGCCGGGCCTGAGATCTGGCCTCAGCCAGTTGCGTGGCCGCTTGCGCGCGGGCGGCTTTGAGCCGCGAGTCTGTGGGCGAGGCCAGCCGGCTCCAGTGCTCGATCTCGGCCATGGCGGCCACCAACCGCCCGGCGGCAACCTCTTGCGTGTAGGCGGCGCGCACCCGGCGGATCTCGCCAATTTGCTGCTGGATCTTCTCAAGCCCCTTGCGGGCTCCCACGTGGGTGGGGGCGTATTTCTGAACCTGTCGCAAATGAAGGAGTGCTTCCCGGAACCGCCTGAGCCGGAACGCCTGCTGGGCGGCCTCGAAATGTTCGATCAGGGGCTGGACATTGTCGCGTGAAAAGTTGCAATCGCATCGCCGCTCGTCGAGCCAGTGGCCGCGCTGGCAGCGTGGGCACTCCCAGCGGAGTGCGGCCTGGCAAAACTGGCAGACGGTGCCTGAGCCGTGATTCAGGGGGGCCGCCTCCAGGGCGGTCAGGCCGCGGCAGCGGCCGCACCGTAGCCAGCGTGTGAGAAACGCCGGGTGTGTCTGGCCTGGCACTTGGTCGGGCCTGAGTTCGATAGCCACCCCCTGCTCTTTGCAGACGCGGCGTAGCAGGGTTTCGGCCTGGTCGGGGTTCAGCCCCAGCGCGGCGGCTTCGGTCAGCAGGGCGTGCCGGGTGTCGGGATCAAGCCTGAGCTGGCCGCGCAGGGTGATGGCGAGGATGTGGGCCAGTTCGCTGGCGTGGGCCTGCTCAAGCGATCGGTCGTAGCGTGCGCGGGCGTCGGGAGTGCCCAGGTGCTGGTGGGCCTGTTTGCGCAGTTCGTCGGTGAGCCAGTCGGGCTCGAACTGGCTGGAGCGGTTTGAGGCCGGCTCATTCAGGCGGGCGGTAAGGGTCTCCATCTCCGCGTCTGGAAGAACCCCCAGGGCTTCATAGAGGTCATGCAGGCCGAGTTCCGTGAGCTGGTGCTCTAATTCGGCCCAGGCCCACGGTTCAACCAGCGTGGCCGGGTCTGGCACCGTTTCCTGGACGTGGGGCGGCTCTGGCCAGGGGGCAAAGGCGGCCATCAACTGGTTCGCATCGTCCCTGATCAGAGCCAGCCGTTCGGCCTCAATCCGCAGCACATGCCGGTCTGAGACCGTCAGGCCCCCCTTCACCGCGCGCAGGTGCACCAGCCGCTGGAGCTTGTCGAGGGCCCGTTCTCGCTGGTACTCGAAGTGGTGCATGGGGAAGATTGAACCTTAACGAGATGGCGTCAGTAACGGAGCTTTGTAAGCGATGGCTGCCAGATTGCCGGCCGGGAGTGGGATCACGCAGCGGCCCAGGCCGCTGGTCTGGAGCATGGAGATCAGGCGTGGTTTCAACATTCTGGGCGCGGGAAACAAGCGTGCCCAGTACCGAGCGGGATACCGGTTGAGTACGGTCTGCAGGTCCACCGTCTGAAAGCCGGCCGTTTGCAACAACTGCCGCAGGCTGGAGGGTGAGAAGAGCTGCATATGTTCGATATCGAAGATGGGCGACTTGAAACCCAGTACCTTGGCCGAGAGGGCACGCCGGTTGTGGCCAATGAGGAACAGTGCGCCACCCGGCTTGAGCGTCTGCCAGGCATTGCGGCAGAAGGAGAGCGGGTCAGCCAGGTGTTCGATGGTCTGGAAACAGGTGATCAGGCTGAGTGATTCTGGCTCAAACGAATCTGGGCGAAAGATATCCTGAATGATCAAGGGGCGGATGGCTGGTGCCGCGGCCTGGATGGGAGCCGTGGATGGTTCGATTCCCGCAACTCGTGTGAACCCTGCATCCAGCAGTTCTTGAAGAAACCCGCCGTCGCCCGTGCCAATGTCCAGGGCCGTGGCTCGGTCTGGAAGCCTGCGCACGATGGCCGGCAGAAACCGACCATACGTGCGGCTGGCATAATGTGCCTCAACTCCACTATCAAACGCGGCATCGCGGTAGAGTTGCGCAAGGTCCGCTGGCTGGGGCGCGGGATCGGAGTAGATCAGGTCGCAGTTCTGGCATTCCATCAGCCGAAAGTGCATGTATTCCGGCAACTTGCGAGACGCGAATGCAAACGGATCAAGCTGGTCCAGATTGACATTCGCCTTGGCAAACTCGGTTCCGCCATCATGAGTGCCACAGATGGGGCAGGCACGCGGTTCGAGGGTCATTTGTGGCATGAGAGGCACGGCCTTAGAGCTGTGATGAATGCTGCGGCTGGTTGTGGTCTGCCGTGTTGCCAATCAACCCGGCTCCAAGCCGTCGGGTTGCAACCACGGTGTACCCCAGGCAATCATCCCCGCCGGGTAGACGCAGAGAGATCTGGCCCAGGAATGCCAGGGCCATGACGAGCGGCATGGCCAGCAGGCCGCCACCCATGCTCAAACGCCGGACCCAGGCCCGCGGCGATCGGGAAAACAACAGCGGAAGGAACAGTGCCATCAGCTTGTAGCACGCCACGGTTGCGGCATTGCCGCGTGCGTAGACCGCAACCTGTGTGAACCCTGCCTGGTTCAGCAGTCGATCGAGCCCCGAGGGGGTGTATCGCCAGTAATCGTAGGGGATGTAGTGCCAGCGCGCGGCGAAGGGGACGGTTAGCAGCAGGTGCCTGCCCGGCCTGACGCAGCGCGCGGCTTGGGCCAGGAACGTGCCAGGATCGGGAACATGCTCAAGCGTTTCGGTGCAAAGTACCACATCCACCGAACTGTCGGGCACCGGCCAGGTATCACCTGTGTAGTAGGTGGTTTCCGGCATCGCGTAGCCAAAATCCTGTTCCGACCGGCTGGAATCCACGGCGTGATACTGGGCATTGGGGTGGAGCAGTGGCCGATACGGTTGCGCGCCGCTGCCCACGTCCAAGACCTGGCCCTGGCAGTGCGGGAGTAACCGGGAAAGGTCGGTCCAGATTGACCCGGCTTGCAGGTCCAGAAACCGGCGGACCCTGGCCACGAGCTGGTCTTTGACGGAGGTTAACGGGCGAAACACGGGCGGCCGCCAGGTCTCGCCACGGTTTTCGACCATGTTCGGGCGATTGAGCGTCAGTTTGGACGGTAAGGCCATTCCGGTGATCTCCTTCCTGTCTGCCTAGCGGGTCGCTCAGGGATTGGAGTCTCTGGGGTTTGCTTCAGCCGCCAGGCGCACTTCGCCATTGCGGATGATGTTGCGCCGGATGTACCAGGGCCTGCGTTTGACCTCTTCAAAGACCTTGGAGAGATATTCTCCCACAAGGGCCACCGCCAGCAGATTGGCAGAGCCAAAGAAGAGCAGTAACACAATGAGGGTGGTGAGTCCTGGTGGAACCGCCCAGGGGAAGAACAGTCGTGAAATCACCTGCAGAAGCGCCACCACGCACGAGATTCCAAACAGGGTGGTTCCGACCGCCGAAAGGATGTTCAAGGGGGTATTGCTGAAACTCAGAATCCCTTTTTTGGCCCAGCCGATGTTCTTCCACAAGTTATTGGTAGACGTGCCGAACATCCGCTCGGGCCGGACATAGTCCACGCCAATCTGTTTGAAACCGGCGAAGGCGCGCACCCCGCGCAGGAAGAGGTCACGTTCCGGAAACGTGAGCAGAGACTGCACCACGCGCCGGTCCATCAGGGAGAAGTCTCCGGCATCGTGGGGAATCTTGAGGTACGAGAAGTAGTCAAACATCCGATAGAAGGTCTTGTAGGCCAGTTGCATCAACAGAGAAGCTTCGCGCTTCACGCGACGGCCATAGATCACATCATAACCAGCTCTCCAGTGTTTCAGGAATTGCTCAATCAGTTCGGGCGGGTCCTGGAGGTCGCCATCAAGTAAAACGCAGGCGTTCTTGGTGCTAAGTTCCATGCCGCTTCGGAACGCGGACTGGGAACCGAAGTTGCGGGAATGGGTGATCCCGATCACCCGGCGATCGTTCTGGGAGATTCCACGAATTACTTCCTCGGAGTTGTCGGGGCTGCAGTCGTTGACAAAGATGATCTCAAAATCCACGTTCGCCCTGGTGAATGTAGATTTCAGCCGCTCGTACATGATGGGGATTGCCTGGGTGTCTTTGTAACAGGCCACGATGGCGCTTACGCTGTAAACGGTGTCGAGTCCGAACTGCTTGGAGAGTTGCTCGTACCGGGCCTTGTCTGGTAGCGCCCGGTACCAGGCGGCGGTTTGTTGTAGGCCGTCCTCAAAGCGGGTTCTGGGCTCCCAGTTCAGGTGGGAACGGGCCCTGGAGATGTTGGCGTACCAGTCTTGTACGTCCCAGGCTCTGTCGGGCATGGTGAAGGCCGGTTCGGCCTGGATCTTGAACAGCCGCTGGGCCGTGGATGCAACCTCCCCAATGGTGGTTTTGTGCCCCGTGCCGATGTTGAACGACTCGCCATGATCGGCCGGCTTCAGATTCAACGCCGTATCAATGAAGGCCTCGGTGACGTCATCCACGAACACGAAGTCTCGGGAAACCGCAGGATTCACCAACGGCGGGTAGGTTCCCTGTTCGGTGTGGCGGATCAGGTTGGGGATCAAGCGGGCCGAATCTTCGAGCGGGCCGTACACCGAGTAAAGCCGCAGGTTCGCGCAGGGGAACTGGTTTCGCTTGCCGTAGTAGTGCAACAAGCTGGCTGTAGCGGCCTTGGAGACGGCGTAGTCGCTATTGGGAGCCAGCGGTGCATCTTCGGCCGGGCCGGCGGCGTTATCGCCGTACTCGGACGAACTTCCCGCCTGGACGAACATTGCAATTGAGCGGGCGTGGAGCCTGGGGAGCAGCCGGGTTAGAAACTCGAAGTTTGTGCGATAGATCAGTGAACGATCGGTCTCAAATGAGTAGGCGCCGTAGGCCACGCAATTGAACACGGTGCGAGGTTTGATCTGGTCGAGCAGGGAATCGAGGTTGGAATCAATGAGCAGATCCACCACCCGGACATGGGCTTCGGGTCGATCCGCGAGCCGCCAGGCTGGTGTTCGGGAGGTGGTCCCGTAAACATCGGTCCGGCTGGCCAGTAGGGTTGTGAACAGGTTGGCACCCACAAACCCGCTGGCCCCAAGCACCAGGATTGGGCCTTGCAAGCGGGCAATCTTGTCTGACAGGCTGGGGCCTTGTGCGGCGTTGCCATTGGTCATTTTAGCAAGCCTCCTGCTCAAGGAACGCAACCACGGCGGCAGGGTCGAGCTCAGACTCGCGGCGGTGGAATGTTTGCGAGCCGTAACGGCCTGAAACGTATCCCTGAGCGGTTTTCAACGCAAACCTCTCTGGTGCCAAGCCTTGCTTCAGGAGACCGGTGGCAATCATCTGACTGGCCCCCCCCTGCTCGACGTGCTCCTCAAGAACAAGCAACCGCTCTGAGCGTGCGAGATCTTGGAGAAACGCGTGCGGAAACTCGGCAACGGGTAACTCGCTAAGCAGCGAGAGCGTGGGGCGCTTTGGTACCTGGAGATGGCGCACCGCATCCCAAATGCCTCCAGCCAGTGGACCGATCACCACAATCACCCAGCCATCGCCGGTCAGCAACCGTCTCCAGGCTGTGTAAGCGGGGGCTTCCAGGTCGGCAGGTCGTTCACTCAGGCCGAGCCGAAGATAGCAAGGATGGTCGGCCTGGAATAGTCGGTTGGCGATCTCGGGCACGTCTTCATCGAACGCCGGCACGAATGCCTTCAGATGGGGCAGGCCAAGCAGCGTACCATAGTCTTCAATCGCATGGTGGGTGGCACCCATCACGCCATAACCATAACCTCCGCCATTGCCAACCAGCACTGTGGGAAGCCTGTGTAAACAAAGGTCATTACGAATCTGCTCGAACGGCCGGGCGTAGACAAACGGCGCGATACTGTAAACCCAGGGGCGTAAGCCGGACCGCGCCAGTCCGGCTGCAACCGTCACCATGTTCTGTTCGGCCACGCCTGCGTTGATAAATCGGTAACCATTCAGCCGAATGCAGTGCTTGATCCTGGAAGCGGCGGGAGTTGGCCGGTCTTGAGGTACTCGCGAACAGCATTCGTCACGGCGGATACTGGGTTATGGCCCCTCTGTTTCAGAGTCCGGAAGACGCTCATCAG
>CAIYJE010000202.1 GCA_903926465.1 uncultured Planctomycetales bacterium
GCTGAGAACGTCGGGCCATTCCGAGATTGTGATCTTTCGCTGCTGCATCAATGATCTCCTCCAAGCCCGGTACCATCGGGCATTGAGAGATCGTTGCGAATCGTCAACCCGCTTTCCAGATGCGGTTCATCGGACGCTTACCTTCAAGCGATGCCCTGGGAATTGGCAACTACTCGCTTGCGGTGGCCCGAAAATCGGTGCATCCTTGTTCAATTGCACGGATCCTTGCACCCTTCCCGTCCGGTACTCACTTATGCCGCGTTTTTGCTCTGGGCACACGTCAGCAGTCGCTGCGTTTGTGCTCGCTCTTAGCGCATGCTCTTCGCTACTGGCAGATCAGCCCCGGTTCTCAAGGGAGGATATCTTTCCACCCGAACCCACCAAGCACAACCACGCCTCGTGCATCGTTGAAGTTGAGAATGGCGACCTGCTGGTGGCCTGGTACCGGGGCACGGGCGAACGCAAGGCCGATGACGTTCAGATTGTCGGCTCCCGGCTCAGAAAAGGGACCCCGCTCTGGGAACCTCGGTTCCTGCTGGCCGACACCCCCGGCTACCCAGACTGCAACCCGGCCCTGTTCGCCGCCCCCGATCACTCGGTCTGGGTGTTCTGGCCCACGATCATCGACCACCAGTGGCGGAGCGCCCTCCTCAAATACAGACGGGCCGCCAACGGTGGCCAGACCGGCTCCCCCATCTGGGAAGGGCCGCCAGGAATGATCCACGTGAGCCCGACCGGTTTTGGCAAGGCCATGAAAGATGCCGTGGCCAGCCTCAACGGTGAGAAGCTGGCGATCGACGAGACCGAATTCAACCAGATCCGCGACCTGGCCGACGACGAACTTCACCAGCGGCTGGGCTGGATGCCTCGCGTTCACCCCCTGGTACTCCCTTCAGGCCGCTGGCTACTGCCGCTCTATACAGACACCTTCTCTTGCTCATTGATCGGGATTAGCGACGACCAGGGAACAACCTGGAGTTTTAGCGACCCGATCATCGGCTTCGGCAACATTCAGCCCAGCCTGGTCCGCAAGAACGACGGCACCATTGTGGCTTACATGCGAGAGAACGGCGGGCGCAGGAAGATCCGCGTGAGCAGTTCCAAGGACGAGGGGAAGAGCTGGAGCCCGGTGGTGGATAGCAACCTGCCCAATCCTGGTGCCGGCATTGAGGCAATTCGCCTGGCGAATGGACACTGGGCGATGATCTACAACGACACGACCGACAGTCGACACTCGCTGGCACTCTCCATTTCCGAAGACGAAGGGGCCACCTGGTCCCACACGCGGCCTGTCGAACGCACCAAACCGGGCGTGGATAGCTTTCATTACCCATCAATCATTCAGACGCTTGACGGTATGATCCATGTCACATATACCAAGCGCACCGCTGAAGGCTCAACCATTGAGCACGCCCAGTTCAATGAAGATTGGGTCAGGCAGCCACAGCCATGAGTGAACCAAACAGAAGCCTGAACCCAGGCAGGGCCGCCTGGACAACCGTGGGTTTGCTTTGGCTCTGCGGGTTCCTGAACTACGCAGACCGGCAGGCCGTATTCTCCGTCTTTCCGCTCTTGAAAACAGAATTCGGCCTGGATGACACCGCCAAGGGGCTGATCGGCTCGTCGTTCATGGTTGTGTATGCGTGCGCATCTCCGTTCACCGGACGTATTGTTGACCTGGTGGCACGCCGCGGCCTGATTGTGGGCGGGCTAGCGCTCTGGAGCCTGATCTGCGGACTTACGGCGCTTTCGGGCAAATACGTCCATCTGCTCTTCTTTCGAGCGGCCGAGGGGCTTGGTGAATCGTGCTATTTTCCAGCCTCAATGTCCACCATTGCCGATCTGCACGGGCCAGCCACCCGCTCTCGCGCCATGAGCCTTCACCAGACCAGCGTATACGTGGGCACCGCCTTCGGAGGACTGCTTGCCGGGTTTCTTGGCGAACGGTACGGCTGGCGATCTCCGTTCTGGATCCTGGGACTCGCCGGTATTGCTTACGCCATGCTCCTGCTCATACTGCTGAAGGAACCCAAAAGGCAAGCGGAAATCGTGCCAGAACGGACCGAAACCAGTCTCAGGGCAGGCCTCTGGAAGCTCGTGCGAACACCCGGGGTAATCTGGTTCTTACTGGCATTCGCGGGCGCAAACTTTGTTGCCGCGGCACTGCTGAGCTGGATGCCCGACTACGTCTCCCGGACGTTCGGGCTGAACCTCACCAGTTCGGCGGCGGTTGCAGCTCTGTTTTTGCCGATGGCGAATCTGGTTGGTGCATTACTCGGTGGCTGGCTAGCAGACCGCTTGGCCCAGAAGCGGGCAGGGGCCCGCGCCACCATCCAGGCCACGGCTCTCCTGCTGGGTGCGCCCTGCGTCATTCTGGTCGGTTTTACACACTCGCTACCGCCACTCATCGCGGCCTTGATTGGTATCGGCCTTTGCAAAGGGGTGTACGATGCCAATATCTTTGCCGCGCTTTTTGATGCTGTACCGGCGTCCTCACGTGGACTGGCCGCTGGCTTCATGAATACCGTGGGCTGGACCGGCGGAAGCCTGGCGCCTCTGATGGTCGGCATCGCCAGTGATCGCGTGGGGCTCAGTGGAGCTATCGCCTCAACAGGTCTTCTCTACTTGGTGGCCGCCGGTTTGGCGGCAATTGCAGCTCGTGCCTGTTCACGCCATTCCACGAGGGATGCCTGAAACTCAGGCATTGCAATGCTTGAGGTGAACACCAGACCAAGCCCAAGCATCTGAACTATAACACTTTACAATTGTCCTACGCGGCCGAAAACTCGTGCCCATTTCCAGGTCGAGGTATTTTCTGGATGTCGGGATAACCCTGAATTGGCTCTCGAAATCTGTTCAAGAACCGCGAGTTGTTTACGGGCACGGGTGGCAATAAAGAAACGAGTCGGGACAACCAAGCGAGTTGCGAAGTACGGATCATGCCAAAGTCTTGCAAGAATCGAGGCGATAGTCCCGATCTAGTTAGCTGTGGCGTGCTGTCTATAATAGCGCGATTGAATCTTCTGAGAACTCGCGTTCTCCGTCATTCATCGGGCAGGTTGACGGGATTCAGGCATTCATCTGATTTCGCCCAGATGAGAATGAGGAGTATCCCGCCGTGGATTGGAACTGCCTTCGGGTCCTGGATCGGTGTGCGAGGTCGGCTGACCTGGAGTTCGATCCGGTGGCCGTTCAACTTGCGGTAGATCGGATCGATTCAACTGCCGTGCAGGAGGGTAGTCAGTCGCCCCTCGACTTGGTTCGCGGCCCAGCCGAGGCGGTTGGATTCCAGAGTTCTTCCCTGCGGCTGGCACTTTCCGAGGCCGTTCAGGGTTCCAGTCCACATTCACCGGTGCTTCTCTGGAATCCAGCGGAACGTGAACAGGAATCAGGCTGGTTAGCACTTCTAGGCTTTCACCGGGGTCAGGTGCTGGTCAACGACGGAGGGGAAGATCGTTCGGTTTCCATCCGCGAACTCGCCCGAGGCCTGAGACTCAAATCGTCCAAAGACTTGTTGAACTGTGTAGTGCTTCAGCCCTCTATGCCTTGTTCACACGCGGCAATAGCGCAAAACGGTCATGGTAATTCTTCGCATGGTGCGGGGGAGAACGCACACGGCATGCCGCCCACACGCCGACTTCTCGGTCTGATCCGCCCAGAACGTCGTGACATTCGTACGGTCATCGGCTACGCCATGGGTGTTGGGGTCCTGTCTCTGGCCGCTCCCTTGGCTATTGAAGCATTAGTAAGCACGGTGGCGCTCACGCAACTGCGTCAGCAGTTGATCATGCTGGCCTTGGTCCTTTTCGTGTGCCTTGCTCTGGCTTCGGCTTTTCGAGGGCTTCAGAATTATGTTGTTGAGATCATCCAACGGCGGCTTTTCGTACGCGTAGCTTCGGATCTGGCCTATCGTCTTCCAAGAACAAGGATCGAAGCCTTTGATAATACAAACGGCCCGGAACTGGTGAACCGGTTCTTTGACATTCTGACCGTGCAGAAAGTGGGAGCTCTGTTGCTTTTAGACGGGATCGCGATTGTTTTACAAGCATTCTTTGGGCTTGCCATTCTTGCCTCTTACTCTCCCTACCTGCTGGGCTTTGACATTGTGGTGTTGGCGGCCCTGGCGTTTCTACTCTTTGTTTTGGGACACGATGCCGTTCGAACCAGTATTCAAGAATCACTGGCCAAGTATGCGGTTGCAGGTTACCTCGAAGAGATTGTAAGGGTACCGCTCGCTTTCAAAATTACACAAGGAACGGACTACGCGCGATTACGAACCGACAGCCTGGCACGCCGCTATCTGGAAACGAGGCGGTCGCACTTTGCCATCCTGATGCGACAGATTATTTTTGCACTAGGCTTTCAGGCGTTCGCTACTGCTGCATTACTGGGACTTGGCGGCTGGCTAGTCCTGGAAGAGCAGTTGACCTTAGGTCAACTTGTTGCGGCGGAATTGATCGTCGCGACCGTCATCGGCTCGTTCGCCAAGCTGGGAAAACATCTTGAGGGCTGGTATGACTTGCTTGCCGCCACCGACAAGCTCGGCCATCTTTTGGACTTACCCTTGGAACGCGCTGGCGGTGAACAACTTGAGCGAATGGCCGAGCCAGCCACGCTGGAGATCCGCTCGCTCAGCTATGGATTTCACTCTCATAGTCATGTGCTCCAAGAGATTGATCTGATCATCCATGGCGGTGAGAAGGTGGCTTTAATTGGCTCGTCTGGATCGGGTAAGTCAACACTCCTTGAAATTATTCAGGGGCTTCGCCTCAGGGCGATTGCACCATAAGTCATTATCCGAGCAGCACTTTTTCGAGATAGCTCTCGTCCCAACCGGCCGTGAGCCGTTTGTTTTTTATGCCGACCTTCAGCGTGGTCTCGTTCTTCAGCAAGCCGAGTGCGGCGCGGCGA
>CAIYJE010000203.1 GCA_903926465.1 uncultured Planctomycetales bacterium
CTGATGAGCGTCTTCCGGACTCTGAAACAGAGGGGCCATAACCCAGTATCCGCCGTGACGAATGCTGTTCGCGAGTACCTCAAGACCGGCCAACTCCCGCCGCTTCCAGGATCAAGCACTGCATTCGGCTGAATGGTTACCAATCTGATTATTGGTCGTTCGATGCAAATGGCTTAACGCAGACGCTCCAACTCGTAAACAGTCCCCGATTAGTAAGGTTGAACTGCGGATGCCAGAGCGAACAATCCTGTGCTTATCATCGATTATCCGGGAATTCTCTGACCTAACCCTGGACTCCTTGATTCGGAACCTACTACCGAATCTTCCAGGTGAACTGATCATTCTCGGTCACTCCCCACCTGGAAACGAAGGCCTGACTGAAGTCCTGAGACCCCATTGCAGCCAACTGATCTGGAGATTTGAGCCTGATCCTATCATCTCCCCAGACGAACTCAGGATGAATCTCAGGGCCGAGAATCGCCTCAACGTTCTTCGCAATAACCTTCTCCAATGGAACTCGATCGCCAAGTGTGAGCGAATCAAGCAGGAATTCGAAGATGAGCATGGGAAGGCCAGCCTGGTGGTATGGACCCGACCAGACCTACTTTATCTCTGGAAGGCGGATATTCCCAAACACGTACCTCCAGGCGTGCTCTACATGTCTCCACATGACATGTGGCGCGGGTTCAATGACCGACTAACTATTGGTGATTCCGCCACAATGTCAAAGCGGATGAAACTTTCGAGTTACTTTCATTCCAACTGGTACCCTCGGTTGGTTGAGAAACCGGACCAAATCCTGGGTGGGCCAGGCATGAACTGGAATCCAGAATATGTACTCGGGTGCCTCCTGAAAGAGCATGGCATCAAGGTTCGTGAAAGCTACACCCACTTTTGCCGTGTGCGCAAGTTTCAGAAGCGTAACTACGGAATGATTCCACACTGGAACGGATCTCGTTATTACTTTCCAGAAATTGTAGAGACTGACGAGTGGTCACAAGCCCGAGATCGCTTTAGATGCCGGTTTCAGCAACTCCTGGCTTTATCCAATAGCAGTGGTTCAGTCGTTGACCCCAGAACGATTCGATACATCACCGGACCCAGGCAGGTTCTTCAGTACCTTCTGAAGCGGGGAGACTTTACTCGACGCCTGGTTCCGTTAGAAATCATTCGCAAACTCGAAGCAAGCGCATAGCCGATCATACGCTCCATTAGCACGCGTTCTCAATGTGCTAACTCCAGACACTCTCGTAATTTCGCTTCCAGCGCCGCAGATTTCATGATGGACGTGTGATTTCCCGGAATCATCACAATCTCCAGCTTTCCACCTGCAATGTATCCCCAACCAGCCTGGGATGCCATGCGTACCCCTGGAGGAAATTCACGCGCTTTGAAGTATGTGATGTCTCCCGAGTAAGGCTTGGGAACGTAGGCTTGTGAAGCCGCGCGATTGGCAGCCTGAACGACCTGAAGCTCTTCGGGTAAGTCCATGTCGGGTTTATCGGTCAGGCCACGTGCAAACATTCCAGCATAGTAAGGCTTGGATGAGTGATTCAGAAGAGAGATCAGCACGGAATCCACAAGCGTCCAGAAACCGCCACCAGCCGACGATTCATATTCGCTGATACGTAACTGTATCGCGGATCGGCTTTTTCGTTTCTGGATCTCTTGCTCTCCATCCACGGCCGTTCCTGCTGGACCCGTCGCTCGTACAGAAGCAGAAAAAGACGATTTGAGACCGTCTCGACGAATCACCCTGATCGATTTTCGCAAAGATTGTACGTACGCCCGAGCACGGTCTTTGATGAACCATGACAATACCGAGGCCAATCTGATCAGAGGCTTTTTCGGTTCATACGTCCGATCGCCAATGGTGTCAAACATTGCCAGAAAAGCGACACGCTGGCCTTTTGTTTGTAATCGCTGGGCAATTTCGAGCGCGATCAAGCCTCCACTCGATAAGCCGGCAAGATAATAAGGCCCCACAGGCTGTCGCTGGGTAATTTGTGCAAGGTAATGATCGGCCATATCTTCAATCGTTTTGAAAGGGTTGAACCTACGATCCAACCCTCTGGGCTGCAATCCATACATGGGCCGATCCGCGTCCAGGCCGTTGACCAGATCTCGGTAGACCAGCAAATTACCTCCACCCGCATGCAAATAAAACAATGGCTCCTTGGATCCAGTCGTGACCAGCGGCACCAGTGATAACCATGGAGCCAGCCAGTCCTGCCGGCGAATGATATTCGCGAAATCCTGGACCTTGGTTGCCTGGAATAACGTGGCCAGTGGTAACTTCTTTCCAAAAACCTTCTCGATTTCGGAAAATAACCGAACCGCAAGCAACGAATGACCGCCCAGCTCGAAGAAATCATCCTGCATCCGAATCGGCTGAACCTTCAACACATGCTCCCAGATCCTGATCAACTCCACTTCCAGGTCGTCCGCAGGCCCAGAATCTGGCCCATCGTTCAGATCATCCTGACCACCTGGTGCGGGTAACGCCCGATAATCCACCTTCTTGTTAGCAGTCAGTGGAATACGGTCAAGTCCAACAAACGCCGAAGGAACCATGGAGTCTGGTAGGCTGGATCGCAAGAACTGCCGCAACTCCTTGAAATCTGGAGTACTCTCGCCCGCACACACCAGGTAAGCAACCAGCCGCATATCGCCAGGCTCGATCTCTCTGGCAACCACGACGCAGTGATCCACAACCGGATGCTCTCGAAGCTTGCTCTCAATTTCCCCTGGTTCAATACGAATCCCACGAAGCTTGATCTGCTGGTCTTCACGTCCAAGAATCTGCAGCACTCCATCCGGTCGATACCGTCCACGATCGCCTGTGAAATAGAGAATATCGTACCGGTCTTCACGGTAAGGGTTGGGCTGGAACCTTCGAGCCTGTTCCTCCTGAGCGTTGATATATCCCCTGGTAAGGAATGGGGTCCGGATCACAAGTTCTCCCGGTTCCCCCACACCACACAACCGATGACTTCCCGTCAGAACCAGCGCCTGTGTGTCTGGCAGTGGCTTGCCAACCGGCTGAACCCCAGACCTGAGGAAAGGCTCCACAACATGAAAACACTGGGCCAAAGTGGCCTCTGTGGGCCCGTAGAGATTCACAATCCGACTACCGGCTGCAAGCACCTGGCGCCACGGCTGAACCAGGTCACCAGTAAGCGGCTCACCCGCGAAGAACGTCAGCCGTAGATCAGGTAGAGAATGGTTCGCCAAGCCCTCTAGCAGCCAGATCCTGGCCAGGGTTGGAACGATGTGCAAAAGGCTGATTCGCTGCGCTATCAGCCAGGCAAAGATCCGGGGAGGATCCTCTTCATCATGGGCAGGCAAACAGAGTGTGGCCCCACTCACCAGCGCAAGAAAGACATCCCTCAACACAACGTCAAACGACAATCTGGTCAACTGGGCCACCCGGTCTCGGTTCGAGATCGCGAACTCACGTTTCTGCCAATCCAGAAAATGAGCAAGCCCTTTATGCGTCCCCAGAACACCTTTCGGTATACCAGTTGTTCCTGATGTAAAAAAAATATACGCAGACGCATCGGACAAAAGAACCGGTAGTTCAGGCTGCGCAGGGCGCGTGACCTGGACTTCTGACAAGATCAACCTGCCTGATTTCGATCCCACTCTGAGACGGGTCAGATGACCACAAGATTCATTGAAAACCTCCGTATCTTCCCCAACAATCAAGAGGAATCGGGCTTGCGCGGCGTTGAGCATCACCTCATGTCTGGCGCTGGGAAGAGCTGGGTCAAGCGGCAACAAAACGCCACCACTTCTCAGCGCTCCCAGTAGGCTTGCAATCAGTCCAAAGCTGCGGCAGCCTGTTACGGCAACCACATCACCAGGCTGCAGGCCATTTTCAAGCAGGCAGAAAGCCAGCCCATCGCTGGCCGTTACAAGTTGCTCATAAGTCCAGGCCTGATCACCTTGCGTGATGGCAATCTGGCTGGGTTGTTCACCAGCGCAACGGCTCACCAAAACTGGCACGGGAAGCAGGATCGGTTCGGAAATAACCTGCCTTGGATCCGGGAGTAGCGCACGCGCCTGGGGCGTAACCAGGGTATAACCCTCCGTTGAACAGTCTGGATCTTCGAGGATCTGGGCCAGCAGGTGTTCGTACTGTTGAAGTAACGCTTCAGCTCGCTCTGCACAGAACATGTCTGGATTGGAAACTAGTTTCACATGAATCACGCCCTGCTGCACAGAGGCGTAGACCGTCAAATCAAACTTCGAGAACAGATCGGTATATCCCTCAACCCACTCTGCCTTCAGGCCAGGCAGCTCAAAGGATTTCTGCTCAAGCGTGAACATGTTGAACCAGACCTGAAACAACGGCGGCCGACGGTGGTCACGTTTTGGCCTCACTTCCTCAACCAATTTCTCAAATGGCAAGTCTTGATGATCAAACGCATCGAAGACCCCATTTCTCAACTGGTCAAGCAAACTCCGAAAACTGGATCCTCCAACCGCCCGCGTTCGAAGAACCACGGTATCGACAAAGAGTCCAACGAGCGATTCAACCTCAGGCTGATGACGGCACGCAAAAGGCGCACCGACTACAATGTCGTCCTGCCCGCACAATCGAGCCAGCAAAAGCTTGAATGCCGCCAGCAGACCGGCAAACAGGCTTGTACCCTGTTCCCCCGTTAGCTCTTGCAAACGTTCCGTCTGGCTTCTGGAGAGGGAAATGGCATGGGCTTGCCCCAATGGCCTGACCGCGTCCAGACGTGGAGAGTCGGTAGGCAAGTCCAGAGAAACAATCCCTTCCAGCAAGTCACGCGCGTAGGCCAGATGCCGTTCCAGGGTTTCTCCCTGAAGTCGCTGGCGTTGCTCCTCCGCAAAGTCGGCATACTGAATTGGAAGTTGCGGCAGGGAATCCGGTTCCCCGTGCGCGAATACCTTATAGTAGTCGAGCAGTTCCTGACTCAGGATATTCATCGACCATCCATCAGAGGCGATGTGATGCATGGTCATCTGGAGCACATGGTCGTGTTCTCCAAGCCGTACAAGCGTGGCCCGCAGCATCTGGTCTGAACTCAGATCGAATGGGCGAGTAGCAAGTTCCTGAAGCAGCGTTTCCAGGGCCGCTTCCTGCCGATCCTTCCGAATATTTCCCAGTTCGATCACGGGTAACGCAATCTCGTCAGCAGGCCAGATCTCCTGGATCGGCTGTTCCCCAGTATTCAAATACCTTGTTCTTAACGACTGGTGACGCTGGACGATCGCCCTGAGTGCCTGCCGTAAGGCTACCTGGTCAAGAGTTCCTTTGAGTCTTAAAACCATATCCAGGTTGTAAGCGTAGCTCTCCGGGTCCAGTTGCTGCAAAAACCATAAGCGTTCCTGAGCGAATGAAAGTGGAGCGGTTCGCAAAGCGCCCGGTCTTGCCGGCCGTAGAGCCTCCACGGATGGGATGGAGACCGAATTGGAATCTTGGCTTGGCGTGAAACTCTCAGGCGATTGCGTTCCCATGGCTCCCGATCCCTCTCAATCCAGTCTTCCACTTCTGGAACTCTGTTCGACAGCCTTTTCAGACCCTGAGTAAAATGCGTTAAGTCTTGAACGGAGGCAAAGCCTCTACACGGAACACTCTTCCATCTTCTGGAACCCGACAACCATCATGCCCAGAGTTTCAGCGTGTTAAAATAGTGCCGTTCACGGTTTGACCGGGTTAAACAAATTTGGCTCTGGCATTCACGGCCCTTTTCAGCCATGACCGTTTTGTTAGCCTCGTTCTTCTTAGAAACACCAACCGAAGCGCGGTGTAGCCAAGGCGATGCCTCAAACAACTCTGCTCTGCCTCTCGTCGATTATCCGCAACTTCTCGAACCTGGCGTTTGATTCACTCATCCAGAATCTTTTGCCCGTGCTTCCAGGTGAAGTGACCATTCTCGGCCATTCGCCGCCCGGAAACGAGGCGTTAATTGAACGGTTACGCCCCCATTGCCGGCAATTGATCTGGAGCTTCACGCCCGATCCAGTATTGACGGCGGATGAACTCGCTCAAGATTTCAGGGCCGATACGATCATCAATGTGCTGCGCAATAATCTTTTACAATGGCACTGGCTAGGGGCCTGCGCCCAGCTTAAAGCCAACTTTGAAGCCGAGCACGGGCCGGCTCGGCTTGTGGTTTGGAGCCGTCCAGACCTGCTGTACCTCTGGCCGGCCGATATCCCCAGCACTCCGAGACCACGCACGCTCTATACTTCTCCCCATGATATGTGGCGTGGCTATAACGACAGGTTCTGCGCGGGTGATTCTGAAACCATGTCCCAACGAATGAAGATCGGACGTTATTTCCAGGATGTCTGGTATCCCAGTTTGCTCCGCGACCCAGACACAGTTCTTGGCGGATCTGGCCGAACCTGGAATCCAGAATTTGTGCTGGGCTGTTATCTCAAAGAGCAGGGGATCCAGGTTCAGCCAAGCTACACGCACTTCTGCCGCATTCGCCAGGTGGATGGCCAGCTCTATGGACTGACTCCGCATCGGCGCGGATTCCGGGCCCATTTCGTCCATGATCCACGGCACTCAGATCTCAGAGAGGCGGAACGGCAACGGTTCGAGGAACGTGCCTCAAAACTTCTGGCAGCGCAAACTCGCCCTGGTGTGATCATTGACCCACGAAGAATTGAACATCCGCCGGGCCTGATCGAGAGACTTGGAAAATTCCTGCTGCGCCGAGACCATGACCGCCGACTGGTGCCACTGGAACGACTTCGGGAGCTAGAGGCCTCGGCACCTTAGAAGATGGGGCATCTCTGGTTGAACGCCTGAAGTCGATCTCGGCAATCAGAAACTGGTGCTGGTGAATCAATGCCCCAGGGAATTCGTGGTAAGTCTTACATTTTACGTCTGTAAGCTCTGCAAGAAATCGAAAGTCTTATGGCCTGGGGCACTGAACCATGAAATCCAGACCATCCAAAAAAAGTTTGGAAATGATCCAGATTTCCTCAAGTTTGATCCGACCGCTTGACCAAAACGATTTTAAAAACAGGGAAACTTTGTGAGTTCTTCGGGTCCGGCCGCTCCAGGCAGGAACTCACTCAAACTTGGACTCAAGCAAGCTCGAAAGAAGATCGCGGAACCGACCCAATCGACCATTTCCGTATGATATAGTAGTTAGCGGAAGGTTGGCTCACGGACCGAGGCGATCTTCAAGGCCGATTGGCGACTGGCTACCCACCATCGGGGCAGCCGGTTCAATCTCGCGCCCGCTAACCTATGATCAAGCTTCATCGTCAATGCACCCAGGGAGCGGAGTGCGGTAGGGTTCACACGTTTCGGGGAACTGCGTTGTCTATGACGCCGGCTGAGGTCACACGGAGATGACCCTGGCCATACCCTGAGCGTGACGTCGCGTAGTCGACGTTTTGGACCCTCTGCGCCTTCGTACTTGGTGAGAGGTCCGTGCTCCATGTCACGCGGTCTGTCGTCCGCCTTGATTGTGATCGGTGTCTGGCTCAGTGGATGTTGTGCCTGTGCTACAGTTCAGGCCCAGAGCTCAGGCACGGAACCCCAGTTGTCCGCCCCCACAGCGTTGCCGGCTGAGGGCGGAAAACTCACAACCACCAGCCCAGAAGAGGCACTCGACAAGGCACTGGAGCTTGAGCGAAATCGCCAGTGGACCGCAGCCATCGAGATCTACGAAGCCGCCGTGCGCAAATGGCCGGGCAAGGCTGATTTTCGACATCGGCTCAGGCTTTGCGAAGCCCATTTTCGGCTTTCTCGCAGGTACCAGGACCCAAGTTTCCGGAAGGTTTTGCTGCCACTTACCCGTGAGCAATCACTGGGCCTGCTGGATGAGGTTCTCGAACGAATTGATAGTCATTACGTCGATCAAATCTCGTTCGTTCCGCTGATGCGTTTGGGACTTGATAATCTTGAAGTTGCACTTCGAGATCCCGTCTTCCTGCAGACGAACGCAGCCGGGGCCGACCCTGAACGTGTGAAGTGGCTCAGGCGATCGCTTCAGACTCGGCGGGAACAACTTTCGATCACCAACAGGGCCGAGGCTCGTCAGTTCGTCTCCGAGGCGTGCGATCTGGCCCGCCGTGCGCTCGGTCTGGCTCCAGCTTCGGTGATCCTCGAATTTGTCTACGCGTCTTGTGATGCTCTCGACGATTATTCCAACTATCTCTCGCCCGATAAACTCGACGATCTTTATGCGGTGATCGACGGAAATTTTGTTGGCCTGGGCGTTGAACTCAAGGGAGATCCCAGCGGCCTCTTACTTGTGGGCGTCATTCCTGGCGGACCGGCGGCTGAGGCGGGTCTCAAGGCCGGAGATATCATCACGGAAATTGATGGGAAGTCGATTGAAGGCCAGAGTCTGGACGAGGCTGCATCCAAGCTGCAAGGAGAGGAAGGCAGTGGAGTGGTGGTTGCAACCCTTGGTAAAGACGGGACCAACCGCAATGTGCCTCTCAAGCGTCGACCCGTGGAAGTTCTGAGTGTTCCCCAGTCACGCATCGTGGATAACCTTTTGGGTGTCGGGTATGTGCAACTTACCGGGTTCCAGAAAACATCCACGGAAGAACTGAAGCGGTCGATTGGCCAGTTGCAGCAGCAAGGGATGAAATTTCTGGTTCTTGACCTGCGTGGCAACCCGGGCGGCTTGCTGGACGTTGCCGTCGAGATTGCTGATCTGTTCATGGATCAGGGAATCATTGTTTCCACCCGTGGTCGGGCCGGGAATCAGAACTCGGTTTACCGAGCTGCCAATGGGTCGCTGTGGAAAATGCCTGTGGCTGTGCTTGTGGATCACGACAGTGCCAGCGCCAGCGAGATTCTGGCCGGAGCACTAAAGGATAACCACCGCGCCACAGTGATTGGCGAGCAAAGCTACGGCAAGGGCTCTGTGCAGAGCATCTTTCCACTCAGAACCGTGCCGGCCGGGCTCAAGTTGACCACGGCCAAGTTTTACTCGCCCACCAACCGAGCTTACAGCGAGCAGGGGGTTCAGCCGGACCTCGCGGTTCGCACGGTTGCCAAACCGGCGGGCAACGCCCCTGTTGCAAGTACGGTGGAAATTGGCAATCCAGACAAGGATCCCGTGCTCGAACGTGCGATCACGCAGGCCAAGCGGGTCCTTTCGGTTTCTCGCTAAGCATGGCTCTTCGGTGTGGGCGAGTGCCGGTTTATCCTCTCTCTCATGGATCTGAGCAAGCCTCAACGGCTTGAGACGTCTCATGAGAGAATCTGCTTCACCAGAAAGCTTATGTTCGGGCATGAAGTTTCGGGCATTCGCAACAGATTATGATGGCACGCTTGCAACGGCTGGAACCGTTGATGCGGAAACTCTTGAAGCATTACAGCGGCTACGGGCGAGTGGGCGAATCTTGGTTCTTGTGACCGGGCGAGAACTGGACGAACTGATCAAGGTTTTTCCTGGCTGGGGAATCTTCCACCGTATTGTGGCCGAAAATGGAGCCTTGCTTTTCGATCCACGGTCCGGGGCAACTCAGGAGCTGGGAACAGCTCCTCCGCCAGAATTTGTCGAGTCGCTCCGACGTAAGCGGGTCGAACCAATCTCTGTTGGCCGGGTGATTGTGGCAACGCGAGAGCCCCACGCGGCGGCTGTTCATCAGACAATTCAGGAACTGAAGCTCCCGCTCAAGGTTCACCTGAACAAGCGGGCGATCATGGTTCTGCCACCAGCCGTTGATAAGGGAACGGGGTTGGTGACCGCCCTTGAAGAATTCCAACTGGAACCACAAGACACGCTTGGTGTTGGCGATGCGGAAAACGATCTTTCGTTTCTAAATTTATGTGGATTCTCTGTTGCAGTTGCGAATGCGTTGCCCGAAATCAAGCGCATGTGTAACTGGACTTCCACCCGTGAACGTGGGGCCGGCGTTCGAGAATTGATCCAAAAACTTGACCAGGATGGATCTGGGGCAGAGTGGTAGGCAACGGGTTCGGCTTGAACTGGTTCACCGACCGCTTCCCCGCAGGCTGTGCAGAGCGGTTCCGGCTCGTTATCCTGGCAAAAGATCATGCCAAGGCCATCATGCCCGACTTGAGACCAGTTCATGGAATCTGCTGAGCCCCCAGGTGCTGCTCGCGCTTCGCAACTGGTCCCTGAGATCGCCTGGAAGGCCATGACAGAGGCTCCGCTCTCTGGTTGTGCCCTTGCACGCGAAACCTCAAGCCTACTGGCCTGGGACGAAAGCCGTCAGCTTTACCTTTTCAACTCAGACGGGCAGGCGATAGCAACCGAGCGGGCCCCGGCCCCGATCCAGTGCGCACGCATTAGCGATGACGGCTCGCTGGTGGCTCTGCTCATTGGCGGCAACCGGCTCGTATTGCTGAATTCGAACCTGGAACCGCTGTCAGAGCGGGCTGCGCCACCGGGCGCAACCATTCTGGATGTTGACAGTCATGGTCGCTACATCGTGGTTGCAACCCGTCAGGGAGAAAATCATTTCTTCACCAGACACGGCAAAAGCGCAGGTCGGTTCACAAGCCGGCAACCGCTGACCCATGTTCGCTTTATCCCAGCGTTACCACTGGTGATCGGTGCGGCCGGGTACGGGGTACTGGTCTGCATGGAATTGGAGGGTGGAAAAACCCCAGGCACTCTGAAGGCCAGCCCGCTCTGGGAAGAACGGCTGATGTCCAACCTTGGGGCACTGGAATCGACGGGCGACGGTAGCATGATTCTGACGAGTTGCTTCAACCTGGGAATTCAGCGCTATACCGCCAAGGGGCAGAATGAAGGCTCGTACCACCTGGGTGGAACCGTGATTCTGGCGGTTCCAGATTTCCCGGGTCGCTGTATTGCCGTCGCCTCTCAAGAGGGACAACTTGCGATCCTGAACCGAAGTGGAAATGTACGGTGGCGTACCGAAATTGAGTGTCCGCCGCTTGGACTGGTAATCGACGCACTCGGTCGATACCTCATCTACGGGCTCCCATCCGGTGAACTGATTCGCCTCAATCTCGACTCAACCACGCCTAAACGACCAGCGTCTTCACAACCAAGCGAATCCTCAACTTCGGCAGACTCAACCTTCAGAAAAGCAGCCTGGAAGATCCAGCTTGCCAAATCGGCTGATGAGGCAGAGGTCTCGGTGGTCGCCGTTCAAGCAGATCCCGAACGTGTGGCCGTGTTGACCAAGGGGAACAAGTTCCGCGTCTTCGACTCCAAGGGGAAGGAATGTGGCGATGGCCCAGAACTACGAGGAATCGGCAGGATTCTTCGGGTGAGCAAAGAGTGGATTGCGGCGGCAACCGATCGTCAAATCACTTTGCATAACAGCCACGATCAGTCCTTCCACCAGCCCGATCTCGACCTGGTTCAGGTCACTCACCTGGCAATCCGGCCTGAATCGTATGGCATGGCAATTGTGCAGGAACGGGACCGCATCGGTCGCGCCACAGTTACCGGCCGCTGGGTCTGGCGCAAGGATTTGAAACGGCCTGTAGAAGACCTCGTCATTGGTCCTCACGGCCTAACCGCTTACACCACCGACGATGGCGTTTTCCAGATTCTTGACGCCGCCGGCGAAGAGCCAAGCCGGCCCCCATTCCGCGCAGACGAACCATTGCTGCTGGTTGATGCTCCTCACCCTCCCACCGGTACCCCCACGGTTGCCTTCATCACGCTGAGCCGCCATGCCCAGGTGCTGCGTGGACACGCTGCAGATGGCCAGATACGCTGGGAATCACCAACCGCTTGGGAAGCCTGGCAAATGCAGCGCATCGGCGATCGCATTGCCGTGCTTGCACCAGACGGAAAGGTTCTTGTCTTCGATCAGGATGGCCACATCACAGAGCAGGGAGGGCCACTCGATCCTCCGTTTGTGCTGACAGCCGGTCCATCAGGCTCACTCTTGAGGCTTCATAAACGCGACAAACAAATTCTCTGCTCGAAACTTTCCGGCCTGACCCTCTGGCGATCAATCTCCGAAGAGCCCATTGGCCCCATGGCAGGAGACCTCTGGGGCGCAGCCCTCTTTCAAGGCCCCTCGCTGCACTGTTACCGCCATTCTGTCCGCCCCTGACCTGAATCGAATGACACACTTAAAATCACAAGGCCGCTTTAATAAGCATTCTAGATAAAATACACCATTGCCACATGCTGGAAAAAGTTGTATTGTAATGATAGAAATTCCAAGAAACCATTTGGTAATTACCAGCTGAGTCGGCCCGAGCGTGAGTAACCTGGACCGTTTACGGTGCTCTCGGTTGTGGCCTGGATTTTTGTGCAATGGATGACTGCATCCTGCCTGTTGATCCACGGACCTCGCAAGGGGCGTGCACATGTCTCTGATGCCGTCAAAGACGAGCGATCGCGAGCCGAAGCTCAGCTCAACCGATCCTGTTCCACACCTTTCGATTTTCGAAGAAGGTTGGAGAGAAGCCTGTCGCTTCAAATGGATTGCTAGCGAGCAAGCTCGGCAAGACCTTGGTGAGTCCGCAATTCGCCTCTGGGTCCGTGAGCATTGGAACGGCTTTTTGCGGGCTCGATGGGTCGAACACCTGTACGGCCGACGCTTCTGGATTGAACTGGACCAGAATGATTTTGGTCTACTCACGCGTGAGTTTCGAGACTCCAAGCTCTTGAGACCTATTCTCGACCAACTGATCCAGCGCAAAGAGAATCTTGATGTGATCCGCTGGGCCCAGAATGAGATCGATTTGGGTCGAATCTCGTCGGTAGAAGAAGTGCTTGAAATTCTTGAGGCGCTCGACATCAATAGCCGCCGCCTCGAATTCCAGCTTGAAAATCGACTCGCTCATCCTGATCCCCGCTGAGACCTCCCCAGGATATAACCTGAAGCGGGTCGAGCAGAATTTCAGGCAGATCGACTCGATTCGGCAAGACGAACGAGACTACGAACAAAGAACCCTGTTCCGCCAGCGTCTGCGGTACTGGAATCTGATTCGCTCCAGCTCGGGCCAGCAATATCCAGGTGAACCCAGGGAAGCCCGCCCACGAACTTCTCCAGGAACTTGGCTGCGGTGATGGCGCCTCCCCACTTGCCGCCAATGTTTTTACAGTCTGCAAAATGACTCTTCAAAGGCTCGGCAAAATCGTCATCCAGCGGCAGTTCCCAGACCCGTTCTCCAGTCTGTTCGGATGCTTGCTGAATCCTGGCCTTCAGCTCCTGCTGATTTCCAAATAAGCCGGCGATTTTGGTCCCAAGTGCCACCAGACAGGCGCCGGTGAGCGTGGCTAGATCCACAATGGCAGCCGGTTTTTGTTCAGCCGCATAACTGAGTGCATCGGCAAGAATCAGACGCCCTTCCGCGTCGGTATTCAAAACCTCGACCGTCAGTCCGTTCCGCATCGTCAGAACATCGCCCAGCTTCATGGCATGGGCCCCGGTCATGTTTTCCGTGAGCGGTAGGTATCCACGCCAGTGAACAGGTAAGCCGAGCGTTGCCACCGCTTGAAAGGCTGCGGCCACCACGGCCGCTCCACTCATATCGCACTTCATATCCTCCATCGATGCCGATGGCTTGAGCGAAAGTCCTCCCGAATCGAAGGTAACGCCCTTACCGACCAGCGCGAGCGCAGGACTTTCTGGATTCCCTTTCCATTCCAGCAGCACCATGCGTGGCGGTGCATCGGTTCCCGCCGAAACTCCCAGTAACCCACCCAACCGTTCACGTGCGATTCGTTCCTCATCCCACACCTCCACCGAAACTCCCAGAGGTGCAAGCGTGTCATGGATCAACTCGGCAAGGCGTCTGGGGGTTTTATCTTGAGGCGCAAGATTCACCAGGTTTCGAGCCCAGTTCACCGATCCGGCCACCACGCTCGCCTGGTGGATCTCCCTTTCCAGTGCTGCACGGTCTAGTCCGTCTTGTGGCGGAATAATCAGCTGCAATTCCCGAATCGTAAACCGTTCGGCTTCTTTCTTGTAAAGCCCGGACCCAGCCTGGGATGCGGCAATTCCCTCGGTCAGATTACGAAGGTAGCCCGGCTCAGCCACGGCAGCCTGCGGAATGAGCAAGCTGATCACTTCACGAGATCGCCCACCAAGCCTCTTTCCAAGGGCATAACCTGCTTGAAAGGCTTTCCGAGAAGCGTTGGGAGCCTGTTTTCCAAGACCGGCAAGGGCGAGCTTCCCCCGATCTTGGCTTTCTGGATACAGAACCAGCAGTTCACCCACCCCGGCCTTGAATTCTCCGGCTTCTCGAAGCGCACGAAGGCGTGTGCCACGAGAGGGGTCGCTGGCTGTTGCTTGAAGGTCCAGATCCTCCTCAAAAACCGGGATCACCAAGAACTCGGGATTTACATCAACAAACCGGGCGATTTCGAGAGTGATCTGCATGATCCTGACCAGTTCCAGAAAACAGGTGTCCGCATCCATGGAATCATCATGAGGATTCCTTCGGGCCGGCCAATCGGCTTTCAATGCATGTTGACAGCCAGAGCCGGCAGCGCCAACCCGGACGTAGCTCGCCTTGGCGCATCTGCGGGCCTGCGGTAGGTTGCCGCCCTTGTCATTGAGAGGCTAGGCACGGAAACGGGCCGCTTGCGCTCTCATAAGTTACTTGCATCCACGACCCAGTGGAAATTGCAGGTTCAGATCGACTACCTCAGAATTCCACAACGCTCCCGGTCCCAATCGCTACTCAGACAGGCCGAGGAAGTTGCCATGAATCGGCAAAAGTTTGCGCAGATTCGAATGTCTACGCTCTTCATGGGAATGCTGGCACTCTCGATGCAGAGCGGCTGCGTGGAACGCCGGTACACAATCCGAACCAATGTGCCTGGCACCGTTGTCTTCGTGAATGGTGAAGAGCTTGGGCCCGCACCGGTCTCCAAAAGCTTTACGTATTACGAACCTCGTGAAATCGTGCTGGTTGCAGATGGCTACCAGACTCAGAAGATCATTCAGCCGCTCAAGGCTCCGTGGTATGACAACGTACTGACCGATTTTTTCACAGAGAATCTCGTTCCCTGGACGATCCGGGATGAGCGGCAGTTCTACTATGAAATGTATACCGCGCAAGAGCCGGCCAGCGATGACGTTCTGAATCGCGCTGAGGGACTGAGATCTCAGGGACAGTTGCCCCCCCCTGAACGGCGTCAGGGTTTTCTGGGCTGGCTGGGCCTCTAAAATGGCCAATTTCATCGCTTGAACGGACAGATCTGGGCTTCAGGCCTGGGACCCCGTTCTCAAGAATTATGTGAGATCCGACGGGCTCCTGGAACGGAGTCCGTCTATTCGTGATCCCAAGGAAGCTTGCAGTCCGATTCGCTGGGAACTGAAACCCCGCACAGTCCGCCTGAACCTTCTAGCCTTCCAGGCGTTGAGGGGATTGACTGCCAAATTTGAAAAAAAGACCAAAATGGTCTGGTTGTTCGATCGTTCGTAGAGTAGCGTTTGAAACGATTTCAATGAAAGTTCATGATACGGAAGTCTGCCTGGATCCAGGGGTTGCCAAAAACAGCGTTCGGATATTTTAGGCAGACTTTCGATAAACCGGTCAGGTTTTCACGATCCTTCCGCCGATGAACTTTATGGTTAGTGTCTCTCCGTCAGCAAGACTGGGCCAGATTCTGGCAACTCACTCGCTCCAGGTCGAATTCGTGCGAGTTTCAGGCTGACCTCCTTCAGGGAAGGAAGCGAGGTGTCCGGTGAAAATCGTTGCTGCCGCCATCCAGATGTCATCGGAATTGCTGGCGCTGCACGCCAATCTGGAACGAGCCGATGAACTGTTGAGAGAGGCGCATCGGGCCGGCGCGGAACTCGCCGTTTTGCCTGAGATGTTCAATACCGGTTATGGCCTGATCTCTGATTACACCCCCATGGGTGAACAGATTGATGGGCCAACCCTGACGCAGATTCGCCATCGAAGCCGGATCTGGGGCATGACGATTGCCGCCGGGTTCGTGGAGCGGTCTGGCAGGCATCTTTATGACTCGCTCGCCCTTTGCACCCCAGACGGTGCTACTCGCGTTTATCGCAAGCGGAACCTGGTCTTCTGGGAGAGATTCCGATTCAGACCAGGTCGTGAATCGGTGATCGTACAGACCCCGTTCGGGCGTGTGGGACTTGCGGTCTGCGCCGATATGATTTACCGCCGGGTCTGGAATGATTACCGAGATAAAATAGATGTGGCCATTGTGTCTGCCGCCTGGCCAGATTTCGCCAATCGCCACACCGGCCGGCCGCACTGGCTGATGGGTCATATTGGGCCCTTGTCCACGGAAATTCCGAGCAAGGTTGCAGTCGACCTCGGGGTTCCCGTGGTTTTCTCGAATCAGTGTGGTTCCACCCACACCACCATTCCTCTGGTCGGAATGTGGGTCGCTGAAAGACTTCCCGATCGGTTTGCTGGCACAAGCAGTGTTTGTGACGGCCGCGAAGGGACTCGATCCACGGCAGGTACCGGCGAACAGGTCGTCCTATCTGACATCACTCTTCATTCTTCCCGAGGACCGATCTCGTGCCATTCTATGTACCCGTTGGTCCGCGCGGCCACATCTTCCGCATCGGCAGCATGATGATTGGTGTACTTGGCGGAATCTCTTACTGGTGGACTGCCCGGCGACGTCCGGTACCGGCTCCGATCATTCTGGAATTGCCAGAGCGGCGTGTTGGATAAAAAGCCGTTTCAAAACCTGGACCGGCTCCAAGTCGGCGAATTGACAGCCCCCAGCTTGGATATTGCGTCTCAAGCGAAGATGTTCACGCTGGAATCTTGAGCGTTAGCCATTGAGCCAGGCTGCAGTCTTGAAATCGCTCCCAGTCTGAAATCTTTACGCATCCTTCCTGGTTTTACCCAACTTGCCTCGAAGTCCCAAAATCAGCGGGTATACTGTGCCTGTTGAGTTGCTAGCGTGCCTGGAGAGACCAGGGCGTGCGTTAGCATGGGGTGTTGGGCAAGGGAGGCGGATGGCATGTGCGGCATTGCAGGCGCTATCGATCTTTCGGGACAGCGAAGGTTCCCGGAGGAGCGGTTGCTGGCGATGACCAGCGCCATTGCACATCGCGGTCCCGATGACGAGCATGTGCACATTGAACCGGGCGTGGCACTGGGTGCCCGGCGACTCTCCATCATTGACCTTGCCGGCGGGCGTCAGCCGCTTGCCAACGAAGACAGTTCGATCTGGGTCGCGTTCAACGGGGAACTGTTCGAGTACCCGGAACTGCGTCGTGAGTTGCTATCGAACGGACACCGGCTTGCAACTCACTGCGATACCGAGGCCTGGGTCCATCTCTACGAAGACCGTGGCCTGGGGATGTTCGAGAAAGCGCGCGGGCAGTTTGCGGTCTCGCTTTGGGACCGAAACAACCGCACGCTCGTGCTGGGTCGAGACCGGGTTGGCATTTGCCCCCTGTATTACACAGAGGCCGACGGCTGGCTGCTCTGGGCCTCGGAAATCAAAGCCTTGCTAGCCTCTGGCATGGTCACGGCCAGGCCCGACCACCGCGGTATCGACCACCTCTTCTCCTTCTTTTGCGCAGGCACAACCCGAACATTCTTTGAAGGGATCCGGTCATTACCGCCCGGCCAATTCCTCCAGATTCGGGATGGCAAGATCAATCAGAAGGTTTACTGGGATCTCGATTTCCCGGATGAAGGGGACGAACGTCGGGCCGACAATCCCTCTGAACTGATTGATGAGTTTGAAGATCTACTCAGGCAATCGGTTGAGCGCAGGCTGCGGGGCGATGTTCCCGTGGTGAGTTATATCAGTGGTGGTCTAGACTCCACGGTGGTCCTGGGCCTGAGTTCACGCCAGCGTGGCCACGCGGTCCCCTCGTTCACCGTGGGGCTGGACAATGCGGGGCCAGATGAGCGTGGACCTGCCGCCGAGTCGGCCGAGCTACTGAAGTCGCCGCTGACGGTCGTAACCATGGATCGCGGGCGGATTGCAAACGCGTTTCCAGAGTTGATCGTGGCGGCCGAAGGGCCAGTGCTAGACACCTCATGCGCAACCTTGATGCGGCTGGCGGGTGCGGTTCATGACCAGGGTTACAAGGTCGCCCTCACCGGCGAGGGCGCCGACGAAGCGCTAGCGGGCTACATCTGGTTCAAGAGTCAGAAGATCCGTGAGTCGATCCAGGGGAAGGCGCCATTCCTGCTGCCGATGATGCGCAGCGTTGGCATGGCGCTGGTAGGAGGCGGTATCGAACGACGCCCCGCACTGCGTGCGGTCCGCGGTTTTCGACCGGCTCAACAAGACCTGTATGAATACCTGATGCAGACTCGGCCGGTCTTGTTCTCAGACGGCCTCAACGAAACCTTGAGAGATCATGACCCATTCACGGACCTGGATTTGACCAACGATCGAATGTCACGCTGGCATCCGTTGAACAAGTCACTTTATGTCGGTTACAAGGTGATGCTGGCCGGTCTCCTGATGATCTCCAAGGGCGACCGGATCTCCATGCACAACTCCATCGAGACGCGATACCCGTTTCTTGATGACGATGTGATTCGCTTTTGCTCGCAAATTGCGCCAGAGTACAAGCTCAAGGGCATGAACGAGAAATGGATCCTCCGCCAGGTGGCTGCCAAAACCTTGCCGAAGCAAATTGCGAATCGGCCCAAGACCATGTTCCGCGCCAGCTTGTCGGGCACGTTCCTGGGCGACCACAGACCGGCCTGGGTCGATCAGCTTTTGAGCCCCGAATCGCTCAGGAAGACCGGCCTGTTTGACCCCGAAGCGGTTGCCAAACAGGTCTGGTGGCAACGTACCATGCCCCGAATCACCGTCCGGCGGGGCGTGTATGACCTGGCGCTGACAAGTGTGGTGTCTACCCAGTTGTGGTACCACCTGTTCCTCGGTGGCGGACTCTGCGACCTGCCCACCTGGACCGCTCCTGAGTACGCTGGAAATCGGCTCCCCATGCGTTACAAAACACGTGAAGAGGAACCGGCGATTGCCTCTGCCTGAAAGGTCTTCTCTGCATGCGGGCTGTTTTGCAGCGTGTCAGCCGGGCTAGCGTTCGCGTAGACGGCCAGGCTGTTGGCTCCATTGAGCAGGGCTGGCTGATTCTGCTGGGCGTTGCGCAAGGAGATTCGATCCGGGATGCCGAATGGATCGCTGGCAAGATATTAGGTCTACGTGCGTTTGAGGATGAAGCGGGCAAGATGAACTGGGACGTGTCTGCGGCTAAAGGGTCACTTCTTGTCGTGAGCCAGTTCACGCTTCTGGCCGACTGCCGCAAGGGGCGTCGACCCAGCTTCACAGAAGCTGCCCCGCCCACGGAAGCCAAATATCTTTACGAACAGGTATGCGATCGGCTCAGGAATTCCACTCTACACGTGGAATGTGGTGTGTTTCAGGCCGATATGAAGGTAGAACTGGTCAACGACGGGCCCGTAACATTGCTGCTTGATAGCCGAACCGGGACCTGATAACTCACACTCGGTTTTCCAGGTTGGCGTTCTTTCCAGAAATCATCCCACTCCCTTGGATCCAGCCCATGAGTCATCAAGAATATGTGCTTGGAATTGACGTTGGCACCCAGTCCGTTCGAGCGGCCCTCATTGAGCCTGGTGGCCAAACCAAGGTGTTTGGGGTCGCGGAACTGAAGACACGCTACCCAAACCCTGGGTGGGCCGAACAGGATCCTGATGACTGGTGGGCTGCCATTCGCCAGGCGGTTGGCAATGCCCTGACATCTGCAAATGTAGATCCAGCGTCGATTGTGGGGATTGGCCTGGATGCTACGGCTTGTACCGTAGTTGCCTGCCAATCCGACGGCACAATCTTGCGTCCTGCGCTTCTGTGGATGGATCAGAGATCGGCCCTTGAGGCGACTGATATTGATGCCACGGGCGATTCCGCCCTGCGCTACGTCTCTGGCCGCGTTTCCCCGGAATGGATGCTGCCCAAGGCCCTCTGGCTCAAGCGGCAGGAGCCGCTGATTTACCAGGCGGCGGACCGGATTGTGGAATGCACGAACTGGCTGATGTACCAGTTGACCGATGACTGGACGCTCTCTTTGAACCATTGCGCGGTGAAGTGGAACTACGCCCGTCCCGATGGCGGCTGGCCGCGTAGCTTGATGGCCTCGGTGGGCCTGTCGGATCTGGAATCGAAATGGCCGAAGGCTATCGTGCCCTTGGGCGGCGGGACCAGCAAACTCTCCAAACGCGCGGCCGATTGGTTGGGGCTCAAGGCCGGAACGCCCGTGGCGCAGGGTGGCATAGATGCCTACCTGGGAATGATTGGCCTTGGTGCCACGGCAGAAGGGGATGTGGCCCTGATCATCGGCTCAAGCACCTGCCACCTGGCCCAGGCCAAAGAAGGGCTGTTTGGGTCGGGGTGGGCCGGGTCATACCCCGATGCCACGGTGGAAGGGCTTTACACCCTGGAGGCTGGACAGACGGCCACAGGCTCGATTCTGGAATGGTACCGCCGCCACTTCGCCGGCAACGAGTTCCGCGAGGCTGAAAGCCTCGGGATACCGGTGTTCAGTCTGCTTGATCAAAAAGCAGCGCAGGTCTCTCCTGGATCTGATGGCCTTCTGATCCGAGATGACTGGCAAGGGAACCGATCACCACACAAGAACCCTAACGCACGCGGCACGATCACAGGCCTGACCTTGGCCCACGGACCAGCCCAGATCATCCGGGCCATGTATGAAGCCACGGCCTGCGGCACTCGCCAAATTCTTGATGATGGGATTTCTCATGGCTTGAAGGTGAAACGGATCGTCGCGGGTGGCGGCGGAGTGAAATCCGCGCTCTGGATGCAAATTCAGGCCGATATCCTTCAACGCCCGATCACGTTGACACGTGACCCCGAATCATGTGCACTTGGGTCCGGCATGGCTGCCGCCGTTGCCGCAGGCATTTACTCAAGCTTCGACGAGGCTGCGGAGCGCATGGTGCAGGTCGATCGAGTTGTTGAGCCCAACAACACGCACGCGGCCTTGTACGAAGACCTCTATCGCCGGTATGCCGACCTCTACCAGCGTCTGAATGTCCCACCAGCTTCGTAAGCTCTGAACAGCCCTTGATCAGGCACGGCCGGAGTTTGTTCTCAGGAACAATCCGACAATCCAGCCTCCAGATGCGCGAACGCAACTGACTGGGCCCAGGCAACCCGCTTTTGGGTCTGCCCGCGGCCCAGCCACCATCATGCCAAGGCCCCACACAGCGCACAGGGGGCTTTCAATCGGCCTGCATGTTCTCTGGTTTCAGGAAGACCACACCCAGCGGAGGTAGGGTCAACTCAAGATGATGGGCGTGCGTACCATGGGGACCGGCCTTGGACCAGACACCACCCGAGTTCCCCACGTTGGTACCGTCGTAGCACTCGGAATCGGTATTGAGCAATTCTCGGTAGAAGCCCGCGCGATTCACACCAATCCGATACCCCTGACGCACGATCGGCGTGAAGTTACAAACCACCACAATTTCATCGCCTGGAGTCTTCCCACGCCTGAGGAACGCCAGCACGCTGTTCTCCCAGTCGTGGAGTTCCAGCCATTCAAACCCGCTCCAGTCAAAATCGAGCTGATGAAGGGACGGCTCTTCTTTGTAAATTCGATTGAGGTCGGAGATCAAGCGCTGAACGCCGCGGTGAGAGTTCCACTGAAGCAGGTGCCACTCCATGGTGTCATCATGCGACCACTCTTTCCACTGGGCAATCTCGCCACCCATGAACAGTAACTTCTTGCCTGGATGAGCCCACATGTATGCAAAGAGCAGCCGTAGGTTCGCAAATTTCTGCCAGAGATCGCCGGGCATCTTCGCCAGCAGCGATCCCTTGCCATGCACCACTTCATCATGCGAGAGGGGCAGCATGAAGTTTTCAGAGAAGGCATAGATCAGGCTGAAGGTCAAGGAACCGTGTTCGTACTTGCGATGAACGGGATCTTTGGCAAAGTACCGCAGAGTGTCGTTCATCCAGCCCATGTTCCACTTCAGGCTGAAGCCAAGCCCTCCCAGGTAGGTAGGCTTAGAAACCCCTGTAAACGCCGTAGATTCTTCGGCAATGGTTAAAATGCCTGGGTGGAGTTCATGAAGGCTGGTATTGAACCGCTTCAGAAAGTCAATGGCCTCCAGGTTCTCATTGCCTCCGTATCGATTGGGAACCCATTCTCCCTCTTCACGCGAGTAATCCAGGTAAATCATCGAGGCAACGGCATCGACCCGCAGACCATCGATATGGAACTCTTCGAGCCAGTAAAGGGCATTGCCAAGCAAGAAGTTACGAACCTCAACACGTCCGTAATTGAAGATCTTCGTGCCCCATTCTCGGTGCTCACCAAGCCTTGGGTCTTCATGCTCGTAAAGATGTGTGCCGTCAAAATAACCCAACCCGTGCGCATCACGAGGAAAGTGAGCCGGCACCCAGTCCAGAATTACTCCGTAGCCATGCTTGTGAAGTGTGTTCACAAAATACTTGAAGTCATCCGGTGTTCCGAATCGGGAAGTTGGAGCGAAGTACCCCGTGGTCTGGTAACCCCAGCTTCCATCAAACGGATGCTCACTAATTGGCAACAATTCTACGTGCGTGAAACCGGTCTGGTTCAGGTACTCCACCAGCTGGTCGGCAAGTTCTTGGTACGTGAGCCACTGTTCCGAGTGGTCCCCCTTGCGCCGCCAAGAGCCTAGATGCAACTCATAAACCGATACCGGCGCATCCAGGGCCTGGCGATCCGGCCGCTCTCTGATCCAGTCTGTATCGTCCCACTGGAACCCCTTGGTATCCCACACAATCGAGGCCGTACTCGGTCGTAATTCAGCGTAAAGCCCGTAAGGATCTGACTTGGACTGCATGTAACCCTGAAACCGACTCTTCACCTCAAATTTATACACTTCACCGGGCGCAAGATCGGGTACGAACAGTTCCCAGATCCCGGTCGGGCCGCAACTTCGCATGGGATGTCTTCGGCCATCCCAATGATTGAAATTCCCGATCACACCCACCCGCAACGCATTCGGCGCCCACACTGCAAAATGCACCCCCTTGATTCCCTGATGGGTCATCACGTGGGCGCCAAGCTTCTCATAATTCCTGAGGTGCGTTCCTTCGCCCAGCAGATGCAGGTCGAACTCAGTCAAAACCGGCTCGAACCGGTAGGGATCTTCGAACTCCCAGGAATGCCCTTCTGCCGACTGAACAGCCAGTCTGTACGGGAAGTCCAGAGGTAAACCGGGCAAAACGGCCTCGAAGAGGCCATCGGCATGCACCCGCTTCATCTCAACACGGCGGCCAGCGTGCCCCTGACTCAGATCCACGACCCAGGCCTGCTGTGCTTCCGTGAGAAACGCACGGATTAACGCAACCTTTTGACCATTCAGGGTAACACTGTGCCGACCGAGTACAGCAAAGGGATCTGGATGTGCCGAATGAACCAGGGCTTCAAGATCTTCCGGGCCCATCAAAGAACCACCTGTTACCGTGTTACTCATGATTTGCGCTCGACTCCATGTATGCCACAGGTTTTTGACAGGTTCGCTGGTGCAAGTACAGATGTGCTCGCAAGTTCTCGCGAAACCGGCGAGAGTTTGCAAGTCCAGACAGTATATCCGGTTGCCATGCCCTGGGCTTAACGGACAGTTGGGCGTAGCTGCAACAGGTCTAGCTCGGCAACCATGGGGCGATGATCCGAGCCCAGGTCGGCTCCCACCTTACACATGTTCACCCGCCAGCAGCGGTCTACAAGAATATGATCGATCCCAATCCAGGGCATACTGCTTGGGAATGTTGAACCAATGCCCCAGCCGGACGTCTCAAAACTCTCCCGAAAGCGATTGAGAAACGGCCGAAAGAGCGGACTATCTCCCGCGGTATTGAAGTCACCGGCAACCAGAAGCGGCCGATCAATCCCTGACATGATCTTCACCAAGTTCGCCACCTTGAGCTTACGTTCTGTTTCGTAGGCGTTCATTCGACCTCGGTCCAGAACGAGAAAGTGGCCAAACCAGCTCCTGAGCGATGGCAAATAAAGATTCATCACCTCAAATTCATGCCCCTGGCCATCAGCCAATCTCAGCCACCCAAGAACCCCCTTGCCAGGTAAATAGCCAAGCTGACGATCTGGGGTCGCTAACCGATCCAAAACAATGGGAAGCCGGCTCACAATGTAGCCCGCGCCATCCCAATGCCACTTGGCAAAATAGTTCTTCAGGCGTGTGTCTTTCTCAACAAGCGAACGATGGAATTCTTGCAAGCAAACCACATCAATCCGCTCACTCTCCAGGAACCGTACGAACTGATCGACCTTCAAATCTTCGCCATAGTGACCATTGAAAGAAAGCACCCGGATCTTGGCGAGTGGGTTAAAACTGCTCGCAAAGAGAGATCTTTCAACCGGAACCTGGAAACCGCCCCAGGACAGGCCAATCCCCAGCAAAACTGCCGTTTGAACAACCAGCAATGCCCGTCTAGAACTGAACCAGGTGATACCCATGAGTATCAGCAAGGGAATCAGCCAAAGAACCCTCGGGCTGTAAAGCAACAGGGTGGCCGGGTACCAGCGATCTCCCAGCGTCCATGCCAGCAGCATGACCGTTGCCATGAAAATCAGATAACAGACAAAAACCCAATACAAAGGCCCCTGACAGCCGCTGCGAACTCGCCCGACCTGTCCAACGCACCAGGTCACCACATCACCAAGGTACCCAGTGATGGTCGTCTTGAATGAGATCACCCAACCTGGAACCTTCGCCACGGGGGCGAAGAGCTGTGCCCAATCCACTCTAGGCGTTGCCCGCTCTCGAACATGCGCCAGGGCACCACATCCAACACAGTTGCGAAGATAACTCCGCTGGGGATTCTGAGTCCCACATCGAGCGCACTTCCAAAACTGAAGACGCTCAGAGGAACCGGACATTGCAAGAACCCCCAAATTTCAGTTCGTGGCAGCCAGAACGTCAACTCACTTCCAGCATCCGATCCAGCGCGACGCGAGCCCAGCTCTTGGTTTCATCGGGCACACGCACGATGTTCACCGGCGTGCCACGATCCAAGTTTGCAAGCGACCAGGCCAGGTGAGGAACATCAATTCGGTACATCGTGGCACACATGCAAACCATGGGTGACAAGAAATGAACCTCTTGGTCTGGATGCTCCTTGGCAAGCCGGTTAACCAGATGCAACTCGGTTCCAATCGCCCATTTTGATCCCGCAGGTGCCTGCTGCACGGTCTTCAGAATGAATTCTGTGGAACCCGCAAGATCTGCAGCATCCACGACCTGCATCGTGCATTCCGGATGAACCAGAACCTGGATCCCTGGGTACTTCTTGCGGAACTGGGTCACATGCTCCGTGCGGAACATCTGGTGGACGGAGCAATGTCCTCTCCAAAGAATGACACGGCTCTTTTCCACGGCGTCCTCGGTATTTCCCCCCATCGGGAGCCTGGGATCCCAGATCGGCATCTGGTCCAGGGGAATGCCCATCGAACGAGCCGTGTTCCGACCAAGGTGCTGGTCTGGGAAGAATAGAACACGCTGACGGCGCTGAAAGGACCAATCTAGCACCGCACGCGCATTTGAGCTTGTGCACACAATGCCGCCATGTCGACCACAGAAGGCCTTGAGGTTGGCTGCGGAGTTGATGTAGGTGACCGGCAGAATCTGCTCGGTGTCAATCACTTCACCGAGATCGGCCCATGCCGCTTCTACGGAATCCAGATCGGCCATGTCGGCCATGCTACAGCCGGCGGCCATATCTGGAAGTACCACATCGACCTCGGACGAGGTCAAAATGTCGGCGGTTTCCGCCATGAAGTGCACGCCACAAAACACAATCGAGCGGCAGGAGCGGTTCTGGGCCGCCATCTGGGCCAGCTTGTAGCTATCGCCTCGAAGATCGGCAAACGCAATCACTTCGTCTTGCTGGTAGTGATGCCCCAGAATCATCAACGAGTCTGCCTGCCGGGCCTTGACTTCACGAATGACCTGCTCAAGTTCTTCCGTCGGCCGGGTCCGGAAATCCTCGAAGGGCAGGGGAGTTGTCGCGGTCGCTTGGGCAGTGACTGTGGCGCTGGACATGGCGGATCGGCCTCTGTCGATGGACTTCAAAATAACCTCAGGCGGCTCGTAGGCCGAAGGCTCTTTTATTATAGAGGAAGAATCCATCCACCGGGGAGGTCGCTCGACGGCGGATTGGAAAGAATCAGCCCATCAACCGTTACCGACAGCGTTCCAGTAGACTCGCTTCTGACCTTTGAAGTTCCGTTTTTGGGATCAGAGCCCGCAAAAAAAGCAGCAGACGCTCCTGGACATGGTTTACCGTTGCGTTGCGAATGGACTGGCCAAGCGGGTTGAGCGGAAATACGAGCCCGAAGCGTTAGCGCGTGGATTTCTTCTGGAATGACCGGCTCGTGACGAATTCAGCCTCGTTTGCCGCAGTGCCCTTCTTGGGGAACAGCAAGAGATCCACTTGCTGACGATTCGGGCGCGTTTTTGCAGCAGAATCGCTCGCTGACGTCTCGGGCTAATATTCCAGACGTCTTACCCAAAAAAACAAAAACGCGACTTCAAAACTTCTGCCTCTGGGCGAGTCTGGCAACCCCACGAAAGTGAACACGCGCACACACCCGCAAATTTCTGCGGGAACCACAGTTTTTCTGACAGCTTCCTGGCATTCCCATAAAAAAATCAACCGTTCGACAATAGGCTAGAGGCAGGGGCTTTTTTGCCTTAACCTCCATGTAGGATTTGACTACCGAATGATGCACATCCGGACATAGCGGTTGGCAGGATGCCTGACCTTTGGCCAGAAGAAAAGGGCTTGGCCTACTGGGAACTCGATGTACTTGACCGAGACTGTCCGTATTGTGGGGGTGTATTGCACTTTTATGACCATCGGTATCGGCGGTTTCACACACTCAAAGGCTCAGTGGAGATGGTTTGTAGGTTGAACATTTGTCCCGATCGGTTATGTCCAGGCCATGCGAAAAAGAAGAGTTCCGAAGTCGAGTCGATGATCGCTCCACCGTTCTGGGCGATTGGCTGGGACGTGTTCTGCTGGATCGGGCATCGGCGGTTTTCACGC
>CAIYJE010000204.1 GCA_903926465.1 uncultured Planctomycetales bacterium
CACTCCTCGTTCAATACCACCAACGGAGTATGCGAAACTCGCGGGCATTCGCCTGAGAGCTTGGGAATTTCCTTCAAAGTCGCTCGACTCTCCGAGTCGAGTCTTCGGCCTGATCGAAAACTAAGAACTCGACTCGGAGAGGTTGTGATTTTATTGCGAAAATCCCCGTTCGCTAAAAAGTCTGGGTGAGAAAAATCGCCGGTTCGCGATTTTTTGATATCGGTCAGTCTGGGGAACGAGTGGGCGAGCGCTGTCGATCTCGACCTGAACCCACTTCAGGGCAGGTCGCAATCGACTTCGGCACCAGTTTTCTTACATGAACACCCCCAGATTAATCATTCGCATCAGGTTGAATGTTATCGCGTGCCAGAGAGCCACTGCCAACACCTTGCGGTGGCCGCGAACTCGAAACTGAGTCAACCCCCGGTTGCGGAATTCGGCGTGCGGAAACTCGGCGATCGACGGTCTTTTCTTATAAAGCTCCTTCGCCTCGTCCGTCGCCATTCGCTGCCGGAATTGATAAGACTCATCCGTGTCCCGTTTCTGCCTTGCAAAAGGATCTTTGCCCCGTTTCCGCATCGATTCCTCGCCATGCACCGGAGCATATACCCGTGTGCCACCCTTTTCTAACTCCGTCACCTGAGAAACGGCGGGATAGCCGCAATCTACCAGGTAGTTTTCGGGAGTTCTTCCATAGTCATTTATGATCTTTTCGTGCATGGGAGCCATCTGTTCAAAGTCGTTTCCTACGTTTGTCACTGAGACGCCCACCACGATTCGTGCCCCGCCATCTGTTGCCAATTGCACGTTATAGGCTGGGCGATATCCGCCGTCTCCCATCTTCATCTTGCGAGCGTCAGGATCTGTCGTGCTGCACCTCGATTCTGCACCGGTTCCCTTCTTCCGCTTTTCACGCTCTTCGGTCAATTGGGTGACCTGCCGCAGGGAATCCTTCGCACGCTCCAATTGTTCTTTTGCCGCCCGTTCGCGGGCCGACTGTTGGGCTTTGGATGCATCGCTGCTTTCCTGCTCGGCTAATTTCTTGACGTGGGCTTCTGCCTGTTCCAGACACTTCTCAAGCGTGGCCTGCCGTCGAAAAGAGCTACTGCCAGCATTGGCGCGAACTCGGACTCCATCCTGGGCAACCGTCTCCAAGGTGACAGCACCGCTGTGCATCAAGGCCGCAACGGTGGTGGTCAGCACTTTTTCCAGGAAATCGCAGTTCTCCGTGCGAAAATCACTCAGCATGTGATAGTTCACGCTCACATTGCCGCAAATCCACATGTAGGCCAGTTCGGATTCCGTGAGGCGGGCAATCTCTCTAGCACTGCTGACCGCGTCGATCGTTGCATACAGCCACAGAGCGATCAGAATTCGTGGATCGACAGCATTCCGACCTGCACCGCTCTTCACGGCCTTGATCTTCTTGTACAGTGGCGAGACATCGAGCGACTCGACATAGCACCAGACGATGCGTACCCGATGATCGGAACTGATGTACTCTTCCAGAGAGAACGGCCGCCATTCTCTCTGGCATCGTTCCGGGCGATTGACACGAATATCGGACGGCAAATTAACGTTGGGAGTGCTCATAAAGTCACTTGTATAGCCCGACCGTGCCATACGCCAGGGTTTCCCGTGAAAAAATCACAACCTCGGAGAGTCGAGCGACTTTGAAGGAATTTCGCAAGCTCTTGGGCGAATTCCCAGGAGTTTCGCATACTCCGGTGGTGGTGTTGAGCGAGGATTGTCCATTTTTTTGTTTGTTTCTGAACTGAAGCCCATCAAGAAAAATACACATGATGTTGAAAGTTTTGTATCGTGCCCTGACCCTGACCCTGACCCTGGGCGTGTTGGCCTGGCTGAGCTCCCCCCTGCTCTGGGCTGAAGAGCCCAAAGAGCCGCCCGACCTCACGCAAACGCAAGACGTGAACCGCGACAAGACGTATAACCTGGGCGCTACGGGCCTGCGTGGCTGGATCTTCACGCGTCCTGAGAACTTCTTTGAGAGTCAGCAAGGGCGCACCACCACCAAAAGCCGGCAGATTCTGGTGACGCACGTGGGTGCCAAGTCGCCGGCCGACGGCGTGGTGCAGGTGAACGACGTTATTCTGGGTGCCGGCGGCCAACCGTTCACAGACGATGCCCGCAAGAGCATGGCCCTGGCGATTCAAGGGGCTGAGAATCACGGAGTTCTGAAGCTCACCCGCTGGCGGGCCGGCAAGACCGACGAGGTGCAACTGAAGCTCAACGTGCTGGGCACGTATAGCGCCACGGCCCCGTACGATTGCCCCAAATCGAAGGTCATTTATGAGGCCGCCTGCCAAGCCCTGGCGCGCGAGCCATTGAACGACGATATCTGGGGCTGTGTGAATGGCCTGGCGCTGCTGGCCACCGGTAACCCGGAGTACTTGTCCAAGCTCCAGGAATATGCCCGCAAGATCGCACCCAAAGACCTGAAGTTGCCGTTCAAGGACGGCATGGTCATCTGGGACTGGGGTTACCGTGGCCTGTTCTTGTGCGAGTACTTTCTGGCGACCCATGACCAGGAGGTCTTACCGGCGATCCGCGAGTACACCACCAAGCTGGCGCTCGGGCAGAGCATGTACGGCACCTATGGCCACGGCATTGCCAGGCGCACGCCTGATGGCGAGCTGCACGGGTCGATCCCGCCCTACGGACCGGTGAACGCCGCCGGCCTGATTGGCAACCTGGCAATTGTGATGGGCAAGAAGTGCGGCGTGAATGAGGTTGAGGTCAACTCGGCCATTGATCGGGCCTCGAAGTTCTTTGGCTACTTCGTGGATAAAGGGGCGATTCCTTATGGAGAGCACCTGCCCTGGCCCAACCATGACAACAACGGCAAGAACGCCATGGCGGCCGTTTTCTTCGGGGCGCAGGGGGACAAGGTTCGCGAGGCCCAGTTTTTTGCCAAGATGGTAACTGCCAGTTATCAGAACCGCGAGTATGGGCACACCGGCCAGGGGTTCAGTTACCTCTGGGGCGCGCTTGGGGCGAACATGGGCGGGCCCGAAGCGGTGGCCGGCTTCTTCAAGAACGCATCGTGGCACTTTGACCTGGTACGCCGGAGCGATGGCTCGTTCACGTACGATGGTAACGAGCAGTTTGGGGCCGGCAAGACCGATGACAACACGTACTATGGCACCAGTGGCTATTACGGCCTGAGCCCCACGGCCAGTTATGTGCTGACGTATGCGCTCCCCTTGAAGAAGCTGGTGATCACGGGTCGGGATCTTGACCCCAAGAACTGGCTGAGCAAGTCAGATGTGGCCGAGGCGTTGGCGTCTGGCCGGCAAGACCTGGACCGCAAGTCGATGAGCAACGATCAGTTGCTGGCCGCGCTGGGAGATTGGTCGCCGGTGGCGCGGGGCTGGGTAGCGGAAGAGCTGGGCAAGCGGCCGGAACGGCAAGAGCTGGTACCCGTGCTGATCACGCTGGCCGAGGGGCCCGATGCACGCAAGCGTCAGGGGGCAGCCGAGGCGCTGGGGTATATGCGCGATGCTCGGGCGTTGCCAGTACTTGTCAAGCTGCTCACGGCCGACGACCGCTGGCTGCGGGTGAAGGCTGCGCACGCTTTGCGAGAGATGGGCGACGTGGCCAAGCCGGTGGTGCCGGCCATGCTCAAGGTGGTGGTGGATACGGCCGAGCCCACCTTGCCGGTGGTCTGGGAAGACCCGATCCAGCTCACCCAGGGCGAGCTGGCGGCGGCGCTGTTTCAGGGCTTGTTGAATCAATCGGTGAAGGACGTGGATCCCAGGCTGTTGTACCCGGCGATCCGGGCGGTGGCCAAGAATCCAGACGGCATGGCGCGGTCTTATCTTACGCACACGATTACGGACTTGCTCACGCTGGAGGATGTGCAGGCGCTGGCCCCTGACCTGCTGGAGGCGATTGACACCCCCTCGCCGGCCGACACGATGTTTGCCAATGAGATCCGCATGGCCGGCTTGAAGGCCATGGCGAAGTACAAGTTCAAAGAGGGGATAGCGGTCAGCCTGAAGTTTGCGGGCTCGCAAAGTGCGCACGGCAGTGAGAGCCGCACCGGCGAGATCATGAAGCAGTTATTGAGCTATGGCACGGCGGCCAAGGTGACGATCCCCGACCTCAAGAAGCTGATCACCCAGTTTGAGCGCGAGGAAGATTTTCCAGACTGGGCGAAGAAGCAGAAGATTGACTCGGTGAAGGAGGCGATCAAGGCGCTTGAGGTTACGACCGATGCGCCCAAACTGCGGACCATTGGCGCGGCCAGGCCCAAGAAGAAGGTGGTTCAAACGCGGTGAGCGTGCCACTGGTGTTTGTGTTCGCTGGCCCGAAATGGACGTTATGGACGGAATGGACACGGATGAAGCCAGACAGGCTTTGTCCTGGTCCATTCTCTTCGTCCATACTTCGAAAAATTGGGCCCGGCCCCCACGGCGTCGTGAGAACCGGACCCGCTTGGTTGTCACTCAGGCCACGGCGGGCTGGGCTTCGTTTTGCGCAGCGGCGCGGGTGTTGGACCTGAGAGTTCTCGTCAGGCGGGTCGGAGTTCAGGAGGCGGATTCACCGGCTTGCTCAAGCGCCAGGTGAAACAGCTCATCGGAGATATACAGACCGGATTGGCGTAACGTTGTGAGCGCGGATCGAGCGGATGGAATCAGGCCGAGCTTGGAACCGACAAGGATCAATCCGACGCTGCCGATGAATGGAATGCCCAGCCGTGCGGCTTCACGGCGTGCAGCGTTGTCATCAAGAACGGCATGGGCTCCCGGATTCTCCAGAACCGCCGAAAGCACCGAAGTCTCGCCCGGGTCGAGCCGATGGGTCTGGAGGGACGGGTGAACCGTTGGAGTTGGGATCACCTGGAGCCAGGTGTTGATGGCCTGCGGCACGCACACGAGCGTGGGATCGCCAGGCTCGCCACGCATGACCTCGTCGAGCACGGCTTGGATCACGAGAACCTGCTGGTTCGGGTCTGGGGCCCTCAGCAAGTCAAGCCTCGACAGTTTGGAGAGTACGATCAAGGGCGACGCATCAACGATGCGCATCGAACGCACGCTCCAGTTCAGCGTTCAGATCTTCGGGCGTGACCTGGAGCGGGTTCACCTGGGCCTGGCTGAGTGCCTGAATGAAGTCGGCACGAGAAAGCCCCGCGATGGCCGCCCCTTTCCCCTGAGAGATCAGGCCCCGATCGTACCAAAAGATCGCGGCCGCCAGACGAAGCTGGGCCGGAAACTCATCCTCAGAGCACCAGTCCAGGGCCGTTGCGTTATCGGGTATCTCCAGAGTGATTGTCTTCATGGGAGGCTGTCTCTGAAGTTCAAAGGCCAATCTGGATCGCCACAATGTCTAAACCTGGAATGATGTTACCCACCTGCACCCCAAACGGCGAGAGCCAGACGGATGCCCTCTGACCAGGAATGCCAATAAACCAGAGAAAATCATCAGGGACGGAATGGACCCTGGCCAGCGTGTCTTGAATCGTGTCCCTATCATCCATCGAATAAAGAAAGCCCGTTCCCACAGCGTCGTGAGAACGGGCCAGGGCGTGCGGGATGGAAATTGGAATCGGCCCTGGTTGTGAAAAAGCTGCTGGTGGAATGCCTTGCTCTGCTCGGCCGATTGCCTGTAAGGTAAGAAATAAGATGGAGATCATTCTCAATGACTGCATTACTCTTTCGTGCGTTCGAGGAAGCTGCCAGTGGCTGATCAGGAAGTGCTGGCGCTCCGCCTGCTTGCAGAACTGAACGCAGAAAACGAATTTGACCGGGCGATTGCAGAATCAGCCCCCAAGCTCGCCGGGCTTGCCGCGGAGGCTCTGCTGGAATTTCGCGCAGGCAGAACGGAAGAAGTTGATCCGGACCGGTTATGAAATCTCATATCACCGGTCGGTTTCGATAGTTGTTCGCGGCGTTACCCCTCCATATTCAGCGACAGGCCCGGGAATCTTACCGGTTGTTCGTGCAGTCACCGACCTATCCAGGCCTACAATTCAAGCAAGTTTTTGTAGCGACCCTTTGCTTTATTCTGCACGGGTCGGTATGGGATATCGGGTTGTTGGGATTCGTGAGGGTGGGACCGTAATCTGGTTCTGGATTGGCACCCATGCAGATTACGACCAGCTTTTGTCTCGAATGTAGAAATAGTTAAGCATTCAGCCGAACGCGTTAAAAACCTTCGAAATCAGGGTTCCGTAATACAGCGTTCAAAGGTTCTTACGGCATTCGGCTGATGGGTAATTGGTGGTATGTATTCAGCCGCATGCTGTAAAAAACCACGGGAATTGGTCGTTTTGAGCCCTGAAAGGGCGATCCGTGCGTCCGTGATAAGGAACGATGGCGAAACGTTCTGCCACCGTTCTCAGGATGAGATCGGCAAGGTGCAAGTCCTTGTCAGGAGGTTATGGTTTGATCCTGTAGTCGACCGGAACTGCGTCGCCGCGAG
>CAIYJE010000205.1 GCA_903926465.1 uncultured Planctomycetales bacterium
CAGTCCGGGCACCGAAGAGTCCCTCGCTCTTGCCGAATGGAGAAGGTCGTTCCGCCATCCAGGTAATCTGTTTTGACGTACTGATAGCCGCGAATGCCGAAAGCGTGATACAACAAACTGGTGGACATGCGGACCTCCTAAGCTGGAGCCTCTTTTTGCAACTCCAATTAGAATCCGCATGTCCACTACTTGCAAACCGGCGCGTGCTTTAGCCGGATGAACCAACTATCGAACCTCGCACCAGATCAGGGCGCGGGCAGATCGCCTGCTTGATCCCCAGGTGCGAGACGGAGACGGCAAACTGGAGAAACGAGATGACACGATCTCGCTTTTCAACGGCCCTGCCCCCATCATTCAGCGCTTCAGAACGGTTTCGGCCGAAACCCAGGCGGTGGCCGACTGGCTGGCTCAGCAGACAAAGGCCGGCGTTTCTCCAGCCGAAATCGCCTTGTTCGTTCGTTCGGAATTCGAGATCAGCCGGGCCGTAGCTGCGGCAAACGCAGCACAAATGGCGTACAAGGTGCTAGATGACACGCTGGCCCAAAGTGCAGATACCCTGGCGATTAGCACCATGCACCTGGCCAAGGGGCTGGAATTTCGTGCGGTGGCGGTTATGGCCTGCGATGATGAAGTGATTCCGTCTCAGGAACGAATTGAGAGCGTGGGAGATGAAGGGGACCTGCAAGACGTTTGCAACACCGAGCGCCACCTTCTGTACGTGGCTTGCACGCGAGCCAGAGACGACCTGCTGATTACCTGCCTGGAACCAGGCTCCGAGTTCCTGGATGATATGGGGAAGGGTTGAAGTGTCTGAGCCAGCGCTTTTTGAAGCAAGAATCTGGGAACTGCCCCGCTCTGCCCGTAGCTATTTTGCATGGCCCCTGAAAACGCACGCAATGCGTGCCAGTGGCGAGGTCAAGAAGCGCACGGCTTAAGAAACGGTGGCGAAATGAATCTACACTCGCGATCAGCCAACGCTTTCATTGAACCATACTGAAGCCTGGTCCATTCACCGCTCGTGAGTGCAGGTAGATGTTGTGATTTTGCCAACGCATTCCAGATCGGCCCGGTCCCCCTCATCCGGCCGTGCCGGCCACCTTCTCCCGCAGTGCGGGAGAAGCCACAAGAGGCCAGCCCAGGGCTTGTCTGGTACCTGTTTTGGCATGGGATCTGGCAAATAATCGCGTGTCTAATCTACCAATGTCGAACGGAGGTCTAAACTGCTTCTCCCGCGTGCGGGAGAAGGTGGCCGAAGGCCGGATGAGGGCGTTTTCTCTGAGAAACCGTTGTGACAAGAAGTCAGGCGAACGATCATCCAAGCCCTTCTTGATTTCGCCACCGTTTCTAAAGACCAGTGGCACAAAGCCAAGCCCATGTTCCCTTTCAAGGAACCCTGATCGACAGCGGTTCATAATTGGGTTACACATATGAGACAGCCGCCCACGCCTGTCTCTTGGGGTGGTTTTTATGCGTAAACCGATTGTGAATTGCTAGACGCTCAGTGCGAGATCCAGGCGCTGAACTCGGCGGAACGGTTCCGTGTTTTGAGTCTGTTTTCCGCCATTTTAAGCAACCCGCCCCAGTCCGCGTAATTTCACAATTATCATTCAGGAATGGGATTGCCTGAGATATTGGGGCTGGATTCTGTTTCAATAGACATCAAGAATCCTGGTCTGAGATGACCTTGAGAGTTCAGGCGAAGACGTTCACCACACTCGCACAACCAGAATGGGATTGTGCGTCCAGGAACGTGACCAAGCGGGCGGCTCACGCCTTGACCACGCATCTGGAGCCTGGCTCCGCGATTCGCTTTGGATGGAACCACCCGATGCAACCCTTGAATCTGGTTTTTAACCTCTGGACACGCAAGCAACGGATACCAGCCAAGGTGGAACCATCCCGCATGGAAACCAAAGGGTTCAAAATCCTGCTGGCGTTGGTGTGGCTTAACTTCGCACCTTACCACACAAGGGCGCAAGCTCAGGGCCTGGACTGGCCAGGGATCTGGGCTGAAGCCGAGAGCGGCCGGGGAACAGGCACCGTCCACGACAATCCAGAGGCCTCTGGTGGCAAGGAGGTCGTTTGCAAAACTCTGGCTGGGCCCGGGCAGTCTGTGAGTCTGAAAGTGAGCCAGCAGATTCCCCAGGCAACGCTGTATCTAAGATATAAACCGCCGGCAGTTACAGAGCACACACTCGACGTGTACCTTGCTCCTGTAAACGCCAGTTCCAGGACCGCAAGAGGCAGCCGCCGGCTCGGTCGGCTGACAGCCAAACCGACCGGCAAATACCTCTGGGCGTCACTAAACGCTGGAAAAGTTGAGACCGGCCATTACCGAATCTTCTTGGTGGAGTCGGGGCGACAGGCTGCTAATAACAAGCCAGACCAGCCCAGAAAGCCGGTACCGGAAGAATGCACGTTTGACCTGATCGGGCTGACCGCCTCGACTCAGAATGGACTTTGGATTCCCCCGAATGAATTTTTTCAGGGGAAGCCGGTTGGCCAGCCCAGCGTATTGCCAAAAATCTCCATTGCTCCCATCAGCGCAAAACTCTTGGGCAACCATTATCCGCTGCCGGACAACGGCAAGCCGCTGACGGCCGGTTACATTCTACAAGCCACAAACAATTCAACATCCGATCCGGCGACTCTCCAATGCAAGATCTCGCTCACGGATATGAGCGGAAGTCCACTCTGGGAATCCACTCAGTCTGCTACCCTCAAGCCCCATCAATCCCACCAATGGTCCGTGGATCTGCCGCCAATCAAAACGCCCACGGCGGCGATCTTGACCGTGAATTACTTCCTCGACGGCGAATCACTTCAAACCGACCATACCGAGCTTGTAGTAACGCGTAAGATCGGTGGGCTAGACGAAATTCTGGATCAGTCCGGCCAGCTCATCCCCGGCTACTACGAAGGGAATCTGAAGATCGAGCGGCCGATCACACTTGAGGTGGCCAGCCCAGGACTCTTCGTGCTCTACGGTTCGCTTGTCGTCTCCAACGCCAAAGATGTGGTTCTCAAAAACCTGGTCATTCAGAACCTCAGTGGTGATCTTAATCCTACGCTCAGCGTGCTGTCCTCCACGCATTGCCAGATCGAAGGCTGCACAATCCGCAGCACTTCCCCCGCAAGAATCAATCCTCCCACCGCACTTGCAGTCCTGCGCACCGTGAATGTTTCTTTGCGGAATAGCCTGATTCTGGGCGATGGTGCGATCTCTGATTTCACCTACTGCAAAGACATAAACATTCAGGGATGCACGTTTTATCCAGATTCCTATGTCGGTTCGCAATTTGGCAAATCGATGCGATTGAACGATAGCCACTGGTTCACGGGCCTGGGTATCAATAAGGCTCAGGGGTTGTCGCTGCTGTCAAATCATTTGCAGTCGCCAGGGCTGGAAGCCGTTGCGCTCAAGATCCGAAATACGGACGACTTCCAGAGCGATCAGAACACATTCTGGGGCGTTTGCAGCCTGAGCGGCTCAAAGCGATCTGAAGAGGAAGCCATTCCGCGCAACCTCAGCGATTGGCGCGACCTGACCGGCCAAGATGGCCTGAGCCGCAGTTTGAAACGTGACATGATCCGGCATGCGGTTCTGGGCGCGATTGATGACCCCAGCGGAGTTCAGGCAAGGCCCAGAAACATCCAGATTCCCCTGCCAGAGAAGCAACCGGCGCCTGGAACAACGTATGCGATGGGTGTTTTTGATGGTGAAGACCGACTGGTCAGAACACTGCGTTCAGAGGTGGAATGGTCGCCTAACGGGGTCATTGATGCCCACTGGGATGGAACCAACAACCTCAGGCAGCCGGCCGCGCCTGGCCAGTACCAGGCCCGCGCTTACGAGGTTCAGTTGAACCCACGGCAAGGCTGGATCGGCAGTACTTACCCAATTCCCAAAGAGCGATTCCAGAACGATGTGGCGGCTCTCTTTGTTTCTCCAGACGGAAAAGCCTACACCAACACCCCGTGGGATGAAATGGGCCGAGAGGCGGCAATCTACGGCCCAGACGGTCACCTGGAGGTCGGGCTTTCCGGAACTCATGGCTGGGGAAATCTTGGCGGCCGCGAGGTGGCGGCCAGCGAAAAATTTGTATTCATCTCTACGCTTTTATCACATGTGAATGACCCTCGTGATTTTCCGCCCAAGGGAGAAACCTGGTATGGCGTCAAACGCTTCACCAAAGACGGTAAAGACGCAACCTGGCCCGAGGGCAAGGGAGGCACGTGGAAGAATCAGTACGTCATGGCTACAGCCCCTTGCGTAAGCGGACTAGCAGCCGGAAAAGAAATCCTCTGGATCTCGGATTCCCGATTGAACGTGGTCCGAGCTGTTGAGCAAACGGCGATGAAGGAAGTCAAGCAGTTCCCCTTCGACCGGCCGGGGCATATTGCCCTGGATCATGAGGAAAACCTGTGGATCATGCGCCTGGGCGATGCCACTCATTTGCCTGAAATCGTACGAGTGACTTCGAACGGAAAGCCGAACCTGGTGATCCGCACCGTCAAGCAACCGGCCGCCATAGCGGTTGACGAAAAAGGCCGCCTACTGGTCGCGGACAACTCGACATTTCAGGTGAGATTCTTTGATGTCACGGGAACGGAAGCAAAAGAGGTCAAGGTACTTGGCGAACCTGGCGGCGTCTGGGCGGGCCCGGTTCCAGGTGCCACCGGAAACTACCGCTTTCGGACCCTTACGGGAGTGGGCTCTGATTCCATGGGAAATGTCTGGGTCAGTCTTTCGGGCGATGGCGCGGAGCTTCGCAAGTTCAGCCCGGATGGCCGATTGCTCTGGAATCTACAGGCCCTGACATTTGTGGATGGTGCAGCGGCAGATCCCGCATCACCCGAGGATATCTACACCAAGTCTGATCATTACAAGCTTGATTACTCGACCGATCCGCCATCGTGGCGCCAGGTTGGCCACACCATCCCTCGCAACCCCAATGACCCGCGCAAGCACCACGGATACGCATCGGTGCAAGCTGCTCGTATCCAAGGCAAACTCTTTCTTTATCTGAGCCCCATGTACAGCCAGCGACTGACGATCTTTCGTGTCGATGGCGAGCAGTTAATGCCGGTCGGTGTTGTGCAGCGTCAACCCACCCCGAAAGACTGGCCCCACGATCAACCAACCATTGGCCGATGGATCTGGCGTGATCTGAATGGAGACTCCACGTTCCAGTTTGATGAGGTTTCGGCCGACGGTAAAACCGAGAGCCGATCCTGGAACTGGCATGTTGATGAATCTGGTGATATCTGGGTCGGCTATGAAGACGGGCATAGCACCCGGATTCCCTGCCTGGGGCTCGATCAACGCTCCAACCCAATTTATGAGTGGTCCAAGGCCGACCAATTCTCTCCCCTGGCTCCCATCCAAAAGATTCGAGCGGTTGTCCACAAGCCTGGCGAAGATGCTCTCTACGTGTTCGGGGCGAATGCGCAGTATTTCAGAGACCCGGCCGAGGGCTGGGGCCCAGCGGGAATTATTCTGGCACGTTATGACAACCTGAGAATTTTGAGGTGGCAGACCCTGATCGATACCACGATGCACGGCATGGCCTTGGCCGTATCTGGAGGTCTGGCGTTCACCACCGATATGATCCGCGCAGAACTTCAGGTCTTTGACGCGGAAACAGGACTGAGGCTGGGAACCTTCGGGGCCGGCAAACGACTGGGTTACGCCGGCAGCTGGGTAGATTTTCCGATGAGTTTGCAGGCTGTTACCCGGCCAGACGGAGAGGTCATTGTTCTGAACGAAGACGACTGGGCGACCAAGATTGTTCTCTACGGATTTCGACCTGTGATCAAGCCAATCGGGTCTGTGCCGGCACCGCTTACACGCGATTCCAGGTGAACCCAGAAAGCCATGCTCAAGCTCGGTCACTTTTGCCATGGACTCCAGTCATGATCTGGAAAGTAAATGTTTACCTGTAGGCCATGAGAAGTCCACGCTATTGATGCTTGAATTCCTGAAATCCTGGCCAAGCAGCAGGTACTTCGAATTTCGTCTTGCTTGATTGATCCGCCAGTTTCCATACCTGCTGGCGATGAACCGGATGGGGCCCGTTGCCTGGGTACCTGGAATCGGTTTAGCCAATTGCGAAGGCCAGCATAGACCGCAATTCGGTGATTCACAGAATTGTCAACGAAATTTGGCAGAATGGTTACCAATTGAACCTGGTTTCTCGGACGGTGTGGACTAGAGGCATCATCCGTGACCAAAAGTTTTTTACAATCGTCAGGCATTCTGGGTGAATGAAACCCGAACCTCGCCAAACGGTCTAAATTCAAGCGTTTTGGAGAGAACCGCCTGCCGAGGCAGATTAGCCAAACAACTTGGCCAGCGTTGATTTGTAGCTAGCCTGGGCTAAAATTTGGAGATAGCAAAAGCGATTCCCCTTTTGCAGGACATCAAACCGGTCTCCAGCAGCAGGCTGACCCGGATTTAGCGTCTTTGCCCGTGAGAGCGTGAAACTTCCGATGCAGCATCCCGCCACCACCAGCGAGTCTTTGCTTACAAGGCTGACCCAAGCCAATGCAGATCCCGCTGCGTGGTCGCATTTCGTAGAGGTTTACGGCCTCCAGATCGTGCAGTGGTGCCGCAGTTACGGCCTGCAAGATGCAGACGCACAAGACCTTGCCCAGGATGTTCTGGTTCGGTTCTGGAGACAGGCCCGCAACTTCCAGTACAAGCCTGGCCGGTATTTCCGGGGCTATTTGCACAAAGTGGCTCGAACCGCCTTATGGCAATGGAAAGTGCGGCTCAAAGAAGGCGACATCGGCGCGGGTGGCGAGCAAATGCACCAAATGCTCCGGCTGATCCCGGCCAAGGAAGACCTGCTAGCCAGGCTTGAACAGGCCTATGATCAGGAGCTGCTGCGGATGGCCATGCGCGAGGTGGAGCAGCGGGTCGACCCCCATAACTGGCGGGCGTTTGAGCTGGTGGTGCTGGAGAAAAGGTCTGGCACAGACGCAGCAAAGATCCTGGGAATTGAAGCCAATGCCGTGTACGTGGCCCGGCTTCGCGTGCAAAGAATGATCCGCACAGTCCTGCTTCGGCTGGAAGAGTGTACGTGACCATGTCTTCGAACTCTGGATGCCCTGGTTCGGAGATCTGGCTGCGGCTCCTTGAACAAAGTGCGGAAGGGCCAGATGAACTAGCGTTGATGTCTCACCTGGAACATTGCCCTGCCTGCCTGGCCACTTTTAATCAACAGGCAGGCCAGGAAGGGATCGACTTGATCCAGCAAGACTCGGTCCGGGTGGGGCCGAAAACCCTCTCGATCGGGCTGCAACTTGCAGAACGAACTCCACCCGAGGGAAGCGAGCCTGAAGAAGAGCCTCTGCTAACCCCACCAGATATTCCCGGGCTTGCGCAGTTCGAGCGTATTAGCCAGGGGGGGATGGGAATCGTTTTTCAGGCCAGGGAAACGGCCTTGGGCCGCGCGGTGGCTGTGAAATTGCTATCCCGTCCAGACTCCAGTCGCCAGCGGGTTCGCGCACTTCGAGAGGCGCAGGTGCTCGCCAGGTTCCGGCACCCCAACGTGGTATCGCTTCTGAGTGCCGGCGAGATCGACGGCCGGCCCTATCTTGTGATGGAATGGGTGCCGGGCGGCACTCTGCAAAACCGGATCGACCATGAGAAACCCACGCCCAGGCTGGCCGCGAAGATTGTGAGCGAACTTGCCAGCGCAGTGAGTGAGGCTCATGCCCTGGGCATCATTCACCGAGATCTCAAACCGGCGAATGTCTTGCTCGCGCCTCGCGCGCAAGGTGACCTGCCATTCACGCCCAAGCTCGCCGACTTCGGCCTGGCCCGGAGCGACGATGCACCACCAGGTCTGACCGAGATTGATCAGGTGATGGGAACCCCTTCCTACATGGCCCCTGAACAAACCGGGCTCGACCCTGGATTTGGCCAGGTTGGACCGGCCACGGACCTTCACGGACTTGGCGGCATACTTTACGCGCTTCTGACGGGTCGACCACCCTACGAAAGCCCGACCAAGGCCGAATCTCTTTTGCTGGCCGCGCGCGGCCAGTTTCCGCCGCTCGGGAGTGAGGTGCCCCGAGACCTCCGCACCATCGTTGAAAAGAGCCTGGCACCTGCCCCCCAAAAACGATACCGCTCGGCAACCGAGCTTGCCGACGATCTGGGGCGGTTTCTGGATGGCCGGCCGATCCTCGCCCGGCCCGTCGCTTGGCCCGAGCGTCTGACCAAATGGTGCAAGCGCAGGCCTGCGGTAGCCGCCTCCACGCTGCTGGCCATGGCAGCCATTCTGGGTTCTACCAGCGGCATGGCCTACCACCTGCATACGGTGTCTCGGTCGCTGATCGAACTTACGGCCGCCCAAACGCAAACCGCTCAGGCTCTGGCCAACGCCGGGCAACACCGAGAAAAGCTCAGAAACTCGCTGATCGCCATCACCGATAGCGCCCTGGCCCGTTTGCTCGAACGGGGTCTGGCCCTGAACGAATCCGATCGAGATTACTTGCGAAAAATACGTGATCAGTTCCTGGAGTGGCCGCTCGAACCCGACCCGCTGACCGCTTACAAGTACCAGGCCGAAGGCCTGACACGGATCGCCCAGCTTTTTCTAGATACCGATCGTTACGAAGATGCAAAGATCTGCGCCCATGAGGCTATCTCCAGCCTGAGTGGAGCGCTCCAGATATCACCCAACGATTTCAACCTGATCAAAGCCCAGCTCAAGGCGTTGAGCTATTTGCGCCGTTGCGACTTTCTGATGGAGCAGTATTCCGAGGCAGCCAGTACCTCAAAGCAAATGATCAGGCAGCTTCAGAGCCTGACCGAACACGAGCCAGCCTACCGACCGCACCTTGCCGACGCGTGGGTCCAGCTTGGAGATTGCCTGGCGCGGCTGGGACAAACCGAGCAGGCGTTGAAGGGGATGCAAACCGGCCTGGATATTGCAGAACAGAACCGGCTTGGCGCATTAGACCAGATTCAAGCCTGGACAGGCCAGGTTTGGCTGGTTTACAACGCCGCTTTGATCTCTAGACATTTTGGTCGCTTAGACGATTGGGAGAACGGCCTCCGCGCCATGCAGTCACTGGCCGCGAAAGGGGCAGCCAGGTTCCCCAGCACTCAGCAACCGTTCACCAGCGCCCAGCGTGTGGCATACGAGTGCCTGACCGAAAGCCTGGTGAGCCGTGGTCAGTCTGCGGCTGCCGCAACCATCCTGCCTGGTTACCTTGCGATGTGCCAAAGGGCCCAAGAGCTCTGGCCGGACGAACTCTGGACCTCGGTGGCCTTGATCGACGCAGGTGTGAGTTCGGCCGCCATTCATAACAGCTTAGGGAAGCCTGAGGATGCCGAGCCAGACGTGCAAGCCGCTATCAAGCTGGGCAGAGGCCTTGTCATTGCCGAACCTGCGGTATTCGATCGCGCTCGAACTCTGACCAGCGTTCTTGCGGCAGGCGCAGACCTGTACCGCGTCATCGGCCGGTTGCCCGAAGCCGCGCGGCTCTACCAAGAGATGGAAGACGTGTCCAGGCCATGGCTGACACTTGCTGGCCGCACGGCCGAGGTTCGCGCCCTGATCATCAGCGCACTCAGACACCAGGTGGACTGTGCGAGCAAACAAGAAGATCACGCCACGGCTGTCAAGGCCCTTGAACGCTGGCTGGAACTGGACGAACTACTCTCCCGCCCCGTGCTCCTGGTTCGATTGGCCCGCGAACGCTCGCTAGCCGGCGATACCACAAGGGCTCACCACGCGGCCGTTCAGGCTGCTGATTATTACGAATCACGCTTCCTTGCCATTCAGGCTCTTGCGCCCATGAGTTTCCCGGACCAAAACGGGTTGAAAGAGCAAGCAATCGCACAAAAGCCATGAGGTGCGGTGCCTGGCCAGGTTAGCCTATGGAGTTTCGCACGAATGAGCCTTCAACTGATGGGCGAAGGCACGTTGTTTGGGGATCACGGTTTACGAAATCCTGATAGCAGTAAAAAACCCTTTGGCACGTATTATCTTGATTTCTGTAGATCCAGACATATGTCTGGACGTGAGTGTCGTTTCAAGATAACCCAGCCCAAAGGAATGCGTATCAAACAATCTGAACAACCCTCGATTTTTAATAACGAAAGCCCTCCCCGGGCGATCCAATGAAACTTGGACCGCCTGAGGAGAGCAAGGTATTTTGGGGGCCGTTTATCTAGCCCAGGGCTTACGCCTTGGGCTAGCATGAAACTAGCCTTCAGCCCTTACAAAAAGAGCTTTTCCAAGGTTCACGCAAATTCGGCTGAAGGGCTACGGAGGATCACTTCCTGCGTGCGGCTTTGACCGTGGCCGCTTTGGCAGCGGAGTATGGCCCAGCCAGTACTTCGGAACTGAATACCCGCACATAATTGGTTCCAGCCGACCCCGTGCCAGCCAGGAATGTTCCCGATTCGCTCTTGAGGCCGCTGGTAGGCGTACCGTTGATGGTCAGACGGTATTTCTGCCGCAAAGGGTAGTTCCGCTGAACAGACGCCAGTGTGACAGCTTGCTGACTGGTGCTATACACGGCTGAGGCCAGTGCAATGGACTTGTCATCGCGGGAGCCAAAGATGCCGTCTTTACCGGCGCTGACCAGGGTGTAATTCTTGACGTTCGAGGCCGAAGCCACGTTCATACTCTGGCTGAAAGCCAGCACCAACACGGTAGGCTGGTTATGGTAGCCATAACGGGCCAGGTTGGTGACGGTTGGGGCAGCCGAGATTACGGAACCGGACTGAACCACCATGATGTAGTTCAGGCTGCTCTGGGTGCCCTGACCAGTGGCCGTGAGCTGAAAGTTATACTCTCCAGTGCCGGTGGGTGTACCGGTAAGCTGGCCAGAAGAGGAAAGGGTGAGCCCTGGAGGCAGTGCACCATGAGTGACCGCCCAGGTCGCTGGTCCGCCACTGGAGGTGAATTGCTGGTTGAACGGTACGTTCAATACGGCATTGGGAACCGAGGCAGGGGTGATAATGCCCTGGCTCGTTCCGTTCACAACCAGGTCGGCAAACGATTTGCCCTTGGGGCCATTCGTTTGCGTGATGTTCAGAAGGAGCTGAAACGGACCGCTTTGGGTTGGGGTTCCACTAAGCAGTCCGCTAGAAGAGAGTGTGAGCCCCGCAGGCAGAGGTACGCTGTTAGGGCTGAGCGTGTAAATGTAAGGCTTGCTCGGATCTCCACCGGTTGGTTTGAGCTGCTGGCTGTAAGGAACGCCCACGGAAGCCGGAATCACGCTGGAAGCATCAACCCCAGGCGTGAGGAACGTTTTGTTGTAAGAGATGCCGGTGATGCCGACTGCACTGTTTTTCAGGTTACCGAATGAAGAGTATGAGCCAGTTGGGCCAACGTTGTAGGCAGCCGAGGCGATATCCACCTGGCCATCGTTGTTAAAGTCGGCCGCGCTGATGTACCGAATCGCACGCTTAAAATTGCTGTCATACCCATCGGCATCGTTGCTATAACCAACATAAATCTTCAGCGCTCCGAATTGGCCCGTGCCGTCACCCGCCAGAATTCCGTAATAGATGCTGTTATTCGAGGCGCTGGCGACGCCAATATCGAGGTTCCCATCGCCGTTGAAATCGGCCAGCGCAATTGTTCCATTCCAGCTAGACTGTGCCTCAAAGCCTGCCACACTGTTGAGCGAGAAGCTCATGGCCCCGCCCGTGGTGGTGGTTGTGTTCATAAAGACACTTATGGGTGCAGTGGATGCCTCCCACTGGCTAAATGATGGCGAGGTATCAACGCTCAACTGCTCGGAAACGTAATTTGGACTGCTTGCCAGGTCCTGCTTGCCGTCATGGTTGAAGTCTCCGGCAACCAGATTCAGGCCAGCGGCCGCACCCGCGCTCTGGACAAAAGTGCCACTCGCCTGTGTGAATTTACCATCGCCTGGGTTGGCAAACACGGTGATGCCGTCAGCTTCTGGAATCGCCAGATCCAGCTTGCCATCGCCATTCAAATCTGCCAGCACGCTGTTGATCACCGAAATACTCGTGGTCACGCCTCTCAGAACTCCATTGCCGCCTACGCTAATCCCCCAAGAGATATTGGGCTGGCGCAGCGTAACACTGCTGTAAGCCGAGGTTTCAAAATCGCCCGTCCAGGTGCTTGTCGCGGGGTTGATCTTGCCCAGGTACACTTCGAACCCCGTCAGCGGCAACATCGACTGAACAGGATCCTGAGGATCAGGTACCGCTGTGGTCGAGAACGTTGGCAGTACCACGTCTGGCACACCGTCACCGTTCACATCTCCCACGGTCATCTGTCCCGTTTTCCAGGCCCAGCCATTGAAGGCCGCCCCATCGACTGCACTGGTAAACGCCTGCTGAACGGGATCCCAGAATTGAATGAGCGATTTAGCACCAGGTCCCGTTGTACTGGTAGCCGTGGTGGTGAGAATATCCTGGTAACCGTCACCGTTCAGGTCTGCAACGGCTGTGGCTTCGCCAGAGAACTGGCAGACAACACTTCCAACGGCATTAAAACCCTTGGTCGAGAACGTCAGGCCGTTGGGACCACCAAAGGCAACCTTTCCAAAGCCTTCACGCGATGCACTTACAAGCGAGGCCGTAGAGGTGCCATAACCGATCAGTGCATCGGCCCTGCCATTTTCCAGGAGGTCAGCATAGCCATCTTTGTTGAAGTCAATTTTGTTGCCGTGGATGTCTGTTGTAATGGAACTCACCGGTGTGAATAGCGTGTTCACTGATCCGCTGAGATCGCTCGGGTCAGGTTGCTGACCCCAGGTCGGCTGGCTGGCCAAGCCACCGTTGGTCATCAAAACCGGTGTGGTTGAAAGCACCTCCCGCCGCTCCAGGGCTTCGAGAGTGGAAAAAAAGGAGCGACGACGAGCCCGCGAAATTCGAACGATGTTGCGAAGCATTGTTGCACCCTCTCAGAAATCAAAACTTTAAAATGGCCGGTACAAGGTCAGACTCAGTTCATGAGCCCCGTGGAAACCAGCAGAGCCCCTGGCCAATGTTCTTGCGCCAGGGAATCAGCAAGATTGAATCGATCCAAAATTCCTCCCAAGCGTTCACCGCCTCTCTAGTGCCCGCACGACGAAGGCCAGAGGTACGCCAGGGCGAAACGACAACTAAGAACTTGTCACGTCCAATCTCACTTTAGTTGCTCCCACAAAGTATTAGCGCGACAGAGGCTGAAACCTTACACGGATATTCCAAGAAAAAATTTAATAAGGCAGATTACCAACAACGAGCCAACAATCCAGGCATACTAGATAAACCACAGCAAGCAAACACCGTACGCAATAAGCAAGATTCTCCATTTAACAGGATGCAAGCCACACAAACAGCAATTTCATTCGCAGAATGGATCGTGTTCCAAGGGATCGCTTGTCTGAACTTTTGAGGTAAGCGCCATGCCTGTTCTGGGGCTGCCTCACTTTTTGCCAAGACCAAGAGCCTCCATTACAGCCGTTCCTGAATGGTTGATTTCCGAAGGACCATTTGACGTTCGTGGGGAATACATTCCTATTCAAGGCTCGCAGAAAAACATGCAAGCGATAAGCCGGCGCTTCCGGCCAGGGATGACCTGAAGGCGAACGATGTTCCCCCAGCACCTCATCCGTCTGCAATCAGGCCAGCCAGCAGAGGCAGTTTCGCAACATCTGACCAACCAGCAACCTCCGCGCCAGGTTTATTGCTCTAGACTGGGCGTCGGCACAATCGCTCCAACTCAAGCATTCTGACTTTTCTGTTCAGACTTGAGATGAGACCATTGGAAACCAGGTGCCGCGGGCTTCCAGATGATCAAGCCATGGCTCAGACCACTTGCGATCCTGGCAACTCTTGGATTTTTTGGAACGCCCAACACCAATGCAGACAGCGTTTATATCCAATCTCAGGGACCTTTAGGGAATTCGGCTGGTCCAACAAGCCGGATCCGCTTGATAACGCCTCTTTTTCTGGCCTGATCACCTTGGCATCGCTTCCAACGGCCGGCAACACACCCATCATTACCTTGGCTGCGGATCTCAATTTTTTTGATGCGTCCAGCAACCTGGTTTTCAACGTTGGTGGTAATGGCGGCAACAGTTACACCGTGATGAGCGTCAATGGCTCTGGGTCTAGCTCGATCACGGTTTCTGGCCTTTCCACCAATAGAGGTGGCTGGAATGTGGCTCCCCTGGGCATGGAGTTCAGTAACTGGCTGTTTGGCAGCCTTGGGGGTACAGCTCTCTCCTACCAGGCACCTACACTCTCTTTCGTCGCTCTCGTTCACCAATACCGGCAGTGGAACCACGTACGACAATCCGGAAGTCACCGGCCAGGCCACAATTGTTCCAGAGCCATCGTCCGTGGTGCTCTGTGTGATTAGCGCCGGTAGTTTCCTGGTGATCGGCCGGCGCAAAATCAGATCCTTGGCCGTCTGAACACTGAAAGCCGACCTGAGTTCCTTATCACGGCCCCAGGCTCAATGCTGGGTAGCCCCAAAACCGGCCGCTTGGCTGTTGGTGGGCCCAGGTCATTCAGTGGGCGCTTGCTGAGCCAATTCGATTTGTTCACCATGGAAACCCTCAAAGGCTGCTGTTGGTGGTTTCCATGGCTTGGACCAAGTGAGAATCTGATGCCAGAAGCAATCTCGCGTCGGCTGTTTGCAAAGATTGGGACCGGCGTCTCGCTGGGGACTGCTGCCGTGGTCTATTCGGATGATACTCCAACCCAGAAGCCAGGCCCCACCGAGGCCCCGTTCGAGCGAGACTATGAGGCTCCCGATTTCAAACCCTCGTGGAGCAACCCCCAGCTCAACCGCCAGCTTGTGCAGGACTTTGTGATCTATGCCCATTCTGATCTGGAGATGACCCGGAAACTGCTTGATAAGCAACCGGCACTGGTGAATGCGTTCATGGACTGGGGAGGCGGAGATTGGGAGAGCGGGCTGGGTGGCGCCTCGCATATGGGCGAACGTGAGATTGTGGCACTGCTGCTGGATCGGGGAGCGAGAATCGACATCTTTTGCGCAGCGATGCTGGGGCAACTGGAGGCCGTGAAGGCCCTGCTTTCGATCCAGCCTCGGCTAATTGACAGCAAGGGGCCGCACGGATTCTCGTTGCACTTCCATGCTCAGGTTGGCGGCAAAGACTCGGAACCGGTACTGGACTATTTGCAGACGCTCAAGAAGATCGAACTCAGGCCCAATCCGTTTCTGAAGAGTGCCGCGGAGAAGACGTCGTGACTCGCTTGGATTTCTTGCTATGGTCAACACGTTGGTCGATCTGACCATCAGGAAGACTCACGTTTTTTGAATTTTGAAGCGCCGCCTCAATTGCTGGAAGCTTCGATCCGTCCACGCCCCAGACGATCTCTGGATCGACGAGGTGGACGTCATCATGGAACTTAACACGAACATCATTCAAGGGGCTGAGGTCGATGGCTGAACGCACGTAATAGTGACCAAGCCGCAGGATCTTAGCGTTTCGCAACTCACATTATCGTCAAACGGACGGTATCATACACATCGGCTCGATGACCGTTCTTGTTTTCCGGGATGCAGGCATGAGTACGCTCAAAGTGACGCTGGATTATGGCAAAACCGGGCTCCCGGTGGAATTACCGGCCCGGCATGTGGTTGGCCCACTGGCAATCCAGGAAGTGACCCCACTGGCCGATCCAGAGGCCGCGGTGGTTGAAAAGCTCAACCAACCCACCGGCACGCCACCGCTGGCCGAGCTGGCCAAGGGCCGGAAGAACGCCTGTATTCTGATCTGCGATATCACCCGGCCCGTCCCCAACAAGGCCATTCTCACGCCCCTGCTCCGCACCTTGCGTGAGTCGGGCATTCCCGACGATCAAGTGCTCATTCTGGTGGCCACCGGGCTGCACCGCCCCAGCACCGAAGCCGAACGTATCGAGATGCTGGGCCAGGAGATTGCCGGCCATTATCGAGTGGAAGACCATCACGGCACGATTCTCGAAGAACATACCTATCTGGGCACCACGGAGAACGGCGTGCCGGCCTGGATCGATTCCCGGTACGTGAATGCCGACCTCAAGATCACGACCGGACTGATCGAGCCCCACCTGATGGCTGGCTACTCAGGCGGTCGAAAATTGATCTGCCCCGGCATTGCCGCCCTTGAAACCGTGAAAATTTGGCACGGGCCCAAGTTCCTGGAACACCCCAAGGCCGATTGCGGTTACCTGGAAGGGAACCCGGTTCACGAAGAAAACACCCGCATTGCCCGCATGGCCGGCTGTGACTTCATTGTGAACGTAACCCTGGACAAAGACCGGAAGGTTACCTCGGTCGTGGCCGGCGACATGGAAGCCGCATTCCTTGAAGGGGTTCGCTTCATGGCGAACATCGTCAAGGCCCCAGTCCAAGGCCTGGTTGATGTGGTAGTTACCAGCGCAGCCGGCTACCCGCTTGATACCACCTTCTATCAGGCCGTCAAAGGGATGACTGGCTGCCTGCCCATCCTGAAACAAGGCGGCACCATCATCCTGGCCGCCAGCCTCACCGAGGGAATCGGCAGCCCCGAGTTCATCAGCCTCTTCAAGGAAAACGCCACCCTGGAAGGGTTCATGGAACGCATTCTGGGCAAAGACTACTTTGTCATGGACCAGTGGCAGGTCGAAGAACTTGCCAAAGTCCGGCGCAAGGTGAAAGTGAAACTGGTCAGCGACGGGCTCTCGGCCGAAGTTCTCTCGGGCCTGTTCGTCGAACCCGCGACATCCGTTGAGAGCGCTCTTGCCGAGAGCATCTCGGAATACGGCCCAGACACCCGAGTTGCCGTGATTCCCAAGGGGCCCTACGTACTGCCCGTGCTGGTTGGGTAATAGTCTGGAGCAGCATCAGGCGTGGAGATCAAAAGGGACCGGCACCACCCAAGTGGTGACCGGTCTCTTGGTTTTCCAACGGCTTCTGGCACGCCCCACCCCTGGGATCAGTTTTCCAGCCAGCTAAACACCCGAATCTGGGCCCCTTCGGGATCCTTGAAGCGCATCTCTCGATACCCCTCATTGAGCGGGCTATCAAACGGGGGTTCCGTCACTACCCCTTTGGCCGTGAGCATTTTCCGCGTGGCATCCACGTCGGAGACCTCAAAAACCAGATTCACAGACTCATGCACGGGGTCGGTGGGTGAGCCCGCCTTGAGGGCCAGCCGCACTCGGCCCGCGCTCAGCATCACAAATCGGTTTGGCTCATCCACGAAGATGACCGGGAGCCCGAGCACATCGCGATACCAGTGGAAGGTATGAGGCCAGTCCCGCACGCGAATCTCGACCATGTAAAGCTTCATCGAACCACAATCCTCCCGGATATCGTCTACTCCCTGAACAATCCTTGTCATGGTTGCCTGGGAGCCGAACCATCGTCGTTGCTCTTGAATCTCAACCGGGACATCCGCGTCGAATGCAAAGCCCGGCCATGAGAGGTGTCTTGTTTTTGAACGCCGCTGGAACGTTGCCAAACGGCAAAGCACCAGGAAATTACCGGGGTGGGCGAGTGGCCCAACTCCTATTCCCCAATTGCACTTGCGTTTGACGTTGACCAAAATACGTGAGTTTCTACAATTTGTGACGAAAATCGTCTCAAGTTTGTTCAAATCCCGGAGTTGGTCCTGAGATTTCAGGTTTTCCCAGCTCAAGTCCACCGAGCAACATCTGGCGGTTGGCCTGCCATGGATGATTCGGTCGGTTTGAGTCCGTGCGTAACCCGAGTCGTCAGTCGTCTCCACGAAGCGATTTCTGCGGCGCACACTGGTTACCCGCAAACCAAGGCGGATTAGTTTCTTCGTGGTGGGTCGAACGACAGGTAATTCCAAGAAATGAACGAGCCCCGACCAGAATCGAGCCATTCCGAGCAGCCCGGTGAACCGGCTGCCGCCAGCGCATTTGACCTTGAAAAGGTTCGTGAAGAGAAGCTGGGCAAGATCCAGGCCCTGGGTATTGACCCGTGGGGCACCCGATTTGACGATCACCAAGCCGTTGCCCAGGTTCGTGGGCTAACCGCTCCACCCAGCGGAAGCGCAGAAGCTGGCCCAGCCGTCAGAATCGCCGGCCGGATCACGCTCAGACGTACCCAGGGGAAGGTTCACTTCCTTCAGGTGCGAGACTGGACCGGCCAGATCCAGGTTTTCATCGGCAAGAACCAGGTGGGTGACTCACCGTGGGAACTGGCTCAGCTTTTCGACCTGGGAGACCTGGTCGGGATTGACGGCACCCTGGGCCATACCAAAACCGGTGAGTTGACCGTGTTCGCCACCAAGCTTACCTTCCTGAGCAAGAGCTTGCTGCCCCCGCCCGAAAAATGGCACGGGCTCACCGATGTCGAAACCCGCAGCCGCCAGCGCTACGTGGATTTATTCACAAATCCAGAGTCGATGGCCACGTTCCTGGGCCGTACCCGCATCTTGGCGGCGTTTCGGCGAATTCTGGGAGAGCGGGGCTTTGTGGAGGTGGAAGGGCCCACCATGCAAGCGATTGCCGGCGGTGCGGCCGCCCGGCCATTTATCACCCATCATAACGCCCTGGATCTTGAGCTTTACCTGCGAATTGCCCTGGAGCTGCACCTCAAACGGTTACTTGTGGGCGGGATGGAGCGGGTGTTTGAACTCGGTCGGGTCTTCCGTAATGAGGGGATCAGCCGCAAGCACAATCCTGAATTCACCATGCTTGAGGCGTACCAGGCCTATGGCGATTACCACGCCATGATGGACCTGACCGAGGCCCTGATTTGCGGAGCGATTAACGCCGTTGATGGCGAGTACAAGCGCACCATCACCCTGAGCGCAGATGCCAGCGTGCCGGTGGACTTCACCCCCCCTTGGCCGCGCAGAAGCTATGCCGAGCTGATGCTCGAATACGCGAGGGTCAGCCGCTCCGATGAGGCCGGCATTCGTTCCAAGGCTGCGGAACTGGGCCTGACGGTGGAAGGAAAAGAGGCCGTGGTCCTGTTCGGCGAACTATTTGAAGAGCTGGTGGAACCGAAGCTGGAAGGGCCGGTCTTCGTGATCGACTATCCAGCCGAACTTTGCCCGCTCACCAAGCGCAAGGCTGGCGCACCGGAGATTGCCGAACGGTTTGAACTGTTTGTGCACGGAATGGAACTGGCCAACGCTTACACGGAACTTAATGATCCGTTGCTGCAGGAATCTTTGTTCCGCAAGCAACTTCAGGGTCAGCGAGAAGATGACTCGATGGCCAAGATGGACGACGACTTCATCAGGGCCTTGAAACACGCCATGCCGCCAGCCGGTGGGCTGGGCGTGGGAATTGACCGGCTTTGCATGCTGCTCTTGAATCGCCCCAATATCCGCGACGTCATCCTGTTCCCGCTGCTGCGACCCGAGGTGTAATCGGGTTGCGGTCTGGCGTGGCGGGAGCGAGATCCAAGGAGGGATCGAACCTCGATGTACGTCTACTTACTTTGCTGGCGCTACCTGCGCACCCGTTATATCGCCCTGGCCAGCATTATCAGCGTGATGCTGGGCGTTGCCACCATGATTGTGGTGAACGCCGTGATGGCGGGCTTCTCAGACACCATGCGAGACCGCCTGCACGGCATTCTCTCGGACGTGGTAGTGGAAGGGAACTCATTCGACGGCTTCGATCACGCCGACGAGGTTGAAGCGCTGGTGCGCAAGGTGGGTGCCGGCCGAATTCATGCACTTACGCGGACGGTGGAAACACCGGGCATTCTGAGCTTTCAGTACGGGCCAGAAACCTTCACCAGGCCGGTCCAGGTCATTGGGGTCGATCCCGGCACCCGGGCCGAAGTTGGCTCGTTTGCAGAATTCCTGGTCGATGAGTCTGGCGAGCCGGTCAAGCCTTCCTTTGAGGTAGACCCCCGGCTCAGGGCCCAGAGCAACGCCGGCCAGCTTCTGGAAAACGCCGACCCCGACGAAGAGATGTTTACCGTGCTCCAGCAGCACGCCAAGCAAGAGGTCCCGGATTCGGGCACCATTCTGGGGTTTGCGGCGGTTTCTCATCATGCGCCAGGGTCGATGCAAGACCTGGTCCTGGCGCCGGTTGGAACACGGGTTGCGCTCACGTTTCCGTCGGTGGGCCAGTCAATAGAACCGCGGCGCGATTATTTTACCACGCTCGGTTACTTCAAGAGCGGGATGAGTGAGTACGACTCCTCGTTCGTGTTCGTGCCCATTGAGCGGCTTCAGTTCCTGCGCGGCATGGGAGATGGCAAGCGTGGCGGCCTGATCAACGCCCTGCAGATCAAGGCCAAGGATGGTACGAACCTTGATCTTCTGGCCACGGACCTGGCAACCGCACTCTGGGGCCGCTGGCCGACCCGGTTCCGGGTCCAGACCTGGGAGCAGAAACAGGGGCCACTGCTCTCTGCGGTTCGGCTGGAACAGAGCATCCTCAATATTCTGCTGTTCTTTATTGTGGCGGTGGCAGGATTCGGAATTCTGGCCATCTTCTCAATGATTGTGGTGGAGAAGACCCGGGATATCGGCGTCTTGAAATCTCTGGGGGCCTCAACATCTGGGGTGCGCAGCATATTCCTGGGTTACGGGCTTTCTTTGGGTATTGTTGGCAGCGGTGTGGGCATGCTTGGCGGCCTGTTGTTCGTGTGGAACATCAACACCGTTGAGGGCTGGCTTAGCCGGATTCTGGGCCACAAGGTGTTTGACGACACCATCTACTACTTCAACTCCATTCCCACGAAAGTGGATCCCTGGACGGTCGCCTGGATTGTGGGGGGAGCGCTCCTGATTGCCACGGTGGCCAGCGTTTGGCCAGCCCAGCGCGCGGCCTCTTTGCATCCGGTGCGTGCTCTTCGCTTTGAATGATCTTGCAGGGGCCCACAGGGCAACATTTTTCAGTGGGGCCGCCAGACCAGCGGCGGCTCTGCCACACCCCGGATCCACCGTCGTAAGGAGAGGCAAGGATGTCGATTCATCTGTCGGCAGAAGGACTGTTCAAAAGCTACCGGAAGGGGAAGTCACCCGTGCCGGTGCTGCACGGTGTGGACGTGGAAGTTGAGCATGGAGAGTTTGTGGCCATTGTGGGGGCCAGCGGCTCCGGCAAAAGCACCCTGCTTCACGTGCTTGGCCAGCTCGATGCCCCAGACTCGGGCCAGATCCATCTCGATGGACGACGCATCGACCATGTTTCCGAACGGCAACGCGACCAGTTGCGGAACCGTACGTTTGGCTTCATCTTTCAGTTTTATCACCTGCTACCGGAATTCACGACTCTGGAGAACGTCCTGAGCCCGCTGATGATCCGGTATGGCATGTTCGGGTACCTTGCTCGCAAGCAACAACTGGAACAGCGAGCCAAAGGGCTGCTGGAACGGGTGGGCCTGGGGCACCGGCTCACACATCGTCCGTGCGAGCTTTCGGGCGGAGAGATGCAACGCGCGGCCATTGCGCGGGCTTTGGCCAGCCAACCCGAGGTTCTTCTGGCGGACGAACCGACCGGAAACCTGGACGCGGCCAACGGCCAATCGGTTCTGGATCTGCTCCGCGACTTGAACCGCGAGCAAGGGCTTACTATGATCATGGTGACTCACGACCCCCATGTTGCCGCGCAAGCTGATCGCGTGATCAAGCTCGTGGATGGCCGGGTCGAAGAGTGGGCCCCCGCCCTGATGTGATCCACCAGCCGTTTTGCTGGGTCAGTCAGAACAGCGGGGGCATTGTTTTCTTGTCAAAGCCTGGGCCGGGTTGTGTTCCGGGCTTGCAAACCTGAGCGGCGTCATGCTGGGGCTCGTCCTCGGAATACGCGATCCGTCGCTCGGCTACCCCCGGAGTCGACCGCGTGAGCAGCCCAAAAGTTTATATTGGCGGCAAGTTGTACGAGAAAGCTGACGCCAAGGTCAGCGTGTTCGATCACGGCCTGCTCTATGGCGATGGTGTATTCGAGGGAATTCGCTCGTACAACGGGCGTGTCTTCCGTCTCAAGCAGCATGTCGACCGGCTGTACGAATCTGCCAGGGCCATCCACCTGGTCATTCCGATGCCCCGCGAAGAGATGATGCGTGCGGTCGAAGAGACGCTGGCGGCCAACAATCTGACGGAAGCCTATATCCGGCTGGTGATCACGCGCGGGGCGGGCAGCCTGGGGCTGGACCCCAGAAAGACCTCGGACCCCCAGGTCATCATTATCACCGACTCGATTTCGCTCTATCCGGCCGAACTGTATGAGCACGGGCTGAAAATCATCACGGCCGGCACCATTCGCAACCATCCGGCCGCACTCAGCCCCCGGATCAAGTCTTTGAATTACCTGAATAACATTCTGGCCAAGATTGAAGGCACGAACGCGGGTTGCCTGGAAGCCCTGATGCTGAACCATAAGGGTGAGGTTGCTGAGTGTACTGGCGATAATATCTTTGTGGTGCGCCGGGGGGAAATTCACACCCCTTCGATTGATGCGGGTATTCTGGAAGGGATCACCAGAGACGCGGTGATTGATCTGGCCCGAGACGCCGGCATTCGTGTGATCGAGCGAACGATGGATCGCCACGATATCTACACGGCTGACGAATGCTTCTTGACCGGGACAGCCGCCGAGGTCATTCCCATGGTCGAACTCGATGGACGGCCGATCGGATCGGGCAAGCCTGGACCGGTCACCAAGCTCTTGCACGGTCGTTTTCACGAACTGGTTCGTGGAGACCGGCAACTCGCCGAGTTGACCTCCTGAGACAGAGGGGCTCCGATGAAAGAGATCCGTCGCATCCTGGCACCCACCGATTACAGCGAGCACGCCAACCACGCGGTGGAGTACGCCGCCGGATTGGCGCAGCAACTGGGCGCGGAACTCCACCTCTTGCACGTCTTGCCAGAGGTGGTGATTCCGGTTGGGCCAGAGCCGATCCTGGTTCCCGATGTCCCTGCGGAATACTATGCGGAAACCGAGGCGGCCTCGCTGGAGGCGCTTGGAAAGTTGCTGCAACCTGGCTGGGGCAAACCCACATCCAGCCATTGCAGCGTGCGGTGGGGCGATACGGTAACCAGCATCGTGGCCCTGGCTGAAGAAATTCAGGCCGACCTTGTGGTTATTGCTACCCACGGCCGGACCGGGTTGAGCCATGCCATCATGGGATCGGTGGCCGAACGGATTGTGCGGGAATCTCCCTGCCCCGTGCTCACGGTGCGTGAACACGCCAAGTCATAAGGCGGTGCTCGCGGTTCACGATTGGATTTTACATAAGACCACCCCAGGAGACAGCCGAGGGCGGCTGTCTCACATGTGAAACCCAATCGGTAACCGCGAGAAGCCCTACCTGGTTCTCAATTCAGACTTCTGGCTCATCTTTTGATGGATCGCCAGAAGGCTGTTTCATAACCAGGGCCGGCTCCAAGTTTGCAACGGTGCCAGCCTGTTGTTGTCCATTGGCTTTCAGAAATCCGCACCTGGCTTCAGGCCAATTCACCGTACAACCTCGGTACCCGGAAGGACGATGATTCGTGCGATTGTCTAACGCGGCAAAAGTTGAGCCCTCCCAGATTCGGGCGATCCACTCTCTGGCCGACGAGTTTCAGGGAACTCTCAGGCTTTACCTGGGCGAAGACACCCGCCCCACGCCAGACTTCATCAAACAGGCCGCGCACGAAGCCATTGATCACAACAAGACCTACTACACGCCCAATGCCGGATACCTCGAAGTTCGCCAGGCCATTGCCGAGTATGTTGGCAATTTGCACGGCTTGTCCATTGACCCCGCGCGAGAACTGGTGGTTACGTCCAGCGGAATGAACGCCATCTTGCTGGCCATTCAAGCCACGCTTGGGCCTCAAACTTCTGCGCTGGTGGTGACCCCGCTTTGGCCGAATCTGGCTTCAGCCATCCGGGTTGCAGGAGCAGACGCCATTGAGGTGCCGCTTCAGCACCAAGGCGAGAACTTCGGGCTCGACTGGGAACTGCTGGAAAAGTCGGTTCGGCCCGATACCCGGTTGATCGCGCTGGCGAGCCCTGGGAACCCCACCGGTTGGACGGCCACAAACGCAGACTGGCAACGGCTTGGCGAGTTCTGCGAGCGGCACGATTTGTGGCTGATGGCCGACGCCGTTTATGAGCGAATTGTCTTTGACTCGCGGGTGGCTCCCAGCCCACTCTCAATCCCTTCGCTCAGACCACGGCTGATCGTGGTCAACAGCCTTTCCAAGGCGTACCGGATGACAGGCTGGCGCGCTGGCTTTGTACTCGGTCCGCCAGACGTGGGCCGGGTTATGACCGACCTTCAGGAGTTTGTGATTAGCAACGCCCCTGGCGTGGTGCAAATGGCCGCGTGTGCCGCCGTCAAGCACGGCGAGACGACCATTGCAGAAAGCCAGGTCCGGTACGCGCAGCACCGAACCATGGTCATGAACCGGCTCGGCGGGTTGCCCGGCATCACGCTCCACCAGCCCACCGGTGGCTTCTACGTCTTCCCGCGCCTGGAAGGACTGAAACACTCGTTCGCCTATTGCAAAGCCTTGGTCCGCGAACACCAGCTTGGGCTGGCGCCCGGAAGCGCATTTGGGGCCGGGGGAGAAGGCCACATCCGGCTCTGTTTCGCCGTCGAACCCCACATCCTTGAAGAAGCTCTAGACCGGTTTGCAGCCCACTGGCAATCCTGCCTCCACTCCGTCGAACAGGCCGCAAGCTCCTGAGGACCGGCGCCCAACCGCCGCACGTGACGCCCCACCCCTCACGAACCAGGACCCCAAACATGCCTGACGCAGCAACAGATCAACGCATCATTTACAAGGGCCTGAAAATCGACCTGGCCCTGCAAAAAGTCCAGCTTTCTAACGGTTCCTACGCCAACCGCGAGGTTGTGCTGCACCCGGGTGCCGTAGCCTTGCTGGTCGAGCTGCCTGAGGACCGAATCTGCCTGATCAAGAACCGACGCTACTCGGTGCGAGAAACCTTGATCGAGGTGCCCGCCGGGACCATGGATCCGACCGAATCACCTGAGGAAACCGCGGTCCGAGAACTGCGCGAAGAGACCGGCTACACCGGCGGCACCATTGAGCGACTCGGAGAATGGTGGGTATCGCCGGGCGTTTTCAATGAACGCATGATCCTGTTCCGCGTGCGTGGTGCCCAGCCTGGAACCCAGGAACTTCAGCCCGATGAAGAACTCGAAAACCTGATCGTAACCTGGGCTGAAGCGCTGGCCATGGTGACCGATGGACGAATTCACGACGCCAAAACCATGATTGCGCTCTTGATCGGTAGCCAGCGACGTTGATCAAGCCAGCCGTGGCACGAAGAGCTGAGACAACTTCAAAACCTGGGATCGGCCCCTCGCAGACCTGGAGCCAGTCCCGGTTTTGAAACAGCTTCTGACTGTGGTTCAGGTTTGGGTTTCACACAAGAACAACGCAAAAAAAGAGACAGCCGGTGCGGCTGTCTCATATGTGCAACTCAAAGGTGAACCGCTCGCGGCTGGCTGGAGCGAACTTACTTGACTCGTTCGATTGCGGTATCGCCTGGAAACAGGACGATATCATGGTCGTGAAGTCCGTAGTTCAACTGCTTCTGGTCGTTCAGGTAAATATCCTGATCTCCGGCCACGTTTCTCTGAGTCAGGTAGCGTACGCCACCATCGGTGTACAGCACGTACTGGCCCCGGCCACCGTGATTCAGGCTATTTCCGGGCAGTACTCGGTCGGAATGATCCTTGCAAACGCTATCAGCGGCAAGCGGCTGGTTCCGGCTAATCCGCTCTTCCCACGAGAGCGGTCCAGTGCGCCCATCTCCCAGCTCATACCCTGGATTGTAAGAGTAGATCCGCTTGGCAAATTCATGAAATTCCGAGGGCGGATGATTAGGGTTGGTTTGCCAGGACTTCCAGTTGGCCTCAGTGAGTGAGACCGGCTTCATGCCACTCGACGGACAGGTCAGCACGGAAGGAGAGGAAATGGTGCTGGTTTCCAAGAGCGGGAACATGTACGAAGCGACGAGTGAAGTCTTGGACGCAGGGCCAGGATACTTGCCGTGCCCCGATGCAAAACTATTGAGCCCTTGGCCCAAATTCATGAGGTTGGAGATGCACTGCAGGTTGGTGCGATTCCGCCTTGAGTGCTCGATGGCAGGCAGCAGGGCCCCGAGGCCGGCAATCAGAACGATGGCCGCCACAGCCACGTCGGCCCAACGAAATGAGGGCTCTCGATAACCGCCGGGCATGGGAAGCACAGAAGGAGAGGCTTCCAGATTCAGGACTTTGAAAACCGTCCGACCCACAAGTCCGGCCGGCGGTTCAGGGGGCTCGCCCTCATCGAGCAGCAGGCTGAGCCTCTGTCCGAGGAGTTGCGAGGTCCTGGAGAGCTTGGGATCTTGGCTGAGTTCAGCCTCAAACTGCAACCGATGGTCAGTTTCAAGCTGACCAAGGTGGTAATCGAGTAGATCGTGGGCATTCATGGCATCACTCGCTCACGTCCTTCGAATTGTTCATTCCGGCCATCTCTTGTAGTTTTTGAAGCGCCGCATGGAGGCGTGATTTGACAGTTCCCACCGGGATGTCGAGAATCTCGGCAATTTCCCGGTATTTCAGATCCTGGAAGTAGGCAAGCATCAGGGTTTGCTTGAGCGAATCGGGCAGCTTATCAATGCTCTTACGAACCCAATCTCGTCTCTCTCCTTCCTCCAAGTTAGCAATGGGGCCTGGGGAATTGCTGACCAGAAGATCCACCAAAGCACTGGCATCAGATCCTGAGGAGTCTCCCCGAAGATCCAGGCTCATCGTGGGGTGACGACCAACCTTGCGTAACGCATCGACCGCCTGATGGGTGGCAATGGCATAAAGCCAGGGCCGAAACGGACGTCCCATCTCGTACAATGCGCGCTTCTGGTGAACCTGAAGAAACGTGTTTTGAAAAACGTCGTCAGCCAGGGTGGCATCGCCGAGATACCGGGCCAAGTACCGGTAAAGCTCTTTCTCATAACGATGCACAAGCTGCGCGAAGTCTTCAGACCGACCCTCATCGCGGTAGCGATCCATCAAGCCCTCATCCGAAATCTCGGAGAGAGTGTCGACCGCAGGTGGGGCCTTAATCATGGTTACGTCGTGGTGGAGAGAAAAGTTCGAAAAGTCTGACCAAAAACAGGAACGAACACAGGGCCAAACCCAGAAGTCCAGCACCAAGTCTAGAAACCTTGAAGGCCCGGTCAAGGACTTGCCGCACCCCTTGCTCCGTGGCCAGGGCCAGCAACAGCCCTGCCCTCAATTTTCACCTGGACTGACCGTATAAGAATAGCACGAACGAAATTCCGCCGCCTCAGTCCAGTGGAACCACAGACCATGCGTTCTGTTAGCAGCGCACTAGCGTACAGTTCCAACATCGCGAACACGACACAAACAGAACGCGCAAGGCACCTTCAACGAGTGGAATGACCGGGGTTCACGATTGGGCTGCACATCCTCCCCCCAAAGAGACAGCCGACGGCGGCTGTCTGAAGGCCCGTTCTTCATACAGAGCCGCGAATGGCAATGAGCGACCCTCTCTCATCGAACGATCAGGGCCAGCAACACAAGGTTCCCCAGACACGCGATTTCTTCATACACAGCCGCGAATGGCAATGAGCGACCCTCTCTCATCGAACGATCAGGGCCAGCAACACAAGGTTCCCCAGACACGCGATTTCTTCATACACAGCCGCGAATGGCAATGAGCGACCCTCTCTCATCGAACGATCAGGG
>CAIYJE010000206.1 GCA_903926465.1 uncultured Planctomycetales bacterium
CATAGCAGGATCGCGGAGTTACTCCCGGATGCTTGGAAGCCTGACCCAGCCAAGTCGTAACGATTCTGAACTCGGAACCGCAGCCAGAGTGATCTTTGAATCAGAGGATGGTTCAAGGATCACTTTCGTGAATTAGAGCAAGATGCGGTCCACCGGACGCTTACCTTTTCTCTGAGAAACCCTGGCAACAAGAAGTCAAACGAACGATCATCCGAGCCCTTCTTCATTTTGCCACCGTTTCTTAGAAACGCAATCGCACGCCTGATATGCCTGAACTCCATCAGAACCAAGGTCCGTAGCCTTGTCCAGCGGTCGACCAAGCGCTTCGAAACCTCAAGCAGGCGTCTTCGGATCTGCCCATCAGTGTTCATGGCGGTGATGGATGTCTGGGAAGTGTTCGTGACAGTGGGTTAGCGGCTCGTGGCGGTGTGGGTGGCTGTGCGGCTCGCCGGGTGGGTCGTTCGGGGAATGTTGGTGCTGGTGGTGGTCGTCATGAACGTGGCTATGGTTATGCTCTAGCGGCTCGTGCGTATGTTCGTGTTCGTGTCTCTCTGTCAGGTGCAGCCACACGCCAATAGCCATCAGTGCTGCCGCTATTGCGAAGTGAATTGAGAAGCCTTCCTGAAAGATCACCAGCGAAAGCGCTGCCCCGGCAAACGGGGCCAAAGAAAAGTATGCTCCCGTGCGGGCGGTGCCCAGGTGTCGCAAAGCCAGCACAAAGAGGGTCAGGCTAATTCCATAGCCAACCAGGCCAACTACCCCCGCAGACATCACGGTCTGAATTCCGGCCATGTGTGAGCCGGCAAGCAGTGCGAGGCCCAGGTTAACGGTGCCTGCCACCAGGCCTTTGGCGGCCGCAATCTGGATCGGGTTCCCGCCAGACGCCTTGCGCGTGATGTTGTTGTCTAACCCCCAGGCAAGGCAGGCCCCGGCAATTCCAAGTGCGCCCCACGGAACACCGGTCTCGGAACTGCCGGTCCAAGAGAGCAACAGGCCACCCCCGGTGATAAATGCCATTCCCAGGGCAATGCGGCTATCGAAGTTCTCCTGGAACACGAACCACGCCAGAAGCGCGGTCAGAACGCCTTCCAGGTTCAGAAGCAAGGATGCCGATGCGGCTGGAGTGGAGGTGAGACCGAGCATGAGCAACACCGGCCCGATCACGCCACCAAACAGAATCGCGCCGGCAAGCCAGGGGAGATCGGCCCGACTGATGGGTGCTTCCTTGGAAGCTCGGCCCGTGAATCGAGAGGCGAACAGAAGCCACAGGGAAAGGCCCAACCCCGAACCCAGGTAGAGCAGGGCCGCCAGCAGCCACGGGTCCACGCTCCCCAAAAGCAACTTGGATAGTGGCGTGCTTGCGCCAAAAAGTGCCGCAGCGGCAGTCGCGTAAACAATTCCAACGGGTAGCGCGGGCTTTGGGGGTGGCATATCTTCATCATAGCAAAATGCGTGGCCAGTTCCGCCGTACGCTCATTCTTGGCCGGATGGTGTTTCACAAGCTTGGTAAGCCAGGGTTTTGGGTTTTGCGATGTTCACGGTTGGCCAACGGTGCCTACTCCAGTAACCACCAATTCACGCTGGTCTCACCGTGCCTCGTTGCTTTCAGCAAGCGAGACAGCAAGCCTTACGGCGGAAGACGATGCTGGGGCACCACGGCCGCTCACGTGGTTGCCATTGGGCCAAGGCCGGAATTCCATTCACGAACTCGGCTTGCGTCCAATGTTGGGTTTCGGCCGGCTCGCAACCATGCTCCGCCCTTGTTTCTGCTAGGAAGGTCGATAGATTCTTCGGCCATGCCTCTTGTCATTTTCTTGACCCCACCCGAATGATAGAGGTACTAAGAGCAAGACTTGGGTACCTCTGTTTCAACGGGTCAACGTAAGCGGCATCGCCCGGTTTGCCTGGGAGTGACCAATGCTTGCAAATTCCTGGCAGCGGGTTGAAATTCAGATCGTTGCCGCCTAGGGGTGCAATGTGCAGACCGTACTTCAAAAGCTAAGAAACTGGGCGTCCGTCTTGGCGGCAATCCTGGTTTTTGGACTTTCACTCGCCGTGATGGCGTTCTTTGCCGTGGCGGCACTCATTCTGGTATTTAGCCTGGTGACAGGTTTCACGGCGTTTGCCTTCTTGAACCGTCGCAAAAACGGTGGAAAGCCTTTTGAAGCCCACTGGGTCTGGAATGTTCAGACCAATCCTTCCGTCGTACTTCAAGATTTGCCAGAACGACGGCTGGAGTCTGTGGACGTTGCCGCTGTTCAGTTGTTCGGGCCTGGTGGAGAGCCCCTGGGGCCGACTGGCCAAAGTGCATAGCTTGATCGCTTTATGAGCTGGCAATCTTGAATTCGGAAGCCGGTTCCAAGTTGATCCACGGTTGCACAGCACGGATGACCCGCAGACGGCGCAGTGCAAGCCCTCTTCCATGGCTTCACAGCACGGATGACCCGCAGACGGCGTCATCCATGCCACGAGAGCAGGCCCTTTCCCATGGCTGCACTGCACGTGTTGCAACAAGGCTCTCATTGCTGGGGTACTGAAGGGACAACTTTCCCTGGTTGCCAGGTGGCCGTATTCAGCTCTGGCGAGACTGCTTGATCCGCAGTTCGTGTGGGCCAACATTGCGCCTGGGCCAGAAGGAGCCTGGCACTTTTACAGCCAGATCTCTATGCAGCGGCTCGTAATCTTCGGTCCTGAAGTATTGAATTGTTCGGGATAAGAGCAAAAACCATAACCCCAAGAGGCTGATCCAGACAGCCCAGACGAACTTGAAAATTGAGGCTGGGAGCATCGACTGGAAAATAAATGGAGAGAAGTTTGGTATCAAGCAGTGTTGTGCGTGTTCAACTGGCTTCAGTCCGGTGGCGTCAAAAGTTCCAGTGGCCACTGAAAAAATATTCACAAGGCGTTGCCAACCGGTAAATAGGTGGTAATCCCAGGTTAAATTGATATTGGGAAGCTGTTTAAGGTTTTGAGAAGTCTTGATCGAATTGAGAATCAGGAAATACTGCATCGTTTCCAGATTGACCTTATACACCACAGATTCCACTTGAATCAGGATGGCTATCCCAAGAATGCCAATCGCAATCCGATTGATCCATGGGTTAAGGTAAGGTCGAAATCTGAGGAAAAGCGGTACTGCAAGTATGCAGGCCACTTGCGCAGAGTTGGCGTTGAAACGGTTTCCCCAGGCACCTCCATCTGGCCATGGAATTTTGGAGTACAGCCCAACCTGAAGGACCACAAAAAGCAAGCTGGTCCACAGGAATAGCCGGATCTTTGGATTGACAAGTCTGTATCCAAAAATGCCTAGCGGTAAGGCAAGCAGAAGCAGGGGGTCATAAAGGAAAATTGACTCATGAGGGTAGAACAGATTCTTTTTGAATCCAGTCCAGAGCGGCTGTTGGAATTGCCAGTTATTCGGTTTGATTGCTGATCTTTTGCGAATAAGGTCAGACTGAACATGCATGTATGTTGAGCCAAGCCCGCCAAATCTTCTCCAATGATAGAGCCTTTCAGCGAGGCAAAATCCTAGAAAACAAATGGTCCCTACCAAGGCCAGATCTTTGAGTCGGTTTTTGGTGTCAAGCTTCCCTTCAGGAGTTTGCCAATGGATGGCCAAGAGGCCAGCCGTAAAAACCCCCAAACACGCAACCTCAACGAAGGTTGTTAAACGTGTCAGAATCATCATGCCGGCAGCAGAAGCCGCCAGAATTAAAGCAGGCCGTGAACCGCTATCGACCCAGATCCTTATCGAGTTCAGGGCGGCGATAAACAGAAAGATCAGCAAACTATTTTCGTAATGAATTTTGGTGTAATAAAGAAAAGTTGTCCCAAAGAGCAAACTCAGGCTGCCCGCCATCGACTCTTTTTTGTTAAAACCCAGTCCAAATAACAAGTCATAAAGTAACGCAATCGTTCCCGCGCAAATCAGGGGGAATGTCAACATTCCAACGATACCTGTGCGAATTTTGGCCTGGGTCTCGTTCGAACCAGAAACCAACCGAGAGAGCGGTGCGGCAATCAGATCTGCAGGCAGCATGACCAATGACTGGCCAATGCCATAGGGGTAATACAGTTTCCCGTCTCTCCCCTTGATTGCGAAATCGGGAGTGGAGGCAATGGGTGACGTTCCTTGGGATATCCACTGCGTGACATCCAGTCTGCGCCTGGTATCAATGGTTCCAAGGTTGCCAGGGTCAATAACAAGGGCGGTTACGTAAGCAAGCAGAGCCAGAAGAATACGGGGATTCGAGAGATTACGAGAAATTCTGTTGAGAGGCCCTGACGTTGAGCGTTCTTGAGCAAATAGTTTCGAATAAACCTCGGACATCGATAGTACGCCTTCAATTTTCCACGCAGAACCTTCGATTGTAAAACAAATGCAGCACAAAGATGATAATCTGCGTCAAGACAGGCTGGCAACCGTCTCTAATTTTGAACTCACGATAATTTGGTTTTTCATTTGCTGCGCAATAAGCTCTTGGCCGTAACTTTTGAAACGCAGTCTTGGCATTAAGTCTTGCAAGAGAAACAGGATCAGTTAGGGCGTTCTGGAGCGGTGGTTTCTTGGGGGGGGAATGGCTGCCGACCATTATTGTGCTGGACTTCGGTGCCAGCGTTGTTTTATTACACCATTATTGCGTTCAGCACCCGCCCATGGACATCGGTCAGGCGACGGTCGATTCCGTTGTGGCGCACGGTAAGCCGTTCATGGTCAATGCCCAGCAGGTGCAAAATGGTGGCATGAAGGTCATAGCAGTAGGTGCGATCTTCGCCAGCCTGCCAAGACCAGGGGTCGCTCTGGCCGTGAGAAACCCCGCCCTTGATACCTGCGCCAGCCAACCAGGCTACTGACGTGCCCCCGTTATGGTCGCGCCCGGTTGCCCCCTGCGTGAACGGCATCCGTCCGAATTCCGTGGACCAAACCACCAGGGTGTCGTCCAGCAGCCCTCGTCCGGCCAGGTCGGTCAGGAGTCCGGCAATCGGTCTGTCGACCGAGCGTGCGATGGGCGGCAGCTCGGTCAAAATGTTGCCGTGGTTATCCCAGTTGTTGGCGGGCCCCCCTGCGCCACTCCAAACTTGCACAAACCGCACGTCACGTTCGATCAGCCGGCGTGCCGTCAGGCAGCGGCGGCCAAAGTCTGCCGTGGCGGGGTCATCCAGGCCATACAGCGCCCGGGTGATCTGGCTTTCTCCGCCAAGTTCGAGTGCCTCTGGAGCCGTCCCTTGCATTCGGGCCGCCAGTTCATACGCCAGGATTCTGGCCTCCAGTCTGGCATCGCCACCGCGCTCATTTGCGTGACGACGGTTGGCGTTCTCCAGGGCTTCGAGCAGGGCGGGGTCATCACCGCCGGCTGCGGGCGCCCTGAGGTCTGGAATAGGATCGGGCCGACCCAGGTTCAGCAGTGTTGCCTGATGTTTGGCGGGTAGAAATCCGGGCGAAAAGTTCCCTTTGGCGTTGTAAGGTAGGCCACGCGGGTCTGGCAAAACGACGAACGTGGGAAGATTGTCAGAAAGTGAGCCCAGTCCGTAGGCAAGCCAGGAGCCAAGGCACGGAAAACCGGGCAAGAGGAAGCCGGTATTCATCATGTAACTGGCCGGTCCATGCACGTTCGTTTTAGAGGCCAGCGCCATCAAGAAGGCCATGTCATCAACACGGCGGGCCGTTTCCGGAAACACGCTGCTTACCCATCGCCCACTCTGGCCATGCTGGGTGAAAGGGAAGGGGCTCTTCATCAAAGAGCCTGGCTGGCTGGTGGGGGCTTCCACGTGCGAACCGGGATCAAACGGCTGACCATGAAGCCGGTCCAATTCCGGCTTGTAGTCAAACGTGTCCATCTGGCTCACGCCGCCGTTCATGAACAACTGGATCACTCGCCTTGCTTTGGCCTTGTGGTGAATTCCGCCGTTCCATTCCGGTCGTGGGCCAGATGTTTCCTGGTCGGCCAGTGCCCCTTCGCGGCCCAGTAGGTGAGCCAGGGCCACACCGCCGATCCCTCCGCCGAAGTGCCAGAGCAGCTCTCGTCGTGTTGGCATGTGCTGATGCATGGCTTGAGTGGTTGCCTCAATCGACGAACAGGAATTCATTTGTATTCAGAAGTCCCCGGCAGGCTTCGGCAAGGCCATGTTTCCTTGCGATTGTTTGCCAGGAGGTTTGTTCATCGCCCTCAGGAGCTCGGCCAAACAGGCGCTGGAATGCCAGGTCAATCTGGGGCTCAAGGTCGGGGCTGGAGGCTTGCAGATTGTTGGCCATGCGAAGGCTGAAATGCTGGATGAACGCGTTATGCAGCATGACCAGGGATTGCAGCGGAGAGACCGATTCTCCCCGGGTTTCTGTGAGTTGAGAGCCATCGGCGGCATCAAGCACTTCCATGAATGGATCGGGCAGGGTTCGGAAGAGAAAGCGATACACGGATCGGCGTCCACTGCCAGGGTTGGACCAGTCATAGGCGGTGTAATCGACAACGGGGGTCACATGAACGCCGGGACTCAGCTTGAAGTGTTGAACCGATGGGCCGCCCATGCGTTGGTCTAAGGAGCCAGAGGCATGCAGTATGGCATCACGAACAGACTCGGCGTCGAGCCGGCGTCGGTTCCCGCGCCAGAGGAGCCGATTCTCGGCGTCCAGGTTGGCTGCGGCTGGATCAGTGCGAACCGATTGGCGGTAAGCCGAGCAGGTCACGATCCGGCGGTGTAAGCTTTTGAGTGAGCCCGCGTCCTGGTCGCGGAAAGTGGCGGCCAGCCAGTCCAGAAGTTCCGGGTGGGTGGGTATGGAACCCATGCGTCCGAAGTCGCTGGGAGTGTCTACGATTCCCCGCCCAAAATGCTGCTGCCAGACCCGATTCACAATCGACCGCCAGGTGAGTGGATTGTGTGGAGACGAGATCCACAGGGCGAGTGCTTTCCGGCGAGCGGATTCGTCTTCGGGGTTAGGCAGTGCAAACTGACCCGGTAGTTCCGCAATGCACTGAAGCGCGCCCGGTAGAGCCGCATCGCCTGGTTGTTTGATATCTCCACGTTTCAGAATTTTGATTGGCCTGGGCCGGCCTGCTGGTTTGTGTGAGCCGTCGGGGGCAAAGTCGGCTGCGCCGGCATACACCATGGAAGCCGGTGGAAGTGCCGTGAGTTGCTGCTTCCATTCCGCGGTCCAGTATGCCAGGGCCAGGGTCTGTTTTTGTGCGGGTGTCCGCAAAGGTTCAGGAGTCCGAACGGCGGAATCAAGCTCAGGGGGCAGGGCCACCAGTGTGGCGGGCCGTTCGGCACCACTCACAGAGATGCGGAACCGGCCAATCGGGTGATTCTCAGGGAATGTTTGCTGCAGCTCGATGCTGAGCTTGGCTCCGGGCGGCACGATCAGATCTTCCGCCAGTTCAAACACGGCCTCATGGGACCGAGCCACGGACGGGAAAATTCCCCACGCTGTCTGAGGGTTGCCGTCAATGGCCGCGGCTATGCCCCAGCCTTCTTGCTGAAAGTCTGCCTGAGCCTTGCTAATCCGTACTGGCCGGGCTTCATGGCCACCGTCTGGGAAAGTCAGGAAGATCTTGACCTCTGTGAGGTGCAGATTCCCATTCTCGTTACGGCCAGGTCCCTTGCTTGGGAGTCGGTCGTCGTTCATGGCCTCCAGGCGAACAGCCGTGAGCGAGGGTACGCTGACCGCCGTGCTGATTGTGGTAATTTCTTTGGCGGGCCGGTTACCTGTGACCAGGTATGAGGCATCGTCTTGGGGTTCGAACGAGCAACCCGAACTGGAGTTCAGCGTGTCGGGCTTGATCACCAGCCAACGTTCCGCCCGAGCTTGCAGAGAGTCTGCCCAGTGCTGCACAGGCTGGTACGCTTTGTCTTCCAGCAAATTCGCCAGCGCGGCCGGGTTGCCTTGCTCCACGGCCTGCAGCTTGCCCGTGATCTCTCGCCGGCGTTGGCCGTTCTGAAGATCTCTGTCGAATGAGCGATCGGCGCGATCAACACCTGCAAATACGGCTTGGAGTCCGTAATAGTCGGCCTGGGACACCGGGTCAAACTTGTGGTCGTGACAGCGGGCGCAGTGGACGGTGGTGCTGATGAAGGTGGACATGGTCGTGGCGATCATGTCGTCTCGGTCCAGGTAGCGACCGATCTCACGATCGAGCGTGTCTTCGCGAATGTCGCGCAGGGAGCTTTCGTCCCAGGGGCCGGCGGCTAAAAAGCCAAGTGCTTCAATGGTGTCGGGTTGCTGGGGAAATAGAACGTCTGCCGCGATCTGCTGTTCGATGAACTGCTGATAGGGAAGGTCGGCGTTGAACGCTCGGATCAGATAATCTCGATAGGGCCAGGCGTTTGGCCGGATCCGGTCCTGGTCATGGCCGTGGGTTTCTGCGAAGTGAACCAGGTCCATCCAGAGCCTGGCCGATCGTTCGCCGTAGTGAGGGCTGGCCAGCAGGCGGTCCACCAGGCGTTCATAGGCGTCTGGCGCGGGGTCAACCTGGAAGGCGTCGATCTCTTCAGGAGTTGGTGGTAAGCCCAGCAGGTCGAATGAGAGACGTCGGATCAGGGTTCGGCGGTCGGCCTCGTTCGACGGCGTTAGCCCTGCGGCATTGAGCCGTGTCAACAGAAACGCATCAATCGAAGAGCGGTTCCAGCCGTCAGGGGGCAAGCCAAGCGGAATCGAGGGGCTGCGAACAGGCAGTAAAGACCACCAGGGGCCACTGGCCGTGGGTCGGGTTTTGCTGGCCGTATCGCGGGGGTCAAAGGCCCCTTGCGCAATCCAGGCCCGAAAGTCGTCGATAGTTGAGGCCGGCAAGGGCTGGTCTGGGGGCATGCGCTGCAGGCCATCGCCTGTTAAGGCCTGGAGCAGAGGGCTGGCGGCGGGATCACCTGGCACCACGGCTGGCCCAGAATCGCCGCCAGACAGCAGGCTCGCGCGGTTATCAAGTTGCAATCCGCCTTTGGCCTTACCGGCTTGCTGGGAGTGGCATGCCAGGCAGCGTTCAACCAGAACCGGCCGGATCTTGGCCTCAAACCAGTTGCGCTGGGCCTGATCGTCGGCCCGCACCTGGCTGGTTCGCAAGGTGGCTCCCTGGTAGAGCAGGGTGGTGAGGATCAAGGCGAGCAACGGGCGAGTTGGGGACGGCCTGAGCATTGGTCGGTTTCCCGCAAGGCGGCAATGACATCCTGGCCAGGTTTCCCACGCCGGAAGTTATTGTCAACCACCCTGGTGGAATGTTCAACCTTCCAGGGGAACTGGCCGGGCGGTGGATTCGGGAAAAGTTTGGAACGTCACTCGGTTCTGAGTGCCTCAACGGGGTCCATGGAGGCGGCGCGGCGCGCTGGGTAGAGCCCGAAGGTCACACCCGTGAAGACCGCAATGGCGAACGCGAGCAGCGGTGCCCAGGGCTGGACCACGGCCGGAATTCCGGTGAACTTGGCCACAATGGGTGGCGCAGCCAGGCCCAGGGCCACGCCAATCAGGCCGCCCGTGGCGGAGATCACGGCCGTCTCTACCAGGAACTGGAACGTGATGTCTTTCTTCTTGGCCCCAAGCGCTCGGCGGATCCCAATTTCCCGGGTTCGTTCAGTGACGGTGGCCAGCATGATGTTCATGATGCCAATGCCGCCCACCAGCAAAGAGATGGACGCGATTGAGCCAAGCACCAGGTTGAAGATCCGCTTGGTGGCTTCTGCCTTTTCCAGAAGCTCCATGGGAATGGTAATTCCATAGTCTTCCTTGGGGTGAAACTGTTTGAGCAGGCTCTTGAGTGCGTCGGCTGTTCGCATCACGTTGTCGGCATGGTCTACGGTTACCGTGATCTGGTTCAGTTCCACGCGTTCGGCCGTGAAACTGCCAGACTTGCGGTTCATCAGTACCTCGCCAAACCGGACCCGATTGGTGGTCAAAGGAATATAGACATCTTTATTGAAGTCTTGGGCGGCAAGGCTGCTTCCCGTGCCGGCAGACGGAGACTTGAAGCCGGTAACACCAATCACCTTGTAGAAGTGACTGTCGCCAATTCGAACCGACTGGCCAAGGGGGTCACCAAACGGGAAGAGCTTCTCGGCCAGTTCCTGGCCAAGCACGGCAACATTCGCAAATGTGCTCATGTCGGCCGATTCCAGAAACCTTCCTTGCGCAATTTTTTGGTTGGTGAGGTCCAGGAAACTTGGTTCTGCTCCAACCACACGGGCATCCAGGACCTGGCCGAGATGGCGAACTTCCTGCCGAAACTCACGCAAGGGGGTTGCCTTGATTACCGTGGGAATCGTTTCCACAATGCGTTCGTAGTCTTCGTGCTTGAGTCCGTAGCTCGCAATGAAGTTGTCATTCTGGCCACGGGTTTTCTTGAGGTCCTCCATCGGCTTGATGCTTTGAAGGATGATATTGGTGGCACCAAGTTCGGCGATCTGCCTCTGAGCTTCCGCGCTGGCCCCTTCGGCAATGGCCAGCATGGCCACCACGCTGGATACGCCAAAAATCAGGCCAAGCACCGTAAGCGTGGACCTGAGCTTGTGCAGAGAGAGGTTGCGCAGGGCCAGGCTGACCGAGTTGAGGAATCGATTCATGAGTGCCGTGTGGGGTCTTGAAGAAGCGGCAGTTGGATCAGCTCAATCGCCGCCCATCAGGGAGTGGCTTCGGCCGGTGCAGGGCTTGGTTCAGTGGCCGCCTGGGTGGCAGGTTTTGCTTCCAGGTCTTCTTCAGATTCCTCGTCCTTGAACTCTGCATCGGCACGAATTCGAGCGTCAAGCACCACGGGTTCTCCTTCAGAGAGCCCTTCCAGAACCTGAATTACCTTCTCGTTACTATCTCCCACCTTGATCTGGCGCCGTTCGATGGCCCCTTCTTTCCCCTCGACAAATGCGTAATGCAACCCTTTCCGTTCGGCCACAGCGCCCAGAGGCACAACCATGACCTGGGACAGGGTTTTGACCATCACGCGAACCTCGGCGGTCATGCCAGGCCTGAGTTCTTCTTCGGGCATGTTCTCAATGGTCACGATCGACGTGTATTCCTTGGCGCCCCCGCTCATGAAAGAGCGGTTCGAGTCTGCCAACTGAGATACGGTCTTCACCTTTCCGCGCAGTACCATTTGAGGAAAGGCATCGATGCGAATTTCTGCGAGTTGCCCTTCTTTGACCTTCTTGATCATCGACTCGTGGATGCTGAGCTTGACCTGCATGTGGCTCATGTCTGGCAGGCTGAAGATCTTCTGTCGGTTGAAAACCTGTGCCCCTTCGCGGATCTGCCGGCTAGAGTCATACCAAGGCTCATTGGCGTAGGCCACCACTCCGTCTTGGGCGGCCTTGATCTCACACTTTTCGAGCTGGCTTTCATACTGTTCGAGAAGCCGCTGCTCGATTTCGTAGGTGGCCTTGGCCGACATGTTTTCGGTTTCGACCTTGATGATGTTGGCCTTGGAGGTGCCCTGGGCCCGAACGTAATCTCCCTGAGTTTGTTCGACCTTGGAAGAAAGTTCCATGTTCTTGCGTTTACGGTCGTATTCTTCCTTGACCGATTTCTTGCGCTGGGCGCTTTTGAGTGCGCTTTCGAACTGCTTGTACTCGAGTTCTGCGGCTCTGAGTTGCTGGGGGGTGCGGAACCCTTTTTTGACCAGTTCCTGGGTTTGTTCCATCACGTTTTTCTTGCTCTCGGCTTGGCTGCCGTTCTGGGAGATCGAGCTACTGATATCTTCGACCTCGATCGGATAATCTCCCTTCTCGTACTTCTCCTTATCGAGCTTGGCCAGTTCGTGGTCCACCCAGGCTTTCTTGACGTCTGTGGCCGCCTTGTTCTTGGCAATCTCCAGCTCTTGCAGGGTGGTTTCCACCTTGGATTCGGCCTGGCTCACCTTCACTTGTTGCTGCGAGATATTCTTCTGGATATCGGCGGAGTCGAACGTACAAACGATCTCGCCTTGTTTGACCTTGGTCCCCTCGGGCACAAGCTGGATGATCTTGACTTGCCCGGTGGGAGACTGAACCTCGCAGATTCCGTCGACCGTTTCCACGCTTTCCATGTTGCCGCGTTCGGTCACCACAATCCGCAATTCCGCCTTGCGCACGGGTACGGAAAGGGGCCGATCTTTTCGGCTGCCTGAACCGGACATCCCCTGGCTTCCATAATAGCCAGCGCCAATCACGGTGCCGGTAATCAGGACGGCAATCAAAGACTTGGTTAGCTTACCGGGCGTCCGCCGGGGTTTCTTCTTTGAAGATGTCTGGGGCAATGTCGGATTCGAGGGTGTCAGTACCCGTTCCAGCAGAGGGTCGTTCGGGCTGGGCTGCGAGGCTGGCTGGGTCAAGCGACTCATTGGTCCAGATCCCCTGGGCATCAATATCCATGATGCCGAAGTCTCGGTATAAACTCATCCGCGCTGTCTCGTAAGAGACCCAGTTGCTGATCAGGGTGTTTTTGGCCGATAGCAATTGGTTCAGCGTGTTCAGGAACTGCTGCGTGAGGCCGGCACCCGAGCCTGGGTCTCGGCTGTTCCGCAAGTCAAACTCTGCCTGTTCCACAGCCCGAGCGGCCAAGATGACCTGCTCACGGCTGATCTCGAACTGGCGTCTGTTCAGTAATAGATTACGAACATCGAGGCGGATCTGGCGAACAATTTCATCGCGGGTCAGCATGTACGCTCGCCGTGCCTGTTGATAATTGATCTGCGAGGCACGGTAAACGTTGCGTTCGGCGTACCGGTTCACGGGGGCGTCGAACTCAATTCCGACCTGCTGAGACTGCTGGTGGGCGTCGTACCCGAACAGGGTCGAGCCGCCGGGGCGTGTTGCCAGGTTCCCGTGGTAATTGACATTGAGCACGGCCAGCAGGGCGTTGGCCTGAACTTCCACGTTTCGCCAGGCGTCGGTCACCCGTCCCCTCGCATTCATGAGGTCCTGACGGTTATCGAGCGCAATTGTGATAGCCTGGTCGGTTGTGATATCAACCGGTGTTAGTTTGATCAGGTAAACGCGTATCTGATTCTGGGCCACGAAGACGTCATTGATTCTTGAGAGGAACCGCCGGCCGACCAGGTCTTTGAGAGTGGCCCATGCAGCTTCCTTGTCTCCAGGCCAGGGAAATACCGCAGGAACCTTGCCGGGCGGATCGACACCCAGGAAAACCGCAATCGACTCTCGGGCCGAGTCCATATCGCCAGGTTCGCCCAGCAAAACCCGAATATCACGTGCCATCTCTTCAATGGCATTGGTTCGCTCATCGATTTCGATCAGTCGGCTGTTAATCCGTTCTGCCAGGGCTTTGGCTCCTGGTTCGGTTGATCGGCCGGTCACGGGCACGTCTGGCAAATCGTCATCGAGTGCAGGAAGGCTCAGTCGCTGGCGAAGGGTACCCAGGTCGGTTCTGACCACCGAAAGCAACTCACGCAGGTCATTGGCTCCCTGGCTGAGTTGTTTCAGGGCATCTTCAATCACCTCGGGTGCTGGTACTTCAACAGAACCGAGCAACGACAAGTTCAGGTCGTCGACCCGCTTCGTCAACTTCCCAATGCGTGGATCACTCAGCTCAAAGGTCTGGAGCGCAGAATCGTCCACCGTCACGTTCAGCTCGGGAGGCAACCCAAGTTGCTCTTTATAAGAGTCGAGCGTGGTTTGCAAGCCAGCTTCCTGCTGCACCAGTGCAAGCTGCTGGGTCTGATATTGAACCGCCAGGGTGTCTCGTGAAGCCAGCGACACAAAACCAGCGTCTACCGTGGCTTCCTGCTCGTTCAGGCCACGCTTGAGGGCAGCCAGGTTGTCTCTGGCGTTGCGGATGCCCTGAAGCTGCCCCAGAAGACCCAGATATCCGCCACCACCTGTCACCGTCACAAAGAAGTTGCGGCGGTATTGCGCAAAATCTCGGATCGAATACAACATCTGACGTTCAGCCACCGAAAGGGGCTGAGTTCGAATACGCAGCGTGGCTCCACGCAAAAACGGTTGCGTGAACGCAACGGCCAGATTCGAAGGGGCCGTGGTCAGGCCATTCGGAGAAAACTGCCAGACCATCGCGTTCGAAAGCGTGGCCAGTAACTGGCCGCCAGAGAGCAAATTCTGACTCAGGCCATTCACACTCCCCAAGGTGAGTGAACGAGCCTGAGCTGACCCCGCTCCGTTCAGACCAAACGCCGTATTCCAGCGCGAAAAGGGCTGGGTCATGAATTCGAATCTCGACAGGGCTACCCCCAGCGCCGAGGTATAAAGACCTTCGATCTGTGTCTGATATTCGCGGCTGTTCAACAAGCCGAGCTGAATGACCGACTCACGAGATAGCAACACACTGCCATCGGTCTCTCTGGGTAGATAATCGGTCCAAGAATCCGACTCAATGGATGAGGTTCCACGCTTGGCCCAGTGGGCAAACTCGAACGGCTGGCCGGCCGAAACCTGATAGAGCCGGGCCGAGTTGTCGTCTGGCGGAATCGGCTCTTTATCGGCATCAAACCGATAGTCGATACGAGAGCGAGGGTCGGCCTCGACCGGCCTCATGGGCAGGTTCCATCGAGGATCGATATTCCGCTCTTTCTCAATTCCGTACACGTCACGGTCTGCCCGGTAACGATAGTCGTGCCGTGAACAGCCAGCCATGAGAACGAGCAAACCCAACCCCAGCACTTGCCAGCCAAGGCTGTGGTGCGGGGCCGTGCTTCTTGGCTCTGATTGCAGGCTAAAAATCGTCATACCGGAGAATCCTTCTCCTACCCCAAACACTTCCAGCTCATCCTGTGCCGGAAGTCTGTCGTCAGACAACTGTCTGGGGTCTCTTCCAGAAATTTAACAGACATCGCATTGGGGATCAATGCGGAAGTCTGTATTGCTCCATCCATAGGGTGCAAGTACACTAATGCGCCTCCCGCAGGCCTCCCAAATTCGTCAATAGCGGTATCTGATCGGTTTTGCTATTTTGCTTGGGCATCTAGGTAGTTTACGCCGGTCAAGGAAGACCCACCATGAAGCGACACGCCCCGA
>CAIYJE010000207.1 GCA_903926465.1 uncultured Planctomycetales bacterium
CCGCGGCCCCCCCCCCCCCCCCCCGCCCAGAGAGCCCCACATCATGCCCTCTGTATTCTGCATGTTACGCTCGTTTTTTGTGGTAGCGGTGGTGGCCCTCTGGCCCTGGCCCTTGTATGGGCAAGAAATCGAGTCTCAGCGGGTGGCGGCGGTGGTTACCGAGTATCGCCATAACTCGCACGCCGACGTGATTGTAAGCCGGTTGCTGCTGACCGACATGCTCGATGGCACGGGCAAGGACTCGCCGCTGAAGCTAGTCTCGCTGTATACCGATCAGCGGCCACCCAACGATATTAGCCGGCTGCTGGCGGCCTCGCATCGGTTCCCGATCAAGCCTACCATTGCCGAAACGCTGACCTTGGGTACTGGTAAACTAGCCGTGGATGGTGTGCTGCTGGTAGCCGAGCATGGCAATTATCCATTCTCTAGTACTGGCAACCATCAGTACCCCAAGCGGAGATTCTGGGACGAGACGGTGGCCGTATTCCGGCAGAGCGGGCGGGTGGTACCGGTGTTCCTGGACAAGCACCTGGCCGATAACTGGGACGATTCCCGTCATGTTTATGACACGGCCCGGGAACTGAAGATCCCGCTGATGGCCGGTTCGTCGGTTCCAGGGACCTGGCGGCATCCGGCCGCCGATGTGGAGCGTGGTGCTCCCCTCTCGCAAATTGTTGGGTTCACGTTTGGAACCACCGATGCGTACGGTTTCCATGCGCTTGAAGCGGTTCAGTCTTTGGCCGAACAGCGGCGTGGTGGCGAAACCGGAGTGCGCCAGGTGCGATGTTTGGGGGGCGATGCCGTATGGAAAACGCTGGATGACAAGGTCTGTGACCCTGCTTTGTTTGAAGCAGCCTTGCGTCGTGTGCCTGGGTTCGGAGACGGTCAACCCGTCCAGCGAGAGAAGGTCGCTGAGCCCAAGCTGTTCATTGTGGAGTATGAGGACGGGCTCAAAGTCTTCGTGTTCGAACTGAACGGCCAGGTTGGTGCGTGGACGGCCGCCTGGCGTGATGAGCCTGAAGGCTCGATTGCCGCCACCGAGTTCTGGACGCAGGAAGCCCGCCCCGGGTACCACTTCTCGCTTTTGCTGGGCAGCATTGAGTCCATGATGCGCACGGGTAAGCCGGCCTGGCCGGTCGAACGAACGCTGCTCACCAGCGGCGTGCTCGATGCCCTGCTGAAATCCTATACGCGGGGCGGTGAGCCGGTGCCAACTCCTTATCTCAAGATCGAATACCAGCCTACCTGGCGCTGGGAGCAACCGGCTCCACCGCCGCCTGGCCGCCCTTGGAGTGAGCAGTAAGGAATAGCGGAAAATCGAGCCTGGCGGAACCACGAACTGCTGGCATTTCGATCGGGAGCGACCAGGGCCCTGAATCCAGGGTGGCGGACCTGGTATCCTGTTGACTTCAAGTTGCTGAAACGGTGTTCTGAACCCGTTGCTGAGCGTGTCTGAGAATAGCCCGAGGATGTCCTGATGACCGTGCCCCGTGGTTTTGAGAATGAGCTGGCCGTTGCCCTTCATGCGGTCCGGCAGGCCGCCCTGCTTTGCCAGAGTGTGCGCAAGGAAATGGCTCCGGGTACGCTCTCCAAGGCCGACCTGAGCCCAGTGACTGTGGCCGATTTCGGCAGTCAGGCGCTGGTGGCTCGTGAACTGGCCAGGGCTTTGCCGGCCGACCCACTGGTGGCTGAGGAAGACGCGGCCGACCTGCGGAAGCCGGAAAACGCGGTCGCCCTGGCATCGGTTACCCAGCACGTGGCCAAACTGGTCCCCGAGGTAGATTCCGAGACCGTTCTTGGCTGGATTGACCGGGGTGCCGCGCCGGCGGGTGTAAGCCGGTTCTGGACGCTTGACCCGATTGACGGCACCAAGGGGTTTCTCAGGGGTGATCAATACGCGATTGCGCTGGCCCTGATTGTCGATGGCCAGATCGAGGTCGCCGCTCTGGCTTGCCCGGCCCTGCCGCAAAGTTCAGACCCAGGCGCACCAGAGGGGGTCATCTTCACCGCCATCCGTGGCCACGGTACCATGGCCCAGCCGCTCGATCAGCCCCAGTCGGCCAGTGTTCCAGTGTCGGTGGCATCCGATGCCGATCCTGCCGCCATTCGTTTCTGTGAGTCGTTTGAATCTGGCCATAGCTCACACAGTCACGCGGCCGACGTGGCCCGATTGCTTGGAATTACAGCCACGCCCATCCGCATGGATAGCCAGGCCAAGTACGGCGTGGTGGGGCGTGGCCAGGCGCATCTTTACTTGCGGTTGCCCACCCGCGCGGACTATCGAGAGAAGATCTGGGACCATGCTGCCGGCGCTCTCATCATTACCGAGGCGGGTGGCGTGGTGACCGATGTTGATGGCCGGCCGCTCGATTTCTCGCTTGGCCGTGAACTCACCTCCAACCGAGGAGTGGCCGCCAGCGCCTCGGCTCAGCTTCACGAGCGCGTGCTTGCTGCGCTTGGTGAAGTTGGCGTTTGACAACGGAATCTATGCCTGGAACGGCTCTCCTCTTGCCCCTCTACCCTCGCCCCTTGAGGATTTGCATCTCGTGCCAACCCCCAATGCCAGACACGCAGGCCGCCGGCGGCTTACTCTTGCACTTGCCATACTCGGGTTCGTACCGAGCCTGCCCCAGGCGCAGGCGGATGACACCAAGCTGGCACCCCAGACGGCAGCGGTGCCGGTAACCGAGGCAGCGAGAAAGCTCACCCTGCCGGCCGGGTTCAAAGCCACCCTGTTTGCAGGTGAGCCGGACGTGGTTCAACCGATCGGCTTCACCATCGATCCTCGGGGCCGGCTCTGGGTGGCCGAGTGTTACGCGTATCCAGATTGGAGCCGCGATGGCAAGGGGCGGGACCGGATCCTGATTTTTGAAGACCTGGATGGCAATGGTCAGTTCGATAAGCGAACCGTTTTTGCCGAGGGGCTGGTTAACGTCTCTGGGCTGGAATTGGGCTTTGGCGGTGTCTGGGTGTGCGCCACGCCTAACTTCCTGTTCATTCCAGACCGCAATGGAGATGATCGGCCAGACGGCCCGGCTGAGGTTGTGCTGGACGGCTGGAACCTGGACGCCCAGCACAATGTGTTCAACGGCCTGACCTGGGGTCCTGACGGCTGGCTTTACGGCCTGAACGGAATTCTGTCCAACTCCAAGGTAGGCAAGCCCGGCACCCCGGAAGCCGAGCGCACGGCCCTGAACTGCGGTGTTTGGCGGTATCATCCCACCCGGCAGGTGTTTGAAAACGTGGCCAGCGGAACCACCAACCCTTGGGGGCTAGACTTTGACGAACGGGGTGAGATGTTCATCACCAACTGCGTGATTCCTCACCTCTTTCACGTGGTCAACGGTGGCCATTATGAGCGGATGTTCGGCCAGGACCTGACCCCCAATACCTATGAGTTACTCAAAACCTGCGCAGACCACGTGCACTGGGACACCGTAGAGAAGTGGAGCGATATCCGCCATCTGGGGGTGACCACCACCACCGACCGGCTGGGCGGCGGCCACGCCCACGTGGGAGCCATGATTTACCTGGGCGACAACTGGCCAGACACTTACCGAGGCTCGGCATTCACCTGCAATGTGCATGGCCACCGGGTGAATCATGATACGTTCAAGCCGAACGGCTCCAGCGTGGTGGCTTCGCACGCGACAGACTTCTTGCTGGCCAATGATAGCTGGTTCCGTGGGCTTGAGCTTCAGTATGGCCCCGATGGTGCGGTCTACGTGACTGATTGGTCGGATACGGGCGAGTGCCATGAGCATGATGCCGATGGTGCCCACCGTGAGAACGGCCGAATTCTCAAAATAACGTATGGTGATGCAAAGCCGGTGAAGGTGAATCTCAATGCGCTTGATGATGCGGGCCTGATCGAACTGGTTACCCACAAGAATGAGTGGTATAGCCGCACCGCGCGTCGGTTACTGCAAGAGCGCGCAGCCTTGGGCAAGAACATGACCCAGGCGTTGCGTACAATTGAGGAAAAGCTCCAGGCCAGCACCAATCCCCTGCGCCGCTTGCGGCTGCTGTGGGCGGCTTCTGCCCTTGCACCAGAGAACACAGGGAGCCGGCTGGTAGCACTTCAGGATGGCGATGATGCCGTTCGTACCTGGGGTGTGCGATTGCTGCTTGATACTCATGCCACGGATGCCGACGTCTTGAAACGGCTTGTTTCGTTGGCTGGTTCTGAGCCCTCGGCCCGGGTGCGGCTGGCGCTTGCGTCGGGGTTGCAGAAGTTGCAACCTGGCAGTGCGGAGCAACGGGCGATTGCCGGCTCATTAGCCAGCCGCGCCGAGGATGCGAATGACCCGATGCTCCCTTTGATGGTCTGGTACGGGGTTGAGCCTTCGGTGGCTGCGGATCTTGGGCAGGCGGCTGCACTCTGGTCAAAGGCTGAATTACCCGCTTTCCGGCGGTTGATGGCCCGCCGGATGGTTGAGGCGGATCTAGATGGGGGGCTGACGGCGTTACTGCCGGTGGTTGCGGCTTCAACCAGCGCCGTGGCGCGTGGTGATGGGCTGGATGGCATTCAGCTGGCGCTGCGTGGCCAGCGGAATCTAACGCCGCCGGCAGCCTGGGCTACGGTGGCTAAAGCGTTACAAACCGATGCAGACCCGGCGGTGGCAGAGCGTGCGCTCCAACTGGGCCTGCGGTTTGGTGACGAGGGTGCGGCTGCAACCCTGCGAGTCACGCTACTAGACTCCAAGGCGGATCCGCTACGTCGTGAGCGGGCTCTGGCCGACCTGGCTGAGCACCGTGGAACGGAACTGGCTGGCGATCTGAAGGGGCTGGTTGGGCGTGGCGAATTGATGGGGCCGGCCATTCGGGCACTGGCTGCGTTTGATGATCCTGCGGTCTCTCGCCTCTTGCTGGATCGTTACGCGGCTTTGCCGACAAATATCCGTACCGATGTGGTGGAAACGTTGGCCAGCCGTCCGGCGTGGGCTCGGGAACTGCTTGAGGGCCTGGGGGCCGGCACCGTACCCAAACGCGATCTTTCGGCCGCGACGGCGCGTAGGATTGCGGCCTACAATGATCAGGCTTTGCTTGAGCGTTTGGAAGCTGTTTGGGGCGCTGCTCGACCCACCAGCCAGGATAAGGTGGCACAGGTCGAGCGGTACAAGGGACTGCTCGGACCGGGCGGCCCAACGGTTGGCAATGCCAGCCAGGGCCGTGAGGTTTTCCGGGCAAGCTGTGGTCAGTGCCACAAATTGTATGGCGAGGGGGGGAATCTGGGCCCAGAACTGACCGGTTCCGACCGTGCGAACCTGGATTACATCTTGCAGAACGTGCTCGACCCGAGCGCCACGGTGGGCGGAGACTACAAGCTGGTGGTGGTGGCCATTCGCGATGGCCGCCTGCTCACCGGCATTGTGCGCGAGCAAGACACTCAGAGCCTGGTGCTCCAGACGGCCAATGAGCGCGTGGTGCTGCCACGTTCCGAGATCGAAGAATTCAAGGCTTCAAACGAGTCGATGATGCCCGAAGGGCTGTTCGACAAGCTCAGCGAGGTGGAACTCCGCGACCTGATCTCGTATCTGGCCAGCCCGTCCGTTCCCGCGCCCAACCCTTGAGGACGCAGGACGAAGCTCTGAACCCGCACTCGTCTCGTTGGAGCGGGTGCGGATTCAGAACAGTTCGGCAATTGGTTCGCCGTGATCCACAATGTAGCGGGGCCGTCCGGTGGGATCGCCGTAGGTGGCATCAAGTGGCACGCCCATGTGGCGGTAGATGGTTGCAGCCAGGTCTCCCGGTGTGACGGGGCGATCTTTAATATGCCCACCATCACTTTCCGTCGATCCAATCACCTGCGCATGCCTGAGCCCGCCGCCTGCCAAGAGCATGGACATCACCACGGGCCAGTGGTCTCGGCCATCGGTGCTCCCCTGGGTGCCGATCATCGGCGTTCGTCCAAACTCTCCCATGGCGATCACCAGCACATCATCCAGCAGGCCACGCTCCTTGAGATCTTGAACCAAGGTGGTGACCAGATGATCAAACAGCGGAAGTAGGGGTTTAAGCCCCTTGCTGATTCCGCCGTAGGGAGGAATATTGTCGCCGTGGTTATCCCAGGTGCCCGAGGCCGGATGATAGCTAAGATCAATAGTCACAAACGCGACACCTGCTTCAACCAGTCGACGTGCCAGCAACGCTTGCTGTTGCCAGAGGTGCTTTCCGTAACGCTGCCGCATGGCTTCGGGCTCGCTGGCCAGATCAAATGCTTTCTGGGCACGCTGGCCCACGAGCAGATCCACGGCCTGCTGTTCGTACTGGCTCAGTGCCCTGAGCATGGCCGACTGATCGAGTTGTCTGCGCAATGAGTCAAGGTCGCCCAGCAGGTTACGGCGGTCTAGCAGGCGTTCGTGGCTGAGCCCGGCCGGCAACTGAAAGAAGCTGGCCTCGCTGGTGCGTCCAGAATCTAAACCCACCTCATTGTAAACCGGGAGCTGGGCTGCCCGGTTGGCGATGAAGGGGTTGTACTGCTGCCCCAGGTAGCCGGCGTGTGCCACATGGCTCCTTGAGGTTTGGAACGCCACGTAGGCCGGCATACCCGGTTGGTTCGCGCCATGATGCTTGGCAATAACCGAGCCAATGGCCGGGTACTGCTCGGCAATGGGGTTGGTACGGGGTTCGGCTTCCAGGTTCGCTGTCTGGAACACCGTGTTTGGCTCATGGTTGCTGTGCCGGGCATCCACCGAGCGGATGATTGTGAATTGATCGAGCATGCTCGCAAGCTTCGGCAGGTGCTCGCATACCTGTACGCCGGGCAGCCTGGTGGGAATCACGCCAAAGGGGCCCCGGTTTTCAACCGGCCGGTCTGGCTTGGGGTCAAACGTATCAATATGACTGGGGCCGCCGGCCATCCAGAGCAAGATCACCGACTTGTTGCCGGGGATTGACATGCCAGACGTGGCAGCCTGGCTTCGGTGCCTGAGTAAATCTGGCAGACTGAGCCCGGCCAGGCCGGCGAGCCCTGCCTTGAGCATGTTCCGGCGGCTAGCAACCACCAACCCTTCCCGGTCGGTAGCCTGCAACAGCCCGAAGGCGTGCCCATGCCCATGGTCAGGATTGTTTCCAGTCGTCATGCCACTGCTCCCGCATTTCGCTGGTCATTCCATGCCAGAATTTTCCAGCAAAAGTCACCGCGGCTGAGCAGAACTCAGGTTTGTTGGGTCACTTTGTCCGGCTGCCGTTATTTGCATCATAACGGTGATTCGGGGGAGGGGCAAAGGAGTTGACGTTCGGACCTGAGTCTCCGTGTCGCCCAGGATTGGAGCTGATGACTCGCCGACTCATGGGCTGCATGCGATGATGACTTGACTGGGGTGGCTTTGAGATTTGCAATTTCTGGGTATCGCCTGAGATTCCAGATGCATGGGTGGAACAAGCCGCAGGCACGATGAACCCTGATTTGTTCCAAACCTCGGAGATCATCTTTCTGAAGGAGTGTTCGCCATGTCCAAGAACATCACCAGAACCGGCAAGCAGAATCGCCCCAAAACCGCCATCAAGGGAAAACGGTACCTTTGCGCCCGGTGCCGGAAGCGGAGCCCAAAACCGGTGAAAACGCCAGCCCCCTGGTATTGCCCAAAATGCCTGGCGCAAGCAGCTTTGGCAACGGCTGAGCGTGATTTGAGCTAAGTCTGACCTTGCGAGCAGGCAGTAAATCCAAGTCCAGGGCCCTGATCCGTCAATCCGGCATGGTCCAGAGACCGCCTGGGCACTATCATTCGCACTTCAGTCAATGCACCAGCCAGGCGGGTTCTACAAGAGCCCGTTTGTCGAGGACGATCCAGACTTTGTGGACCGTGTTTGACCAGGATTTCTCACTCAGCGGAACGGATAAACCATGTCTAGCGATGCCCTTTTTCGGCCCTTTGATCTTCACGACCTCAGCCTCTCGAACCGCGTGGTTCTTGCTCCCCTGACCCGCGCCCGGGCCGGTGCCGCCCGTATTCCCAACTCCATCATGGCCGAGTATTACGCCCAGCGCAGCTCTGCTGGGCTAATTATCAGCGAGGCCACCACCATTTCCGAACAGGCCAACGGGTGGGTAGAGTCGCCCGGAATTTACACAGACGCCATGACCGAAGGCTGGAAGCCCATAGTAGACGCTGTTCATGCCAAGGGGGGCAAAATCTTCCTGCAACTCTGGCACATGGGACGTGCTTCACACAGCAGCTTCCACAACGGCAAACCGGCCGTGGCCGCCTCGGCGATCAAAATCAACGAAGAGTACATCCACACGCCTATTGGCAAGCAGCCCCATGAGGTTCCCCGGGCCCTGGAAACTGCCGAAATTCCACGCGTGGTGGATGAGTACCGCAAAGCCGCTGAACGTGCCAAGCAGGCAGGGTTCGACGGCGTGGAAGTGCATGGCGCGAACGGCTACCTGATCGACGTATTTCTCCAGTCCAAATCCAATCACCGTACAGATCAGTATGGCGGCAGCATCGAGAATCGCTACCGGTTCCTGAAAGAAATTATCGAGGCCGTGTCTTCGGTCTGGTCGGCGAATCGCGTGGGCGTTCGGCTCTCGCCCAACGGGATGTTCAATGACATGGGCTCGCCCGACTTTCGTGAGCAGTTCACCTACGTGGCCAGCCAGCTCAACAACTTCGGCCTGGCTTACCTGCACGTGATGGACGGCCTGGCCTTTGGCTTCCATCAACTCGGTGAGCCAATGACCCTGCCCGAGTTCCGGAAGGTGTTCCAAGGTCCCCTGATCGGTAACTGCGGATACACCCAGGAAACCGCTCAAACGGCAATTGCCACCGGTCACGCCGATCTGATTGGCTTCGGCAGGCCCTATATCAGTAACCCAGACCTGGTGGAACGGTTCAAGAACGGCTGGCCACTTGCCCCCATTGCCCCTATTGAGCAATGGTGGTCGCCCATTGGTGCCACCGGATACACCGATTTTCCAGCCTATTCCTCCTGATCCTGGATGAACGGCTCACGCCACCCGAGAGGTCTTCGCTGGTCTCGGCCAGTAGGGCCTTCGGGGCAAAAACCGGTTTCCAGATCGCCCAGCCGATTGGGTTGGGCGGTCTGGATTATCGCCGTGCGCCTTTGCGTTAAATCCGGCTTGGTCAGTCCATGTGCCACGCAACGCGAACCTCTATTCAGGCTGGGGGTGATTGGGCCTCTTGCGTGCTATAACCACTTTTGAGGCTTTGGAATAAAGCCATTTCCTGCTGCCGCGCGACCGTGAATCTGCCTTCATGTCGACCAAGCCAGAAATCTGGTTTGCATGGAAATATCTCTTGCGATCCAACGGATTGTTCCGCAAAGTAATTGGCGCTAGTGCTTGTGATTGATGCCGTTGCCTGGGGTCAGGATCTCGGAATTGTTCGGAACCGCTCAAGGTTTCCAAACGGCGACATCGTGTTGTATCGCTTTGTGTGGCCCGCTGAAGTATCCAATTTCAGATACGCCTGGAAATTAGACGCTGCTCTCCAGCGCTGATGGGTCGGTAGGCAGCCTGAAAGGTCTATTCCGTGAGTGGCAATAATGGGAACAGCTTAGAGATTGCGCGAAAGCGATTACTGGAGATTGTGGATTTGCAGACCGAAGTTGAGTTTTTGCTGAGATTCGATCCTTCAGGCTCGCTGGATCGGGATCATACCAGCCCTGAAGGCTTGCAAAGAAAGATCGCACTGACCGCGCTCCGCTCAATTCTCTTTGAACCAAGAGGTACGGTTCCGCACGAGGAGGATTTTCTCTCGGCCTCGGAACAGATGGTGCCAGTCTTGGTTGCTCAGCTTGAGGCTCTCAGGGATGATCCTGCAGAATCTTGAGGTTTGCATTGGTTGGCAGACCCGCAATCCCTGAAGCGGATGCTGGAGGCGTGTGAGCATGCCGGCTCGCGCTGGCTCTAAGAGGCCGTGTTCTGGGGCCCTGCAAAGGCGCAACAGAAAAGACCAGGCTTACCCGAGAGTACGCCTGGTCTTGATTTTGAACAATTCTCGCTAAACCTGGAGGGAATGGGCGGCACAGGATTCGAACCTGTGACCTCCACCGTGTGAGGATGGCACTCTACCGCTGAGTTAGCCGCCCTACAGGATTGTTCAGAGGAAGAAGTCTAGCAGTTTTCCCCTGTGTGAATCAAGACCTGGACTGACCGGTTCCTGTGATTGGGTGCAAGTACACTAATGCGCCTCCCGCAGGCCTCCCAAATTCGTCAATAGCGGTATCTGATCGGTTTTGCTATTTTGCTTGGGCATCTAGGTAGTTTACGCCGGTCAAGGAAGACCCACCATGAAGCGACACGCCCCGA